>NZ_JBEZYY010000009.1:112710-396275 GCF_040638975.1 Amycolatopsis sp. NPDC024027
CATTGCGCGGGGGCGGTGCCCCAACGGGCTCAGGCTGCGGGTTCTCGGTCGGTGCGCCGAGCATTGCGCGGGGGTGGTGCCTCAACGGCTCAGGCCGCGGGCTCCCGGCCGGCCCGCCGAGCATCGCGAACCGGCCGCCCGAGCCCCAGTGCCTTCGAGCTCGGCGGCGGCGTCCAGCCGCACGGCCGGCGGCTCAGGCACAGCGGGGCTGTCCCGGGCAGCAGCTTGACCACCGGCGCGGCCGGAATCGTCCCGTCCGATCCCGGCATCCCCAGCGGCCACGCGATGGCTGCTCGCCGAAGTGCGCGCGGCCGCCGTATTGGTCGACTCCACTCACCCGCGGGACCACACCGGGCCGAGCCCGGTTGACCGGCGCAAGCTCGGCTCCCAGCGTCACTTGATCACCGACGCCACCGGCATCCCGCTCGCCGGCGCCCTCAGGGGCGGCCACCGCAGGCGCCCGCACGGGCGGCCACCGCAGGCGGCGTACAGCCGATCCCTCAGGCGCAGCGGGGCTGTCCCGGGCAGCTGCGCAGCAGCTTGACCACCGGCGCGGCCGGGATCGTCCCGTCCGATCCCGGCATCCCCAGCGGCCACGCGATGGCCAGGGCCACCGCCGAAGAGTTGTTCTGGTAGTTCGTCTCCAGCAGCGTCCGGTCGGCGTTGACCGTGTTCACCAGGTCGTACGTGCCCGTGGGGACGTGGGTGATGTCCAGCCACTGGAAGTCCACCGGGTACTTGTAGTCGTCGCCCGCGCCGACCGAAATGCCCTCGAGCACCTCGAGCGCCGTGGGTTCGTGGTGGCGGCACATGTTGCCGCGCAGCTTTCCGGCGAGGTCGGCGTCGGCACCCGTGTCGCCCGGTACGTTCTTCACCCGGTCGATGTCGTGCACCCGGAAGCGGTCGCCGAGGCAGAAGCCGTTCTTGCGGTCGGTGACCACCGTCTCGCCCTGCCGGGAAACCAGCGCGAAGTGCTCGAAGTTCATCAGGTGCCAGTGCTGGTGGGCGAGGGCCGGCTCGTAGTACGTGAAGGCCCCGGTGGCGCGCTGCGCCGCCTCGTAGCTGCCCGGGATCGAGCCGTCCGTGCCGTTGCGCAGTGCCTGCCGGACCGTCATGGTCTCCTGCTTCGTGCTGTCGCGGCGGCCGTACAGCAGCAGCGGCCCGTCGCCGACGTTCTCCTCCGCGCTGGTGAACCGCAACCGGACGGCTTTCGCCACCGACGGCGCGACGCAGCGGCCGTTGGGGGCGGCCGGGTCGACCACCGGGCACACGTCCCAGGCGGTGCACAGCGGGAGTTCGCCGGAACTGCCGCCGGCGCACCCCGGCACGGCCTGGCGGAGGTCGGGGAGCAGGAGGTTCGGGGCGGCGTCGGCACGGGGGGCGGAGGCGGAAACGGTGGCCGAAAGCGCCACGAGCGCCAGTACCGCGAATTTCTTGAGCAAGAGCGGGCCGTCCTGTCCGGTATTCCGATCGGCCCCATCCTAGGGCGTCCGCAATTCCCCGATGCGACACCGCGTCGTCACACGATCGACTGAGTCGCCCCCGGTTTAGCGGTTCCGGTGAGTAGCGTGCGGCGAACTCACCGCCCGAAAGGACCGCACCGCATGCCGACGACCACCGCAGATTTCCGTGCCGCCACCGGGAGCTCCCCGGCGGTGCGGCCCGCCGGAACCGGCTGGATCACGCTGGTCTGCGGCACGCGGCCGGAACTGATCAAGCTCGCCCCGCTGATGCGGGTGTTCGGCGACGAGTGTGCCGTCGTCTACACGGGACAGCACTACGACCGCTCGCTGTACGCGCGCATCCGCGCGGACCTGCCGCCGTCCGACCGGTTCCACGAGCTCGGCGTGGGCGCCGGCCGCCGCGGCGGCCAGCTCGGCCGGACGGTCAGCGCGGTCGACGAGGTCCTGGCGGAGCGGCCCGGCCGGGTGGTGGTCGTCCAGGGCGACACGACGTCCGCGCTCGCCGGCGCGCTGGCGGCCAACGCGCACGACCTGCCGCTGGTGCACGTCGAAGCCGGGCTGCGCAGCCACGACCGCGCGATGCCCGAGGAGCACAACCGCGTGCTGATCGACCACCTCGCCGACCTGTGCTGCGCGCCGACCGAGCTCAACCGCGCCCACCTCCTGGCGGAAAACGTGCCCGTTGAACGGATCGCCGTCACCGGCAACACCGTCGTCGAAGCACTGCAGGCCGCGCTCCCGTCCGCCGAAGACCGGCGAGCGGTGCTGGCCGCCCGCGGCCTGGAGCGGGACCGGTTCGTGCTGGCCACGATCCACCGCCCGGAGAACGTCGACGACGCCGGCCGGCTCGCGGTGATCCTGCGCGAACTGGGCCGCCTGCCGCTGCCGGTGGTGTTCCCGCTGCACCCCCGCACGGCCAAGAGCGTCGAGGAAGCCGGCCTGCAGCACCTGCTCGAGCCGCTGGTCGAGCTGGAACCCCAGGCCTACCCGGCGTTCCTGGCGCTCGCCGCCGAGGCGGCGGTGATCGTCTCGGATTCCGGTGGCATCCAAGAGGAAGCGAGTGTCCTCAAGCGACCGGTGGTCGTCGTCCGGCGCAGCACCGAGCGCCCCGAGATCGCCGGCACGTTCGGCACGCGGGTGCTGCCGGGACCCGGGATCGGCACGGAGGTGGCGCGGTGGCTCGACGACGTGGCCGGCCACCGCGAGCGCCTCCGCCACCTCCCGTCACCGTACGGCGACGGGTCCGCCTCCGCCCGGATCGTGACGGCGCTCGGCGCCCTCCTCGATCAGCGCGCCGGTTCGGTGACCGCGGGCTGATCCGCCAGCAGGGCGACGACGTCGTTCGCCAAGGCGACGCTCGAGTTCCAGCTCGTCACGTCCGGGTAGACGTGGGCGGTGGTGGCCAGCAGCAGGCCGGTGCCGTCCACGGTCACCGCTGGCCGCGCGGCCAGATATCCCAGCGGGTACACCGGTTCCACGAACGGCGCCTTGAACACCCGCACCTCTTCGATGTCGCCGGCTCCGAGCTCCGGGTACAGCCCGCGCAGCTGCGCCGACCAGCGGGCCGCGATCGCGGTGTCGTCGTCGAGGTACAGCTGCGAGTCGCGGTCGGTGTAGTGCATGACGTACACGAGGTGGCGGCCGTCGCGCGGGCCGGCGAGCGCGGACATCGCGACGACCCCGTCGAACTCCGTGCCCGAGTGCAGCACCGGGGTCCAGTAGTGCTCGGTGACCGGCTGCCGGAGGAAGAACACGCCGGTGACCACGCCCTGGTAGGGCAGGTCGGTCGCCGGCAGCCGGGCGGCGAGCGCGTCGTCGGCGATGCGCCGCAGCAGGGGCAGCGGCACGGTGGAGATCACCTGGTCGGCGTCGAGGACCTCGCCGCCGGTCAGGGTGAGGACCGAGCGGCCGCCGGTGCTGTGCAGCCGGCGGACCGGGGTGGCCGTCCGCACCACCCCGCCGGCCCGCTCGATCGACGTCCGCAGCCCGTCGATGATCGTCTTGTAGCCGCCGTCCGGGTAGCCGCGGGTGGCGACGTTGCGCTCGCGGCCGAGCCGCTGCCACAGGTACAGCGCCGGGACGTCCCCGAAGGACGGCCCGAACTTCGAGCCGAACATCGGCGCGAAGAGCCGCTCCCAGACGACGTCGCCGTAGAGCCCGCGCAGCCAGTCCTCGGTGCGCAGCGTGTCGAGGTCGCGGCCCCGCCCCAACCGGCGCAGCAGCAGCGAAACCACGCCGAAGCGCACGCGGTCGGGCAGCCGCAGCGGGGAGAAGCGGAGCAGGTCGAGCGGGGAGTTGAACGGGTGGCGGCGGCCCTCGACGACCATGCCCATCGTCGTTTCGCGCCACCGCACCGCGTCCCGGAGCCCGAGTTCGCCCAGCAGCGCCAACAGGCTCGCGTCGGACGGCATGATGCAGTGGTAGAAGCGCTCGACCCACTCGTCGCCGTGGGCGAAGAAGGTGCCGAGGCCGCCGAGCTGGTCGCTGCTTTCCAGCAGTGTCACGCGGGTGCCGCGGCGGACGAGGCGGTGGGCGGCGGCGAGGCCGCAGATGCCGCCGCCGATCACGGCGACGTGCGCGGAGTCGGGATGGGTCACCGGGTCACAGCTTCCGGTAGGGCGCCGGGCTCAGCCGGTCGCGCGCGAGCAGTTTCAGGTATTGCACGACGGTCCGCCGCAGCTTCAGCTTGCTGGGTCCCTGCTTGCGGTCGTACCGCAGGGCCAGCGGGACCTCGGTGATCACCGGGCGGCAGTGGCGCAGCTTGAGCAGCAGCTCCACCATGCAGGCGAACCCCTGCTCTTCGATGAGCCGCTCGCCCCAGTGGGCGGAGGCGCGGGCCAGCAGCGACGCCCGGTAGGCGCGGTAGCCGCTGGTGAAGTCCCGGACGCCGTCGACGTCGAGGGTGCGGTGGAACAGCTGCGCCGCGCCGCGGGACAGCAGCCGCCGCCCGAAGGGGGCGGTCCGGTCGTCGCCGCCGGGGACGAACCGGGAGCAGATGGCGACGTCCGCGCCCGCGGTGATCTCCGCCTGCAGCGCGCGGATCAGCTCCGGGTCGTGCGTGTCGTCGGCGTCCATCACGACGACGACGTCGTCGGGGCCGGCTTCCTCCAGCGCCGCCCGCAGCCCCGACTGCACCGCGCGGCCGAGCCCGAGGTTCACCACGTGCCGCACGACGCGGACGTCGAGCCCGCCGTAGCCCGCTTCGGCCACGGCGACCGTGGCGTCGGCGGAACCGTCGTCGACGACCCAGACGGTGACCTGCTCGGTGCGGGCCACGTCGGCGAGCCGGCGCAGCAGCGGCGGCAGGGACGCTTCTTCGTTGAACGCGGGCAGCACGACGTGCGCCCGTCCGCCGGTCCGTCCCCCGGCGGGGTCCGGACCGGTGCGGTCCGGTTCGGACAGTGTGGCCAGGGTGGTTTCTTCGAGCGCCACGGTTCCCCTCGTCTGGTTGTCCTCGTTTTTGGGCCGTCACCCGTCCGGACTCGGGTTTGGTGCGGCCGTCCAGTCCTATTCGGCTATGTTGTGTGGTTTCTTTAGTGGCCCCGGAAGTCCCCCGGAAGGATGCGCGTCATCGGAACTACTTGGTGTTTCCTGAAATCACCGGATCGGGTTCGCTGGACGCCCCGATCGAGTGCATTTCTGGGCTTTCAAGGAAAAAATCACCCGATCGTGCCGGTGTTGCCTCGAATGGCTGAGTCGTGAAGAAAGCGAGAATGGAATCCTCATGTCAAGTAGAGGTCGAGACCGGTGACTGAACTCAGGGACACGGTCGTCACCGAAGCGGTGCCGGCGCAGCGGCGGATCCGGCCGGGCGACCGGCCGCGCGACGCCGTCCGCGCCCGCCCGCTGCTCGCCCGGATCAACGCCGTGGCCGTGCTGCTCGTCGCCGTCGACGGCGCCGCCTGGCTGGCCGCGGTGCTGCGGACCGGGCCCGGCCCGGCGTGCGCGGCGGTGACCGCGGCGGCCCTCGCGGGCGCCCGGGTGGCCGGTCGCGTCCACCGCCGCCGCCTCTGGCTCTCCTGGCTGCAGGACCTGCCGCGCTCGGTCACCGCCACCGCGCTGGCGTTCGCGCTCGTCACCGGCTTCGGCCTGGTGGCCGGGATGGACGGCGACGCCACGGCGCGGATGCAGGAACTGGTCCTCTGCTTCGCCGTGCTCAGCGAGGCGGTCCGGCCGGCGGTCTTCGCGTTCGGCCGCTGGGGCCGGCGCCGGCTGCGGCGCTGCGACCGGGCCGTCGTGGTCGGGTCCGGCCGGATCGGCGGCGAACTGGTCCGCACCATGCTGGAGCACCCCGAGTTCGGGCTGCTGCCGGTCGGCGTCGCGGCGTCCGGCCCGGAGGCGGTGCCGCCCGGGCTGCCGGTCGAGCGGATCGACGGCGACCTCGCCGGGGCCATCGCCCGGCTGCGCGCGGGCACGGTGGTCCTCGCTCCCGCCGACGACCGCGAAAGCGCGATCGTCGACGCCGCCATCACCGCGCACCGCCTCGGGTGCGTCACCCTGGTGCTGCCGCACCTGTTCGAGCTCTGCCCGGACGGCCCGGGCGTCGACCGGCTCCGCAGCTACCCGCTGGTGTGGCTGGGCGGCGCGCCGACCCGGCGGCCGAGCTGGTGGGTCAAGCGCGCCGTCGAGACGACGCTGGCCGCGGCCGCGCTCGTCGTCCTCGCGCCGGTCATCGCGGTCTGCGCGCTCGCGGTCGCGGTGGAGAGCGGGTTCCCGGTCTTCTTCCGGCAGGTGCGCGTCGGGATGGACGGCGGCACGTTCGTGCTCTACAAGCTGCGCAGCGTGCGGCAGGCCGCCGTCGACGATTCGCAGACCCGCTGGTCGGTCGTGGGCGACCACCGGGTCGGCCCGGTCGGGCGCTTCCTGCGCCGGTCCTCTTTGGACGAACTGCCGCAGCTGTGGAACGTCGTGCGCGGGGACATGTCGCTGGTCGGCCCGCGGCCGGAGCGGCCGGTGTTCGTGCACGAGTTCTCCGCCGTCCACGACCTGTACTGGGCCCGGCACCGGGTGCCGACCGGCCTGACCGGCCTGGCGCAGGTGCACGGCCTGCGCGGCGACACCTCGATCGCGGACCGGGCGCGCTACGACAACTACTACATCGCGAACTGGTCGTTGTGGCTCGACGTCAAGATCATCATCCTCACGGTGGGAGAACTGCTGTGCCGAAGGCAACGCTGATGCGCCACCACCCGGTGGCGAGCTGGACGGCCGCGTTCGTGCTGCTGGCCGGCTGCCTGGCCGGCTGCGTCGCCAGTTCGGCGCAGGAGATCGCGGCCCCGCCGCCGAAGCCGCTCGCGCCCTGCGCGTGGTGGTACGGGATCGGCCGGCCGCCGACGGCACAGGAGATCGAGCTGGCGGCCAAGCGCTACCAGGTCGTCGTGCTCAACGCCGACCAGGGTGCGGCCATGCGCCGCCTGCACCAGCTCAACTCGCGGGTGAAGGTGCTGGTGTACAAGGACCTGTCGAGCACGCGCAACTACCCGGGCGCGGTCGACGGCGGCCAGGACGCGGTCTTCCTGCCGAGCGGGATCGGCTACGTCGCCGCCCAGGAGCACCACCCGGACTGGTTCGCCCAGGACGTCAACGGGCGGCGGATCGAGTGGCAGGGCTACCCGCGGCACTGGCAGATGACGGTGTGGAACCCGGACTACCAGCAGGCCTGGACCGATGCCGTCGTGGCGGAGGTCAAGCGCGAGGGCTGGGACGGGGTGCTCGCGGACAACGACTTCAACTCCCTGAGTCACTATTCGTCCGCGGTGCTCGCGGGCACGGCGAACGTCGCGGAGACCGACCGCAAGCTCCGCGACGGCCTGGACGCGTTCCTGGCCAAGGCCGGCGACGCCCTCACGAACGCGCAAAAGCTCTTGGTGCCCAACGTGTCCGAGACGCACCTGGTGCCGGGCCGCTGGACCGCGCACTCCCGCTTCGGCGGCGCGATGGAGGAGAACTTCGGCTTCCGCGAGGACGGCGGCACCGGGGGCCTGCTGACCTTCCGCGGCAACGAGTTCCAGGAGCTGCGCGCGCAGGCCGCCCTCGGCGAGTCCCTGCTGCTGCTGGTCACGCGGACGCACAACGCGCGCGAGGAGCGTTCCGGCTACGCGAGCGCGGCCCTGCTCGCCGGCCCCCGCACCTGCTGGACCCGCGCGACCACCGACGACTACCGCGACCCGGAGTGGTCGGCGTTGCAGGATTCCGGCCTGGGCGAGGCGATCGACGCGGCGAGCCGGCTGGCCAACGGCGTCTGGACCCGGACGTTCACCCACGGCTGGGTCGCGGTCAACACGACGGCGTCCACCCAGACCGTGGTGCCCCCGGACGGCCTGGTCGCCCCCGGCGCCCCCGCACCCACCGCAACCCCCACCCCGACCCGGACCACACCCCCCACCCGGACCTCGGCACCCACCTCGACCCCGGCGTCACCGACGTCGACCCCGGCTCCGCCCCCGCTCACCCTGCAAGCCGCGGACGCGGTCGTCCTGGTCGACCCGCAGCAACTCGTGAAGCGGGGAACCTGGCGGATCACCCGCGACGAGCTCCGGATCGGCCGCCTCTGGGCCCACTAGCCCGTGTCGCCCTCCCAATCACATGTGATGCCTCCCCAATCACGTGAGATGCCCTCCCAATCACGCGAGTTCCGCTTCCGTCACGCGAGTTCCGCCCTGGAGCACGCGAAGCCCGGTGATCGGAGGGGCATCACACGTGACTGGAGGGGCATCTCGCGTGATTGAAGGGGCATCACGCGTGATTGGCGGGACGACACGACCTGGTCAGCTGGTCGTACAGGTCCAGGTGACGGCGGGCGCAGGCCTCCGGGCGGTAGCGGGCGTGGGCGCGTTCGGCGAGGAGGCGGCCCAGGAGGGCCGGGTCGGGCTCGGCGAACAGGGCCCGTAGGCGGTCGGCGAGGGCCGGGACGTCGCCCGGTGGGGCCAGGAACGCGGGGGCGTCCGGGACGTCGAGCATGGCGGGGACGCCGCCGGTGGCCGTGGCCAGGACCGGCTTGCCCGCGGCCATCGCTTCGGCCACCACCAGCGGCTGCTGCTCCATGGTGGACGGCAGGACCAGCGCGTCGGCCCCGGCGAGCAGGGCGGGGACGTCCGGGCGGAAGCCGAGGAACGTCACGCGCCCCGCCAGCGGCGGCTGCCGCGCGGCTCGTTCCGCGGCCGCGCGTTCCGGGCCGTCGCCGACCACCGTCAGCCGCGCGTCCGGAGGCAGCACGCCCGGCAGCGACAACGCCGCCAGCAGGTCGAGCACTCCCTTGCGCTCCACCAGAAGCCCGGCGAAGACGAGGTGCCGCACCGGCCCGCGCGGCGGAGACGGCTCGGCCGGGGAGACGCAGTTGTCGACGTGCACCAGCCGCCCGGTGGGCACCCGCAGGCGACGGCGCAGGAAGGCTCCCATCGCCTCGGCCGGCACGATCGTCCGGTCCAGGACGCGGGCGACGACGGCGTCCCCGGCCAGCACCGTCCGCGTGTACGCCGACGGCCCGGCCGCCCCGCGCTCGCCCCGGAACCACGGCTCCGCGACGTCGTCGGGCACGCCGTGGTAGGTCTGGACCAGCGCCGGCCGGGTGCCGCGGGCGAACCGCAGCCCCGCGATCACCAGCCCCGCGCGCCGGTCCTGTGCGTGCACGACGTCGGGCCGCCACGCCCGCAGCGCCGCCCGCGCCCGGCCCGCCGCCGCGAGGTCTTCCTTGTCGGTCACCGCCAGTTCCTCGTGGTGACCGTCGAGCAGCGAGGCTCCCCGCGCCGGCACGGGACCGAAGACGCGGACGTCGTGGCCGTCGGCGGCCAGCGTCGCGGCGAGCCGGACGGTGACGTCCACCGGACCGCCGCGGTCCTGGGTGAGCAGATAGGCGATGCGGGTCACGAGAGGCGCTCCGACGGAGTGAGTTTGTCGACGAGGGCGGCGATCTGGTCGGTCATCCGCCCCCGGTCGAAGGACAGTTCCGCGCGGCGGCGGCCGCGTTCGCCTTCGCGCCGGGCCAGCCCGGGGTCGGCCAGGCGCGCGGCCACGGCGTCGGCGAGCCGTTCGACGTCGCCGGGCGGCAGCACCGCGCCGGCGTCCGCGACGCTCTGGCGCATCCCGCCGACGTCGAACGCGACGACCGGCCGCGCGCACGCCATCGCCTCCAGCGGCACCAGCGCCATGCCCTCGGCGCGCGAGGGGAGGACGACGACGTCCGCGGCGGTGTACCAGGCCGCCGGCTCGTCGGTGTGCCCCGGCCAGCGCACGGACGCGTGTCCCGCCACCGGGTGCCGCTCGCGCCACACCGGGCCCATCGGCCCGTCGCCGGCGAAGACGAGCTGCGCGTCCGGGAGCCGCCGCAGCACCGCGGGCCACGCCGACAGCAGCTGGTCCTGGCCCTTGAGCTCGGCGAGCCGGCCGAGGCAGACGGCGATCGGCGCGTGTTCGGGCAGCCCGAGCCGCCGTCGCGCCGCGGTCCGGTCGCCCGGGACGAACCGGGTGGTGTCGACGCCGTTGCAGACGACTTCCGCTTCGGCGGTCACCCCGGCGGCCCGGCCGGCGGCCAGTTCGTCGTCGCTGACGCACACGACGAGGTCGGTCCACCGCGACGCGAGGCGTTCCCACGCGGCGGACGCGCGGCGCAGGGGGCCGCCGGCCGTCTCGAAGGACCACAGGTGCGGCTGGAACACCGTGGGACGGCCGCCGCGCACGGCCAGCCGGCCGGCCAGGCCGGCCTTGGAGCTGTGGAGGTGGACGACGTCGGGGTCGAGGTCGGTCAGGAGCCGCCGCAGCCGCAGCGCCTCGGCGACCGAGCCGGGGCCCGGCGCGCGGCGCGCGGCCCAGCCACGGACTTCGAGGCCGAGTTCCCGGGCGCGGCCGGCGAGCCAGCCGGACGGCGGGCAGACGATCGTGACGGACCAGCCGCGGTCCCGTTGCGCCACGGCGAGTTCCAGGACGACCACGGCGACCCCCGCGGTCACCGGCTGGGAAACGTGCGCGAGCTTCACCGCAGACCGCCCCGGCGCAGTTCGGCGAGCGCACGCCGCTGCAGCAGCACGGTCGCCCCGGCGTACCCGGCGACGAGGACCGCGGCTTCGGCCACCACGCCCGGCAGCGAGTCCCCGAACCACCGGCCCAGGACCACCGCCGGCACCGCGCCCGCCGCGCAAGCGAGCGCGACGCGCGCGAACATCCCGCCCAGCTCCGCCACCGAAGGCGCCACGCCGAGTCCCGCCAGCACCCGCCACGCCGCCGGCACCACCAGCCACGCCGCCCCGCACTGCACCAGCGCGACCGCCCCGATGCCGGCGTGGGTCAGCACCGCCAGGCCCACCGCGAGCAGCGCCAGGTGCGTCGTTTCCAGGGCCAGGTAACGCCGGACGTGCCCGGTCGCCTTCACCGCCTGGTACCAGATCTGCAGCAGGCAGATCCCCACGCCGTAGCCGGACAGGAGCACCAGCGGGCCGGCCGCGCCCGCCCACCGCTCGCCCAGCAGCACGACGTGGCCGGCGAGGACCGCGAGCGCCAGGTACAACCCGCCCGTCACCACGAGCGCCGCGCGGGTGAACCGGGTGACCGCCCCGCCGAGCGGCGTCCCCTCGCGCCGCAACCGCGTGAACACCGGGAACGCGACCGCGCCGAGGACGACCGCCACCATGATGTACGGCACCCAGGCGAGCCGGTACGCCAGCGAGTAGACGCCGACCGCGTCCGGCCCGAGCCCGTGCCCGACCGCGAAGTAGTCGAGGTTGACCAGCAGCGCGCCGACGACCGCCGCCGGCCCCACCACGGCCACCCAGCGCAGCACTTCGCGCGCCGCCGCGGGATCCCAGCACGGCCGGACCCCGCCGCGGGCCAGGGCGCCGAGCAGGGGTTGCGTCACCGCCGTGACCAGCAGGCCGAGCACCAACGACACCGGACCGGCGCCACACGCGGCGAGCACGACGGTCAGCACCGCGCCCAGCACCGCGCTGCCGCCGTCGGGCAGCAGCCTTCGCCGGAAGTCGAGCTCCCGGTGCATCAGCCCCATCTGCACCCCGCCCGCCGCCGAGAACGGCAGGCCGAGCGCGGCCAGCCGGACCAGCCCGGCGGCGTCGGGCGTGCCGAGCAACGCCGTGAGCGGGCCGGCCGCGGCCACCAGCGCGACGGCCAGGGCGATCCCGGCGCCGACGCTCAGCGTCAGGACCGTGCCAGCCGTCCGGCGCGGATCGCGTTCGGTGCGGCCGATGACGTCGTAGACCCCGATCGACTGGACGACCTGGCCGAGGTTCACCAGCGCCACCGCGAGCGCCACGGCGCCGAGCTGGCCCTCGCTGAGCAGGGCGGCCAGCACCAGCGTGACCAGCATCTGGCTGCTCTTGCTGACGAGGTTGACCACGCCCAGCCACAGCGAGCCGCGGACCGCGCGGGTCCCGAGCGCGGCCGTCACGCCGGACGCACCCGGCGTGCGGCGGCCACGGCGAGGCCCCACGCGACGACCACCGCGACCCCGTCCACGGTGACCGCGGCCCGCGACCCGAGCACCGAGCCCACCAGAGTGTCCACTGTGTACAAGTGGGCGAAGGGGACGGCGAGCGCGAGGACGGCCAGGCCCGCCGCACCCCAGCCCGGCTCGCCCCGGTGACGCCACCACAGCGCGGCCACCGCGGCCATCGCGGGGACGGCGATCAGCACGTCACCGGGCTGGTGCACCACACAGACCACCACGGCGAGGAGGGTCAGCAGATCGGCGATCGGCGCCTTCGCGGTCCGGACGAGCAGGGCGCTCGTCACCAGCACACCGGCCAGCACCACCAGCTCGACGCCGGAGGGGACCCACCCGGTGACCCGGAACAGCACCGCGGCGACGTCGATGCGTTGCGCGGTCACGGAATCGACGGCACCGTAGTCGGTACCGCGGGCGTGGGTGAGGTTCGCGACGACGACGTCGAGGAACGGCCCGACGCCGCCGCCCCGCACCACGAGGAGCACGACGACCGGCAGGCTGGCGGCCGCGGCGATGGCCGTGCCGAGCAGGGCGACCCGCCGCGAGCCGCGGGCGAACAGCAGGACGGCCAGCGGGAAGCCGTACTGGGGCTTGAGCCAGGCGAGCGCGAGAGCGGCGGCCGCCCACCCGGGCCGGTCGTGCCGGGCGAGCAGGGCACCGGCCGCGCCGAGGGCGACCAGCGGGTTGATCTGCCCGACGTAGAGCTGCGCCTTCCCGACCTGGCTGGTGACCAGCAGCGCGGCGACGACAGCGGTGGTGACGCTGAACGGCACCGGAACGTACCGCCGGACGGCATGCGCGGCCAACGCGGCGAGCGCGATGAGCAGCAGCAGCGAGAAGAGGGTGAACGCGACGGCGCCGGCGCGGTAGCCGGGCAGCGCGAACGGCGCGTGCAGGAGGAGGTGGTAGGGCTGGTAGAGGTTGAAGTCCTGCCGCACCGGCCAGCGCCCGACCATCACGGCGGGGTCGTAGGGGTTGCCGCCGCCGAGGAATTCGCGGATGGGGAAGTAGAGGGCATCGCGGAAGTCCTGCAACCGTTCCTCGCCGAGGACGGCGGGGGTGGGGAGCGGGACCTGCCACGAAGGGGAGATGGCGTGCCAGGTGCTCACGGCTCCGGCGAGGGTCGCGAAGAGGAGCACGAGACGCTGCTTCGGGGACAGGCCTGGGCCGCGGGTGCGGGCCGGTCGCCGGTCGGGATTGGCGGCGGTGCTTCGCGGCGAGGCATCGCCGCGGCTGAGTCGCCGGTGGCGGCCGGTGGCGGCCGGGGCAGCGGCGGTGTCTTGCTCCGAGGTCATGCCTGCACCTCCGTCGCCGAGTTGGCGGGGCGTGGTCCGGCGGGCGTGGATACCGTGCCGGGAAGTGTGGGTTGCGAGGTCATGCCTGCACCTCCGTCGCCAAGTTGGCGGGGCGTGGTCCGGCGGGCGTGGACACCGTGCCGGGAACCGTGTGTCGCCGGGCGCTCATGCCTGCACCACCGCCACCAGCACCGCGTCCGCCGGCAGCACAGCCACCGTCGCGGTCAGGTCCTCCTGGTCGCGCCCCGCCGCCGTCACGGCCACCACCGAGGCGCCTTCTCCGTGCTCCTCCGGCAATCCCGCCGCCAGCTTGGCCGCCGTCTCGGTCAGCTCCGGGGTCACCGGCAGCACCCGGACCGGCCGCCCGGCCGCGCGGCAGAGCACCGCCAGCCGGTCCGCCGCCGACGGGTCGTCCTCGCGCAGGACCGTCACCGGGCGGTGCACTCCCGCCGCCGCCAGGGCCCGGCGCACCGGGCCCGGGCCGGCGCCGAGCGGGGTCAACCGGCGCAGGGCCGCCGTCGCCAGCCCGGCCGCGACCGCGCCGACCAGGGCCAGCCCGCTCACCAGCGGCACGTCCGGTGCCACCGTGAGCACCTCCGGCCGCGCGTCCAGCGTCCGCAGCTTCCCGGCCGGCGCGAGGAGATCCGCGTCGATCATCGCCTTGCCCAGCGCCATCGCCGTCGCGCCCGCCTGCTCCGGCGAGGCCGCGCGCACCGACAGCCGCGCCAGGCCCGAAGCCGGGACCAGCTCGACCGACACGTGCCCGGCGAGCTCGTCGGGGCCGTACCCGGACACCGGCGCCGCCGCCGCCAGCACCGACGGGCTGCGGGCCAGCTCGACCAGCGCCGGCAACGCCAGCGACACGACCTCGCCGTAGGGAGCACCGTCCGCCGCGGCGGGGCCGGCGAGCAGGCTCACCCGGCCCTGGTACTCCGCGCCGCGCGTCAGGCCGACGATCAGCACGAGCGCCCCCACCAGCAGCGCCACGGCGACGCTCGAGACAACACTGCGGTACTTCATCGGGCACCTCGGAGCAACTCGTCGTAGGACTTCATGAGCGGGTGCGGGTCGTAGTCGCGTTCGACGGCCCGGATTCCTTCCAGCGCCGTGGTTTCCCGCGCCGCCTGGTCGAACAGCAGCGTGGTCAGCGCCGCGGCCGTCGCGGCCGGATCCGCCGGCGGCACCACGATCCCGCCGCCGCCGGCCAGCACCCCGGCGATCCCGCCGACGTCCGTCGCGACCACCGGGCGGCCCGCCGCCATCGACTCCAGCACCGCCAGCGGCAGGCCTTCCCAGTCGCTGGTCAGCACCGTGACGTCGGTCGCGGCGAGCAGGTCCGGCACGTCCGCGCGGGTGCCGAGGAACTCGACCCGGCGGCCCAGCTCCTGCGCGCGACGCTCCAGCTCCGGACGCAGGCTGCCGTCGCCGGCCAGCCACAGCACGGCGTCGCCGCCGACCGCGGCCCAGGCGTCCAGCAGCACGTCGTGGCGTTTCTGCGGTTCCAGCCGGGCCAGGCAGAGCGCGACCGGCGTCCGCTCCGGGACACCGAGGGACGCGCGGATCTCCGCGCGGCCGAACACCGGCGGCCTCGGGAACACCGCGTTGCGGATCACCACCGGACGCTCCAGCCCCGACGCCGCCAGCCGGTCCGCGGTCGCGGCGGAGACCGCGACGACCCGGCCGGACGTGCGGCGCAGGATCCGCGCCGCCGCCGCGTGATCCGGCTCGGCGACGCCGTGGAAGACGGTGACCGGCCGCCGCCGCCCGGGGGCGAGCGCGAGGCGGGCCACCAGGCTCGCGCCGACGTTGTGGGCCAGCACGACGTCGGGCCGGAACCGCGCGATCGCGCGGCGGGTGGCCCAGGCCGCCTTCAGCACCCCCGCCTTGCTGCGGCGGGCGAGCGGCACGGGGAACGTCGGCGTGCCGGCCGCGGCCAGCGCGTCGGCGCGGAAACCCCCGCCGCTGGCGACGGCGGACACCCAGCCGTACTCCTCGCCGCGGGTCACCATGCCGGCCACGAGCGTCTCCGCCCCGCCGGCCCCCATCTCACTGATCACGTGCAGCACCCGCATCGGCGCTTCCCTTTCCTTCTCGAACCCGGGTTTCGGCCGCGACGGCGAGCGCGGCCAGCGACCACAGCGGCAGGTAGTACTGCTCGGACAGGAACGTCGAAGTCACCAGGACGGCCAGCAGCGACGCCTGGATCGCGACCGCCTCCGTCCGCCGCGTGCCGGGGCCGGCCCGCCGGACCGTCCGCTCGCTCGCCACCGCCGCGGTGGCGACCACCCCGGCGAACAGCGCGAACCCGGGCAGGCCGAGTTCGGCGGCGACCTCGAGGTACATGTCGTGCGCCACCGGGGTCTGCTCGTCGACCTCGGCGTTGTGCGACTCGGCGGCGTAGTGCTCGCGGAACCCGCCGGGGCCGACGCCGAGCACCGGCTGGGCGGTCAGCATCCGGGCCGCCGCCTGCCAGCGCAGTTCCCGGGTGTCCACATTGGACGCGGCGATGAAGCTCTTTTCCTGCAGGGCCCGGTCCAGCTGCGGCCCGGCGAACGCCCACGCGCCCAGCCCCAGCCCGGCGACCGCCACGGCCGCGGCGGCGAGCAACCGCCACGGCAGCACCCCCCGCAGCAGCAGCCAGCCCACCGCGGCGGTCAGGCCGAGCGCGCCGCCGCGGGAGAACGTCGCCGTCGCGCCGGCCACCAGGACGATGCCCGCGGCCGTCAGGACGGCGCCCCGGCCCCGGCGGTGCAGCGCCGCGAGCAGGGGCACCGCCGCGACGAGGAAGTAGGCGAGGTCGTTCGGATCCGGCTGCGGCCCGCTCGCGCGCGCTTCGCCCTCGGCGACCAGGCTGTAGAGGGCACCCGCGCCGGCCGCGGTCGCGCCCGCGGCCGCCGCGAGCAGCAGCCACCGGATCGGCACCTCCCGGCTCGCGACGTCCGCGAGCACCGCGGTGACCACCAGGAACGGCAGCCAGCGCACGGTGTACTCCGCGGTGAACGGGCCCGCCGCGTGCGCGGACGCGGTCACCGCCAGCACGACGGCGAGAAGCGCGAGAACGGCGTGCAGCGGAGCCGGCCGGGGCGGCTGCCGGCGGCGGATCCGCACGGCGAGCCAGACCACGGTCAGCAAGGCGGGCGCGACCTTGCCGAGCTGGCTCTGCACGGCCGTCAGGTAGCCCTCGACCGGCGCCAAGCCGACGGTCGCGCACGCGAGAACCCGAAGCAGGGTCGTCTCGAGGTTTTCGCGCCGGGCCGGCCGGACGACCGGGTGAGCGATCACCTTCCGGCGTCCAACCGGGTCACCGGCCGGGTGCGCCGCACGGCCGTCCGGCTGACGTACTCCCCGGTGCCGACGACGTCGAAGTGCTCCCGCAGCGCGGAAAGCACCCAGCCGAGCCAAGCCACCTTCCGCGCACCCGGTGCCGCCATCCCGGGGAAGAACTCCATGCCGGGAGCGTCGGCGGCGCCGAGGACGTCGGTCGGGTGCAGCAGCAGCGAAGGCGACACCCCGCGGACGAGGCAGAGCCGCAACGCCGTCCGGAAGTAGGCCCGGGCCAGCCGCGGCGAGATCGCGTGCAGCTGCAGGAGGTACGAACCGTGGATCGGCGTGCGCAGCAGCGGCATCGTCGTCACCGGGAGCTCGACCAGCGTGCTGCCCGCGCACGTCTGCCAGCGGTAGGCGTGCACCGGCGCCAGTACCCGGGAGACCCCGCCGAACAGCTCGCCGAGCCCTTCTTCCGCGGCTTTCGCCGTGCGGTTGTGGTACGCGCGGGCCAGCGGGCCGATCCACGTCGGCAGCGTGCTGGCGTCGTAGGCGTAGCCGCGTTCGGCGAGCAGCTCGACCAAGTCGCGCGTGACGCTGTAGCCGGGGCCGCGGAACCCGCTGGGCCGGGGCGCGCCCGCGGCGGTGATCGCGGCTTCGGTCCGGCTCAGCTCGTCCTCGAGCCGCTCGCGGGAGTAGCGGTGCAGCCAGGGTTCGTGACCGAAGGAGTGGTTGGCCACCTCGTGCCCGGCCGCGGCGATCTCGGCGACCGCCTTGGCGCCGTCTTCGCGGACGACGTCGGCGCCCACGACGAAGACCGTTGTCGTCAGGCCCTGTTCGCCGAGGATCTCCAGCAGCCGCGGCACCGCCGACGGCAGGAAACTGGGCCGGTCGCGCCAGCCGGGATCACCGTGGGTCTTGAGGTAGGCCCACAGGTTGTCGAGGTCGACCGAGACGCTCGCGAGCGGCCGCGGGGTCACGCCGCTTCCCCCGCGAGGGCGGGCGCGCCGGCGCGCGACTGCAGGCCGAGCAGCAGGACACCGCACACGACCACGGCGAGGCCGGTGGCGACCCACGCCCCTTGCCCGGCGACGACGTGGTCGCCGAGGACGGCGATGCCGGTGACCGACGCGAGCACGATCGTCGTCGCGTCGGCGGTGGCCACGACCGCCGCCGCCGGCCCGCGCTGCAGGGCGGCCGCCATCGAAGCCTGGCCGAGCACCGCGGCCGCCAGCATCAGCCAGGTCAGCGGATTTCCCGGCAGGGCGAGGAGATCGAGGTGCGCGAGGGTCCGGCTGGCGACCGCCACGACGGCGAACGCGACCCCGGACACGACCGCGGCCGGCAGGAACGTCCCCGCCCGGCCCGCCGGGATCATCGCCAGCCCGGTGCCGAGCACCACGACGGCCAGTGCGGCGACCCCGGCGGGCGGGAGATCGGTCGCGACCGAGGCCGACGACGACCCGGCCAGCACGACCAGCCCGGAGGCCAGCAGCACCAGCGTCATCGCTTCCCCGGCGCGGATCCGCCACCCGAGGACGAGGACCCCGAACGCGGTCGCCAGGCCGATGGCCGACGACGACGCGGCCTGGACCAGGTACAGCGGCAGGGACGCCCGCGCGAAGAACGCGAGCGCGAAACCGCCCAGCTGACCGGCGAAACCCAGCAGGTACAGGCGATCGGCGGCGAGCCGGGCCAGCAGGCCCAGTCCCGCGCCCGGCCGGTTCCCGGCCCGCCGCGCGGCGACGCTCTGCGCGACGATCCCCACCGCGTAGAGCACCGCGGACGCCACGAGCACCGCGTAATCCACCACGAACGACTCCTCACGTCCCGCCCCGTGTACCGGGTGACCCGGCAAAGCGTAGGAACGCGGAAGTGGCTTCACTTTCGAAGGATGGGGTTCGGGAATTCGTCACGCTCCGACACAGATCTGCGCCGGTTCGGCAACCCCAAAGCGTGACGCACCGCAGTGACTCGGTGGACGGAACACGCGGCGTAGCAACGGTTCGTTGATCACCGGCGCCGGCTTCCGGCCGACATCGTGATCACCTCCGGGGGCCACCCGTTCGAGCTACACAAACCCCGGTCAGGGGTTCGCGGACCCCACACGATCGGTGAACCGGCTGGAACGCCCGGCGGGGCGTCAGTACGTTTTTCCCACCGAGGCGGAACACTACGTTGAATACCGCCTTGGCACCTGTCTTATCGAAGACAATTGTCTTATCGAGGGAGAATCCATGCTGAAGAAAATCGGCTTCGTCGCCGCCGCCATGGCGGCCGGGGCATTCGTCACCGGTGGCATCGCGTCCGCCGGGACGCCGGACGAAGAGCACGGCCACCACCACGGCACCTACGGCTACGACCACACCGGTCAGGTCGGCCTGGTGAACCTGAACAACACCGACGCGCTGCACAACGTCAACGGCACGCTCGGCCTCTGCGGCAACGACATCAACGTGCTCGGCGTCCAGGTGCCGATCCACGACTCGCTCAACGGCATCGGCGTGCCGATCCTGTCGCCGGGTGCCAGCGAGGCGAGCGGCGAGTCGCCGTACAACTGCGCCTCCGGCGGGCTCGCCGACGGCGGCACCAGCCAGGGCGAGTGACTTTCCGCTCCGGCGGAATGAATGGTTTTCCGGAAATGGCGCAGCCTAGGTTCGCGCCGTGAAGTATCGCCCCGAACCGGGGCGGGCAGTTGAGGAGTTTTTTCTCGTGATCAAGCAGCTCGGATTCGTCGCGACCGCACTGGCCGCCGGGTTGGCCGCCTTCGGCGGCTCGGCCTCCGCGACCACCGTCAGCGTCTCGGGCCACCCGGTCGACCAGAGCGAACAGTTCGGCCTGGCCAACGTGCAGAGCCTCGACGCACTGCACAACGTCAACGTGGTCGGCGGCGTCTGCGACGACAACGTCAACGTGCTCGGCGTGCAGGTCCCGCTGCACGACGTCGCCGAGGGCATCGACGTCCCGATCCTGTCGCCGGGGGCGCACGAAGCCGAAGGCTCGACGCCGTCGAACTGCGCCAGCGGCAGCATCGCGGACGGCGGGACGGCCCAGGGCCACTGACCGACCCGGTGGGAAGAAGCCGTCGCACGGATGCAGTTTCCGTGCGGCGGCTTTTCGCTGTGTCCGGAAAAGGAGGGGAGGGCGACCGTGGCCGGGTGACGCCGGCCCCGGCGCTGTCCGATGAGGACGCTGAGCGCGCGGTCCGCGCCGGCTTGGCTGGGGGCTGGGAACCGGCGAGGTTGTGCGTCGCCCGGCTGCGGGCTCGGCTGAGGGGTTCACACCTCGCCGGTTCACCAGCCGGAAACCCGTTCCCGGGGTCGAAGGGAACGCGTTCCGTGTGACCGAGCCTACGGCTTCCGCCTCGTTTCCGTGGTGTTTGTTGGAGTGATGGTGTCATGAACGAGTGTGCGAATGCGGCTCGTTTCATGAAAACCGTTCTTCCGCGATAAACCTCGCTGACCCGATCGGGCCAATCAGGGCCCGGTCAGCGGCTTGTGGTGCGCACCCAATGGTGGCATGCGGTGGAATTCACACCATTCTTTCAGTACGTTTCCCTCACGCGGGACGGAGCACACACACCTCGTCGCCGTCCTGTCCGATGCACCGACTGATCGAGGAGAACAAATGCTGAAGAAGATCGGGTTCGTCACGGCTGCCGTGGCGGCCGGCGCTTTCCTGGCCGGTGGCGTCGCGGCCGCCGGTACGCCGGCCGGCCACGATGACCACCACCACGGTGGGCACACCGGCCAGCTCGGCCTGCTCAACCTGAACAACACCGACGTGCTGCACAACGTCAACGCCGCGCTCGGCGTGTGCGACAACGAAATCAACGTGCTCGGCGTCCAGGTGCCGATCCAGAACTCGCTCAACGGCATCGGCGTGCCGATCCTTTCGCCGGGCGAGCACGAGGCCAGCGGCGAGAACCCGGAAAACTGCGCCTCGAGCGGCCTCGCCGACGGTGGCACCAGCCAGGGTCACTGAGTCCCCGCGCCACGGCCGCCCGTTGTGTGTGCGGATGCCGGCCGAGGCGCGGAATCCGGCGCCGCGCCCGAGGTGGTGCGGCGTGCCCGGAACAGGGAGCGAGCTGCACACTCCGGTTCCCCGTCCCGGGCACGCAGCGATCCCGGCGCCGACGCCGGCACGGGTGGGACCGGCCACCGGGCAGAACCGGTGAGCCGGCCCCACCCGGCGCAGGCAAAAGCCGCGACCGACACGTCGGTCGCGGCTTTTCCGTGCGCTCAGCGGCGGCCGAGCAGCCTCCCGACGACCCCGCGCCGGCGCCGCGGCTCCGGAAGGGGCGTGGTGCCCACGCGCAGCACAATGTCCAGCACCGCCGCCTGCTGCTCGGTGGCGGCGCGGGTGTAGCCGGGTGACGCCGCGACGGCGCGGCGAAGGTCGTCAGGGTCGGCGGTGCCGCTGTCGAACCCGGTGACCCGGGTGACGTCGATGGGGCCTCGGCACGGTGTTTCCACGCGAAAGTTCTCCTGCGGTCGGACGGTCCGTATCCCGTTATCGCTCCGTTACCGCCCGCGCGTTACCGTTCCTGCGTCCCTCGGTCAGGTGAGAAGCGGAAGCCCGATCGGCCACCGGGCGTCGAGGCAGCGCCGCAATTTCGCTGGTCACGGTGAGGAGAGCGGCCTTAACCTCGGCAGATGACGAAGTGGCCCCGGTGGTTCGACCTCGACCATGACAGCGACGAGCTCAGGCCGGACGAACAGGCGTTCCTCGCCGCGCTGCAGCAGGCGAGCGCGCAGTGGGACTTCGAACACGCCTCGAGCTGGGCGAGCCGGCGCGAGGACGAGCACCCCTGCCTGATCGCGGTCGCGAGGGTCTCCAATCCCGTCAAAAGCTTCCTGCTGGCCGAGTTCGGCGTCCACTACCGGGACGGGCGCGCGCAAGGCGACCTGTTGCACATCTGCCTGCACGAGCTGCCGGAAGAGCCGACGCCGTCCGCCCTCGACGTGACCGGCGGCCCCGAGGAGCTGGCGGCCGAGTGCGCGGCCTGGTTCGGGAAGATCCTGCGCAGCGCGGGCCCCCACGCCCGGCGCTGCGCCGAGGACCTGAGGCCGGCAACCGGGACGAGCTGAGCCAGTCCGCCGCCGCGCCCCGTGAGCGGCGCGCGAACGCCGCGTGCGCTGGTGCGGCACCGCTGCCGCACCAGCGTCGCGCGTTGCCGATCGGTCAGACGCGGCTCCACTGCTGGTTCGCCTGGCCGTTGCAGGTCCACAGGATCGCGTGGGTCCCGTTGGCCGTCGCGGCGCCTTCGACGTCGAGGCACAGTCCTGATTGGACGTTGCGGATCGTGCCGTCCGAGCCGAGGGTCCACTTCTGGTTGCTCTGCCCGGTGCACGAGCGGCTGAAGACGCGAGCTCCGCTGGTCGTGGCGTCGAGGCACTTGTCGCCGAAGACGCGGATCTCGCCGTTTTCCCAGGTGGTCCACAGCTGGTTGGCGGCGGTCTGGCAGTCCCAGATCAGCGTGCCCGCGCCGGAGGCGGTGGAGGCGTTGTCGACGTCGAGGCAGCGGTTGGCGCCGGCGCCGCGCAGCCGCGACGTCGTGGCGGCGAGCGGGGTGCCACCGGAGACGCGGTAGGCGGCGGCGCCGTGGGCGGGCACGCTCGCGCTGATCGCTCCGCTGCTCGCGGAGGTGCCGCCGGTCCAGAGGTCGGTCAGGGTGAACGAGATGCCGGAGAGCCCGATCTGCGCCGCGGTGGTGCTGATGGTGGTGGTGCCGCTGCCGCGGTTGAGCAGGCCGACGGCGACGGACCCGTCGGCCAGCGGCTTGGCGAAGACCTCGACGTTGCCGTCGTCGCGGACCCGGCGGCCGCCGGCGCCGAGGCGGTCCTGGTCGACGGCCAGCAGGCGGGGGTTGCGCAGGACGGCGCTGATGTCCGCGGACATGGTGCGGATGTCGTTGCCCGCCATCAGCGGCGCCGCCATCAGGGCCCAGAGGGCGAAGTGCGCGCGGGATTCGGTCAGCGACAGGCCGGGGCGGCCGACCACGAGCATGTCGGGGTCGTTCCAGTGCCCGGGGCCGGCCTGGGCGGCCAGCGGGGCGGTGACGTCGAGGACGTTGCCGACGCCCATGGGGTAGCTGTTGGTGTTGCCGTTCTGCCAGATGTCGAGCAGGTCTTCGGTGGTGCGCCACAGGTCGGCGACCTGGCCCCAGTCGTACTTGTCGCCGGTGATGGCGTGGTAGCTGTTGGGGTTGATGCTGTAGACGATGGGGCGGCCGGTGGCGCGCACGGCGTCGCGCATCAGGCCGAAGCGGCTGACCTGCTCGTCACGGGTGCCGGCGGGGGAGCACCAGTCGTACTTGAGGTAGTCGACGCCCCAGGAGGCGAACGTGCGGGCGTCCTGGGTTTCGTGGCCCTGGCTGCCGGTGGAGCCGGGGTAGGTGCCGGTGCGCTGGGCGCAGGTTTTGTCGGTGGGGACCTGGTAGATGCCGAACTTCAGGCCGCGGGCGTGGATGTAGTCGCCGAGGGCCTTCATGCCGCTGGGGAACTTCGAGGCGTTGCCGCGCAGGTTGCCCTGGGCGTCGCGCTGCGGGTCGAACCAGCAGTCGTCGACGACGACGTACTGGTAGCCCGCGTCGCGCATGCCGGAGGAGACCATCGCGTCGGCGGCTTGGTGGATCGTGGCTTCGCTGACGTTGCAGCCGAAGCTGTTCCAGCTGTTCCAGCCCAGTGGCGGGGTGACCGCCGGGCTGCCCGGCGCGGCGACGGCGACGGCCGGGACCGCGGCGGACAACGACAGCGCGGCGGCCGTCGCGGCGAACAGGTGCAGGACCCGTGAACGGGTTCGAGCGGGCATCGTCGCCCCTTTCCGACGGGTGGACCGACAGTTAGCGTTAACATTGTCGGCCGCACTGATGGTCGCGAAACTTTCCGAAAATTTCGGCCTGACTGACCCGGTGGCCCACGTATGTATAGACGAACGCCGGTAGCGCGTCCACCCTCCGTCCGCGGATCATTGCCAAAGGCGCACGCGCATGATTACAGTCCCTTGTCTGGGAGCGCTCCCACTTCCGCCGGGCTCGACGACGAGGAGATGGCGAATGCGGGCAAGGAAATTCCGGGCTGGTCTGGTGTTACTGGCGGTGACGGCGCTCGGGCTGACGGCGGGATCCGTGCCCGCGTCCGCCGCGACGTACGAGCGGCTGCTCAACGGCACCTTCGCCGGCGGCACCATCGACCCCTGGTGGGCCGGGTCCGGGACCACCGGCCACGTCACCGGCGGGGAGTTCTGCACCGACGTCACCGGCGGCACGGCCAACGGCTACGACGCGCTGGCCGGCCAGAACGGCGTCCCGTTCGAGACGGGCCAGCAGTACACGCTGACGTTCGACGCGCACGCCACGACCACCCAGCAGATCTCCGCCGTCGCGGGCGAGGCCGTCTCGCCCTACCGGCAGATCTCCCGCACCGACCTGACGGTCACGCCCGCCACCCAGCACTTCACCGTCACCTTCACGTCCACATTGGACTTCCCGAACGCGGGCAACGGCCAGTTGGCCTTCTGGTTCGGCGGCCAGGCCGCGAACAACACCGTCTGCCTGGACAACATCTCGCTGATCGGCGGGGTCATCCCGCCCGGCGGCCTGCCGCCGACGAGCGGCATCCGGGTGAACCAGGAAAGCTACACCCCCGGCCTGCCCAAGCACGCCACGGTGATCAGCGGTTCCTCGACGCCGGTGACGTGGACGTTGCGGAACTCCGCCGGCACGGCGGTGACCACCGGCCAGACCCGGCCCCGCGGCGCGGACGCCGCCTCCGGCGAGAACGTCCACGACATCGACTTCTCCGCCTACGACACCGCGGGCACCGGGTACACCCTCGTCGTCGGCTCCGAGACGAGCTTCCCGTTCGACATCTCCGCGGACGGCCTGAAGAAGCTGCGCTACGACTCGCTGGCGTTCTTCTACCACCAGCGCAGCGGCATCGCGATCGACGCCCGGTACGTCGGGGCGACCTACGCGCGCCCGGCGGGTCACGTCAACGTGGCACCGAACCAGGGTGACAACAACGTGCCCTGCCGGTCGGACCTGAACTGCGGCTACACCCTCGACGTCCGCGGCGGCTGGTACGACGCGGGCGACCAGGGCAAGTACGTCGTCAACGGCGGCATCGCGACCTGGGAGCTGCTCGACGAGTACGAGCGCGCGCTGAAGCTGGGCGACGCGAGCGCGCTGGGCGACGGGAAGCTGGCCATCCCCGAACAGGGCAACGGCGTCCCCGACATCCTCGACGAAGCCCGCTGGGAAGTCGACTTCCTGCTCTCCATGCAGGTGCCCGACGGCAAGCCGAACGCGGGCATGGTGCACCACAAGATCCACGACGCGCAGTGGACCGCCCTGCCCACCCGGCCCGACCAGGACAGCCAGCCGCGCCGGCTCTCCCCGCCGAGCACGGCGGCCACGCTGAACATGGCCGCGGTCGCGGCGCAGGCGTCCCGGCTGTGGCGGACCATCGACCCGGCGTACTCGGCGAAGCTGCTCGCCGCGGCCGAGAAGGCGTACGCCGCGGCGAAGGCCAACCCGAACGTGCTCGCCGACCCGAACGACGGTACCGGCGGCGGCACCTACAGCGACAACACCGTGACCGACGAGTTCTACTGGGCCGCCGCGGAACTCTTCGCGACGACCGGCAAGAGCGGGTACCGCACCGACGTCACCGGTTCCTCGCTCTACCGGGGCGTCAGCTTCAACACCCACGGCTTCGACTGGGGCTCGACGGGCGCGCTCGGCGACATCACCCTGGCCCTGGTGCCCACCGACCTGCCCGCGGCCGACGTCACGGCGATCAAGTCGGCCATCACCACGACCGCCGACAGCCACCTCGCGCAGATGGCGGGCATGGGCTACCCCGCGCCTTACCGCACGGCCGACGGCACGTACGAGTGGGGATCCAACGGCCTGGTGGCCAACAACGGCGTCGTGCTGGCCCTGGCCTACGACTTCACCAAGCTGGACAAGTACCGCGACGGCGCGTTCCAGGCCATGGACTACCTGCTGGGCCGCAACCCCGCGAACTACTCCTACGTCGCCGGCCACGGTGACCAGGCCGTGCAGAACGTGCACCACCGGTTCTGGGCGCACGAGCTGGACCCGTCGCTGCCGACCGCGCCGCCCGGGGCGCTCTCCGGCGGGCCCAACAGCGGCCTGCAGGACCCGACCGCGGCCCGGCTGCTCACCGGCTGCGCGCCCCAGCGCTGCTTCGTCGACGACATCCAGGCGTACTCGGTGAACGAGGTCGCCATCAACTGGAACTCGGCACTGGCCTGGCTGGCGAACTGGACCGCGGAGAAGTCGCCGTCCGCGGTCGACACGACCGCCCCGGCCGCCGCGGGCAAGCCCGTCGTCTCGGCGGTCTCCGCCACCGGCGCGACGGTGACCTGGACGGCGTCCTCGGACGCGGAGAGCGGGATCAAGAGCTACGACGTCGTCGGCGTGACCGGCTCGGCCCGCAAGGTCCTCGCCACCGTCACC
This sequence comes from Amycolatopsis sp. NPDC024027, assembly GCF_040638975.1. Taxonomy (NCBI): domain Bacteria; kingdom Bacillati; phylum Actinomycetota; class Actinomycetes; order Pseudonocardiales; family Pseudonocardiaceae; genus Amycolatopsis; species Amycolatopsis sp. NPDC024027. Next base: position 138,670 of record NZ_JBEZYY010000009.1, read on the forward strand.
GGAACGACCGCGACCCTGACCGGGCTGTCGCCGTCGACGGCTTACACCGTGGTCGTGGTGGCCCGCAACGGCGCCGGCCTCACCGGGCCGGACTCGGCGTCGACGCAGTTCACGACGCTGCCGGATGCCTCGGGCGGCGGCTGCTCGGTGGCCTACACGGCCACCTCGTGGACCGGCGGCTTCACGGCCTACGTCACGCTGACCAACACCGGGACGACGGCGTGGCCGACGTGGACGCTGAAGTTCGCCTTCCCGGGCACCCAGAAGGTGACCCAGGGCTGGTCGGCGACGTGGGCGCAGTCCGGTGCGGGCGTCACCGCCACGGCGCTGCCCTGGAACGCTTCGGTGGCGCCGGGCAAGTCGGTTTCGATCGGCTTCAACGGCAGCTTCACAGGCAGCAGCAACCCGCCGCCGACGACCTTCGCGGTGAACGGGAAGACCTGCGGCTGACGGCCTCGCCGGTCGCTCGATCGGCGAACCGCCGGAGAGTCCGCTAGCGTCACACCCTGCGGGCAGGTGCGCCTCCTCCCCCTCGGCGCGCCTGCCCGCTCTTCTTCCTCCGTACCCGGGCCTTGTCCCGGGCCGTGCCGGCGCTCACCATGAGGAGCCCGGGGCGGGGAAGGAGGACGCCGTGGACGAGCCGGCGATCGTCGTGGCGGACCTGCGCGTCCACCGCGGCGGCGAAGAGGTGCTGCGCGACATCGGGTTCACCGTGCGGCGCGGGACGGTGACGGGGCTCCTGGGGCCGAACGGCTGCGGCAAGAGCACGCTGATGCGCTCGATCGTGGGCGTCCAGCTCGTCGAGTCCGGGCACGTGACCGTGCTCGGCCGGCCCGCGGGGCACCCCGAGCTGCGCCGCCGGATCGGCTACGCGACCCAGGAACCGGCGATCTACGCGGACCTGACGGTGACCGAAGCCCTGCGCTACTTCGCCGCGGTGCTCGGCGCGCCGCCGTCCGATGTGGACCGGGTGATCACCCGGACGGGGCTCACCACGTCGGCCCGCGTGCTGGTCGGCCGCCTTTCCGGCGGCCAGCGCGGCCGGGCCAACCTGGCCGTGGCGCTGCTGGGCACCCCCGAGCTGCTGGTGCTGGACGAGCCGACGGTCGGTTCCGACCCCGAGCTGCGCGACGAGCTCTGGAAACTGTTCCACGACCTGGCCGCCACCGGCGTCACGCTGCTGATCTCCAGCCACGTCATGGACGAAGCCGCGCGCTGCGACGACCTCCTGCTGCTGCACCGCGGCAAGCTCCTCGCCCGTGGCACCCCCGAGACGCTGCGGACGCGGACCGGTGCGCCCGATCTCGAGCAGGCGTTCCTGCGCCTGATCAAGGGCCGTTCGGAGGCGGCGCGATGAACGCGCCGGCCACCACCCGCCGGATCCTCACCCAGCTGCGCCACGACCCGCGCACGGTGGTGCTGCTCGTCGCGGTGCCGAGCGTGCTGATGATCCTGCTGCGGTACGTGCTCAACTCGGAGCAGCGGTTCAGCGCGGTCGCGCCGGCGTTGCTCGGGATCTTCCCGTTCACGATCATGTTCCTGCTGACCTCGGTGACGACGTTGCGCGAGCGCACGACCGGGACGTTGACCCGGCTGATGACCATGCCGATCGGCCGGCTCGACCTGCTCCTCGGCTACGCGCTGGCGTTCGGCCTGCTCGCGACCCTGCAGGTGGTCGTGGCCGCCGGGATCTCCCTGACCTGGCTCGGGCTGGACATCGCGGGCCCGGTCTGGGTCCTGCTGCTCATCGTGGTCCTGGACGCGCTCCTCGGCACCGCGCTCGGCCTGTTCGTCAGCGCGTTCGCCCGCACCGAGTTCCAGGCGATCCAGTTCCTGCCGGTGTTCGTGCTGCCGCAGTTCCTGCTGTGCGGCCTGTTCGTCCCGCGCGGGGACATGGGCTGGGTGCTGAGCGCGGTGTCGGACGTCCTGCCGCTGTCCTACGCCGTGGACGCGCTCACCCAGGTGACCCGCTCGGCCGAAGTCGACGGCACCCTGGTTCGCGACATCGGGATCATCGCCGGCTGCGCGGCCCTCGCGCTCCTGCTCGGGGCGGCGACCCTGCGCCGCCGCACCCCCTGACGCCGCAGGGGCCGAAAGTCCCGGACCGCAGGGCCGAACGACGCCCTCCGCGCACGGCGGCGGGACCCCGCTGGCGCGGTCGCGGTGTCACCGCCGGTCGGGGCTGGTGGTCATCGACTGGCGAGGCCGCCCATGATGGCGTCGACGAGGCCCTGATGGGTGACCGCGTAGGACCTCCGGTCGAACAGGCCGAAGCCGTATTGGCCGTTGTTGCCGTTGTCCCAGTAGACGGTGGCGGCGCCGTACTTCTTGGACGTCGACACGATGGCGCGCGCGAAGTCGGCGCGGTACCGGTTGTTGGCCGAATCGAACGCGGACTTGTCGATGGACCCGTATTCGCCGACGACGACCGGGTAGCCCTTCACGACGAATGCGTCGTGCACCAGTTTCAGCTGGGCGTCGAGGTAGTCTTCCTGTCCCCAGGTCGACTTCTTCACCGGATTGGTCGCGCCCCGGCCCCACTGGGTGATGGTGCCGTTTTCTTCGCCGGCGAAGTCCCAGGGGCTGTAGTAGTGCACGGAAATCATGATCCGTTTTTCGGCGGCGGGAACCGACGAGGAGCGGAACCGGTCGGTGGGCAGCGTGAAGCCGTAGTTCCCGGTGGTGTAGTCGATATTGGTGTTCCAGCCGGCGATGAGCAGCCACCGCGAACTGTTGTTCCCGCCGGTCTTGCGCACGGTGTCGACGAAGATCTGGTTGTAGGCGTTGATGTTCGAGTAGCACGGCTGCGTCGGGTTGCCGTACTGGCCGTCGAACTCCTCGTTCATGGACTCCAGGACCAGGTGCTGGTCGTAGCCGGCGAACCGGGCCGCGACCTGCTGCCAGACCTTCTGGTACTTGGCCTTGATGGTGGCCTGGTTGCCGGAGTCGCAGATCAGCCAGGAGCCGTTGACGGTCTTGTAGCCGTCACCGTGCATGTTGATCAGCACGTACAGGCCGCGCTTGTAGGCATAATCGGCGACCTGCTGGATCCGGTTCAGCCAGGCCGCGTTGATCTGGTAGTTCGGGCCGGCACCGAGGTAACCGAGGTAGGAGACGGGAATCCGGACGGTCCTGAACCCGGCGGCCTTGACCTTGTCGATGAGCGTTTGGGTGACGGCCGGCAGCCCCCACGCCGTTTCACTGGGCACGCCGTTGCTGTTGGCTTCCAGCTGATTTCCCAGGTTCCACCCGGCGCCCATGTCGGCGACGACCTGCGAAGCATTCAGCGAAGTGACGGCGGTGGCCGGAGCGGGCCCGGACACACTCGCGGTGACGGCCAGTGCGGCGGCAAGGAAGACGGACCGGAGCTTCGTTGCTCTCGAAGTCATGACGGATACCTCTCGTGCCCATTGGTGGACATATTCCAACATGCCCGGTACCTACCGTCAATCCTTTCGCCGATGCGGATCTTTAATGCGGAAGATCGGCGATCGAAGAAATCGAATAATCGAAAGAATCGACGTTTCTTCGACGGCGGCCGGCGGGAATCCGGCTCGGTCGGCGGCCTCCTGGCGGCAGCGCTTAAGGTGGAGGGCGTCCGGTGCCGGACCGAGTAGAGGAGTGCGCATGCAAGGAGTGGATCCCTCGGTGCCGCCCAGTGGTACGGGGTGCGCGGACTGCGAGGCCGCCGACCCGCAGGGCTGGTGGTTCCACCTTCGGCGCTGCGCGGAGTGCGGGCACATCGGGTGCTGCGATTCCTCACCCGCTCAGCACGCCAGCGGCCACGCCGCCGCCAGCGGGCACCGGATGGCGCGCAGCTTCGAGCCCGGTGAAGAGTGGTTCTGGGACTACGGCGAAGAGGTGCTGTACGAATCCGGCCCCGCGCTCGCCGCTCCCGAACACCGGCCGCTCACCCAGGCCGTGCCCGGCCCGGCCGACCGGGTTCCCGCGGACTGGACCCAGCACCTGCACCAGTAGCCGCTTCGAGCGGACCCGGCCGGAAAACGCCGGCGATCCGGCAGTACGCGGTACCACCGGATTCCCGGATTCCTCCGGCGATACCACCGATGGCGCCGCTTCCGCTTCTAGCGTGGACCTGGACGGGCCGGCCCACCCGGAGGAACTGCCGGCCGGGATCCGCGCGGTCGCCCGAGGTGACGCTGTCGTCGCCCCCGCCCTGACCCGGCGTCTCCTCGACACCTACGCCCACCACCTGCCGTCCGCGACCGGCGGCGGTACGGACGAACGGCGAGATCGCCGAGCAGCTGGTGCTGTCGGAGTCGACGGTCAAGACCCAGGTGGGCCGGGTGCTGGCCAAGATCGGCGCTCGCGACCGCATCCACGCCGTGATCATCGCCTACGATCTCGGCCTGACCCGGCGGCCCGGCTGATCGGAGGGGTTCCCATGCACCGCTCGAAGACCGGCTGCGCGAGCTCGGCGGCGGGTGCGACTGCGAGGTCCTCGCGAACCTGGACCCGGCGGACTGGGTCTGACCCCGTGCCCCCGACCGCATCGAAGCGGTGATCATCGCCGACGACCTGGGCCTGACCCGCCCCTGCGAACCCGGCTGATCGCCCGCGTCACAGCCGCCGAAACCGCGCCTCCAGCAACGCGAACACGCCGAACACCGCGATCCCGGCCGCCAGCGCCAGCAGCAGGACCTGTCCGTACGGCTGCACAGCCAGCGTCTTCAGCGCCGGATCCAAGCCGGCGGCCTTGCCGGGGTCGTAGCGGACCGCCGCCAGGACGAACATCGCCCCCACCGTGGCGTAGGTGATTCCCACCGCGCACCAGCCGATCTGGCCGAGCCGGGTCGTGGACAGCCGGAGGGTGCGGGACGCGCCGCCGAAGTCGAGGTCGTGGAGGAACTTCTTCCGCGCCCCGCGGTAGGCGAGCCACGCCGCGACCACGATGACCAGGACGCCCGCCGCGATCACCGCGACCGCGCCCCACGGCCGGCCCAGCACGCTCGCGACCACCGACCCGGCCTTGCCGGACGCGCCCATCGCCGTCTTGCCCGCGCTGTAGGCGACGAGGCCGTACAGCACCACTTCGACGCCGCTGACGGTCCGCCGCACCCAGCGCCGCCGGGGGTCGGCGTTCCGGTGGCCGGTGATCGCCTCGGCGAGCTGCCACAGTGCCAGCACCCCGGTGCCGGCGGCGATCAGCCAGAGCAGCCACGCCCCGCCTTCGGAAGCGACGATCTGCAGCGCGCCCGCCTTGTCGGCCCGCTCGTTGTCGCCGAGCGCCACCTGGGCGGCCAGCCACGCGACGACGAGGTGCACCGCCGCATAGCAGGTCAACCCGATCCGGGCAAGCAGGCTGAAAACTCTCAGTTCGGGCATGAAGGTGAGTTTTGCTCACCTTGGCCGGTTTGGCCAGACGCGATCGGCGCCGAGGCCCACCGCCCCCGCCGAGCGCGCATCGCAAATGCATCGCAAGTTGGTTCTTTCGTGGCCCCTCGGCGCCCGGTTTTGGGCGTACCTCGCGGGTACGGTGATGCAAAACCTGTGCAGCCGGCGTCCGGGGAGACCGCGTGAGCAGAACACCCGAGTCGCGCTCCCTGAGTTCGGGCGAGGTCGCCCGGGCCCTCGGCGTCTCGCAGGTGACGCTGCGGACGTGGGAGCAGCGGTACGGCATCGGTGCCTCGGATCGCGAGGAGAACGGCCGCCGCCGCTACACGCCCGAGGACGTCGATCGGCTGCGGCGGATGCGGGCGCTCCAGGCGCAGGGCACCCGGGCACGCGACGCCGCCAGGCTGGTGCTGTCCCGGTCGGCGGCGGAGACGACCGTCAACCGGCGACGGGAGCGGATCGCCGAGGCCGCCGAACTGCTCGACGTGTCCGCGATCGGTGATCTGGTCGACGACGCGCTCGCGAGCCTGGGTGTCGCGAAATCGTGGACCGAGGTCGTGGCGCCGGTCCTGCGCGCCATCGGGGAGCGCTGGGCGCGAGCAGGCGACCGCGACGCGATGGCCGCGGAATGGGCGCTGGCCGCCGCGGCTTCGGCGGCGCTCGACCGGTTGCGCGCGCCGGCGCCCGCGCGGGCCGGCCGGGGTCCCGCCCTGTTCGTGTGCGGACCCGCCGAGCGTCACGAACTGCCGGTCAAGATGCTCAGCGCGGCGCTGGCCGACGACGGCGCTCCGGCGATGTTCCTGAGCGGCCCGGTGGCGCCGGACGTCCTGCGGGTGGTGGCCGGCCGGTTCGCGCCGAGCGCGGTGGTGGTCTGGTCGATGACGTCGCCGTCCGCGGACGTGCGAACCTTGCGCACGCTGCACGCCGAGGGGGTTCCGGTGCGCCCGGCCGGCCCGGGCTGGCGTGGCCTGCCGACGGTCGGTGAGCCGCTGCCGCCGTCGTTCTCCGACGCCTTGGCGGCTTTCGGCAGCTGACGCGCTGCATCGAAAATGAAACGCGGCCCGGATCCTTCGGCGAGCGTAATGACGAAGATTCTCTTACGCTTGCGCACCTGCATCGTCTGTGCATCGAGAGGTGAGTGTGGCCAGGGTCTTTCGCCCGGTCGTCCGGCCGGCGGCCGAAGCCGGCCACGTCGGCACCCCGGCGCCCGAGGCGTTCCGGCGCTCGATGTCCGCCCACCGGCACCGGCAGCTGGCCGCCGACCTGGCCGCGCACCGGCGCTACCGGCACGATCCGCTGACGGTCGCGGTGACCGGCGCGAGCGGTCTCGTCGGGACGGCGCTGACGGCCTTGCTGACCACCGGCGGCCACCAGGTCGTCCGGCTGGTGCGGCGGCCCGCCGAGAACCCCGGCGAGCGGACGTGGCGGCCGGAAGCCCCCGCGGCGGACCTGCTCACCGGCGTCGACGCGGTCGTGCACCTGGCCGGGGCCCCGCTCGCCGGCCCGTTCGACGACCGCCACCGCCGGGCCGTGCGCGAGAGCCGGATCGCGCCGACGCGGGCGCTCGCGGACTTGGCCGCGCGCACCGCGGGCGGGCCGGAGGTGTTCGTCTCGGCGTCCGCGGTCGGCTACTACGGGCCGGATCGCGGCGACGAGCTCCTCGCCGAGGAAAGCGAGCGCGGAAAAGGGTTTCTCGCCGACGTCGTGGCGGACTGGGAAGCGGCCACCGAACCGGCGTCGGCGGCGGGGCTGCGCGTGGTCCGGGTGCGCACCGGCCTGGTGCTGAGCCCGCGTGGCGGCCTGCTACGGCTGCAGTACCCGCTGTTCGCCGCCGGGCTGGGCGGCCCGCTCGGCGCCGGACGGCAGTGGATGCCGTGGATCGGTCTCGACGACCTGGCCGACGTCTACCTGCGCGCCCTGACCGACTCCGTCCTCTGTGGACCGGTCAACGCGGTGAGCCCGGAACCGGTGCGCAACGCCGAATACGCGCGCACGCTGGGAACCGTGCTCGACCGGCCGACGCTGCCCGAGGTGCCGCCGATCGGCCCCCGGTTGCTACTCGGCCAGGACGGCGCCCGCGAAATGGCGATCGCCGACCAGCGCGTGACACCCCGGCGGCTGACCGGGGCCGGCCACGCATTCCGCCACCCGAGCCTCGCCGACGCCCTCGGTCACCTGCTCGGCACCGCCGCGGGCCTGATCGACTCCGCCGCCGGAGACCGGGCCTGACGGTCCGGCCGGCCTGATCGGCGGTCGAGCGCCGGCGGCGTAGCGGACTGAAGCGGCCCGGGCGGTTCGGCGAAGACGCGGCCGCCCCGTCGTACCGCTTCGTGAGATTCGGGTCCGTGCGCCGAGCGGGTGAACTCCGGCGCGCGGCTACGTCGGACAGCGGTACGGATTTGCTCCGTTTCCGACCGGCGAATCCGCCGTGTTGCCCGGTAATTACCGGTGCGGCAGAAAGTAACGGACGTCGTGGCGCTCCTGCTGGCGCACGCCGGCACCGACCGGATCGTCCTCGGGGCGACGGCGTGGCGCGACGGGTCCGTGCCGGTCGTGCACCTCAACGGCCTGCCGCACGTGCGGCAGGAATGGCGGAAGCGCTTGCGCTCCCGCACGACGGGTGCCGGGTGAGCGGCCCGGGCGGTCAGCCGACGGTGAAGCTGGCCGAGAGCGTGGCCGCCGAGCTGGTCCCGACGTAGACCTCGATCTTGCCCGGCTCGACCCGGAACCGCGCGGTGTTGTCGTAGAAGCCGACGTCGTCCGGGGTGAGGGTGAACGAAACCGTCGTCGACGCGCCCGCGGCCAGGTTCACCCGCCGGAAGCCGCGCAGCCGCCGCACCGGCTGGACGATGCTCGCGACCGGGTCGCGCAGGTAGAGCTGGACGACCTCGTCGCCGGCCCGGCCGCCGGTGTTGGTGACGGTGGCGCTCACCTCGATCCGGCCGCCGTTCGCCGGCAGGCGTGCGCCGGAAAGCCGCAGGCCGTCGACGCGGAAGGTGGTGTAGGACAGGCCGTGGCCGAATTCGTAGAGTGGCCCGCTGTCGAGGTCCAGGTACTTCGACGTGTACTTGTTGGCCGGGTCGGCGGGGCGTCCGGTGTTCTCGTGGTTGTAGTAGATCGGGATCTGGCCCACCGCGCGCGGGAAGCTCACCGGCAGCTTGCCGCCCGGGTTCACCACGCCGAACAGGACGTCCGCGATCGCGTGGCCGCCCTGCACCCCGGGGGCCCACGCCTCCAGGATGGCGGGCGCGTTCTCGTGCAGGTACGGGATGGTCAGCGGGCGGCCGTTGACGAGCACGACCACGAAAGGCTTGCCGGTCTCCTTGATCGCGGCGACCAGCTGCTGCTGCACGCCGGGAAGGCCGATGTCGCTGCGCGCCGCCGCTTCGCCGCTCATCGCGGCGGTTTCGCCGACCACTACGACGGTCACGTCGGCGGCGCGTGCCGCCTGCTGCGCGGCGGCGAACCCGCCGGTATCGGTCCCGTCGACGGTGCAGCCGGGGGTGTAGCTCACGGTGGCGCCGGGTGCCGCGGCCTTGATCCCGTCGACGACGGTCACCGGCGGCGTCGTCGAGGCCCCGGTGCCCAGGCCCGCCCAGGTGCCGTTGAGGTCGTAGGTCGCCGCGCCGAGCGGCCCGACGACGGCGACCGAACCGGTGGTTTTCGCCAGCGGCAGCACGGGTCCGTCGTTCTTGAGCAGCACCATGCACCGCGCGGCGGCCTGCCGCGACGCGGCCAGCGCGGCCGGTGAAGGCGCTTTCACCTCGGCCGCTTCGTCGGCGTACGGGCGCTCGAACAGGCCGAGCCGGAACTTGACGAGCAGGATCCGGCGGACGGCGTCGTCGATCTGGCCGCGGGTGATCCGGCGTTCGGCCAGCAACCGTTCGCCGAACCGGGCGTAATCGGTGCTGACCATCTCCATGTCGACCCCGGCCGGAAGGGCGGCCGCCGCGGCATCCGCGCCGTCACCGGCGAGGCCGTGCAGGATCAGTTCCTCGATGCCGGTGTAGTCGCTGACGACGAACCCGCGGAAACCGTAGGCGCCCTTGAGGACGTCGTGCAGGACGTAGCCGTTGCCGTGGGCGGGCACGCCGCTGATGGTGTTGAAGCTGGCCATGACGGTCGCGACGCCCGCCTCGACACTGGCCTTGAACGGCGGCAGGTAGAGGTTGTGCAGCCGTTGCAGCGAAACGTCCACGGTGTTGTAGTCACGCCCGCCTTCGGCCCCACCGTAGGCGACGAAGTGCTTGGCACAGGCGGCAACCCGGTCCGGCGCGGAGTAGTCGTCCCCCTGGTAGCCGCGCACCTTGGCGACGGCGAACTGTGTTGCCAGGTAAGGATCTTCGCCGTACCCCTCGGCGATCCGCCCCCACCGCGGCTCGTGGGTGACGTCCATCATCGGCGCGTAGGTCCAGTGGATGCCGCTGCTGCGGGCTTCCCGGGCCGAAACTCCTGCGTCCGTGCCCGCGACGGCGGGGTCGAAGCTGGCGCCCTGGGCGAGCGGGATCGGGAAGTTGGTGGTGTGCCCGTGGATGACGTCGAGGCCGAAGATGAGCGGGATCCCCAGCCGCGTCTCCTCGACGGCAACGCGTTGCAGGGCATTGAGTTTCGCGGCCCCGACCACGGAGAAGACCCCGCCGAGCCGGCCGCCGGCGAGGGCCGCGCGGGCGGTGGTTTCGTCACCGACGAGCTGCAGCTGCCCGAGCTTTTCGGCGAGCGTCATCTTGTTGAGCAGCGCCTCGACGCGCCGATCCCGCGCGGCGGCCTCTCCGGCGGTCTCTCCCGCGGCGGCCGCGGGGGAGAGCAGCCCGAGGGAAGCCACCCCGCCGGCGACGCCGGCCAGCACCCGGCGCCGGTTCACCCCGCTCGCGGCCGAAGTTCCGTGACGATCTTGCTGCGACATGGCGGGGACCCTTTCGCGAGGCGAGCTCCTCTGACCGGTCAGGCCTGCTTCAGCGTAGTCACCGGCCGGCCGGCCGCAGCGTCAGCCGAAAACCGGTTCCCCGGCCTCGACGTGCCTCGCTAACCTGGCGGCATGCCGACCTACCGCGTCCTGGTCCGTGGCAAGTTCGACCGGCCAACGGAAGCCGTCCGCGCGAAACTCCTGGCCAACGCCGGCGCGGCGGGCTTGGCGGACCTGGTGTTCAGCGAAACGGGAACGCTCGCCTACAGCCGGCACCTGGGCGGCTTCAGCTACCGCGTGGCGCTGGAAGTCGCGGCCGGCGAGGACGCCACGCAGCGAGCCCACGACCAGGCCGAGCTGATGGCGATGGAGCTGCTCGAGGGCGAGAACTACCCGTACCGCGATCTCACGGTCAGCTCGACCTGCATGGACGACGTGAAGGTCAACCGCCGCTGAGCGACTGAACGGTTCACACGTCAACCGTTCAGTCATATACTGTTGACATGAGCCCTCAGGCGTTCCCGCAGCGGGACCTCATGCGGTACCTGCACCGGGCGGCGCTGCTGAGCGAACGAGCCGGCGACCGTCGTTTCCAGCAGCGGATCGGCATCGGACGGACCCTGTTCCTCGTGCTGCGCTCCATCGCCGAAGCCGGCGAAGGCCCTCCGTCGCAACAGGAGATCGCCGATCTCCTCAGCCTGACGAAGGGCGCGGTCAGCCGGCACATCGAGACCGCCCGGCAACGAGGCTGGCTGGCCGTCGAGACCTCGTCCGCGTCACGTCGCGAGCACGCGCTGACCCTGACCCCCGCCGGCCGGTCCGTCGTGAAGGATGGGCTGAAGGTGCACCGAGAGTACGAAAGCTTGGGCGGCGCGCACCTGACCGGCACCGACATCGCCACCACGATCCGCACCCTGAAGACGATCTGCGAACTCCTCGAGACCGAGGAGCGGCGATGAGGATCGAAGTCGTCCTCGGCAGCACCCGGCCCGGCCGCCTCGGCGACCGCGTCTGCCGGTTCGTCATGGGCAAAGCCAGCCTCGTCGAGGGCGCGGAGTTCACCGTCCTGGACCTCGCCGACCACCCGATGCCGTTCTTCGACGAACCCCTCCCGCCGCTGGCCAACGACGACCGTCGCCCCTCGGCTCCGGTGCGCGCCTGGCTCGAGGCGATGGCGGCCGCCGACGCCTACGTCTTCGTGACCCCCGAGTACAACCACGCGCCACCGGCCGCGTTGAAGAACGCCCTGGATTTCCTCGCCACCGAGGCCTCCGGCAAACCCGCTTGGATCGTGTCGTACTCGACCACGGCCCACGGCGGCGCGCTGGCCGGCCAGAGCCTGCGGCTGTCACTGGGCAAAGCGGGCATGTTCCCGCTGCCGCGCAGCCTCGCCCTCGCCCACGCCGACCGGCTCCTCGGCCCCACCGGCGAATTGGCGGAGCACTCCGACTGGGCGCGCCGGGTCGCCGAATTCGTCCCGGCGTCCCTGCGCGACCTCGTCGGCTACAGCCGCGCGTTGTCGCCTTCGTAGATCTCCGCTTTCAGGATGGTGCGCCGGGGCACGGCGTAACCGCGGTGCATCTTGACGAGGAAGTCGACGGCGCCCACCGCCAGGCGGTGGGTGTCCTGGACGACGGTCGCCCGGAACGGGCAGTCCGCGGTGTCGATCAGCGTTCTGGCTTCCAGCACACCGTCGATGCCGACCACGACCGTGGCCTGGGTCGCCGCGGACGCGGCTGCCGCGATGGCGTCGACCGCGCCCAGTGCCATCTCGTCGTTGGTGCAGAAGATCGCATCGAGGCGCTGCCCGGGTGCCAGGTTCCGAACGTGGGTCCGGACCGCGTTGTGCGCCCGTGAGCGCACGAACCCGCATCGATCGTCGGTGACGATTTCGACGTCGGGCAGCCCGGAGCGCAACGCCTTTTCGCAGCGTTGCTGCCGGCTGTCGTGTTCGAGACTGGCGATGATGAGCACCCGCGGCCCGGTTCGTCCGCGCAACTGCTTGACCAGCCAATGGCCGGCCAGTTCGCCGAGTTCGCCCGTGTCGTAGCCGATGAACGCGGTGTTGTCCGGGTACTCCGACTCGGTCGGGAACGGCTCGAGGTCGGAAAACACGATGGGCAGCCGCGACTCCCGGCAGAACCTCACGAGGTCCTCGCGCAGCCTGGACACCTCTCCGGCGACCACGATGCCCCCGATGTAGGCGTGCTTCCGGTTCAGGATGCGGCGCAGGTGATGAGCTTGTGCGCCCGCGTCGTAGTCCCGGTCCGGTACCTTGAGCACGAGGTCGATGTCGTCCCGGTCGAGGGCAATGTGCACCTGTTGCACTAATGCCGCCACGTAATACTTCTGCTCGAACGCCGACGTCAGCAGGAAAGCCGTACCGCGCCGGTTCCGTGGCCTCATCGCGAACGCGGCCCAGAAAACGATCGCGACGACGGCGGAAACCAGCGCGGACCAGAGGATCGTGGCTCCCGCGGAAATGCCGCCTTGCAGGACTTTCGCCAGGACGGCCACAATGCCGCCGCTCACGACGGAAGTGGTCACCGCGAACAACGCGGGTGTCTTGTCCCGGTTCAGCCAAGCCATCCAGGCACTCTCCCAGCGGCGTCGCCCGCGGGCCATCCTCCTGACCCCGGCGGCCGGTCCTACCGGGCCGAATCCCGGCAGCGAAAGCCGAGATGGTCACCGGCCCGGCGCGGTGGGGTACGCACGCCGGGCCGGGAGTTCATCATGCGGGGACGAGCTGCCACTGCTGGTTGGCGCCGGTGCCGGCCGTGTACTGCACGACCTTGGCGCCGTCACTGCCGTCCCAGTTGTAGTCGTCCGCCGCCAGCCCGCTGTCGTGGCTGATGATGGTGAAGTACCCGTCGCCGGTGGGCCGCAGGTACCACTGCTGGTTGGTGCCGCCACTGGGCGTCCACTGCTGGAGCTGGAGCCCGAGCGTCGTGGCGTAGCCGTCGACGTCGAGTGCCTTGCCGGTGGGCACGTAGATCAGCGTGGAGGCACCCCCGGGCGCCGCCTTGACCGTCCACGCGCCGCCGCCCGTCCGCTGGACGGCCAACGCGCCGTCACCGGTCGCGTCGCCGGCGATGGCGAGCGGCTTGCCGCTGTTGCGGTTGACGATGCGGTAATTGGTGTCCGCCACGGGTTGGCTCGAGATTTCGAAGCGGTCGATCGTGGCCCAGTCGTGCGTCGAAGCGGCGCGCTGGGTGCCGGTGACGCGCACGCGGATCGTGTGCGTGCCGGAGGTGAGCCGGGGGCTGGACCAGGCCGGGACGTCACCGGTGCGCGTCGCCGAGTACTCGTCCACCAGCGCCTCGGATCCACCGTCGATGGAGACGCCGACGATGCCGTGGCTCGGCGCGGTCACGGCGTGCAACGTGACGCCGGTACCGGTGAAGCTCAGCGTCGCCGTGTCGCCCGTGACGTCGCTGTAGGAGTTGGTACCGGCGTACAGGCTGGTCTCGCCGGTCGAGTGACCCCAGCTGCCGGCGTAGGTCACCGACGAAGCGGCGTCGTCGACGCTGGCCGTCGGGGTGCCCAGGTTGAGGTACTCGACGTTGTCGGTGAACGTGGTGGTGCCCGACTTCGCGGTCGACAGCGTCAGGTACACGCGGGAGCCGCCGGCCGGTGCGGTGAACGAGATCGGCTGGGTGACCCGGGAGCCGAGCGGGATGGTGAGGGGAGTGCTGCCGGACGCCACGACGGCGCCGTCGGGCTGGTCGAGGTGCGCCGTCCAGCCGAGCGTGACCGACGTATTGGTGAAGTCGTCGTTGAAGACGGTGACGTTCCGGGTGACAGTGCTGTTGTGGGCGTAGGTGTCCACCGACTGCGGGAGCGGGAAGGCGCCGTTCGCGTCCGACTTGCCGGAGGCCGACCAGTAGGGCAGGTCGATCGCGGCGACCGGGTTGAACGCGGCCTGGATCCGCTGGAGCTGCGGGTTGCTCCACGGGGCGGTCAGGTTGTCCTCGCCGTAGACGGGATGGCCGCCCTCTTCGGGGACGAAGTCGGTGCTCCGCACGCCGGGCACGAAGCTCGCCCAGCCGGACAGCAGGGTGTAGGGCCGCAGGTCGCTGGCGTCCTTGGCCCGCTTGGCCGCGGTCGCGGTGGCGAACCATTCGAAGCCCTGCTTGGTGTTGGACTTGTCCCAGACGTACTCACCCTCGCCGTCGGGGCGGCCGGCCAGGGTGGCGCGCGCCTCGCCGTACGTGCCGATGCCGTCGATGTAGTGGGAGTAGACGGCGAAGTTGCCGTTCAGCAGGGCGGGGTAGGGGTTGGTGTTCCACGCGGTGTCGACGCTGACCGGCCGGGTGCCGTCATTGCCGTTCATCGCCGCGTACAGGTCCTTTTCGAACGCCTCGGAGTCGAAGCTGCTGAGGTCCGCCTCGTTGCTCTGGCTCCAGCGGATGATCCCGGGGTGGTTGCGGTCGCGCAGGGTCAGCGCCCGGGCGTGGCCGACCATGTTGTCGTGCCCGGCGACGAAGTCCTGGCAGCTGCAGGTGCCGCGGATCGCGGTCTCGTCGATGACCATCAGGCCCAGTTCGTCGGCCACGTCGAGCATGTACGGGCTGGCCGGCTCCTGGTGCACGCGGACCACGTTGTAGTTGAGCCGCTGGTAGTTGTCCACCGCCTGCGGCCAGCCGCCGTTCCCGCCGGACGGCGGGAGGAAGCCGGGCAGCGTGTCGTAGGCGTCGCCCTTGCCGCCGTTGTCGATCCGGTCGTAGTCCGCGCCCTGCAGGCTGTCACCGCGGTAGTTCACGCGGACGCCGTTGAGGTAGTAGTACTCGCCGTGCTGGGTGCTCTCGCGGAACCCGAACCGGTAGGTGGCGTCGCTGGTGCGGCCGTCGTCGGTCGTGGCGTGCACCGACAGCCGGTGCAGCTGGGCGCGGTACCCGGCGCGGTAGGGCACGTTCGGCCACCAGTACGAGGTGGTGCCGAGGTTCCACGCCACCGGGCCGACCGTCACCGTGGCGGTCGAGTGGGCGGCCACGGTGACCGTGCGGCCGGGCAGCGCCGGGTAGCTGAACGACGCGTTGTCGTCCGGGGCGAGTGCGCCGGACAGCGTCACCGACCGGGAGCTGCCGGACGTGTTCGTCACGGACACGTCGTAGGTGAGGGTCTGGTTGGCCACGGAGGTGCGGATGAACGCGTCGCTGACGTACACCGCCGGGTACACGCGCAGGGTCGCCGAGCGGTAGATGCCCTGGGGGATGGCCTCGGACCAGTTGGCGGCGTCGGGAACCACGGTCTGGTTCCCGTTCTTCAGCGCGTAGCGGCCCTTGACGTGCACGCTGATCGTGTGGGTGGTGCCGGGGGCGGCCAAGGCGGAGATGTCGAAGTTCGACGGCGTGAAGGCCGTGGTCCGGGTGGCGACCACCTGCCCGTCCACCGACAGCGTCGCCTCGTGGTTCACCGCGCCGAACTCGATCCACGCGGACTGCGGCTGTCCGCTGTTCGGCACCGTCACCGTGCGCGCGTACGTCGCCTCGTTCACGTCGGTGAAGCCCTGCTTGTACCAGCCGCCACCGGGCACGGTGATCGTGGTGGCGGCCCGGCCGGCGGGGGTGAAGCTCCACGACCCGGCCAGGTCGACCGACGCGAGCGCGCCATTGCCGGCGCCGACCCCGTCGGGGACGACGGCAGCCGCGGGAGCCGCCTGGGCGATGGCGGTGGGCTCCGCGATCCACGCCTGCATCCCGGCCACGGCGAGCGCCGCGGCGGCCGTCGCCGTCCACCTGGTGAAGCGGCGACGCCACGCCGGCTGAGTTCGTTGCCCCATCACGCGGCTCCCTATCTCCGTTGACGGCCGGAATGTTATCGCTCACATTCCGGCGGCGGAAGCCTTGAATTTCGCGGACCCGGGAGCCATGCTCACCGGTCGGCCGGGATGCCTCCGACGTGCCGTCCCCGTCGGATTCGAACGCAAAGATCCAGTACAGCGGCGTGCAAGGTGCTTCGCGACGCCCGTCAGAGGCCGACCAGAGGCCGTGCGTCTTCCGGCCCGAGCCGTCCCTCGCTGGGTGTTAGCGTTAACCAAATGGCCGTACGCGCGGCCTCGTCGTCACGGCCGGACGGCCGCGGTGATCGCCGCGGTGACGGCGGTGACCGCCGGCGTGGCGGCACCGGGGAGCCGGGCCACCAGAATCCGGCGGATCTCCGGTGGCGCTCCTTCCACCCGCAGGGAAATCACGCCGGGCGGGACGACCGGCGCCAGGCCGTCCGGGATCGTGGTGACCCCGAAACCCCCGGCGACCAAGTGCAGTTTGGTCAGCCAGTCGCGGGCGTTGTGGACGATGCGCGCTCGGCCGGGCAGGCCCGGCCAGACGCCGAGCAGGGGCTCCGCGCTCGACGACGGGCCGGCGATCCAGGGTGCGTCGACCAGTTCGTCGACGTGCACGGCCGCGCGGCCCGCGAACGTGCCGGTGGCCGGCGCCGCCACCAGGAGTTCGGTGTCCCGGACGGTCGTGACGTGCAGGCGTGGTGCCTCGCCGTCCGGCGGCCGGTGCGGTGGCCGGGAGGTGAGCACGGCGAGGTCGAGCGAACCGGTGCGCAACGCCCGGGCCAAGCCGGGCGTGGTGCCTTCGCGGGTGGTGACCCGGACCCCGGGCGCGGTCCCGGCGAGCCGGGCGAGCGCGGCGGGCAGGAGCACCGGCCCGGCGCTCGGGACGAGCCCGAGCCGCACCACCTCCGTGCGGGGAGCCGCCCCGATCAGATCGCGTTCGGCCGCGTCGACCGACTCCAGGATCGCTCGCGCGTGGCGCAGCAGAGTGAGTCCGGGCCGGGTGAGCCGGACCCCGTCGGGCCGCCGCTCGAACAAGGTGACCCCGGCTTCGCGTTCGAGGGCGGCCGCCTGGCGGGAGACCGCGGACTGCGTGTAGCCCAGCGCCGCGGCGGCCGCGGTGAAGCTGCCCGACTCGGCGATCCGGCAAAGCACCCGGAGGCTCGTGCTCGACACGTCCATGCCTACTACGCATAGCAGAGATGCATGATCAGCGCTTCCCGCATGCCCCGGGCCGCCCTAGCGTGGCGGACGACGACAGAAGGGTTTTTCCATGCGTGCAGCGACATTGACCGCGTTCGGCGCCCCGCTCGAGGTGCGTGACGTACCCGACCCCGAAGCCGGCACCGGCGAGGTGCTGGTCGAGGTGCTGGCCACCTGCGTGCCCCCGTACGCGGCCGAAGTGTTCAGCGGGGACCGGCGCTATCCGCTGGAACCCCCGGTCGTACCGGGGGTCGGCGGGATCGGCCGGCTGGTGCGCGTGGGCCCGGACGCGACCAAGCTCGCGGTGGGCGGCCTGGTGTGGTGCGACTCGACGGTGCGCGCCCGCGACGACGCCCTGACCCCGGACATCACGCTGCAGGGCTGGAGCTCCCGCGGTGAAGGCGGCGCCCGGCTGGCCCGGTACCTGCACGACGGGCCGTTCGCCGAACTGATGCGGGTCCCCACCGAGAACGTGTATCCCCTGCCCGCCGGCGCGGCGACGGATCCCGCCCGCTGGTCCGCGCTGGGGGTGCACACCATTCCCTACGGCGGGCTGCTGGCCGGCCGGCTCGCCGCCGGGGAGACGGTGCTGGTCAGCGGGGCGACCGGCAACCTCGGCAGCAGCGCGGTCGCCGTCGCGCTCGCCATGGGCGCCGGGCACGTGGTGGCCCCCGGCCGTAACCGGGCCGCCCTCGACCTGCTCGCCGGCCGGTTCGGCCCGCGGGTGAGCCCGGTCGGGCTCAGCGGGGACGAGGACCGCGACCGCGCGGCCATGGCCGCGGCCGCCGGCGGCCCGATCGACCTCGTGCTCGACCTCCTCCCGCCGCAGGCACCCAGTTCGGTGGCGCGTGCCGCCGCCATGACCGTGCGCGAGTACGGGCGGGTCGTGCTGATGGGCGGCGTCGGCATGCTCGGCGGCGCGGACCTCGCCCTGCCCTACCCCTGGATCATGCGCAACTCGGTGACCGTGCGCGGCCAGTGGATGTACCCCCGCACGGCGAACGCCGGCATGATCCGGCTCGTCGCGACGGGCGCACTGGACCTCGCTCCCGAACGCGTCACCCGGTTCGGCCTCGACCGGGCCGGCGACGCGGTGGCCCACGCGGCCGCCCACGGCGGGCCCTTCGACCGCACGGTCCTCACCCCGAGGGGCTGACTCAAGCGGCGGAGGCGCTGGGCTCCACCCGGTGGGCGGCCGCGTAGTGCGCGGTGCCGATGGCTCCGGCGACAGCCAGGACGAAGCCCACCGCGGCCGCGGGGGTGAAGCCTTCGCGGACGCGGTCGTCCAGCACCACCACGCCGATGAGCGAGGAGACCGCCGTGTTGGTGGTGAACATGATGGCGGTGACGGCGGTCGCCCGGCCGCGTTGCAGAGCCATCGCGAACGCCACCGCCGCGACGAGCCCGTTGGCGATCATCGCCCACAGCGCCGGCTCGACGGCGAGGTGCCAGACCGGCCCGGACACCTCGAGCGTCCGCGCCGAGATCCCGACGACGCTGAAGCCCAGCCCGGCGCAGAACCCGAGCACGATCGGCGACCAGCGGCCGTCCCGGCGCTGGACGGTGAACGCGATCGCCGCGATCACCACCGCCACGCCCACCAGCAGCAGCTTCCAGCCGGCCGGCAGCGGCCGCGCGGGGCCCGGGTCCGCGGACAGGCCGAGCAGGACCAGGCCGGTCGCCCCGACCCCCAGCGCGGCCCACCCGGCACCGGCCAGCCGGACGCCGAGGATCGCGGAGATCGTCGCGGTCACGCCGACGCTGAACGCGAGCACCGACTGGACCAGGAACAGCGGCAGGCGGTGCAGCGCGGCGGCGGCGAAGACGAACCCGAGCAGGTCCACCCCCACCCCGAGGAAGTAGAGCGGCTGCCGGCGCAGCGCGACGAGGTCCTGAGGCGAGCCGCCGAAGGCACCGGCCCGCCGGACCCCGGCCGACTCCAGGATGGAGCCACTACCCGAGGCGACGGCGGCCAGCACCGCGAGGACGTATCCGAGGAGCACGGCCTGAGTGTGCCAGCCGCCGGTGACCGGCCGGGCCGGTGTCCCGGCGGACGACCTGGCCACAGCTCTGCCTCAGGCCGCACCGGGACGTCCGCCGCCACTGCGCGCGGCCGGTACGCCCTGCTCCGGCGCCCGGAAACCGCCGGTCCGGGGCTCGAGCAGCTCGGCCAGCCGCAGCGGCGTGCGGTCTTCGGACATCGGGCCGATGAGCTGGACCCCGACCGGCAGGCCCTCGGCGGACCGGCCCGCGGGGACGGCGGTGGCGGGCAGGCCGGGCATGGTGGCCAGGCCGGCCCAGACGAGCTGGTCGAGGTACGGGTACTCGACGCCGTCGATGTCGATGCGCCGTTCCAGCGGATTGGGGGAGTGGTCGTGCGGGAACGCGGGCGTCGGCGTGATCGGGCACACCACGGCGTCGAACTCGGCGAACAGCTGCCGCCAGCCGTGGCGGTGGACCTCGCGGCGGTGGTTCGCCTCGAGCCAGTCGCGGTGGCTGAACAGCAGGGCGCGCAGCCGCACGGCGTCGAGACTCTGGTCGTCCGGGCTCAGCCCGGCGACGCGCGTCCGCAGCTGCTCGTCCGAATCGAGGGGAAACCGCGCCACGGAACCGGAAATCAGCAACTGCGTGTAAAGCGTCGCGGCTTCGGTCAGGTCGGGCAGCAGCGGACTGTGCCGTGCGACGCGGGCGCCACCGTCGGCGAGCGCGTCGGCCACCCGGTGCACGCCCGCCCGCACGGCGGAGCCGGTGGCCATGAGCGGGTGCTCGTCGAGGACCAGGACCCGGAAGTCGCTCAGCCGCTCGTGGCGAGCGGCCGGGAGGGCCAACCGGTGCGCCACCCCGTGCGTCAGCGGGTCCGGCCCGGCCATGACGTCGAGCAGGAGCGTGAGATCCCGGGCGCTGCGCGCCATCGGACCGACGACGGCGAGGTCGAGGTCGACCGGCAAGGCCGGCTCGGACGGCGCGACCATGCCGCGGCCGGCCACCAGCCCGAGTGTCGGCTTGTGCGCGTAGACGCCGCAGAAGTGCGCGGGGGTGCGCAGCGAGCCGGCGATGTCGGAGCCGATGGACAGCGCACCGAACCCGGACGCCAGTGCCGCCGCTGATCCGCCGGAGGAGCCGCCCGAGGTGCGACCGGGGTCCCACGGGTTGGTGGTGGTGCCGTAGATCTCGTTGAAGCTCTGGATGTCCTGCAGCCCCAAGGGCACATTGGTCTTGCCGAGCACCGCGGCACCGGCGTCCTTGAGCCGCGACACCTGCACGGCGTCCTCGGCGGGCAGGAAGTCCCGGTGCGGTGGCATGCCCCAGGTCGTGGGCAGCCCGGCGACGTCGTAGCACTCCTTGACCGTCACCGGAACACCGAGCAGCGGCCGGTCTTCACCCCGCGCCCGTGCTTGATCGGCCCGGAGCGCGGCGGCCCGCGCCCGCTCGAAGTCCGGCACGCAGACCGCGTTGATCACCTCGTCGTCGCGCTCGATCCGGGCAATCGCCTCATCGGTCAGTTCCACCGACGACACGGCACCGGACCGCAACGCGCCAATGAGTTCTTCGGCTGTCTTGAAGCTCCATTCCATGAATCCGAAGCTAACGGGCTGTTGTGGCGGGCACGAAATTCCGGTTCGGGCAACAGGGAGACGGTCTGCATTGATGAATTCGTGCGCTCATTGCCTTCTGTAAGGTGCCTCGCCGCAGGTCATGGCGCTCATGGTGGATCAACCGCGCTCGCGCAAGCCATGAAACGCGGCATCGTGCAACGGGATGCATGTCTCAATTCTTGCTCGCACGGTGAATCTTGTCCTGTCAGGCGCACCTGGTCCCGGAAGGTCCGTCAGCGG
Source organism: Amycolatopsis sp. NPDC024027 (assembly GCF_040638975.1). NCBI lineage: Bacteria > Bacillati > Actinomycetota > Actinomycetes > Pseudonocardiales > Pseudonocardiaceae > Amycolatopsis > Amycolatopsis sp. NPDC024027. The sequence goes on from NZ_JBEZYY010000009.1 coordinate 159,749, forward strand.
TTGCGCTGGTAGTGACGGCGGGCCTTCATGCGGTTGCCGCACGTCGCCATCGAGCACCAGCGGGCCTGGTTGGCGCGGCTGCGGTCGAGCAGGAACAGCCGGCACTCGTCGTTGGCGCACGGGCGCAACCGGCCGGGAAGCTGCTCCTCGGTGGCGGCCCACTCGAGGATCACCTCGACGGCCAACCGCGTGTGCGGAGGAGTCCTCGTCGTCCACAGGAGACGGTCCGAAGTGAACTCGGGGACCTGGTGGACCCCTTCGAGCAGCGGGCTCAACGCGGCAGGCGAGCTGGTTCCCAGCACCACGTCCCGCAAGATGTCCCGCGCCTCGCGCAACGACGCCAGCTCCGCGAGGCTGCCGTCACCGCCGTGCTCCCGTGCCCAGCGCCGGCCCGCGACCGGGTCGCCGAGCGCGTCCTGCTCCGCACCGTCGACCAGCGGCCTGCTGTTGAGCAGGTCCAGCAGCGCAGTCATCCGAGCTCTCCTTCTCTAACCAGTTCGACCCGCTTGACAGGTTACACCGATTCGTGCTTGCCTGGGAACCTAACCAGAAAAAGTATTCGAAGGAGTTAGAGATGAGCCCGGTACACCACCGGACCGCCGTCGTCGACGGTCACGAGATCTTCTACCGCGAAGCCGGTCCCGCCGACGCTCCCACGATCGTCCTGCTGCACGGCTATCCGACCAGCTCGTTCATGTTCCGCGAACTCATCCCGCTGCTCGCCGGGGACTACCACGTGATCGCGCCGGACCACCTCGGCTTCGGCCACTCCGCCGCTCCCCTCGTGTCGGAGTTCACCTACACCTTCGACGCCCTCGCCGAACTCACCTCCGGGCTGCTCGACCACCTGGGGCTGGGCCGCTACGCCATCTACGTCCAGGACTACGGCGCACCGATCGGCTGGCGCCTCGCGCTCAAGCACCCCGAACGCATCTCCGCGATCATCACCCAAAACGGCAACGGCTACGAGGACGGTTTCGTCGAGTCGTTCTGGACCGACGTCTGGGCCTACGGGGCGGCTCCCGGCCCGGACACCGAGCCCGCCGTCCGCGCCGCGTTGAGCCTCGATGCCATCCGCTGGCAGTACCTGCACGGCGTTCCCGACCCGAGCCTGGTCAGCCCGGACACCTGGGAACACGACTTCGCCCTCGTCTCCCGCGAAGGCAACGACGAGGTCCAGCTGGCGCTGTTCCGCGACTACCCGAACAACCGCCCGCTCTACCCGCTGCTGCACGAATTCCTGCGCACCAGCGAGGTTCCCGTCCTCGCCGTGTGGGGCCGCAACGACGAGATCTTCGGCCCGGCCGGCGCGCAGGCCTTCGCCCGCGACGCCGGGGACGCGGAGGTGCACCTGATCGACGGCGGCCACTTCCTGCTGGAGAGCCACCTGGACGTCGTCGCGGGTTACCTGCGCGGCTTCCTCGGCCGCGTGCTGGACCGGCCGGGAGTCTCCTGACCGGCCTCCGGCGGGATGTCGTTCGACTTTCCTTACTGTGCCTGGAGAACCGGAACCAGCAGCCGGGCGTACTGTTCGCGGTCGAGTTCGGTGCTGAAGGCGGGGTGCCGGGTCGCGGTGCCCAGATCGCGCCAGATTCGCTGCGCCGGGTCCGAGTCGGCGAATCGGCTGGCGCCACCGACATCCAGCAGTTTGTCCGCCGCCCGGCGGATCTGCCGCGCGGCGAACCCGCAGTCCATCCGGGTGCGGGCGATGGCGAGGGGAGACAACCGCTCGCCCGTGCGGGTGGCCCGGTCGACGGCGTGGGCGGTGCGCGCGGCCTGCAGGATCGCGCTGTCGATGAGCATGGCGGCATCGGCGATGTTCGCCTGCACGGCGGGGGCGTCGATCGCCCGCACGGGCGACCTCGCCGCGGAGACCAGCGGCCGGCCGGCGCTGAGTTTCGCCACGACGTGGTCGTAGATCCCCATGCCCATCCCCAGCACCGGTGCGGCCAGCGCACCCATCAGGCCCTGCGGTTTCGGGACGCTCAGGGGCATCGAGGGCCCGGGCGCGGCCCCTCTGGCCGGGAAGACGACCTGCTCCTGGGGGACGAAGACGCCATCCGCGATGATCGTGTCACTGCCCGTGCCGCGCATCCCGACCATGTGCCAGGTGTGTTCGACCGACAATTCGCTCGTCCGAACCAGGGCGAACCCGCTTTCCCGGGCGGACCCCTCGCCCTCGGTGACCACACTGAGGATCGCCCAGGACGCGTTGTGGATGCCGGAAGCCCAGCCCCAGCGGCCGCTGAGCAGGTAACCGCCATCGATCTTCCGTGCCGGCACGGCGCCGGCGGAGGAGCCGCACACGGTCGCGTCCGGATCCTCGTCCCAGACCCGGTGCCGTACCTCGTCCGGGAAGAGCCAGAGGGCGATACCCGCGGTGTAGTACACCGTCAGCACCCAAGACGCCGATGCGCAGCCGCGTCCCACTTCCGCGGCAATGGCTGTCGCGGCGCACGCGCCGCTCTCGTGGCCGCCGTACCTCCGCGGTGTCGCGAGGCGGAGCAAACCCTCTTTGCGCAGCGCCGCGATGTCGTCATCGGGCAGTCTTCCCATGGCATCCGCGGCCTCCGCGTTGGCGCTCAAGACCGGCACCAGCGACGCCGCGGCCGATACGAGTGCCAGCTCTTCCGCGGGCAAGCCGGCGGTGAGCGCCTCCAGTCGATCGTTCACCGGGGGCGAGTCCGGGACTGTGCTGCCGTTCGTCGTGGTGTTGGTGACCTGGCTCGGGTCCATCGGGTCCGTCTCCGCTCCGAATTTGACACTGAGTAGCGTTTGTGAAACTACAGTACCAGGTTTGGGGTGTAGTACCATCGCCCGGTGACCAGGCTGCCGGAGCGGGACGAGCGTCGTCCCGGTGCACGCGAACTCGCCCGGCGTGCCATGAGGGCGCAGGTGTCCGAGATGGCGCTCGATTTGTTCCTGGAGAACGGTTACGAGCAGACCACCATCGACGACATCTGCGCGGTCGCCGGAATCTCGCGAAGCACGTTCTTCCGTTACTTCCCGTCCAAAGAGGACGTCTTCGCGAGCGAGACCTCGGCCGCTGTCGACGAGATATTGGCGGCGTTGCGTCAGCGACCCGATGACGAAGCCCCGTGGTCCGCGCTGCGCCACGCGATGGGCCCGCTCGTCGAGTACTACGCGACCCAGACGGACCGCGCCCATCGACTGGCCGCGCTCGCCGTGACGACCCCGGCCCTCGCGACGGTCCAGCAGGAAAAGCAGGCGAAGTTCCGGGCTCTGATCGCACCCGAGCTCGCGCGCCGGCTCGGTGTGGATCCGGCGAACCCGACCGATCCGCGGCCACGTGCGCTCATCGCAAGCGCCCTGGGCTGTCTGGAGGCCGCCGTCGCGGCTTGGATCGCGGGCAACGGAACGCAGCAATTGGGTCGGCTGCTCGACCGCGCGATGGACTCGATCAGCCCCTGAACTGCGTTCGCCGGGGTGACCTTCATCGGGGGATAGGTGAGTTTGATTGTCTGAAGAGGTTCCGGGGTACCGGGAAATCGGGGACGCGGAGTACGCCCTCCTCGGCCCCGACGGCTCCGAGTGGCGCGAGGTCACAGGCTGGCTCGAGCCGGGTGAAGTCCGTCAGCTTGTCGACGAGGGTGCAGTCCTGGTGTTGGACCTCTGCGAAAGCTGGGTCTGGGGGGCCGAGCTGGACGACGAGGTGCTGGCTCACGTCGTCACGGCGGTTCGTTCGCACAAGCTCGCTCGAGGAAAATATTCGGGAAACGTCATCTACGCACCCTCTCTGTGGCGTGACCGGGCGGAGCGAAAGCTGGTGCTGTTGGCGGAAGAGAACGCCAAACGCAAAAAGGTCATTCGCGAGCTTCGAGGCGACTACGAAGTTGTACGCGGCCTGTAGCGCGAGAAGAAGGGCGGCCATGGCAGAGGTCCGGCTCGATCCGATGACCCCCGAGGAATACGCGGAATATCACCGCGACGCGGTACTGGCCTACGCCGAGGCCCATGTTTCGGCGAAGAGCTTGCCGCCCGACGGGGCGCACCGGCGCGCCATCGACGAGTACGCCGAACTCTTGCCCGAGGGTGCGGCCACACCCGGCCACCACCTCTACACCGCCCGCAACGGCGACCAGAAGATCGGCATGGTCTGGTTCGCCGAACGCCCCCACGGCGCCGGCCGGGTCGCCTACCTCTACGACATCAAGGTCGAGCCGGGCCTGCGTGGCCGGGGGCACGGTGAAGCGCTCATGCGGGCGATGGAGCACGAAGTCCGGTCCGCGGGCCTGAAAACCGTGCGGCTCCAGGTTTTCGGCAACAACTCGGTTGCCCGGTCGCTGTACCGGAAACTCGGCTACCTCGAGACGAACGTCGTCATGGCCAAGGATCTCGACCAGTGAGCATAGAAGACATGACGCCACTGCATGAAGCGGTGGAAATGGAAGACCTGGAGCGACTGCGTGACCTCCTCGACGCCGGAGGAGATGTCGAGGAAGTCGCGAATGGGCTGACGTTGCTGCAACATGCCATAGACGTCGAGATTGACGGGCATACGCAGACCGGTGGGGCCTTGCACGTCGATACCACCGCATATCTTTTGGCGCGCGGAGCCGATCCAACTCGGGGACGCGGGGGTGCCGAAGGTTCACTCGGGTCAGCGCAGCACATGGCCCTGGTGAGCGGACATTGGCTTGCGACGGCGCTGATCGAGCTTTCACAGGGAAAGCGGGGGTTTCCGCGGTATCACGCTGGAGATCCCGCCGGCGCCTGACCGGGAGTGACGCCGCCTGCGGTTCCTTGGCGATGCCGCCCAGCTGCAGCGGTCGGCGGGCGAATCGCGCGAGCTATCCCTTCGAGTGCGGCCGTCGCAGTCCGTCCAGCAAAAGGGTGATGACGTCGTCGGCCTCGGCCCGCCAATGGGGGCGATCATGAGCCGCACCGATGCCGTGTAGCGCCATCATGACGGCGCCGGGGTCCACGTCGTCGCGTACGGTGCCTGCCTTGACCGCGGCGGCCACCAGGTCGGTGACGGCCTGCTCCAGTGCCTGGCTGCCTTCAGCAAGAGCGCTCGAGTGGTCGGCCCAGAGGGTGGCCAGCGTCCGGGCGAGGCCCTGGTGGGTGTCCATGTGGTCGACCATGCCGCGGAGGAAGGTCGCCAACGCTTCCGCCGCCGGCCGGGTGGCCTGGAGGTGGCGGGCGCGGTCGCACAGCGTGGCGACTTCCCCGCGGTAGACCGCCTCGGCCAGCGCCTCCCGGGTGGGGAAGTGGCGGTACAGCGTGCCGGTGCCCACTCCGGCCAGGCTGGCGAAGTCGTCGAAGCGCAGGTCGAAGAAGTCGCCGGTGGCGGCGACCTCGCGTGCGGTGGCGAGCAGGGCTTCGCGCTTGCGCCGGGCGTCGGCTCGCAGCGGCTTGTCGGCGGTCATGCGCTCCCTCGCGTTGACAAATGGAGATGACCTCCATATTTTGGAAAGTGGAGATGACCTCCAGATCGAATCGTACCCCACGAGGTGCAGAGTGAAGATCCTGATGTTCGGCCGAGGCGTGATCGCCACCATCTACGGCTGGGCCCTGGAACGGGCCGGGCACGACGTCGAGTTCTACGTCCGGCCGGGCCGCGCGGCGGCCTATGGGGACGCGGTGGAGCTCGACCTGCTCGATACGCGGCGCCGGGTGTGGGGGCAGCGCGTCGCCGAGAAGTGGCCGGTGCGCTACCGCGAGGCGCTGGAGCCGGACCACGACTTCGACCTGATCGTGCTGAGCGTGTCGCACCACCGTCTCGCGGAGGCGGCGGCTTTCCTGGCCCCGCGGGTCGGCCAGGCCACGGTGCTGGTCTTCGGCAACATTTGGGCCGAGCCCCTGGCGGCGATCGGCGCGCTCCCCGTCGACCGGATCGCCTGGGGCTTTCCTCAGGCCGGTGGCGGGTTCGGCGCGGACGGCGTGCTCCATGGGGCACTGCTGCCGTCGGTCGTCTTCGGCACCCTCGGCCGGCCCCCGACCGACCGGGAGCGGGCCGTGCGCCAGGTGTTCCGCGAGGCCGGCCTCCGGCTCAAGGAGCGTCCCGACTTCCGCGGCTGGCTGTGGGTCCATTTCGTGTCGGATGCCGGCCTGCACTCGCAGGGCCTGCGACGGGGTTCTTTGTCCAAGCTGGCCGGGGCGAAGGGCGACTTGCGTGAGGCGCTGCTGACCGGCCGCGAGTTGCTGCCGCTGCTCGAGGCGCGCGGCCTCGACCTGCGACGTCACCGGGGCGGTGTGGTGCTGTTCCGGGCGCCCGCCTGGCTGACGGCGCCCGTGTTCGCCTGGCTGACCGCTCATGTCGCGCTGGCGCGCGTGAGTCTCGAGGCGCACTCCGACCCCGACGCCGAGGAGCCGCGTGAAGTCTGCCGGGACACCCTCGCGGAAGCACGACGGCTGGGCATCGCGGTACCGCGATTGGAAGCGGCGGAACCGTACTTCACCCGTGAGGCGACGGGCCGAGCCTGAATTCACCGATGTTGTCGCCTGTCCGTGACGTCGTGGAAGGAAAAGTCATGACTACCGCCGAGAAGCACGAGTTCCCTCTAGCCCGTACGTGCCCGTTCGCGCCGCCGCCGGCGTACGAAGAGATCCGCGAGAAGGAACCGATCTCGCGGGTTCGCCTGCCCGACGGCGGGTGGGCGTGGGTGGTCAGCCGCCACGAAGACGTGCGAACCGTGTTGAACGACCGGCGGTTCAGCGCCGACCGGCAGCATCCGGACTTCCCGCAGCTGGTCAAGGGCGCGGCGGCGGCCCGGCGGCCGGACGAGGAGCGCACCCTGATCGAGATGGACGCACCCGAGCACGGGCCGGCGCGCAAGGCCGTCCTCGGCGAGTTCACGGTGCGCCGGTTGGAGGCGCTGCGGCCGCGGATCCAGGAAATCGCCGACGAGCGGATCGACGCGCTGCTGGCCGGGCCGCAGCCCGGTGACCTGGTGGAGTCGCTGTCGCTGCCGGTCCCGTCCTTGGTGATCTGCGAGATGCTGGGTGTGCCCTACGCCGACCACGGCTTCTTCCAGGAGCACACGGCGAAGATGTTCAAGCAGTCGACGCCGCCCGAGGAGCGGGGAGCGGCCATGGGGGCCATCCAGGGCTACCTGACCGACCTCATCGCGAAGAAGGAAGAGAACCCGCCGGACGACCTGCTCGGGCGGCAGATCGTCAAGCTGCGCGAAGAAGGCACCTACCGGCGGCCAGCGCTGGCCGGCATGGGTTTCCTGCTGCTCGTGGCCGGCCACGAAACGACGGCGAACATGATCTCGCTGTCGACCGTGGCGTTCCTGCGCAACCCGGAGCAGCTCGCGATGATCGAGGCCGACCCGGGCAAGACGCTCGACGCCGTCGAGGAGATGCTGCGGTACTTCACGATCATCGACGCGGCGGCGTCCCGGCTGTGCGTCGAGGACACCGAGGTCGGCGGGCAGCTGATCCGCGCCGGCGAAGGAGTGCTGGCGCTCGCTCAGTCGGCCAACCGGGACCCGCGGGCGTTCGAGCACCCGGACGAGCTCGACATCGAGCGCGGCGCGCGCCACCACGTGGCGTTCGGGTTCGGGCCGCACCAGTGCCTGGGCCAGAACTTGGCGCGGATGGAACTGCAGATCGTGTTCGACACGCTGTTCCGCCGCATCCCCACGCTGGAGCTGGCGGCGGACATCGACGAGCTGCCGTTCAAGGACGACGCGAACATCTACGGCCTGTACCAGCTCCCGGTGACCTGGTAGTGAACTGCCTTCCCGCCAAAGGGGAGAAGGACCTCGACGGCATTCGGCCCGGTCATCCGCGTTGCCGGCGAGTCTCGCGGTCCATGCCGGCGGGGAAGTAGCCGGCACCGGAAAAGCCGTCGGCGGTGTCGGGGTCGTACTGGTAGTCCTTGCCGTAGCCGAGGTCCTTCATCAGCCGGGTCGGGGCCGCGCATCGACTTGTGCGGCGCGGAGATCAGGTTGTAGGGGCTCTCCTGCGCCTTGTCGTACAGCGGGGCGCGCTGCTGGATGTGGTGGGCGAGCTGCTCGGCGCGGTCGAGCAATGTGGACAGTGCGGCTTCGTCGAGGCGTTTGAGTACCAGGACCTGGGTGCGGGACAGGAGGGCGCCGCCTGAGTTCGAAGCTCGGGTTTCCGTGGTGGCGCCGATCGTGCCGTCCTCGACGTAGGGGAGGAAGCTGTCGTTTTCCCGACGCCGGGCGGCCCCCACAGGATGGCGGAGCCGAGACACTGCCGGGCGACCATGCGGCCCGGCGGGGCGTCCGGGGCCAGGAGGTGCTCCTGCCCGACGACATCGGTCAGCTGCGTGGGGCGCAGGCGGTCGGCGAGGGGCCGGGCGGGCTCCTCGTCGAAGAGCGGCAGGGTCGGTTCGATCGGCTCCATCGGACTCTCGGTTCGGCGTGGCAGCCTTCTCCGGTGGTGACGGACTGTGACAGCGAGGCACGGCGGCACGTCGCCCCGCCCCGGCCTGTCCTGGTTGCTTGGGAAGAAATGAAAAGAACGCCATTGCGTCAGCTTGTCCAGGTGGCAAAAGTCTCCCAATGTGCCATTCCTGAACTTTGTCGGTTTCCGGCCCGGCTCGAAATTCGCGCAGCCATTGTTCCGGTGTAGTTAACGTCACTCCAACGGGTGATGGTGGAGATCATCCGCCGGGTTAGGCTGCCTGCAGCGGCCCCGGGACTTCCGGCCAGCTGAGCGGGAACGGCCTCGTCGAGGTCGCTGGGGGAAGGTTCAGGCCGTGTTCGGTGCGGGCAGACGCATGTCGATTTCACGAACCGCCGTTCGATTCGCCGTTTTGTTTCTGAGTATTCTTTCCCTGATCGGCGGCACCGTTTCGGTGGCCGCCGCCGCGCCGAAACCGCCGGCCGCGCCGAAGCCCGCCGCGCCGCCGCAACCCGCCGACTTCGGGCCCCAGGCGGCGAAGTCGGCCGATCTCGTCATCGACGGCTGGGGTGACGCTCAGGGCTACCACGTCGAGTTGGGCCGCGAGGCCGCCGGGTACGCCTGGCACGAGATCGCGCTGATCCACCCGGCCGGGTTCGACGACGCCTCCTGGACCGGCTACCAGTGCTTGTCCGGCGACGGGAAGTTCGCCGCGCTGGCGATCCTGCCCGCGTCGGCCGTGAACACCCAGGCCGCGCGCGACCACGGCGCCTTCGCCTACTCCGTCGACCTCGTCTCCGGGGCGGTGCGCGCGCTCGCCGGTGGCGTCGGCCTGAAGTACTACTCGCCCGGGTGTGGCACCGGCGACGAAGCCGTGTTCACCGTCGCCGAGGACCAGACCACCCGGCTGCTGAGTGCCGACCTCGGCACCGGCAAGATCGACAGCTCGGTCACCGCGCCCGGTCAGGTCACCTCCGCGGTGCCGACCGCGAACGGCATCGTGGGCGTCGCGGGAAACCGGCTGGTTTCGGTGCCCGCCAAGGGAAACCCGGCCACCATCGCCACTGTCCCCGGCGACGCGTACGACCTGCGTCCCGCCGCCGACGGTGGCGTGAGCTTCCTGCACACCAAGGCCGGGACGAAGACGGCTACCGCGGTCCACGTGCAGGCGGGCCAGGTGACCACACTCGGTACCGGTGACCTGAGCCGCGTCCAGCTGTTCCAGGGCCGCGCCGGGCACGCCGTCCTCTCGGGCGCGAATTCCGCGGCCGCCGACGTCCTCGCGAAGGCGGGCGTCACCAGCGTCAAGGACGACGGCCTCGCGCGGGGCGCCACGGCGTCGTCGCTCGACGGTGACGCGTTGCTGGGCCCCGATTCCGACGGCCGGAAGTCCGCCCCGGCCGTGCTGGCGACGAAGACCGGCAAGGTCCTGGCGCCGGAGGTCCCGGCCGGCATGGCGAAGGCCGCCACCGCCGTGCCGACGTACTCCGCCGTGCCCAAGGACGCCGCCCCCGCGCCGCGAGCCAGCCGCCTGAGCCCGAAGGGTGACGCCGCACCCGGTGCCGCGAAGGCCGCGCCGAACACGGCCGAAGCGGCGCAGTCGCCGAAGTGCGCGGTGCCGCCGTTGCAGGCGAACCGGCAGGTCATGCAGCCCAGCCCGGCACAGGTGAACTGGGCCGTGCAGATGGCGGAGCAGGGCTTGCTCACCGGCAGCGCGTACACGCGCCCGGCGAACTTCGCGAACATGGGACTCGTCGGGTACGCACCCAGCAGCGACTTCCCGCTGATCTCGCTGTCGCACCCCGCGGGCGGTTCGAGCACGGTTCCGCGATCGATCTACGAGGGCATCATGGCCCAGGAGTCGAACTGGTCGCAGGCGTCGTGGCACGCTCCGGCCGGCACCGCGGGTGACCCGCTGATCGCCAGCTACTACGGCGCGGGCGGCGACATCGTTTCGATCAACTACGCCGCTTCGGACTGCGGTTACGGCATCGGCCAGGTCACCGACGGCATGCACATCGGCGACCACTCGCTCTCCGAGCACGGGCAGTGGAAGGTCGCGGTCGACTACCAGGAGAACATCGCCGCGGGCCTGCAGATCCTGGAGAGCACCTGGAACCAGCTGTACTCCGCCGGGATCACCGCCAACAACGCCGACCCGCGCTACCTCGAGAACTGGTACTTCGCGGCCTGGGCGTACAACTCCGGCGTCCAGCCGAACGCCGCGAACGGCAACACCACCGGCTGCACGCCGGGTCCGACGTGCACCGGACCGCACGGCACCTGGGGCCTGGGCTGGACGAACAACCCGGCCAACCTCGACTACCCGCCCAACCGCGACCCGTACCTGCAGGACACCTACGCCGACGCCGCGCACCCGGCGAGCTGGCCGTACCAGGAGCGCGTGCTCGGCTGGACCGCGAGCCCGCTGATCCGCTATGGCAGCCCGGCCTACGCGAAGCCGACGTACAACGGCGGGCAGCGCTGGGTGCAGCCGGCGCCGTTCACCACGATGTGCACGGCCGACAACCACTGCGACCCGAACACCACCAACCCGAACAACCCCGGCGCCAGTCACTGCCTGCTCGACGACTTCCAGTGCTGGTGGCACCAGCCGGTGACGTGGCTTCCCAGCTGTGCCACGACGTGCGCGACGAGTCCGTACGTCGTCTCGGGCGGCTCGGAACCCGGGAACCCGACGCAGAACCCGCCGACGTGCAGCCAGGACACGTCCAAGGTGCCGGGCGGTTCGATCATCGTCGACGACGAGCCGTCGCGGCTGAACCTGCAGGGCTGCGGCGCGGCGAACTGGTCGTCCAACGGCACGTTCACCTACACCTACGGCACAAACTCCACGGGTGACCCGATCGGCGCGATCGACACCCACCAGCTCGGCACCGGCCTCGGCGGCCGCGTCCTGTTCACCCACACCGAAGACGGCACGAACCCGTCGCTGATCAACACCGGGGTCTGGAAGCCGAACCTGCCTTCCTTGCAGTACTACAAGGTGAAACTGCACCTGCCCGGCCTCGGCGCGCAGGCGACCAACGTCGTCTACAACATCAACCCCGGTGGCGGGGTGTCGCCGTGGAAAATCCGCGTGAACCAGGCGTGGAACTCCGAGCAGTGGGTCACCATCGGCACGTTCGCCATGCAGAACGGCGGCAACGTCACCCTGAACAACAACGGCAGTTCCCAGGATCAGGGCGGCTCCGGCTATTCGGACTTCGACGTCGCCTTCGACGCCGTCGCGTTCGTCCCGATGGGCGGGACCCCCGGCCAGCCGATCGGGGGACCGCCGGGCATCCAGGACGCGCCGAGGGGCTCCAACCCGGCGTTCATCGCGTGCGGCTGTGCCCGCCGCACCGCGGGCGACCCGGTCGACACCTCGACGGGCTACTTCGGCCAGGACTTCACCGACCTGAGCACCCCCGGCCGGGGCGCGGCGCTGAAATTCACCCGCAGCTACGCCGAAGGCATCGCCGATCCCGCCGGACCCAACAAAGCACTGGCCGCGGACGGCCCTCTCGGCTGGGGCTGGACCTTCTCCTACAACCTCGCGGCGGTGACCGACGGCGCCACCGGAAACGTGACGGTCCGGCAGGAGGACGGTTCGGCGGTCACGTTCGTGAACAGCTCGGGCGCCTATGCCCCGGCCGCGCCCCGCTTCGACGCGAAGCTGGTCAAGAGCGGCTCGACCTATGTGTACACCCGGCGCGGGCAGCAGATCTTCACGTTCGACGTCCCGAGTGGACACTTGACGGCGGAGACGGACCTGGCCGGCAGCAAGGCGTCGCCGCCTTACCAGACGACGCTGGCTTACGACGCCGCCGGCCACCTGTCGACCGTCACCGACCCCGGCAACCGCACGTACACCCTGACCTGGACCGGTTCGCACATCACCGGTCTGGCCGACACGGCCGGCCGGCAGGTGAGCTACGGCTACGACGCCGAGGGCAACCTGACCGACGTGTACGGCGTCGGTACCACCAGGACACCGTCGCTGAAGGATGACGACCACTACCGGTACGGCTACGCGGCCGGCCACCTGCTCACCTCCATGCGGACCCCGGCGAACTTCGGCGGCCCCGCTTCCGCGGTCACGTCGATGGTGTACGACAGCTCGGAGCGCGTCAGCGGCCAGACCGATCCGGACGGCGCGACCACGACCTTCACCTACGGACCGGACGGCGGTTTCGCCGCCGGCCAGACCCTGGTGACCGACCCGGCCGGGCACAAGACGCTGGAGACCTACCAGAACGGGTTGCTGGTCTCGGAAACCAAGGGCTACGGCACCACCGACGCGGGCACCGCGTCCTACACCTACGACCCGGTCACCCTCGGCGTGTCCACCAAGACCGACGCCGACGGCAACACCGAGACCTTCAGCTACGACGACCACGGCAACCGGATCTCGGCCTCGAACGCGCTGGGCTTCACGACCAACTACGCCTACGACGACAGCGGCAACTTGCTGGAGACCATCGACGCCACCGGCGTGGCCACGGTCAACCAGTACGACCAGCAGGGGCAGATCCCGGCCGGCGCGGCCGGGGTGCTCGACCTGACCTCGACCACGGTCACCAGGGCGAACAACGTGGTCGAGTCCACCACCGGCAACTTCGGCCCGGCGCCGGTGCGGACGACTGCCTACTACTACGACGACCCCGCGCACCCGGGCGACCGGATCAGGACGGTCGACCCCAGGGGCAAGACGACCACCGACGCCTTCGACACGTTCGGCGACCGGACGACCAGTACCGACCCACTCGGGAACAAGACCCGCTACGGGTACGACACCGGTCGTGGACTGACGACCTCCACCCAGGACCCGCTGGGGAAGACGACCGGCTACGACCACGACCCGTGGGGCAACGTCGTGAAGACGACGGATCCGCTCGGCCACACCGATTCCGTGGTCTACGACGCCGACGGGCAGAAGACCGCCGACACCGACGCGAACGGCCGCACGGTCACGACCTCCTACGATCCCGCCGGCCGGGCCGTCAAGATCACCCAGCCGGACGGGACCACCCAGCTGACCGGCTACAACCCGGACGGGACGACCGCCGAGACCGTCGACGGCAAGGGCTCGAAGACCACCTACGGCTACGACGGCCAGGGCCGGCAGAACTCCCGCACCGACGCCGACCAGCGGGTCACGACCGCTCGGCTGGACCCGGCGGGCCGCATCGCCACCAGCACCGACCCGGCCGGCCGGGTCACGACGTTCGGCCACGACGCCGCCGGCGAGACGACGTCGATCACCTATTCCGATACCTCGACTCCGAAGGCGACCTACGCCTACGACCCCGACGGCAGGCGGATCTCGCTGGCCGACGGGACGGGAACGTCGACCTGGACCTATGACACGTTCGGTGAGGTGGTCGCCCAGAAGCAGGGTTCGGGCGCGGTCGTCGGCTACGGGTACGACGAAAACGGCGACCGCACTTCGGTCACGTATCCCGGCCGGAGCACGCCGCTGACCCGGACCTTCGACGACGCGAGCCGGCTGGCGACGGTGACCGACTGGAACGGGAACAAGACCGCGTTCGGCTACAACGCCGACAGCCACCTCCTCACCACGTCCTACCCGAACGGCACCACGCTCACCAACACCTACGACGATTCGGGTTTCCTGTCCGGTACGTCGGCGGCCACCGGTACGGCCACGGTGCTGGCCGTCACCTACGCCAGGGACGCGCAGAACCAGCTGTCCTCGCAGACCGCCGGTGGTGTCGCCCAGAGCTACGGGTACACCCCGCGGGAACAGCTCGCCTCCACGACCTCCGGCGGTTCGGCGACGGCGTTCGGCTACGACGCGGCGAACAACCCCACCACCGTGGCGACCGCGACGCAGGCGTTCGACCCCGCCGGTCAACTGTGCTGGACCCTGCCCTCGGGCCCGGCACCGAGCGGCCAGGACTGCGCCACGGTGCCGAGCGGTGCGACGACCTACGCGTCCGACGCGCTGGGCCAGCGGACGAAGGCGACTCCGGCCGCCGGAACCGCATCGACCTACGGTTACGACCAGGCCGGCAGGCTCACTTCGGCCACCGGCCCCGGAGGTTCCGCGAGCTACGTCTACGACGGCAGCGGGCAGCGGGTCGCCAAGACCGTGGGCGGGGTCACGTCGGCCTTCGTGTGGGACATCAGCTCGCCGGCGAACGTGCTCTCCGACAGCGCCAACGCCTACGTCTACGGGCCGGACGGCCTGCCGATCGAGCAGATCGGCACCGGGGGCACCACCTGGTTCGTGCACGACCAGATCGGTTCGACGCTGGCGCTGCTCGACTCTTCCGGTGCGGTCACCGGCGGCTACACGTACACGCCGTTCGGCCGGGCCACCCACACGGGCGCGGCGTCGACCCCGCTCCAGTTCACCGGGCAGTACACCGACGCGGAAACCGGGTTCGTGCACCTGCGGTCGCGCTACTACGACCCGGCCACCGCGTTGTTCCTCACGGTCGACCCGCTCTCGGACATCTCGGGCACGCCGTACGCCTACGCCAATGACAATCCGCTCAACTGGGTGGATCCCAACGGCCAGTGGAGCATCCTCGGCGCGATCGCGGGCGGCTTGCTGGCCGGGGCCGCCGTGATCGTCTCGGCGGTGGTCGAAGTCGGCACCGGCGGCGTCGCCACTCCCGCGGTCGTCGCCGGGGACGTGATGTTGTGGGGCTTGGTGGGCTATCTCGTCGGCGGGGCGGCGCCCGACGTGGCACACCAGGTCTCCGCCGCCATGAGCACCGGGCGCAACCCTTCCTGGGGTTACGTGCCCGCGCCCAAGACGCTGCCCGGATTCCCCAACGCCGTACCGGCCAAGGGCAAGACGGGGGTCCAGGGCGGCGGCGGTACCCGGAAGCGCTGGATCAACGACGACGGGTGCATCCTTGAATGGGACTCCCAGCACGGCGCTGTCGAGAAGTACTCGAAGAACGGCAGGAACCACCTCGGCGAGTTCGACCCCGACACCGGGGAACAGACGAAGGACGGCGACCCGACCAGGCGAGTGGAGAAGTAGATGTGGGCGGTCACCGGTTACGGCCGAGACGAAAGCCAGGTGTTCGAACAGGACCTCGCCGGGCTCGGCGAGGAAGAGCTGGCGCGTTTGCTCGGCGGCGATCCCGGCGAGTACCGGGGCGGTGACGTCGCCATCTCCGCCGAGGGCCGGGAGCTGCTGGCGGACAGGCACGGAATCCGCTTCGAGCCGGACGTCGAGTACTTCCTCAGCTACTTCCGGGACTACCCCGGCCAGGTGGTGCGCCGGCCAGGCGACGACGGCGAGCAATGAGCGAGCCTCTACAGTGGACTGTTCGAAGTCGTTTGAGCTGATCCGCCGACGGCGGGGCCGCTGCGCCGGTCACTGGCTCCGGTTCACCACCTGGGCTGCCGTGAACCGGCCGGGGAGCAGCAGACCGCGGATGTGCCGCCCGCGCACCGTCACCCTGATCCCGCGCAGCCGCGCCGGGCTGAGGGTCAGGCGATGCGCCGGCGGAGCGCCGGCTGGGTGAGTGCGGGTGGGACGTAGGCCACGTCGACCGGTCCGACGTCGGTTCCCGGGGCCACGATCTCGTCGACGTGGTCGAGCAAGTCGTCGTCGAGGAGGGTGCCGGCTCCCGCGAGCAGGTCGTCGAGCTGTGCCGGTGTGCGCGGGCCGATGATCGCCGAGGTGACAGCCGGATGCGCGGTGACGAAGGCCAGGGCGAGGTGGGGGAGCGTCAGCCCGGCCTGTCCGGCGAGCCCGGCGAGTGCTTCGACTGCGTCGAGCTTGCGTTCGTCGGTCATGTGCCGGCGTGCCCAGTGCAGGCGGCCGGCCGACGCCGTTTCCCCGTTGCCCCGGCGGAGGCGGCCGGCGAGCAGGCCCATCGCGAGCGGGCTCCACACCAGGATTCCCAGCCCGTACCGTTCGCAGACCGGCAGGATTTCGCGTTCGATCCCGCGGTTGAGGATCGAGTAGTGCGGCTGCTCGGTCCGGAACCGGGCCAGCCCTCGTCGTTCGGCCACCCACTGGGCTTCCACGATGTCCGACGCGGGCAGGTTGGAATGGCCGATCGCGCGAACCTTGCCTGCGCGCACGAGGTCGGTGAGCGCGCTGAGTGTTTCTTCGACGTCGGTGCCGGGCTCGGGGTGGTGGGCCTGGTAGAGGTCGATGTGGTCGACGCCCAGGCGGCGCAGGGACCCCTCCACAGCGGACACGATCCACCGCCGGGAGCTGCCGCGCCGGTTGGCGTCATCCCCCATCGGGCCGTTGAACTTCGTGGCGAGGACGACGTCGTCGCGGCGGCCGCGCAGTGCCTTACCGACGATCTTCTCGGATTCACCGTCGCCGTAGACGTCGGCGGTGTCGATCGTGTTGATGCCGCCGTCGAGGGCGCGGTGGACGATGCGGACGCACTCGTCGGGATCGGGGTTGCCGTACGGGCCGAACATCATGGTGCCCAGGGTGAAACCGCTGACCTGGATGCCGGTCCGGCCGAGTGGGCGGGTCTGCATGGGAGCTCCTCGCGGCGAAGATCAGGCCTGGGCGTGGTCGGCGGCGACGTCGGCGGGCATCCCGAAGTCGGCGTAGGTGATGACCGTGGCCTGGCCACCGAACACCGTCTGGTAGAACTCCAGGGCTTCGCGGGCCTGGCCGTGGAAGTTCAGATGCGCGATAGCGTTGAGAGACATGGGTTGCGGTCCTTCGTAAGCGGTTCTCGGTGCCGGAGGTTCCGGGGACGAAGGCCACAGTGTCATCAGTAGAGGTCAAGGAACGTCCGCTACTGGTGGCATGGTGAAACCACGCCGATTGTTCGCGACTCGGCTTTGACCGTCTGCGCGGCTTACGGCAGTTCTGCGGCGGAAAACCTGTGGGTGCTGTCCGCCGGGAGCGAGCTCCTGGGCGGCGCGCTCGACGTCCGACCCGGACGAGGTCGACACCATTCCTGTGCTGCTGAGCGCGTGCCTGGACAACCCCGCCGTCACCGGCACCGCCGTCCGAGCGGGTGAGCAGACCACGCCGGAGAACGTCGTCCGCACCGCGACAGCCGACGGCGAGCGCGTCACGTGGCGCCAAGGGATCACCAAGCCGATGCGGCTGAACCTCGAGGACGACGTCACTGTCACCGGCGACACACTCGCAGGGCACTCGCGCGCGGGACGCTTCCCTCGGACTCCCGTCACCGGCGAGCGGGCGGCCGCCTGAAGGCGTTGCACCCGGCTTGCGCTCTCGGGCTCGCAGGAGACCACAATGGACAGAGGAGAAGCGGAAGAAATGATTCCGGATACCACAAAACCCCAGGCCGATGAGGATCGACCTGGGGTGGTGGGGTGTGCGCCATCAGGGACTCGAACCCCGAACCCGCTGGTTAAGAGCCAGCTGCTCTGCCAATTGAGCTAATGGCGCCGGTGTCTGCCGGAGGTTTCCCTCGGCGACGTGGAAAAGATTAGCACCCCTCTCCGGGGCCCGTTTCAGGGGGGTCCCCCAACCCGGTTCCGGCATCGCCGCCCCGGTGTCGGGGCTGGTCGGGCACACTGTAGTCGGACATCGACGGCGAAACAGGCGGGTGGGCATGCGGGGTGTGACGGTGCGGTTGCTGGTGGCCGCCGGGGTGATCGGCCTGTCCTTGGCCGGGTGCAGCAGTAACCCTTCGGGTGAACCTCCGCGGGAGACCGCCCCCGCGAGCAGCAGCACCGCTCCCAAGCCCGTC
Organism: Amycolatopsis sp. NPDC024027; assembly: GCF_040638975.1. Taxonomy (NCBI): domain Bacteria; kingdom Bacillati; phylum Actinomycetota; class Actinomycetes; order Pseudonocardiales; family Pseudonocardiaceae; genus Amycolatopsis; species Amycolatopsis sp. NPDC024027. The sequence continues at coordinate 177,781 of NZ_JBEZYY010000009.1, forward strand.
CCGAAGCCCGCCGTGCTCACCCTCGTGCCCGCCAAGGATGCGAAGGACGTCGCGCCCGGGGAGCCGGTGAGCGTCACCGTCGCGGACGGGAAGGTCGGGGACGTCAAGCTGACCGGGGCCGATGGCAAGGTCGTCGCCGGGAAGCCGCGGGGCGACGGCTCCGGGTGGGACTCCGCCGAGCCGCTGGGCTACAGCAAGACCTACAAGTTGACCGCGACCGCCGTCGGCTCCGACGGCAAGCCGGTCACCTCGGAGTCGACCTTCAGCACCGTCAAGCCCGCCCGGCAGCTCGGCGTCTCGGTGAACCTCGACGAGGGCGAGACCGTCGGGGTCGGGATGCCGCTGATCTTCACCTTCACCGGCAACGTCACCGACAAGGCCGCGGCCGAGAAGGCGCTGAAGGTCTCCGCGGAGCCGGCCACCGAAGGTGCTTTCCGCTGGTCCGGCGACAAGCAGGTCACCTGGCGGCCGAAGGAGTACTGGAAGAGCGGCACCAAGATCAAGGTCGACGCCGCCGTCTACGGCAAGCCGCTCGGCAACGGCAGCTACGGCCGGGAGGACAAGGGCGCCAGTGTCACCGTCGGCGACAAGCTCGTCGCCGTCGCCGACGGCGTGACCCACCAGATGACGGTCACGATCAACGACAAGGAGGTCAAGACCATGCCGACCTCCATGGGCAAGCCCGGGCACAACACGCCGGCCGGCACCTACACCGTCATGAGCGAGCACACCGGCTACACGATGAACTCCGCGACCTACGGCGTGCCCGAAGACGCGCCCGGCGGCTACAGCACCTTCGTCCAGTACGCGGTCCGGCTGTCCTACAGCGGCATCTTCTACCACTCCGCGCCGTGGTCGGTGCGGCAGCAGGGCCACAGCAACGTGAGCCACGGCTGCCTGAACCTGTCCACCGAGAACACGAAGTGGCTGATGGACACGTCCAAGAAGGGTGACGTCGTCACGGTGCAGAACAGCGGCGGCCCGAAGCTCGAGCCGACCGACGGCTGGAGCGTCTGGCAGCTGTCCTGGGACGAGTGGCGGACGGCGGCGAACTAGCCCGAGTCGCGGACCAGTTCGCGCGCCTCGGCCTCGGTCGACACCGCGGGTCCCGAGCCCCAGAGTGGCTTGTTCGCCGTCTCGCGGCTGAAGTACACCGCGACGGCGCCGATCGCGCCCGCCGCCATCAGGTACCAGGCCGGCCAGAAGTCGTGGCCGGTGGCGGAGATCAGCGACTGCATCACCAGCGGGGTCGTGCCGCCGAAGAGCGACACCGAGATGTTGAACGCGATGGACAGCGCGCCGTACCGGATGGCGGTCGGGAACAGCGCGGGCAGCGCGGCGGGCATCGACACCTCGAAGCAGAGCAGCAGCAGGCCGAGTCCCATCAGCCCGAGGAAGGTGAGGACGAGGCCGCCGTCGTGGACGAGCAGCATCAGCGGCCAGGACAGCACGAGGAACCCGAGGCAGCCGGCCATCATCACGGGTTTGCGGCCGACGTGGTCGGTGATCCGCCCGCCGACCATGATGATGAGCATCATCACGACCATGACGACGATGATCAGCAGCAGCCCGTGGGTGGCGTCGAGGTGCAGCTGCTCGGAGAGGTACGTCGGCATGTACGACAGCAGCATGTAGTCGGTGACGTTGAAGACGAGCACCAGGCCGACGCACACGAGCAGCGCGGGCCAGTACTCGGTGAACATCTTCCAGAACGGTTCGCCGGACTTCCCCCGCTTCTCGGCCTCCTCGGCGTGCTTCTGGAAGGCGGGGGTCTCCTCCAGCTTCAGCCGCATGTAGAGCCCGATGATGCCGAGCGGCCCGGCGACCAGGAACGGAACGCGCCAGCCCCAGTCGAGCAGCGTCTGGTGGGGCACCCAGGCCTTCATCCCGGTGACGACGGACGCGCCGAGCACGTACCCGGACAGCGTCCCGAACTCGAGCCACGACCCCATGAACCCCCGCCGCTTGTCGGGTGAGTACTCGGCGATGAAGGTGGTGGCGCCCCCGTACTCCCCGCCGGTGGAGAACCCCTGCACCATCCGCGCGACGACGAGCAGGATGGGCGACCAGACCCCGATGGAGCTGTACGACGGAATCAACCCGATGCACAGGGTCCCGATGGCCATCATGATCATGGTGACGGCGAGCACCTTCTGCCGCCCGATCCGATCCCCGAGCGGCCCGAAGACGAGCCCGCCGAGCGGCCGCATGAGGAAGGCGGCGGTGAAGGCTCCGAAGGTCCCGATCAGCCGAACCCCAGGAGACACGGTGGGGGGAAAGAACACCTCGGCAATGGTGTCGGCAATGTAGGCGTAGACCCCGAAGTCGAACCACTCCATGGCATTGCCCAGGGCAGCAGCCCCGACAGCCCGTTTCAGAAGCGACCGATCGACAACGGTGATGTCCTCATACCGAAGCTGCTTCTTCCGACCCCTGACCTTCCCACCTGAACGTTCCACGCCTCAACGGTGCATCCCCATCCGGCCGCCCGCACGCTGAGCCATCCAGTCGTGAGCGTTACCACGAACGGCCCAACCACTCCACGCAAGATGACAGCCCAGCCATCCACGCAAGCCGGCAACGCAAGGTGACCACTCGGACGGGGGTCCGGGGGCGCGCCCCCGGCGGGGGTGTGGGGGTTCGACCCCCACAAAAAGGCGAAACCCCGACAGTGGAAAAGGGCCGCAAGGCCCTGACCACGCCGGGGTGATGGGGTGAGCGACGGGTTTCGAACCCGCGACCTCCTGGACCACAACCAGGTGCTCTACCAGCTGAGCTACGCCCACCATCTGCGAGGGAACCGCGTGCGATCACCTCGTTGGCTGTAATCGTAGCGGGTGCCCTCGCGGGGTTTGCAGGGGGTTACCTCTGGTGCCGTTCCTGCACTTCAGCGGCGGCGGCCTTGGCTTCTTCGCTGGTGGGGCCGGGTTGGGGGACGAAGGCGACGCGCCGGTAGTAGTCGAGTTCGCCGATGGATTCGCGGATGTCGGCGAGGGCGCGGTGGGCGAGGCCCTTCTCGGGCTTGGCGTAGTAGATGCGCGGGTACCAGCGGCGGACGAGTTCTTTGACGGAGGAGACGTCGACCATGCGGTAGTGCAGGTGGGCGTCGAGGGCGGGCATGTCGCGGGAGATGAAGCCGCGGTCGGTGGCGATGGAGTTGCCGGCGAGGGGGGCGGTGCCCGGTTCGGGGACGTGCTCGCGGATGTAGTCGAGGACGCGGCGTTCGGCTTCTGCGAGGGTCACCGTGGAGCGGCGGACTTCTTCGGTGAGGCCGGAGTGGGCGTGCATCTCGCGGACGATTTCGGGCATCCCGGCGAGTTTTTCCTCGTCGGCGTGGATGACGATGTCGACTCCGTCGCCGAGCACGTTGAGTTCTGCGTCGGTGACGAGGGCGGCGATTTCGATCAACGCTTCCTTGCCGAGGTCGAGCCCCGTCATTTCGCAGTCGATCCAGACTAGGCGGTCGGTCACCTGGTGACCCTAACCCGACACGGGGATGGGAAGGGCGTTACCTGCGCGTACGGCGCGTTACGCTCGCCAAGCCGGGTTCGGTGTGGTGCAGGACACAGATCGGGGAGCGGGCAGTGGACGGGCGGGAGTCGCCGGCGAGTGAGATCGCCGCTGGTTATGCGAGTGAGGGTGCCGCGCTGGAGCTGGGTGCGGTGGTGATCGACGGGCAGGTGGACGCGGCGGCTGCCGTGCGGCTGCCGTTGGCGACGCTGAACCGGCACGGGCTGGTCGCCGGCGCGACCGGCACGGGCAAGACGAAGACGTTGCAGCTGATCTCGGAGCAGCTGTCGGCGGCCGGGGTGCCGGTGGTGCTCGCGGACGTGAAGGGCGACCTGTCCGGGCTGGCCGCGGCGGGTGAGGCGAACGACAAGGTCGCGAAGCGCTCGCAGGAGCTGGGTGACGACTGGGCCGGCGCGGCGTTCCCGGTGCAGTTCCTGTCGCTGGGCACCGGCGGTAAGGGGTCGCCGATCCGGGCGACGATCACGAGCTTCGGGCCGGTGCTGCTGGCCAAGGTGCTGGGGCTGAACGAGACGCAGGAGTCGACGCTGGGCCTGATCTTCCACTGGGCCGACCAGCGCGGTCTGGCCCTGCTGGACACAAAGGACCTCCGGTCGGTGATCACGCACCTGACCAGCGACGAGGGCAAGGTGGACCTCAAGGGGATCGGCGGGGTCTCGGCGGCCACGGCCGGCGTGATCCTGCGCGCGCTGTCCAATCTGGAGGCCCAAGGCGGCGAGGACTTCTTCGGGGAGCCCGAGCTGGACGTGCACGACCTCATGCGTCAGGCCGACGGCAAAGGCGTCGTCACGCTGCTCGAACTCGACAATCTTCAGGCGAAGCCCGCGTTGTTCTCGACGTTCCTGATGTGGCTGCTGGCCGAGCTGTTCGAGGAGCTGCCCGAGGAGGGCGATCTCGACCAGCCGAAGCTGGTGTTCTTCTTCGACGAGGCCCACCTGCTGTTCGCCGACGCGTCGAAGGCGTTCCTCGAGCGCATCGAGCAGACCGTGAAGCTGATCCGGTCGAAGGGCGTGGGCGTGTTCTTCTGCACGCAGCTGCCCACGGACGTCCCGAACGCCGTGCTGTCGCAGCTCGGCGCGCGGATCCAGCACGCGTTGCGGGCGTTCACCCCGGATGACCAGGCGGCCCTCGCCAAGACCGTGAAGACGTACCCGAAGACGAAGTTCTACGAGCTCGACACCGCGTTGACGTCGCTGGGCATCGGCGAGGCCGTCGTCACGGTGCTGTCGGAACGGGGGGCGCCGACGCCGGTGGCGTGGACGCGGCTGCGGGCGCCGCGGTCGAAGATGGGCTCGATCGGCGACGAGGCCGTCGCCGAGGCTGTCTCTTCGTCCGATCTGCACGCGAAGTACGCCGAGACGATCGACCGGGAGTCGGCCTACGAGCGGCTGGCCGCGAAGGTCGCCGCCGCTCCCGAGCCGGCTCCCTCGCCCGAGGCTGCTCCCGCGCCGCCGGCGCCGGGGAAGGACGAGCCGGGATTCCTCGAGTCCGCCATGAAGAACCCGGCCGTGAAGTCGTTCATGCGGTCCGCGGCGAGCGCGCTGGGCCGCGAGATCACGCGTGGGCTGTTCGGCAACCGGAGGCGCTGATAAATCCTGACGTTCCCTGTCAGGTTTCGCTGCCAAAGTGGTTCCACACCGAAGAGAGGGAACCAGCCATGACCAGCACCGCCACCGCGTCGTTCACCGTCGACCAGTGGGAGCCGCAGGCGACCGATGAGTTCGGGGGCAACGAGCTCGCCCGGGTGGCGATCGCCAAGACGTTCGCCGGGGCGGTCGAGGGGACCAGTACGGTCGAACTCCTGACGGCGACCAATGCGACGTCGCGCGCGTACGTCGGCTTCGAGCGGCTCGAGGTCTCGGTCGACGGCCGCAAGGGCAGCTTCGTCCTGCATCACACGGCCGACGAGTCCGGGATGACCTTGAAGATCCTCACCGGCTCCGGAGCAGGCGAGCTGACCGGGATCTCCGGCACGGCGAACATCGAGATCGACGGGGAGGACCACCACTTCACCCTCACCTACACGCTCTGAGCAGCACGAAGGCCGTTTCGAGAGCCCCCGATCGACTCTCGAAACGGCCTTCGCGGTGATCTCCCGCTCCCCGAAGCGGGGGACGGGCCGCCCCGACCACGGCCCGTCCTCGTCCTAGTTGTTCACGATCTGGTCGACGATCTTCTTGGCGTCGTTGATCGGAATGGCGAAGCCGATCCCGACGCTGCCCGCCGCGCCGTTGGCCGAGGCCGAAGGGCTGTACAGCGCCGAGTTGATGCCGATCACGTTGCCCTGGGCGTCGACCAGCGCGCCGCCGGAGTTGCCCTGGTTGATCGCGGCGTCGGTCTGGATCGCGGTGTAGCTGGGCGAGTCGCTGCTCTGGTTCGACGTGCGGCTGAACGGCGAGCGCTGCTGTTGCTCGCCCTGCCCGATGTCGGACAGGTTCCGGTTCAGCGCGCTGACGATGCCGGTGGTGACGGTGTTCTGCAGGCCGCCCGGCGAGCCGATCGCGACCACTTCCTGGCCGACGGCGAGCTTGCTCGAGTCGCCGAGGGACGCCGCCGTCAAGCCACTGGCGTTCTGGGCCTGGACCACCGCGATGTCCGCCTTGGTGTCCGCGCCGACCACGCTAGCCTGGTACTTCTTGCCGTCGGACGTGGTGATCACGACGTTCTGGGCGCCGTCGACGACGTGCGCGTTGGTCAGGATCCGGCCGTCCGAACTGAGGATGACGCCGGAGCCGATGGCCTCGCCCTGACCGGTCGTGACGTTGATCTGGACGACGCTGGGCGTGACCTTCGCCGCGACGGCGCTGACGTCGCCGGAGGTCGAGTTCGCGACCGTCTGCCCGTTCGCGGCCGGCGTGCTGAGCGACGTCGTCGCGCCGTCCGCCGAGGTCGTCGTGAGCCCGACGATCGCCGCGCCGCCGACGCCGCCGACCAGCGCGGCGCCGAGTGCGGTCGCGCTGACGATCATCGCGACGCGGCCACCCTTGCGCGGCTTGGTCTTCAGCGCCGTGGGGGCCTGCGGACCCGGCTGCTGCGGGGTGAAGAGCGGATTCGGCGCGGCCTGCTGCTGGTAGGCGTACTGCGCGTACGGCCCGTACTGCTGAGTGCTGTGGTGCGGCTGGTGCCCACCGGTTGAGGCGGGGCCGGGCCGACTCTCGTTCTCGGTCATAGGACCAGATTCGCGCTCGTGCTTGTGAACAGCCTGTGGAAACACCTCAGGCTTTGCTGAGAAGAATCAGCTGAGAAAACTCAGCCGATCCTCAGGCGTCAGGCGAAGAACGACGGGACGTCCAGCGCTCCTCCGGCTGCCTCGAACTCGTCGTGCACCGCCTTCCGCAGCTCGGCGTCGCCGAGGTAGTCGGCGGCGGTCAGGGCCAAGCCCAGCGCGCCGTCGCGGACTCCCGCATCGCCCGTCTCCGATCCGGCCGCGGCCGCGAACTCCTTGGTGTGCAACGCAACCGTCGGCCCCGAGATCGCCAGCATGGGGTGCAGCGCGGGGACGCGGTAGGAGATGTTGCCCAAGTCCGTCGAGCCGGTTAGCGACTCCGGCACGATGCCCGGCGGCAGCGGTCTGCGGCCGGTGATCACTTGGTTGGCCGTCCAGCGCCCGGCGAGCGCGGTGTTGAACCGGATCGGCAGGTAGGCCGCCTGGGCGTCCCAGATCAGCTCGACGCCGCAGCCGGTCATCGCCGCGGCGCCTTCGGCGATGGACGTCATGCGGGCGGCGAGGTCGCGCAGGGTTTCCGGGCGCTGGGACCGGAGGTAGAACAGCAGCGCGGCGCGGGCCGGGATGATGTTGGGCCGGGCGCCGCCGTCGGTGAACACGCCGTGGACGCGGTCGCTCTGCGGGAGCTGCTGGCGCAGCGCCGAGACGCCTTGGTACGCGGCGACGGCGGCGTCGAGCGCGTTGCGGCCCATGAACGGCTGGGCGCTCGCGTGCGCGCCGACGCCGTGGAAGACCATCTCCAGCTGACGCCGCCCGAGGAACGGGTGCAGCGCGATGTCGTGGCTGAACGGGTGCAGCATGATCACCGCGTCGACGTCGTCGAACACGCCGGCGCGGGCGAGGATTTCCTTGCCGCCGCCGCCTTCCTCGGCGGGCGTGCCGATCAGGCTGACGCGGCCGCCGAGCCGCTCGGCGACGGTCGCGGCGCCGAGGAAGCCACCGGCGGCGGTGGTGCAGATGACGTTGTGGCCGCAGGCGTGACCGAGCCCGGGCAGCGCGTCGTACTCGGCGAGCACGGCGATGTGCGGCCCCTCTCGCGGTGGTGTGCTGACGCGCAGCGCGGTGTCGAGGCCGCCGACGCCGACCGTGGCTTCGTGGCCGTGCCGGTGCAGGAGATCGGCCAGCGCCCGCACGGACCGGTGTTCGGCGAACCCCTCCTCGGGGTGGGCGTGCAGATCTTGGCTCAATGTCACCAGATCGGGTGAGCTGCGCTCGACCGCGGCGGTTACTTCGGCGCGCGTCGCCTCGTCCGCGCCGGCGTGCGGCGAGGACAGCGGTTCGGCGGCCGCGACGGCGCCGGCGGTGGCCTCGACCAGGGAACGCAGGTAGCTGTCGTCGGGCGGGACGGGGTCGGCGTGGGTCATGGGGCGATGCTAACCGCCACCTCCGACAATCCGCGGCGCTCAGCCGAGCTCGCCCGCGACGATCTGCGTGACACCGGCGTACCGCTCGGTGATCTTCGTGAAGCCGCGGGCGCGCAGCTTCGCGGCGATTTCGCCGCGATCGAACATCTTCTGGCCGCTCACGATCCCGCCGGCCGACTCGATCAGGCGTGCGGGTTGCCGGCCGCGGCGGGCGCTGGTCAGCAGCACGACCCGGCCACCCGGTTTCACCACGCGCGCGAAAGAGTCCAGCGCGGTCTCCGGCTCGGCGAACATGTGCAGTGCGGCGAAGCAGCAGAGAGCGTCTACTGTGGACGGCTTCAACGGCAGGTGCACGGCGTCGGCACGAAGGTAGGCGACGGTGTCCGGGCCGCCCTCGGCGACGGCCTTGGCGAGCATGGTGCGGGCGCCGTCGAGCCCGATCGCCAGCCCGTCCGGGCCGACGGCCGTGCCGAACGCCCGGGTGAACCGGCCGGTTCCGCACGCGACGTCGAGCACCGTGCGGCCCGGTGCCAGCCGGAGGAGTTTCGTGGCGAGCGAGACTTCTGCCGCCATGCTCGGCCCGAACGGGCCCTTGAGCGCGCGGCCGAGGGCGGGGCGCCAGTACCGCTCGTAGACCTGAGGGAGCAGGGTGGTGCGCATCAGGCGCTGCGTGAGCCCGGTCGGCGGACCGGCCTGGTCGGCGGCGCCCAGCAGGTCGAGGTAGCCGGAGTCCGTCTGTGCCGGCGTCTCGAGCAGGGCTTCGAGTCGGTCGTGTGCGCTGGTCGGCACGGGCTCTCCTCGCTTTCGGACACCGGCAGTATGCCCACCTCCGGGCCACTCGATCGAGTGAACAAATGCGGGATCAGGCGTTCGAGGCCCGGAATTGTCGGTGCCCCTTCCTAACGTCGCGGGCAAGGTTCCGATCCGAGGAGGAGAGATGACGACGATTTCCCGCCCGTGTGCCGACATCGAGGTGCAGGGCGAGTTCGACCTGGCCGCGGCGGCCCGCTTCCTGACCGGCTTCGCCCCGGCCGGGCAGCCGGACTCCGAACCCGGCGCACTGCGGGTGGCGTTCGCGCTCGGCGGCGAATGGACGCCGGTGGGAGCGGTGCTGCGGCAGAGATCGCCCGGCGAGGTCACGGTCGAGGTCCACGGTCCGCCCGAGCACACCGACGCGGTGGTGGCTCAGGTGCGGCGGATGTGCTCGCTGGACGTCGACGGCACGGCGTTCCCGGAGGCCGGCGCCCGTGATCCGGTGGTTTCGCTGCTGCAGGGGCTGCATCCGGGCCTGCGTCCGGTCTTGTTCGCATCGCCGTACGAGGCGGCGTGCTGGGCCGTGCTGAGCCACCGGATCTGGATGACGCAGGCGGTCCGGCTGCGCCGTCGCTTGACCGAGCGCTACGGCACCGAGGTCGACGTGGGCGGGAGCGTGCTGAGGGCGTTCCCGGCGCCGGCCGCGCTGGCGAAGATGGAGTACCAGCCGGGGCTGCCGGGCCCGAAGATCCCGCGCCTGCGCGCCATCGCCGAGGCGGCGGCCGACGGAATGCTGGACGCGGCGGCGTTGCGGGCAATGCCGGCGGAGGAGGCACTGAAGCAGCTGCAGCTCCTGCCGGGCATCGGCCGGTTCAGCGCGGAGCTGATCCTGATCCGCGGCGCCGGCCACCCGGACGTCTTCCCCCGCAGCGAAACCCGCCTCCACGAGATCATGCGCGACGCGTACCACCTCCCGGGCCTGGGAGTCGCGGAGCTGGCGGAGATCGCGGAGGCCTGGGCGCCGTTCCGGAGCTGGGTGTCGTTCCTCTTCCGGGTCGAGGGCGAGGCCCGGATGCGGGAGTCGCGATGACCTGACCTGGGAGGTGGCAGCAACGCCCCGGCCCCGCGCGATCGCGCGTCTTGCCGCCCGCGTTCCGACGACAGAAAGGAGAGCGCCACGACTCGATACCGGAAGCCGCGAAGCGGCGAGCGGTGGGGACTCACGGTAGCCAGATATCGCCTGTGGTGAGGTGTCCGGGTGAGTTCGCCCGTTCAATTCGCGCTCGGTGGTCCGGCCGGTGACGCCCTGTCGGCTTTTCGCGCGGCTGCCGCCACGGACACATCGCCGGCCGGTTCGCTGCTGGAGCAGGTCCAGACCCCCGCGGTGATCACCCTGATCGCCGGCGGCGTGGCGCTGCTCGTGGTGCTGGTCGGCGGGACACCGTGGCGGCGGGCGCGGAACGTCGTGACGATGGTGCACGAGGCCGGGCACGCGCTGGCCGCGGTGCTGGTCGGACGGCGCCTGCAGGGCATCAAGCTGCATTCGGACACCTCGGGCGTCACCGTCTCGCGCGGCAAGCCCGAGGGGCCTGGCATGGCGTTCACGGCGATGGCCGGGTACCTGGCGCCGTCGGTCCTGGGGCTGGTGTTCGCCAGCCTGCTGGGCGCCGACCTGGTCGGCACGGTGCTGGTCCTGATCGCGCTGCTGCTGCTCGGCGTGCTGGTGATGGTGCGCAACGCGTACGGGGTGTTCACGGTCGTCGCCAGCGCGGCGGTGCTGGCGCTGATCGCGTTCGTGGCACCGGTCGAGCTGCAGGCCCCGTTCAGCTACCTGGTGACGTGGTTCTTGCTGTTCGGAGGCGTCCGGCCGGTGGCCGAGCTCCAGACCAAGCGCCGCCGCGGCCAGGCCCGCGACTCGGACGCGGACCAGCTGGGCCGCCTCACGGCGGTCCCGCCGGTGCTGTGGGTCTTGGTCTTCGCGGTGGCAACGATCAGCTGCTTGATCGCCGGCGCCCTGTGGCTCCTGGAGCCAGTGGCCAAGTAGCGCTGACAGCGGTGGTCCCAGCCCCGGCGCCCGGCCACGGCCCGGAGCCGCTCCACCAGGCGGCGGAAGCCGCCCGCTGCCTGGCTCTCGCTGCCGCCGCCAGCTGCCCGCTGCCTGCTGCCCGCTGCCGCCGTTCGCTGCCGCTGCTCGCTGCCGCTGCCTGGCTGCCCCTGCCGCCCGCTGGCCGCGGCATGACCGACCCGCGTGGAGCCGCCCACCAGTGGCGGCCTCGGCCGGCCGCCACGCTCGCCAGCCGTCCGCGGCGGCCGCGCTGGTCGCGAGGTGTGGTGCTCGGACCCGGTCGCGGCGGTGCGACGTGCCGCCGCGATGCCCGACCACACCAGCGGCCGGCCGGCGACCCGCCGTGGTCGCCGCTCGGCGGCCCCCGCCACCCGGCGGCCCTGCCACCCGGACCACGCCCGCGCCTCGCTCACCGGCGGTGGAGCCCGTGGCCGGTCACCGGGGTGCATGCGGCAAACTGGTGGTCCGCGCGGAGGGAGACGAACGATGGACGAGGTCGCCAAGGCCGTCGAGGAGTGCGCACGGGCGGCGAAGCTGGCCGCGCCGTCGCTGGCTGCCGCGAGCGCTCAGGCCGTCGATGCCGCTCTGTCCGGGATGGCCGAGCGGCTGCTCGCACACCGTGACGAGATCCTCGAGGCGAACCAGGCCGATGTAGCGCGCGCCAAGGCCGACGGGATGAGCGCCGGCCTGCTCGACCGGCTCACCATCACCCCGGAGCGGCTCACCGGCATGGCCGAACAGCTCCGGCTGCTCGCCGGCGCCCCGCACCAGGAGCGCTCCGTCGACGTGTCCACCCTGGACGGCGGCCTGCGGCTGGTCGAGCGGCGGCGGCCGGTCGGGGTCATCGGGGCGAACTACGAGGCGCGGCCGAACGTCACCGTCGACGTGGCTTCTCAGCTGGTCAAGTCGCGCAACGCCGGGGTGCTGCGCACCGGCTCGGCCGCGCTCGGCTCCGCCCAGCGGCTGCGTGAGGTCGTCATCGCGCCGGCGCTCACCGAGGCCGGCATCGACGCCGACTGCGTTCAGCTCGTGCCGCGCGTGGAGCGGGAGGCGGCCTCCGCGCTCGTCCGGCTGCCCGGCCTCGTGCCGCTGGTGATCCTGCGCGGCAGCGGGGACAGCACCCGCGCCCTCGCCACCGAGGCGGCCGTCCACGGCGTGCGCACCCTCGCCCACGCCGATGGCGGCGGCGTCCTCTACGTCGACCGCGGGGCGGACGTCACCAAGGCGCGCGACCTCGTCTACGCCAGCCTCGACCGGCTGGGCGTCTGCAACCGGCTGAACCTGCTGCTCATCCACGAAGACATCCACGACGACGCCTGGCCCGCGATCTCGGACGCGCTCGCCGAGCGCGGCGTCACGCCTTCGCTGGCCCCGCACGAGCACCCCATCGGCTACGAGTGGGCGCTGGACTCCGACCGGGAAGCCACCGTCACCGTCGCCAAGGTCGGCTCGCTCTCCGACGCCGTCGAAATCGCCAACGAGCGCACCTCCGGCCTGGCGGCGGGCATCTCCACCGAGGACGAGTCGGCCGCCGACGCCTTCTTCGACGGCTACACCGGCACGGGCGTCTTCTGGAACGCCCCGACCCGCCTCCTCGACGGCTTCAAGCTGCTCGCCGTCCCGGAAACCGGCATCAACCTCGACAAGGTTCCCGGCCCGCGCGGCCCGGTCACCTACACCGACCTCTACGTCCGCCAGTACGCGGTCCTGCCGGCCTGAACCAAGCGGGCCAGGCCGGGCCGGGCCCGGTCAGCGCGTCGGCGGGACGCCGGCGAGCTTGCGCAGCTCCTTGACCGTGTCCACAGCGTTGGTGACCAGCTCGGTCCGCTCGTCGGCGTCGCCGGAATAGCGGTAGATCGCCGTCGGTCCGTCGCTGATCGCGATCGCCGCGACCAGGCGGCCTTCGGGGTCACGGGTGAGCCCGGTCGTCACCGACACCTCCCGGCCGACGGTGTCGACCGTGGTGAGCGTCCGCTCCTTGTACCAGCCTCGCGTTGTCATGTTCAGAAAGCTCCGGGGGGATGCGCACGGCAGGGGGATACGTCGTAGGACGCGGGGACCGCCCCGGGCGTTACGGCATACTGGGCCGGGTGATCTCCCGGCCGCACGTCCTGCTGTCCGCCGCGCAGTCGCTCGACGGCTACCTCGACGACACCTCACCCGAGCGGCTGGTGCTGTCCACAGAGGACGACTTCGCGATCGTCGATCGGTTGCGGGCCGAGGCCGACGCCATCTTCGTCGGGGCCGGGACCGTGCGGGCCGACAACCCGCGGCTGCTCGTCCGCTCGCCCGAACTCCGGCGGAAACGGCTGGAGCGGGGCAAGCCCGAACAACCCGTCAAGGTCACCGTGACCACCCGTGGTCTCGACCCGGACGCGCAGTTCTTCACCGTCGGGGACACCGAAAAGATCGTCTACGCACCGCCCGGCGCCGCGGACGCGCTCAAGCACGTCGCCACCGTCGTCGATGCCGGGAATCCGCCGGACTTCGGGCGCGTCCTCGACGACCTCGGCGCGCGCGGCATCGAGAACCTGCTGGTCGAAGGCGGCGGTGGGATCCACACGCGCTTCCTCACCGAAGGCCTCGCCGACGCACTGCGGCTCGCGATCGCGCCGTTCTTCGTCGGGCAGCCGGACGCGCCGCGGTTCGTGGGTCCGGGCCGCTATCCGCGGCCGCTGGTCCTGACCGCCGCGAACGAACTGCAGGGGATGGCCATCCTCGAGTACCGCGCCGCCGCCGAACCGACCGGCCGGGACGTTCAGCGCCTCAAGGAAGCCATCGCGCTCGCCGCCGAGTGCCCGCCCAGCCACACCTTCCGGGTCGGCGCCGTGATCACCGACGCCGACGGCGAGGTCGTCGCCACCGGGCATTCCGGCGAGGGCGATCCCGGCAACCACGCCGAAGAGGCCGCGCTGGCCAAGTGCGCCGGCGACCCGCGCCTGGCCGGCGCGACCATGTACAGCTCGCTGGAACCGTGCAGCCACCGCAGTTCCCACCCGCGCAGCTGCACCCAGCTCGTCCTCGACGCCGGGATCCCGCGGGTGGTGTTCGCCTGGCGCGAGCCGCCGGTCTTCGTCGACGCCCGGGGCACCGAACTGCTGCGGCAGGCCGGGCGGCACGTCGTCGAGGTGCCCGCGCTGGCCCCGGAGGTCCAGCGCGAGAACACCCACCTCGACTTCTAGGCAACTAACAGGCGCCGTTGTCCTGCCAGACGCCCCATTCGCCGGTCGTGCCGGGCTCTTCGCCCTGCGTCCACCACTTGGCCGTCCACTTGTGGCTGTTGTGCGAGACGACGTTGTCCTTGACGTAGACCTTCGCCCGGTCCCATTCCGCCGCGGTGCAGGAGCCGTTGCCCGGGGTGGTCGGGGTCGTCGTCACCGGCGGGGTCGTCTGCGGCGGGGTCGCGCCGGCGAAGCGGACGCTGAACTTCGTGAAGTCCCAGTCGTTCTGCGGGACGTTGCTGCAGACGCCGTTGTCCGTCGTGCCCACACAGGCGCGGTCCCGGTTGACCGACCAGAACGTGAAGCGGCCGAGGCCGTGGCTGGTCGCGTAGTCGTACACCGTCTGGAAGTCCGAGGTGTAGAACATCTCCGCCGCGTCGGACTTGCCGTTCATGCCGGAGAAACCCTCGTGGGCGTACGCGGTCGCGCTGTCCCAGCCCAGGTGCGACATCAGCAGTCCGTGCAGGGCTTCCAGCGCCGACACCTGCGACGAACCGCCGTTGAAGCCGCCGTCGAACGGCATGATCGAGAAGTTGTTCGGCGTGAAGCCGATCGACTTCGCCTGGTCGATCAGCTGCGTGCCGAACCAGCCGGTACCGGCCGCGGTGCCCGGCATGGTCACCGACACGAACAGGCCGGGGTTGCTGGCCTGCAACGTCTTCGCCGCGCCGAGCTCGTTCGCGATCGCGGCGGTGTTCTCGTACTCGGGCTCTTCGAGGTCGAAGTCGATCGCCTTGAGCGAGTACTTCGTGATGACCTGCTGGTAGGCGGCGGCCGTCGCGGCCACCGTTCCGCAGGTCTGGCCGAGCTTCGTGCCGCCGTACCCGCCGACGGACACCGAGACGTCGCCGCCCGCGCCGCGGATCCGCGAGATGACGCCCGCGACCGCGGTGTCGGACGAGACGGCGGAGGTGCCGTCCCAGGTCGGGCTGCAGCCGCCGCCGTTCGGCGCGAGGATGAACGCCAGTTGGAACGCCTTGAGCCCGGTCGCGTTCATCACGGTCACGGGATCGGGCGGGTTGTTGCTCTGGGGCATCAGGTACGGCGCCGCGGCGTACCAGTTGTTGCTCAACGCCGCGGTCGCCGACGGTGCGCCGAGCACGAGGCTGACGGCGGTGGCGGCGAAAGTGGCGGCGGCGAGCCCGACGGCGGCCAGTCTGCTCCTGCGCATGAGCTGTCCTCCCGGTGGGGATCGAGGTGGACAGATCATTGGACTAGACCATTAACGAAGTCAAGGTGGCGGGTGAAACGCGGCGGAATATCCGGTTCTGAGCCGTACTTTCGTCGGGTGGTCAGGCCGCGGGGAGGGACACGACCACCACCAAGCCGCCCTCCGGCCGAGCCGTGGCCGCGACTTCCCCGCCGTGCGCGTGCGCCACGGAGCGGACGATCGACAACCCCAGCCCCGCCCCGTCCGCGGCCACCCGCGCCCGGCGGTGGAACGGGTCGAACAACGCGGGCACCTCCGACGGCGGGATCACCGGGCCGCTGTTCGTCACTTCGAGCTCGACCGCAGGCAGCCGCGTCCGGGTCGCCACCCGGACCCAGCCGCCTTCGACGTTGTGGCGGATGCCGTTCTCCACGAGGTTGTGCACCAGCCGCTCGAGCATGAGCGCGTCGCCGAGCGCCGTCGCTTCGCCCAGGTCTTCCCGCACGCCGGGCGGAACCACGTGGGACGCGATCGCCGCCAGGTCCACCGGGCACCGTTCGGTCAGCGCGCTCTCCGACCGGGCCAGCAGCAGCAACCCGCTGATCAGCTTCTCGTGCCTCGCGTTGATCTGCAGCAGCTTCGTGCCGAGCTGCCGGACGTCGTCGGAGGCCGTCCGGCGGTGCATCGCCACCTCGACCAGGGACCGGTTGAGCGTCAGCGGGGTGCGCAGTTCGTGGGAGGCGTTCGCGACGAAGCGGCGCTGGGCGTCGAAGGACCGGTCGAGCCGCTCGACCATGACGTCGAACGCGTCGGCGAGGTTCTTCACCTCGTCCTCCGGCCCGCGCAGCGCGATGCGCTCGTGCCCGCCCGGGTCGGCTGCCGCCGCGATCCGGCGCGCGGTTTCGGTGACCTGCCGCAACGGCGCCAGCGCGCGACCCGCCACCAGCCAGCCGACCGCCGCCGCGAGAACGGCGACCGCGGCGAGCGCGATGCCGCCCTGCGTCAGCAGTGACGTCGCCGCCGCTTCACGCACTTGCCGGGCCTGGGCGTCGAGCCCCTCCGGAAAGGGCAGCGGCACCTGGCCGGGCGGCGGCGTGCCGATGAGCACCGTCACCCGCCGCCCCACCTGCTGGGTGAACAGCAGGTAGGTGACACCCAGCAGCACCACGCCCGCCAGCAGGAACAGGCCGCCGTAGAGCACGGTCAGCCGCAGCCGGAGGCTCACCGGAGCCGGTAGCCGACCCCGGTGACCGTCTCCACCAGCGGTGGGTCACCGAGCTTGCGGCGCAGCTTGAGGATGGTGAGCCGGACCGCGCCGGTGAACGGGTCCGCGTGCTCGTCCCACGCCTTCTCCAGCAGGTGTTCCGCGGAGACGGTGGCGCCCTCGGCGCGCAGCAGCTCGGCGAGCACGGCGAACTCCTTCTTGGACAGGGGGAGGTACCGCCCGTCGCGGAACACCTCGTGCCGCGCCGGGTCGAGCGTGATCCCGGAGCGACGCAGCACCGGCGGCGCGGCCGGGCGGCAGCGCCGCCCCAGCGACTGGATGCGGGCCGCCAGCTCGGGAAACGCGAACGGCTTGGTCAGGTAGTCGTCGGCGCCGAGGGACAACCCGGCGACGCGGTCGGTGACCTCGGCGGCCGCCGTGAGCATCAGCACCCGCGTGGCCACGCCCGACGTCACCAGCTCGCGGCAGACGTCGTCGCCGTGCACGACCGGCAGGTCCCGGTCGAGCACGACGACGTCGTAGTCGTGCACGGCGATGCGCTCCAGCGCCGCGGCGCCGTCGTGGGCGAGGTCGACGGCGTGGGACTCGTCGCGCAGCCACTCCGCGATCGCGTCCGCGAGCATCGGCTCGTCCTCCACCACCAGGACCCGCATGCCGTCATGATCGCCGCGCCGGTGTTTCCTCCCCGTTAGCGGCATCGGTACAGCGTGTCCGCGGCACCGATGCGCATCGGCCCGCCGGTCCGGGCGGGGGCGGGCCGGGGCCGGCCGCCGTAAGCCCCGGGATCGACGATCGCGCAGTGCTGTTCGATCCAGCGACGGCGTTCCTTCTGGACGGCGCTGTCCGGGGGTCCCACCGGAGCAGTCCCGCCGCTCAGCACGAACCGCAGCTTGCCCTCGGCGAGCCAGCGGTCGAGCTGCGCGACCGAGGGCGCGTCATCGCGGCCGCCGAAGCCGCCCATGCCGATCACGGTCGCGTCCGAGCCGATGACGAACGGCGCGACCGAACCGGCTTGGCTGTTCACCGCGAGCGTGATCTCGGTCCCGTTCTCGCGGGCGTAGTCGAGGATGCGCCGCTGCTCGTCGGACAGCTTCGCGCCGTCGCCTCCGCCGCCGAGCACCATCCGGGGCTGCGGGCCGCCCGGTCCGGGCGCCGGCACCACTCCCGGCCCCGGCCCCGGGGCGGGCCCCGCGGCGGGCAGGGTGCCCGCGGACGCGTCCAGCGCGGCGGCCCACGACCACACGGCGGGCGTGAGCAGCAGCGGCACGAGCCCGGCCACGAGCGCCCACCGGTTCCCCGCGGTCACCAGGCCGACGATGGCGGCGATGGCGGTGCCGAGCACCGCCCACCGGGTCCAGCCGTGGAACGAGGGGTCCCGGGAAACGAGCACGAACGCCCAGGCCGCGCTCAGGGCGATCGCCACGGGGAGCGCGGTGCGCCGGTGGTGCCGCCAGAGCAGCGCGAGGCCCGCGGCGGAGACCGCGGCGACGGCGGGCGCCATTGCCGTCGTGTAGTACGGGTGCCAGATGCCGCCGGCGAAGCTGAAGACCGCGGTGGTCACCAGCAGCCAGCCACCCCACAGCACCCAGCCGGCGCGACTGCGCGCGTCACCCCACGACCTCGTCACGACGACCACGAACAGGACCAGCAGTGACAACGGCAACAGCCAGGAGATCTGCCCGCCGACGAGGTCGTTGAACATCCGGCCCGGCCCGGGGTCGCCGCCGAACGACGACATGGTCTGCTGCCCGTTGAAAACGATCGTCATGCCGCCGCCTTCACCGTTGCCGGAGAGGCGGCCGAAACCGTTGTAGCCGAAGACCAGGTCCCACGCCGTGCCGTCCTTGCTGCCGCCCGTGTACGGCTTGGCGCCGGGCCACCAGTCGTGCAGGGCGACCCACCAGAACGAGGAAACGACCAGCACGAGCCCGGCGCCGAGCACGTCCAGCAGGCGGCGGTTGAGCGGCCCGGTCGCCCCGGCGAGGTACGCGAGCACCAGCGCGGGCACGATGATCCACGCCTGCAGCATCTTGGTCAGGAACCCGCAGCCGACGAAGAAGGCGCACCACCACAGCCACTTCCGGCCGTCCCGCAGCGCGCGGGTGAGCGCGTACGCGGCGGCGACCAGGAACAGGACGAGCAGCGTGTCGGGGTTGTTGCCGCGGTTGATCACCACTGTCACCGGCGTCAGCGCGAGGATCGCGGCGGCCAGCAGGGCGACGTTCTCGCCGGCCCAGAACCGCACGGTGCGGTGGAGCAGGAACACCGCCGCGACGCCTTCGAGGACCTGGGGCAGCAGCAGCGCCCAGCCGTGGTAGCCGAAGACCAGCACCGAAAGCGCTTGCGGCCACAGGGCCATCGGCGGTTTGTCGACCGTGACGACGCCGTAGGGGTCGAACGATCCGAAAAGGAAGTTCGTGAAGCCGCTGGTCATCGACTTGACGGCGGCCGAGTAGTAGGTGTTGCCGAGCTGGCCGTCGCCGATCTTCCAGGCGTAGAGGACGGCGGCGCCGAGGCAGATGAGGGGAAGCGCCCAGGAGCGGGTCTTCCGGTGAACGGCGGTGATCATGCCGCCACCCAACCCGGACCCGCGTTTCCCGGGCGTTTCCGCTCAGCTGCTGTACGGCGGGGTAGCCGCCGCGGCCGGCAAACCGCTTGCGGTCACTCCGATTCGAGGTCACCCTCCAGCGACAGGTACACCTCGCGCATCTTCTCCAGCAACGCCGGGTCCGGCTCCGCCCACAAACCGCGGTCCGCCGCCTCGTTCAGCCGCTCCACGATCCCGCGCAGCGCCCACGGGTTCGCCTGCCGCAGGAACTCCTGGTTCACCTCGTCGAGCACGTACGACTCGGTCAGCTTCTCGTACATCCAGTCGCCGACCACGCCGGCCGTGGCGTCGAAGCCGAACAGGTAGTCCACCGTGGCCGCCAGCTCGAACGCACCCTTGTAACCGTGCCGGCGCATCGCCGCCAGCCACCGGGGGTTGACCACCCGGGCGCGGAACACCCGGGCCGTCTCCTCGCCCAGCGTGCGCGTGCGGACCGCGTCGGGGGAGGTGCTGTCGCCCATGTAGGACGCCGGGGCCGCGCCCGTCAGCGCGCGGACCGTCGCGATCATCCCGCCGTGGTACTGGAAGTAGTCGTCCGAGTCGGCGATGTCGTGCTCGCGCGTGTCGGTGTTCTTCGCCGCCACCACGATGCGCTTGTACGAACTTTCCATGTCCTCGCGCGCCGGGCGGCCGTCCAGGTCGCGGCCGTACGCGAAGCCGCCCCACACCGCGTACACCTCCGCGAGGTCCTTGTCGTCGCGCCAGTTGCCGCTGTCCATCAGCGGGAGCAGGCCCGCGCCGTACGCGCCCGGCTTCGACCCGAAGATCCGCGTCGTCGCGCGCCGGTCGTCGCCGTGTGACGCCAGGTCGGCGGACACGTGCGCGCGGACGAAGTTCTCGTCGAGCGGTTCGTCCAGTCCGGCCACCAGCCGCACCGCGTCGTCCATCAGGGCGATCACGTGCGGGAACGCGTCGCGGAAGAACCCGCTGATCCGGATCGTGACGTCGATCCGGGGCCGGCCCAGCTCGGCCAGGGGGATCGCCTCGATGCCCGTGACGCGCCGCGAAGCTTCGTCCCACACCGGCTGGACGCCCAGCAGCGCCAGGACTTCCGCCGCGTCGTCACCGGACGTCCGCATCGCCGACGTGCCCCACACCGACAGCCCGACCGACTTCGGCCAGTCGCCGGTGTCCTCGCGGTAGCGCTTCAACAGCGAGTCCGCCAGCGCCTGCCCGGTTTCCCACGCCAGCCGGCTCGGGATGGCCTTCGGGTCGACGGTGTAGAAGTTCCGCCCGGTCGGCAGCACGTTGATCAGCCCGCGCAGCGGCGACCCGCTCGGCCCGGCCGGGATGTACCCGCCGTCCAGCGCGTGCAGCACCGCGTCCAGCTCGGCCGACGTCCCCGCGAGCCGGGGGACGATTTCCTCCGCGGCGAACGAAAGTACCCGCGCCACCTGGGCGTCCGGCGCCACCGAGGCGACCGCGGTCGCGTCCCAGCCGCGCATCTCCATCGTCTGCACGAGCTCACGCGCCGTCTTCTCGACCGCGTCCACTTCGGACATCGGCGCGTCTTCCTTGAGGCCCAGCGCGGACCGCAGACCGGGTACCGCGCCCTGCTTGCCGCCCCACATCTGGGACGCGCGCAGCATCGCCAGCACCAGGTTGACGCGCGCCTCACCGACCGGCGCCGCGCCCAGGACGTGCAGCCCGTCGCGGATCTGCGCGTCCTTGACCTCGCACAGCCAGCCGTCGATGTGCAGCAGGAAGTCGTCGAACTCCGCGTCGTGCGGCCGTTCGTCGATGCCGAGGTCGTGGTCCAGCTTGGCCGCCTGGATCAGCGTCCAGATCTGCTGGCGCACGGCCGGCAGCTTCGCCGGGTCCATCGCCGCGATGTTCGCGTGCTCGTCGAGCAGCTGCTCCAGCCGCGCCATGTCGCCGTAGGACTCGGCCCGCGCCATCGGCGGGATCAGGTGGTCGACGATCGTCGCGTGCGCCCGCCGCTTCGCCTGCGCGCCCTCGCCGGGGTCGTTGATCAGGAACGGGTAGACCAGCGGCAGGTTCCCGAGCACGGCGTCCGGCGCGCACGACGCCGAGAGCCCCGCGGTCTTGCCCGGCAGCCACTCCAGCGACCCGTGCTTGCCCAGGTGGACGACGGCGTGCGCGCCGAACTCCTCTTCCAGCCAGCGGTACGCGGCCAGGTAGTGGTGGCTCGGCGGCAGGTCCGGGTTGTGGTAGATCGCGACGGGGTTCTCGCCGAACCCGCGGGGCGGCTGGATCATGATGATCACGTTGCCGCTCTGCAGGGACGCCAGCACGATGTCGCCGTTGTCGACGTACAGCTCGCCGGGCGCCGGGCCCCAGTGCTCCTCGACGCCTTCGCGCAGCTCGGCCGGCAGCGCGTCGAACCACTCCTGGTACCGCGCGGCGGGCACCCGGATCGGGTTCCCGGCCAGCTGCTCCTCGGTCAGCCACTCCGGGTCCTGGCCACCGGCGGCGATCAGCGCGTGGATCAGCGCGTCGCCGTCGGGCTGGTCGGTGCCGGTCGGGTCGACGCCCGGGAACGCGTCCGGTCCGAGGTCGTAACCGGAAGCACGCATCCGCCGCAGCAGCTCGATCGCCGAAGCGGGCGTGTCCAGCCCGACCGCGTTGCCGACGCGAGAGTGCTTCGTCGGGTACGCGGACAGCATCAGCGCGATCCGGCGTTCCGGCGGAGGTGTGTACCGGAGCCGGGCATGCGCCAGCGCGATGCGGGCGACGCGGGAGGCGCGCTCGGCGTCCGGCACGTACCGGGGGAGACCGTCCTCGTCCAGCTCCTTGAACGAGAACGGCACCGTGATCAGCCGCCCGTCGAACTCCGGCACGGCCATCTGGTTCCCCGCGTCGAGCGGCGAGAGGCCGTCGTCGCTGGCCGCCCACGTCTCGCGGTCGCTGGTCAGGCAGAGCGCCTGCAGGATCGGGACGTCGAGCGCGGCCATCTCGGCGACGTCCCAGGCCTCGTCGTCACCGCCGGCGCCCACCTCGGACGGCCGGGTGCCACCGGCCGCGAGCACGGTGACCAGCAAGGCGTCCACGGACGCCAGCTCGGCCATCATCTCCGGCTCGCGTGTCCGCAGCGAAGCACAGTAGATCGGCAATGCGCGCCCGCCCGCGGCTTCGATCTCGTCGGCCAGGGCGTGCACGAAGGCCGTGTTCCCGGAGAGGTGGTGCGCGCGGTAGTACAGGATGCCGATGACCGGGCCGTCGCCCCGCGAAGGACGCTCGAGGACGCCCCACGTCGACTGCTCGGCGGGCGGCTCGAAGCCGTCGCCGGTCAGCAGGAGCGTGTCGGAGAGGAACCGGTGCAGCTGGGTGAGGTTGGCCGGGCCGCCCTGCGCGAGGTAGGCGTGGGCCTCGGCGGCGATCCCGGCGGGGACGGTCGAGAGCTTCATCAGCTCGGCGTCCGGCGTCTGCTCCCCGCCCAGGACGACGACGTGCGCGCCCGACGCCCGCAGCGTGTCCAGGCCGTCCTGCCAGCTCCGCGGCGTGCCGAGGATCCGCGCGACGACGATCTTGACGCCGTCGAGCAGCCCGGGCAGCTCGGCGACGTCGAGCCGGGCGGGGTTGCCGAGCCGGTACTCGCGGTCGCTCGATCGGGCGCTGAGCAGGTCGGTGTCCGAAGTGGACAAAAGCAGGATCACGAGGTTCCTCCTCGGGGTCCGCGCCCCGGGTCGACGGGCGCGCCGGCCGGAGTTCCTGGCTCCCGGAGACCCGCCGACGCACTCCCTCCCGCGGAGGCGGCGTCGAACCCAGGTCTCCGGTGACAGTGGCGGGACCGCCCCGGACTTCCACCGGGTTCCTCCACCTGCCGACGCGTGGGTATCGCCCTCACTCTCCGGTGCCGGTCGAAGTGCGTCAAGGTGACGTTGGCCGGTCCTCGGTAGCCTGGCGGCTTGGAACCCTTCCTCCGGAGCTTCACCGCCGCGCAGTCGACCCGGCAGCCGTACCGCCACCCCACCGCGGCCGAGCTCGAAACCGCCGGAACCGGCTTCGCCGCCCTGCTCGACGGCCGCCCTCACCACCTGCCTGACCTGGGGTTCTCCGTGGCCGGCGACGCCCTCGTGGTCCAGGAAACCGGCTCCGAGCGGGCCTGGGGGCTCTACGCGATCGACCGGTCCGCGCCGCCGTCACTGGTCGTCGAGGTACCGCACCCCTCGTCCGACCTGCGGACCGACCTCATCGGCCTGGCGCTCTTCCGGCAGGTGCCCGGCGCGGTGCTGGCCGTCGCGGGGGCACACCGCCGCCGGGAGGACCCGGCGCACGAGACGCGGACCGTCTTCCACGTCGTCACCACGGTGCTGGCCCGCCGCGGCCTGCCGCAGGTCCAGCTGCACGGCTTCAAGGACCGCACCCTGCCCGCGGCCGACGTCGTCCTCTCGGCCGGCGCCGCGGAGGCCGGTGACGCGGCCCGCCGGGCAGCGGACCGCCTGGAAGCCGCCGGGTTCCGCGTCCGCCGGGCCTGGACCGAGCCGTGCCGCGGCCTGGCCGGGACGACGAACGTCCAGGGCCAGGCCGCCGGCGGCACACCGTTCCTGCACGTCGAGCTCAACCGGACGATCCGCGAGACCCGCCGCGACGACGTCGTCCGCGCACTGGCCGACGCCGACCTGCGCAAGCCCTAGGCGGACCGCTCTCCCAGGCGGGGGAAGGGCTTCGTCGAGAACAGCACTTCCACGGAGACCTCGAAGAACTCCGCGATCCGCAGGGCCAGGTACAGCGAAGGGCTGTACTCGCCGCGCTCCAGGTAGCCGATCGTCTGGTAGTGCACGCCGAGGGCCTCCGCCAGCTGCCGCCGCGAGATCGACCGCTCCGCGCGCAGCATCGCGATCCGGTTGTAGACGACCTCACTCATGACTACCCCACACGCTGCATGGCCTTCTCCCGCCGTTGGGCCACCGACGATCCCGCTTCGCGCCGCGCCATGCGGCGGAGCAGGACCGGGGCCAGTGCCAATCCGATCACGGCCCACGTGACGAGCACCGCCAGGGTCGGCAGCGGCCGCCACGACTGGCCGATCTCGACGACGACCGCGCTGTCCGGCAGCAGCGCCGAGCGCATCCCGAGGCCCAGCCAGTACATTGGGAACACCTGGGCGATGCCCTGCACCCACTCCGGCAGTGCCGTGATCGGGTAGAAGATGCCCGAGATCGCGCCCAGCCCCATGACCGGCAGGGTGATCAGCCCGATCATGCGCGGGCTGTCGGCCAGCGAACCCAGCGCCGCGCCGATCGGCATCGTCGCGGCCATGCCGATCACCAGCACCCCGAGCAGGTGCAGGTACGACCAGACGCCGTCGGGCGCCAGCGCGGAGAACGCGAACAGGCACGGGACCAGGACCGCGACGACGGACGTGAGCTGGGCGAGTGACAGCGCCGTCGTCTTCCCGACCAGGTACCCGAGCATCCCGTTCGGGGTCGCCTTCGCCCGCAGCAGCGTGCCGTCTTCACGGTCGATGGCCAGGTAGCTCGCCGCACCGGTCAGGCCTTGGAAGACGATGCCCGCGCCGAGCACGCCGGGCACGGTCGCCGCGCCGAGCGAGAACGACGTGCCGGGCAGCGTCGCGTTGCGCATGAAGAACAACGTGCCGAGGAAGAGCAGCACGAAGACGACCTGGCCGATGACGTCGTCGAGGTTGGTCCACGTCTGCTTGAACTCGATCCAGCCGCGGGCCAGCCCGGAGCGCAACGCGGCGGTCTTGGCGTTCATCGCGCACCCGCTTCCTGGAGGCCGAGCTCCGTTTCGCCGCCGGTCTCCGCCCGGTGGACCAGCGTCATGTAGGTGTCCTCCAGCGACGCCCGCCGGACTTCGAGGTCCGAGACGGCTTCGCCGTGCTGCTTGAACAGGTCGTACACGTACTTCGTCGCTTCGGTCGTCGAGTGGACGAAGCGCTGGCCGCCGACGCTCCACCGGACCTCGGCCTCGCCGGCGATCTGCCGGCTGAGCTCGTCGGCCGAGCCGTCGGCGACGATCCGGCCGCCGTTGAGGATGAGGATCCGGTCGGCCAGCTTCTCGGCCTCGTCGAGGTCGTGCGTGGTCAGCAGGATCGTCGTGTCGAGCTCGTCGGACAGGCGGTGCACCAGGTCGTGGAACTCCCGCCGGGCCTCGGGGTCGAAGCCCGCGGTGGGCTCGTCGAGGAACAGCAGCTCGGGGCGCCCGACGATGCCGATGGCGACGTCGAGCCGCCGCCGCTGCCCTCCCGAGAGCTGCTTGAGCTTCTTGTGCGCGTGCTCGGTGAGCCCGACCGTCGCGATCAGCTCGTCGGTGTCCCACGGCCGCGGGTGCGACGCCGTCGAGTACGGCGCGTAGTACCGGCCGAGGTGCGCGAGCAGCTCGCGGACGCGCCACTTCCCGTGGTCGCGCCAGGACTGGAGCACGACCCCCAGCCGTGCCCGCCAGTCCTCGCCGCCGTGCGCCGGGTCGACGCCCAGCACGCTCACCTCGCCCGCCGACCGCATCCGGAAGCCCTCGAGGATCTCGATCGTCGTCGTCTTGCCCGCGCCGTTCGGCCCGAGCAGACAGACGACCTCGCCGCGGTACGCCTCGAACTCGACGCCGTGGAGCACGTCGTTCGTGCCGTAGCGCATCCGCAGCCCGCGCACGCGAACCGCGGGGACCGCTGGGTCTCTCATCACGTCACCCCCATCTGACTGATGCGATCGAATGTAGCACACCTGCTATCTTTCATGAGACTTCTGCTGCACCGGGAACTTGACCAGCGGTCACCCGGTTCGCCGGGCATGGGAACTTGGCTGGGGCTCGCCCTTCCGGGCGGCGTGGTGATCCTGCTGGTCATGGCCGCGATCGAACTGCGGCCGCGCAAGAACGGCTCGCGCTTCAAGGCGCGGCTGTCCGCCACCTCCATCGAAGAGGCCACCGCCTTCCTCTACGGGACCAAGCGGCGTGAGCTGGAACACCGGGAAACGATGTCGATGCTCGTCGAGCAGGACGCCGAAGGCGCGCCTCCTTGGCGTGACGTGGACCTGGACGCCGGAACGGCCCGGATCCGGCCGCGTTCGGACCCGCCGGAGCCCCGGAACGGCCAGCTACAGTGACCCCATGCCGACCCCAGCACGCGTGCGAGCCGACGCGTGCCCCGGTGTTTTCGCACCCCACGACGCCGCCGACGGACCGTTGGCGCGGGTGCGGCTGCCCGGCGGCACGATTTCCGCAGTGCAGCTGCACGCGCTGGCCGACGCGGCCGAAGCCTGCGGCGACGGCGACCTCCACCTCACCTCGCGCGGCAACGTCCAGCTCCGTGGCGTCACCAAGCCCGGTCTCGCGGACCGGCTGACCGGCGCGGCCCTGCTGCCCTCGCCGTCGCACGAGCGGGTCCGGAACGTCCTCGCGTCACCGCTGAGCGGAGTGCGCGGCGGCCTCGCCGACGTCCGCGGCCTGGCGGCCGCGCTGGACCTGGTGCTGTGTTCGACGCCGGAGCTGGCGGCCTTGCCCGGGCGGTTCCTCTTCGCCTTCGACGACGGACGCGGGGACGTCGCCGGCGAAGGCGCCGACGTCTGCTGGCGTGCGACGGGCCCTGCCGAGGGGACGCTGCTGCTCGCGGGCGGCGACACGGGACGACGAGTGGCCCGCGCCGACGCGGTGGCGGTGCTGGTCGAGGTGGCGCTGGAGTTCTGCCGGGTGCGCGGAGCCGCCTGGCGCGTCGCCGAAC
The DNA here is from genome assembly GCF_040638975.1 of Amycolatopsis sp. NPDC024027. NCBI lineage: Bacteria > Bacillati > Actinomycetota > Actinomycetes > Pseudonocardiales > Pseudonocardiaceae > Amycolatopsis > Amycolatopsis sp. NPDC024027. The sequence continues at coordinate 204,563 of NZ_JBEZYY010000009.1, forward strand.
TCGACGACCCGGCCTGGCGCGGGACGCCGGTGCCGCGGACCGCGGCCGAGGTCCCGGCCGGGCTGATTCCCAAGGATGGCGGTGGCTTCGCGGCCGGTGTCGTGCCGCGCTTCGGGCAGCTGTCCGCGACGCAGGCGCGGGCACTGGCGGAGTTCGGGACGGCGCTGGTCACGCCGTGGAAGTCACTGGTCCTGCCGGACGCGCCCGCCGACGTCTTCGAGCGGCTGGGGTTCGGGGGCGAGGCGTTGGGGACCACCGCGTGCATCGGCCGTCCGGGCTGCGCGAAGTCGCGCGCCGACGTCCGGGCCGACGCGGTGTTCCGGCCGGGCCTGCGCGCGCACTTCTCGGGCTGTGAACGGCGGTGCGGGAAGCCGTCGCAGTCCCATGTGGACGTTGTCGCCGAAGCGGGGGGCTACCGCATCGACGGCCGCTGGGTGCCGCTCGACGAGATGGAAGGGAAGCTGTGATCGACTACCTGCGGGACGGTGCCGAGATCTACCGGCACTCGTTCGCCACGATCCGCGAGGAGGCGGACCTGGCGATCCTGCCCGACGACGTGGCCGGGCTGGCGGTCCGGATGATCCACGCCTGCGGCATGGTCGATCTGGTCGACGACCTGCGCTACACGCTCGACGTCGTCGAGTCCGGCCGCGCCGCCCTCGAAGCCGGCGCGCCGATCCTGTGTGACGCGCAGATGATCGCGAGCGGTGTCACCCGCCGTCGCCTGCCCGCGGGCAACGAAGTGCTCTGCACGCTGTCGGACCCTTCGGTGCCCGGTCTGGCCGAGCGGATGGGCACCACGCGCTCGGCCGCCGCGCTGGAACTGTGGCGCGACAAGCTGCCCGGTTCGGTGGTGGCGATCGGCAACGCGCCGACGGCGTTGTTCCGCCTGCTGGAGATCCTCGACGAAGGCGTCGGCGCGCCCGCGGCGATCATCGGCGTCCCGGTCGGATTCGTCGGCGCGGCGGAGTCCAAAGAGGAGCTGGCCAAGCGCGCCCCGGCACCGTACCTGGTGGTGCACGGCCGGCGCGGCGGCAGCGCGATGGCCGTCGCGGCGATCAACGCCCTCGCGAGCGCCGAAGAATGACCGGAACGCTGTACGGCGTCGGGCTCGGCCCCGGCGACCCGGAACTGATGACGGTCAAGGCGGCGCGCCTGATTTCCGAAGCCTCGGTGATCGCCTACCACTGCGCGCGGCACGGCCGGAGCATCGCGCGGTCGGTCGCCGAACCGTACCTGCGCGAGGGGCAGATCGAGGAGAAGCTCGTCTACCCGGTCACGACCGAGACGACCGACCACCCGGGCGGGTACGAGGGCGCGATCGCCGACTTCTACGAGCTGAGCGCGAAGCGGCTGGCCGAGCACCTCGACGCGGGCCGCGACGTGGTCCTGCTCTGCGAAGGCGACCCCTTCTTCTACGGCTCGTACATGTACATGCACGAACGGCTTTCCGGCCGCTTCGAGGCGGTGGTCGTCCCGGGCGTGACGTCGGTGAGCGCGGCGTCGTCGGTCTTCGGCCGCCCGCTGGTGCAGCGCGACGAGGTGCTGACGGTGCTCCCGGGTACGCTGCCGGCCCCGGAACTGGCCCGGCGCCTCGCCGACACCGACGCGGCGGCGGTGCTGAAGCTGGGCCGGACGTTCTCGTCCGTGCGAGAGGCGTTCGCGGAGGCGGGCAAGCTGGACGACGCCGTCTACGTCGAGCGCGCGACTTGGGGCCAGCAGCGCGTCGAGCCGTTGGCGTCGGTGGATCCTTCGACGGTGCCGTACTTCTCGCTCGCGTTGCTGCCTTCACCGGCTTACGCGTCACGTCAGTCTTCGCCGGCTTCCCCTCCTGCGGCCGCGCCTTCGGCCGGTGAGGTCGTCGTCGTGGGTCTCGGTCCGGCCGGTCCCGAGTGGCTGACGCCCGAAGCCGCTTCGGAGCTCGACGCGGCGGAGCACATCGTCGGGTACGGGCCGTATGTCGCACGGGTACCGCAGAAGGCGGGCCAGCAGCGGCACGCGTCCGGCAACCGCGTCGAGGCGGACCGGGCTCGCGAGGCGTTGTCCCTGGCTGCTTCCGGCTCCCGGGTCGCGGTGGTGTCCTCGGGCGACCCGGGGGTGTTCGCGATGGCGTCGGCGGTGCTGGAACAGGTGTCCGCGGGGCACGGCACCGGTGTCCGGGTCCGGATCGTCCCCGGAGTGACCGCGGCCCAGGCGGCGGCGTCCCGGGTGGGCGCCCCGCTGGGCCACGACTACTGCGTGCTGTCGCTGTCGGATCGGCTGAAGCCGTGGGAGATCATCGAGAAGCGCCTCGACGCGGCGGGCGCGGCGGACCTGGTGCTGGCGCTGTACAACCCGGCGTCCCGCACCCGGACGGCCCAGCTGGCCGACGCCCGTGCCGTGCTGCTCCGCCACCGTTCTGCGGACACCCCGGTGGTGGTGGCCCGGGACGTCGGCGGCCCGGAGGAGGACATCCGCATCACGACGCTGGGCGAGCTCGATCCGGCGACGGTGGACATGCGGTGCCTGCTGATCGTGGGTTCGTCTCGCACTCGATCCGACAACGGCATCGTCTGGACACCCCGGAGTTACTGACGTGAGGCCGGGTTCCGGCCCGGCCTCACGCTGCTCAGCGCGTCGGGTCCTTGCCGTTCGGCTGCCGCGGTCCCGGTCCCGGTGACCACCAGCCCGGCACCGTCTTCTCCCCGTGCACCACCGTCGGCGCGATGCCCTCGGTGAACGGCTCGATCTGCAGCAGCTGGCCCCACGACTGGCTCGGCTGGCCGATCAGGTAGCTCGGCACCTCCGGCTCCTCGGCCAGCTCCTCCAGCCAGCCGATCGGCCCGCCGTTCGTCGAGGACGCCCACTGGGCCTCGTCCGCCAGGCCACCCGCCGTGATGCGGTAGTCCGGGACCTGCGAGATGCCGTCGTGGGACGTCACCGGCTGGACGCACGGGTACACGAACGACGCCGGCCAGTCCACGTACACCGGCTTCGAGCCGATGCGGTCCGTCAGCGTCGTGAACGTCGGGACGCGCGGGGCCGAGGCCGCGATCCAGCCGTCCTCGGTCAGGTCGTTGTCGACGATGTTGACGCGGACCGCGTTCGTCTCCGGCGGCAGGTCGCGCAGGTTGATGCGGGTGTCGTTCCAGCCGTTGGTGCCCGCGCCCGGCGGGAGCATGAACTGGCTGCGCAGGACCTTCACGCCGTCCGGGGTGTCGACGCCGTAGTCGAGGCTGACCGACGTCGGACGGCGAGCCGCACCCGCCGTGGCCACCACGATCTGGCCGTCCGCAGGCTTCTCCGTCAGCGCGTACCAGTCGCTGCGCAGCCGCCCGGCGCGCGTCTCCGGGTCGAGGTAGCTCGACCACATCGGCACCTTTTCCGGCGTGAACCCGTGCGGGGGCTCGGCCAGCGGGTCCTTGTCGTCGACCGGGCGGGTGTGGAAGCCGGTCTGGACGCGGCCGTTGTCCTGGTCCGGGTTCGGCAGCGGGGAGTCCGGCTCCTTGACCTTCTCCGCGACGGTCCGCTGCTCGGCCTGCGGGTGCAGGATGCTCGTCGCCGCGTCGCGCTCGACCATCACGTGGTCGGAGAGGTTGCAGCTCTTGCCGAACAGGTGCCCGATGTTGGCCGCTCCGAGGCTGTAGCTGCCGGACTGGTTGTGGATCGCCCACGCCATCGTGACGAACTCGCCCGCCGCGACGAGGCCGCAGACCACCACGAGCGACAGCGACCCGAGCCGCAGCGCGCGCAGCCGGCCTTCCTGGGGCTGGTCCGGCAGGCCCGGCCGGTGCGCGCGGACGTTCTCGACGAACGCATACACCCCGGCGACCGCGGCCGCGACCAGCAAGATCGTGGACAGGCCGATGCCGCCGATCGACGGCGCCACGTTCGTCCACTGGACACCGAGGCGCGAGACGAACCAGTAGGTGTTCGGGCCGGTCGCCGCCAGCGCGGCGACGACCAGCAGCCCGGCGAGGAAGGCGGCGCGGTTGCGTTTGGACCGCAGGACCGTCGAGCTGGTCGCGAGCGCGGTCAGCGCCGCCATCGACGCGCCGACCGCGGCGAACGCGCCGAAGTGGTGCGTCCACTTCGTCGGCGTCAGGGCCAGCAGCAGGAAGAACACCGCCGTCGTGCCGATCAGGCGGCGGGCGGGGCCGAGCGACGCACCCGGGATGCGGCCGCGGCGCAGCAGCATCACCAGGCAGGTCGCGGTGCACAGGACGACCAGCAGCACCGGGAACCGGCGTGGCGCCGAGCCGTCCGGCAGGTCGGCGAACAGCAGCTGGTAGCGCGCGAGCTCCTGGAACCACGACAGGTTCGGGCCCACCTGGGTCCGGATCCGGGTCGCTTCCTGCACGGTCGCGAAGGTCTGGTCGGCGAACACCACGACCAGCACCAGCAGCCCGGCCGCGGCGACCGGCGCGAGCACCGGCAGCCAGCCGCTCTCGTTCGCGCGCTGGCGCACCAGCTTGAACAGCGGCCGCGCGGCGACCAGGAACGGTGCCACCGCGATCAGCCCGGTCGGCGTCGCGGCCAGGGTGAACCCGGCCGCGGTCAGGCCGAGGCACAGGGGCAGCAGCCGGCGCGTCACCAGCGCGCGCTCCACCGCGCAGATCGCCAGCAGCGAGCCGAGCGCGGCCACCGGTTCCGGGCGGACGCCGTTGTTGTAGGGCATCCACCAGATCAGGAACACCGTCGCGGCGGCCCAGCCGGCCGGGCTGCTGGTGCGGATCTGGGTGCCCAGCCGCGGCATCACCTCGCGGCTGATCAGCAGCCAGCTGAGCACGCCGAGCAGGAACGACGGCAGCCGGATCCACGGCGGCACCACGCTGACGTGCGCCATCAGCTCGAAGAGGTGGTAGAACCAGCCGAACGGCGCCTCGGCGACGCCGAACCAGCGGTGGTAGTTCGTCAGGTAGCCGGTCGCCTCGGTGACCCGGGCCATCGTGAGGATGTAGCCGTCGTCCGAGGTCACCGGCCCGATGAAGACCCAGGCGCCGAGGGCGGCGATCACCGTCACGTCCCGCGCCGTCAGCCGCCACCAGCCGACCGGCGCCCAGCGCGGGGCGCGGCGCGCGAAGCCGGAGTCGCGGCGCCAGACCGCGATCATGCAGCCGATCAGCGACAGCACGGCGAGCACGCCGACGAGGATCTTCAGCGCGGTCGGCGACGTCTGGTACCGCGTGTCCGGGACGACCGAGACGTGCAGGCCGGCGATCGGGTCCTTGCTCGAGTTGATGGAGGAGTAGATGCCGACGACGCGGGGACGGACGTCGCCGCCCGCATGGAAGATCGGTGTCCCGGCGACGGCGAGCGTCATCTGCGTCGCGTCGACGTCCAGTTCGACGTCGCACTTTTCGGCGGGCAGCGGCTGCTGGGCGATCTGCTGGCCCTGGCTCGAGGCGAGCAGCACGCCGTTGTCGACGCGCAGCTGCATGCCGACGCCGTTGCCGGCCTTCGGGTCGGTGCGGCCGTCCGGCACGGTGGCGAAGAGCAGGCCGGGCCCGTTCGTGCGGGCGTCCACCGAGCGGATGGCCGCGCACGGCAGCTCGGCGCGCAGGTCCTGGGCCCAGTACCCGGTCAAGGGCGCGTTGACGGAGCGGGTGTCGCTGCCGGTCGGCCAGACGACCTCCGCCGTGTCCTGCACCACCGGCAGGAAGGGGAAAGCCAGCGCGCACAAGGCCGAGAGCAGCCCTAGCGCTACGGCAATCAGACGCATCGGCGCAACGCTAACGGGTCAGAGGTCGGCCGCTGACGCAGCCCCCGGGTCACGTGGGGTGAATCGCCCGTGGTGTATCGCCGCGGCCAGTGGCCGGCGGCTGCGCCAGCCGTGGCGCTCCAGGTCCGGCACGGTCTCCAGCTTGCTCACCGGCCCCACGCAGAGCCACGCGACCGGCCGGACGCCGTCCGGGATGCCGAGCAGCTCGCTCAGGAACGGCTCCCGGTAGAAGCTGACCCAGCCGGTGCCCAGGCCCTCGGCGGTCGCGGCGAGCCAGAGGTTCTGGATCGCGAGGCACACCGAGTACAGCCCGGCGTCGGCGATGGCGTGCTGGCCGAGCACGTCCGGCGCGCCGCGCGCCGGGTCATAGGTGACGACGACACCCAGGCTGGCCTCGAGGATGCCTTCCACCTTGATGTTCGCGAACGTGCTCGCGCGGTCTTCGCCGAGCTGCCCGGCGAAGACCTCACGTTCTTCGTGGACGTGCTTGGCGAACTTCTCGCGCGTCCCGTGGTCGTCGACCAGCACGAAGTCCCACGGCTGGGTGAGCCCGACGCTCGGCGCGGCGTGGGCGGCCTCGAGGATCCGCGTCAGCGTGGCTTCGGGGATCGGCGCGCCGGTGAACTCGCCGCGGACGTCCCGCCGCTTGCGCAGGACTTCGTAGAACTCTTCGATCATCGGTGCAGAACCCATTCGACGGCTTCAGGAACGGTTTCGGCGGTCTCCGTGCGCGGCCGGGGCGGCCGCCGGACCACCAGGACGGGCTTCCCGAGTTCGCGGGCCGCGGCCAGCTTCGCGCTGGTCTGCGCGCCACCGGAGTCCTTCGTGACCAGGACGTCGACCCGGCCGAGCAGCCGGCGCTCGGCCGCCACCTCGTACGGCCCGCGGGCGAGGAGGAGCTCGTGGTGCCGCGGGAGCGGCGGCTCGGGCGGGTCGACGCAGCGGATCAGGAACCACAGGTCGTCGAGGTGCGCGAAGGCCGGGAGGCCCTGGCGGCCGCTGGTGAGGAAGACGCGTTCGCCCAGGTCCGGCAGGCGGCGCGCGGCGTCGGCGAGGTCGTCGGCCCAGTGCCAGTCGTCCCCGGGGCCCGGCCGCCAGCCGGGCCGCGCGAGCCGGAGGAGGGGGAGGTCCGTCAGCTCCGCCGCTTTTGCCGCGTTCGCGCCGATGCGCTCGGCGAAGGGGTGCGTGGCGTCGACGACCGCGTCGATCCGGTTTTCGCGCAGGTACTGCGCCAGGCCGTCCGGGCCGCCGAAGCCGCCGACCCGTACTTCGCCGGCGGGAAGCCGCGGCCGTGCGACGCGTCCGGCCAGCGAAGAGACAACGCGGACTTCGCGCGCCGTGAGCGCTTCGGCGAGCTGCCGGGCTTCGCCGGTCCCGCCGAGGATGAGGATCACGAGGAACGCCCGTAGCCGACGGCTTCGCGCCAGCGGTCCAGCGTACGCAGGTTGGCGAGGGTCTCCGCCCAGGTCAGCTCGGGCGCCTGCCGGTCTTCGACGTGCGCGGCGACGTGGTCCGCTTCGCGCGCGAAGACGCCCTGCGTGGCTTCGACCTCGATGACCTCCGGCTCGCCGCCGGCCGGGGTCAGGACGATCTGCGAGACGCCCGGCTTGCGCAGCGGGTGGATCCACGCGGGCTGGGGGATGTGGATCTGCCCGAGCGAGCCGAAGACGTGGATGCCGTCCTCGCGGTTCAGCCGGATCCCGCACGAAATCGTCGCGAGGATGTCCCCGGGCAGGCGCAGCAGGCCCGTCGCCCACTCGTCGACGCCGGTGGCGGACAGGTGCGCCATCCCGCTGACCTCGGACGGTTCGACGACGTCCTGCCCGGTCGCGGCCTGCGCGACCAGCCGGGCCAGCGACGTGCAGTAGCAGCCGACGTCGAGGATCCCGCCGCCGCCGAGCGCCGGGTCGCCGAGCCGGGCGGTCTCCTCCGGGTTGCTGTCGAAGGAGAAGGTCGTGTCCACCGCGCGGACCTCGCCGATGGCGCCGGACGAGATCAGCTCGGCCAGCCGCCGCGTCTGCGGGTGCAGCCGGTACATGAACGCCTCCATCAGGAAGACGTCGTGCGCGCGGGCGGCCGCGATCACCTCCTCGGCGTCGGCCGCGGTGATCGTCAGCGGCTTCTCGCACAGCACGTGCTTCCCGGCCTCGGCGGCGGCGATGGCCCACTGCTTGTGCATCGCGTGCGGCGTCGAGACGTACACGGCGTCGATGTCCGGGTCGGCGAGGAGCTCTTCGTAGCTGCCGTAGGCCTTCGGAATGTCGAAGCGCGTGGCGAAGTCCCGCGCGCGCCCGGCATCCCGCGCCGCGACGGCGCCGAGGACGCCGTGCTTGCTTTCGTCGACGCCCGCGGCGAAGTGGGCGGCGATCGTCCCGGCGGCCAGCAGGCCCCAGCGCAGTTCCGTCACAACGACTCCGGTTGGTTCGCCCGGTCACGGGCACTCGAGTAGAGGAAGCTGTCGGGGAAGTCGGTCGCGGCGAGCACCCGTCCGACGAAGATGGTGGCGGCGCGCGTCATCCCGGCTTCGCGGACCAGCGCGGGCAGCTCGCCGAGCACCCCGCGCACGACGGTTTCCCCGGGCTGGCTCGCGAGCGCGACGACGGCGACGGGACAGTCCGCGCCGTAGTGCGGCCGGAGTTCCCCGGCCACCCGCTCGACGTGGTTGACGGCGAGGTGCAGCGCGAGAGTGGCCTCGGTCGCGGCAAAGGCGGCGAGGGTCTCCCCGGGCGGCATCTTGGTCGAGCGGGCCTGGACCCGGGTGATCACCAGGCTCTGCCCGATTTCGGGCACGGTGAGCTCCCGCTTCAGCACAGCGGCCGAAGCGGCGAAGGCGGGCACGCCGGGGACGACGGCGTAGGGAACCCCGGCCGCGTCCAGCCGCCGCACCTGCTCGGCGACGGCGCTGTAGAGCGACGGATCCCCCGAGCACAGCCGCGCGACCTCGTGCCCGGCGCGGTGGGCCTCGATCAGCCTCGCGACGATCTCGTCCAGGCTGAGGTTCGCCGTGTCGACGAGCTCGGCCCCGGGCGGGCAGTAGGCGAGCAGGTCGGGCGGCGTCATGCTGCCGGGGTAGAGGCAGACCCCGCACCGGGCGAGCAGGTCCCGGCCCCGCACGGTGATGAGGTCGGCGGCCCCGGGCCCGGCGCCGATGAAGTGCACGGTCATCGGTTGCTCCACTGCGTCACGACCCGAGCCGGGCTCCAGCCCGTGAAGCCGCCCAGCGGGGCCGCCTTCTCCACACCGATCCGCAGCAGCTCCCCTCCGTGCTCCTCATACGCGCGCGCCAGGACCTGCTCGGCCTCCAGCGTCACCCCGTGCGCCACCACTCGTGCGCCCGTGGCCACACACGCCTCCAGTACGCCCGGCGCCGTCACGCCGCCTCCGATGAAGACCGCGTCCGGTGCGGGCAGCGCGCTCAGCGCTTCCGGTGCTTCCCCCGCCACCACCTCCAGTTCCGGTACTCCCAGGTCCAATGCGTTCCGGGCGATCCGCTCGGCCCGCTCGGCCGAACGCTCGATCGCGACCGCGCGGTTGAGCCCGTGCAGCCGTGACCACTCGATGCCGACGCTGCCCGCGCCCGCGCCGACGTCCCACAACAGCTCGCCGGGACTCGGCGCGAGGCGGGCCAGCGCCGACACTCGCAGGTCGCGCTTGGTCAACTGCCCGTCGTGGGCGTACACGTCGTCCGGGATGCCGATCAGCGGCAACGCCGGACCCGCGCACGCCAGCGCGAACACCGTCAGCGGTCCGGGATCGCCGGCCCAGCCGTCGGAGACGCGCTCGTCGGGCCCGCCCAGGTTCTCCAACGCGATCAGCTCGCTCTCGCCATAACCCCGCACGGTGAGCAGGGAGCGCAAAGCGGGCGCGTCGGCACCCAGGACGAGCACTCGCCGGCGCGGCGCCAGAACCCGGGCGACGCGGGCCGACGACCGGCCGACGATGGTGACCACCTCGGTCTCCTCGGCGGACCAGCCCAGCCGTGCCCGGGCCAGTGTCACCGAGGAAAGCGCGGGCAGTGCCTCGACCTCGTATCCATGGGCCACCAGTGTGGCACCCACCCCCGACAAAAACGGATCGCCGCTGGCCAGGACGCAGATCCGGGCGCCTTCGTGCTCCGCGATGACCGCGTCCAGCCCCGGCAGCAACGGCGTCGGCCACGCCTGCGCCGGGACCTCCTCGGGCAGGTAGGCCAGCTGCCGGGGCGCACCCAGCACGACGTCGGCGGCGAGCACCGCGGCCCTCGCCTGTTCCGAGAGGCCGGGCCAGCCGTCCGCCCCGATCCCGACCACGGTCAGGTGGTTCGCGGAGCCCGCCTCCGCCGCGGATCGACGTGATTCTTCGCGCACGATTTCCCACCCTAAGCGAGGCGGGCGCTGTGCGATGATCGGCCGGTCGCCGAGCTGGAGGAGCGCTGTTGAAGCCGTACCCGTTCACCGCTGTCGTCGGGTTGCCGGACCTGCGCCTGGCGCTGGTCCTGTCCTCGATCTCGCCCGCGGTCGGCGGGGTGCTGGTGCGCGGCGAAAAGGGCACCGCGAAGTCGACGATGGTCCGCGCGCTCGCCGGCCTGCTGCCGGGTGTCGACGTCGTCGACGGCTGCCGGTTCTCCTGCGATCCCGCGGCTCCCGACCCGCTCTGCCCGGACGGCCCGCACGACGGCGCGACCAGCCACCGGCGGCCCGCGAAGCTGGTCGAACTCCCGGTCGGCGCCGCCGAAGACCGCGTCATCGGCTCGCTGCACCTGGAACGCGCGCTCGCCGAAGGCGTCACGGACTTCCAGCCCGGCCTGCTGGCCGCCGCGCACCGCGGGCTGCTCTACGTCGACGAGGTCAACCTGCTGCACGACCACCTCGTCGACACGCTCCTGGACGCCGCCGCGATGGGCCGCGCGACCGTGGAACGCGAAGGCGTTTCGGTCTCGCACGCCGCGCGGTTCGTGCTGATCGGCACCATGAACCCCGAAGAGGGCGAGCTGCGGCCGCAGCTGCTGGACCGGTTCGGGCTGACCGTCGAGGTCGCCTCCAGCCGCGATCCGGAGCAGCGCGTCGAGGTCGTCCGCCGTCGCCTGGCCTACGAAGCCGATCCCGACGCCTTCGCCGCGCAGTACGCCGGCGAAGACGCCCAGCTCGCCGCGGACATCGAAGCGGCGCAACGGCTTTTGCCGGCGGTGAAACTGCCCGACGACGCCCTGCGCCGGATCGCCGAGGTCTGCGCGTCCTTCGAGGTCGACGGCATGCGCGCGGACATCGTGACCGCGCGGACGGCGGTCGCGCACGCGGCCTGGGCCGGGCGTGACGAGGTGACCACCGAGGACGTCCGCGTCGCCGCGCGGCTCGCGCTGCCGCACCGGCGCCGCCGGAACCCGTTCGACGCGCCGGGGATCTCGGAAGAGCAGCTGGAGCAGGCGCTGCAGGACGCCGAACCGGACCCCGGCCCCGAAGACGACGGCCCCGGCTCCGGTTCGGCGCCGTCCCAAGACGAAGCACCCCAAGGCAGCGAAAACGCACCGCAAGGCGAACCGAAGCCGCAGAGTGGCGGGCAGCAGAAGACCGTCGGGGCCGGCGAGACGTTCAAGGCACGCGTCTTCCGCGTCAAGGGCACGGGTGAAGGGGAACGCGGCCGCCGTTCGCGCGCGATCACCGACAGCGGCCGGACGATCGGCGTCCAGCCCGCGAGCGTCCGCGAAGGCCGGCCTCACCTGATCGCGACCGTGAAAGCCGCGGCACCACACCAGAAAGCCCGCGGCCGCACCGGCGCCGGGCTCGAACTGCGCCCCGAAGACCTGCGGTTCGCGCTGCGCGAAGGCCGTGAAGGCAATCTCGTGCTGTTCTGCGTGGACGCGTCCGGTTCGATGGGCGCGAAGGCCCGGATGCGCGAGGTCAAGTCCGCGGTCCTGTCGCTGCTGCTCGACGCCTACCAGCGCCGCGACAAGGTCGGGCTCGTCACGTTCCGCGGCGACGCGGCCGAGCTCGCGCTGCCGCCGACGATCAGCGTCGACGCGGCCGCGTCCCGCCTCGAAGGCCTCCCGACCGGCGGCCGGACACCCCTGGCCGAAGGGCTCCTGGAGGCGGCGCGCGTGCTGCGCGTCGAGGAAATCCGCGACCCCCGGCGCCGCCCGCTGCTGGTCGTCGTCACCGACGGCCGCGCCACCAGCGGTCCCGACGCCGTCGCCCGCGCCCAGGCCGCGGCCGGGCTCCTGGCCGGCGTCACGACGATCGTCATGGACTGCGAGAGCGGCAAGATGCGCCTCGGCCTGGCCGCCGACCTCGCCGCCCACCTCGGCGCGGAACACGTCCCCCTCGCCGATGTCGCCGCCGAATCGCTGGCGGACGCCGTCCGCGCCCGGACCGGAAGGGCCGCCTGATGCCGCAGGGCAAACCGGAAGCCGTCCCGAACGACGGCCTGACCACGCGCCAGCGCCGCAACCGGCCGCTGCTCGCCGTGCACACCGGCGAAATGAAGGGCAAGTCGACGGCCGCGTTCGGGATGGCGCTGCGCGCCTGGAACCAGGGCTGGTCGATCGGCGTGTTCCAGTTCGTCAAGTCGGCGAAGTGGCGCGTCGGCGAGGAAGCCGCGTTCAAGGCATTGGGCAAGCTGCACGACGACACCGGCGAAGGCGGGCCGGTCGAGTGGCACAAGATGGGCGAGGGCTGGAGCTGGGCGCGCAAGTCCGGCACCGAAGAGGACCACGCTTCGAACGCCCGTGAGGGGTGGGCGGAGATCAAGCGCCGGCTCGCCGCCGGGACGCACGACTTCTACGTCCTCGACGAATTCTCCTACCTGCTCAAGTGGGGCTGGCTCGACGTGGACGACGTGGTGTCCACTTTGGTCTCGCGGCCCGGGCACCAGCACGTCGTCATCACCGGCCGGTACGCGCCGCCGGAGCTCGTCGAGGCCGCCGACCTGGTCGCCGAGATGACCAAGGTCAAGCACCCGATGGACGCCGGCCAGAAGGGCCAGCGGGGGATCGAGTGGTAGCGCGGGTGGTCATCGCCGCGCCCGGTTCCGGGCACGGCAAGACCACGATCGCCGCCGGGCTGATGGCGGCGCTGCGCGCGGCCGGGCACCGGGTGTCCGGGCACAAGGTCGGGCCGGACTTCATCGATCCCGGTTACCACGCGCTCGCGACCGGACGCCCGGCGCGCAACCTCGACCCGTTCCTGCAAGGGGAAGACCGGCTGGTTCCGTTGCTGCGGCACGGTTCCGCCGGCGCCGACATCGCCGTGATCGAGGGCGTGATGGGCCTGTTCGACGGGGCGCTGGGCACCGAAGGCTACGCCTCGACCGCGCACGTGGCCCGGCTGCTCGACGCGCCGGTGGTGCTGGTCGTCGACGCCTCGGCCGCCTCCCGCAGCGTCGCCGCGACCGTCCTCGGCTTCGCGCACTACGACAACCGCGTGCGGCTCGCCGGCGTCATCCTCAACAAGCTCGGTTCGCAGCGCCACCTCGACGAGATCGCGTCCGCGCTGGAAGCCACCGGCGTCCCGCTGCTGGGGGCGTTGTACCGCAACGAAGAGATCCACGCGCCGAGCCGTCATCTCGGGCTCGTCCCGGCGGCGGAACGGGCCGCGGAAGCCCGGCACGTGCTGCCCGCGCTGGCGGCGTGGGTGCGGGACGGCGTCGATCTCGAAGCGATCGTCCGGATCGCTTCCGGGGCGCCGGGGCTTTCTTCGCCGCCGTGGGAGCCGTCCGGGATGGCTGGTCCGCGGGTGACGATCGCCGCCGCCGGCGGTCCGGCGTTCACCTTCCGCTACACCGAGAACATCGAGCTGCTGGCGGCTTGCGGCGTCGAGGTCGTGGACGTCGATCCCCTGCGTGACCAGGCGTTGCCCGACGGGTGCGCCGGTCTGTACTTCGGCGGCGGGTTCCCCGAGGTGCACGCGGCGGAACTGTCGGCGAACACGGCGTTGCGTCGCGAAGTGGCTTCGGCCGTCCAGGGCGGAATGCCGGTGAGTGCGGAATGCGCCGGGCTGCTGTACCTGTGCCAGTCCCTGGACGGCGTGCCGATGGCCGGTGCGGTGCCCGCGGACGCCAAGATGACCGCCCGCGGCAAGCTCGGCTACCGGCGCGCGGTCGCCGTCGAGGACAACCTACTGGCGACGGCCGGCCAGCGCGTCACCGGGCACGAGTTCCACCGGACCGAAGTGACGCCGTCGCACGGCGCGTCGGCGGCCTGGGGCTGGGACCGGCAGCTGGACGGCTTCGCGTCGCCGACGCTGCACGCGTCCTACCTGCACGTCCACTGGGCGGGGTATCCCGAGCTGGCACAGCGCTTCGCGGCGCGGGTGCGGGCGTATGGCCGTGGCTGATCCCGCCTCCGCGGGCTACGACCTGCACCACCACGGTGATCGCGAGGTCGGGCCGGGGCTGGTCGACCTGGCCGTGAACGTCCGGCTGCCGCGTCCGCCCGCTTGGCTGCGGGCCGAACTGGCGTCCGCTTTGGACTCGCTGGCCGCCTACCCGTCCACCGCGGACGCGGTGCGGGCGGTGGCCGCGCGCCACGGCCGGCCTCCTTCGGAAGTGCTGGTCACCGCGGGTGCGGCGGAGGCGTTCACGCTGCTGGCCTCGGCTTTGCGGCCGCGCCACGCGGTGGTCGTGCACCCGCAGTTCACCGAGCCGGAAGCGGCGCTGCGCGCGGCGGGACACGCGGTCTCGCGGGTGGTCCTCGCCGAGGCGGACGGTTTCGTCCTCGATCCGGCGCTGGTCCCGGCCGACGCCGACCTGGTGTTCGTCGGCAATCCGACGAACCCGACATCGGTCCTGCACCCCGCGTCTTCGCTGCTTTCCCTGGTGCGCCCCGGCCGGCTGCTCGTGGTGGACGAAGCGTTCCTGGACGCGATCCCGGGCGAGGCCGAGAGCCTGGCGGCCGGTGTGCCGGGTGTCGTCGTGCTGCGCAGCCTGACGAAGACCTGGGGGTTGGCCGGCCTGCGGGCGGGCTACATGCTCGCTCCGGCGGATGTCGTCGAGCGGCTGCGGGCGGTGCAGGTGCCGTGGTCGGTGTCCACGTTGGCCGGCGTGGCGACCGTGGCGTGCTGCCGGCCGGCCGCCGTGGAGGAAGCGGAAAAGCTGGCGGTCGCGGCGGAGTCGGACCGCGAGTACCTGGTCTCCGGCCTGACCGCGGCGGGCGTGCCGGTGCTGGGCGACCCGCGCGGCCCGTTCGTGCTGGTCCGCGTGCCCGACGGCGCTTCCCTGCGCGCGCGCCTGCGTGAAGCGGGCTACGCGGTGCGGCGGGGGGACACGTTCCCCGGCCTCGGCCCGGATCACCTGCGGCTGGCGGTCCGCGACCGCGCGACGACGGACGCGTTCCTGGCGACTTTGCGAGAAGTTTCGTAAACACCGACAGGGGGTTGTCGTTACCGCCGCCGAAACTGGGCGCACGCCGGGAAACACCCGGCGTGGCAGCGGAAGGAACGACATGCCCGGATTCAACGACGTCGCCTGGTTCGAGATCGGTGCCGCGGACCCGGCGGCCGCCGAACAGTTCTACGGAGACGTGTTCGGCTGGAAGATCGCCCAGGACTCGTCGGCCAGCACCGACCCGGCCTACCGGGTGATCGACACCGGCGGCTCGCGCGGCGGGCTCTCCACGGGAACGGAGGACTACGCGATCTTCACCGTGCTGGTCGAGGACGTCGACGCCACCTGCCGGCAGGTCGAGAAAGCCGGCGGCCGGGTGCAACGGCCACCGAGCGTCAACCCGGTGGGCGTGACGTTCGCGCACCTGCTCGACCCGGCGGGCAACCACTTCTCCGTGTTCACCCCGCCAAAGTGAGCTGATCGACGTCGCCGTACGGGATGTCGAGGTCCTCGGGCCGCAGCCGGCGAAGCGGCGGTACCTCGGCGGTCACGGAGTAGGAGACGATGCGGTCGGTGCGAAACGCCCGGATCTCCTTGCGCAGCCGGCACCAGGCGATGAGGTACCAGTGTTCGGGCTTGCCGACGTAGCCGAGCGGCTCGATCTCCCGCCGCGTGGCGGTGCCCGCACGGTCGGTGTACCGGATGCGCAGCACGCGGCGGATACCGAGCACGTGCGGCATCGGCGGGATGGGGCCGCTGCCGAGAAGATGGACACAGGCGGCGAGGTTCTGCGCGGCGTCCGCGTCCTCCCGCCGCATCGCGGCGACCAGCTTGCGCAGCGCCGAGCGCCCTTCCGCCCGGAAGGGAGTGGCGTCGAGGTGTCTCAGCGCGAGCGCCATGGCGACGGCCTCGGCGGGCGTCAGGTTGACCGGCGGCATCGTGTGCGCCTTGTCGAGGCAGTACCCGCCGGTGCGGCCGGGCTCGGCGTAGATCGGCGTGCCGGACTGCTGCAGGGCACTGATGTCCCGTTCGACGGTGCGGACGCTGACCTCGAACCGGTCCGCGAGCCAGCGCGCACTGCGTGGCCGCGGCGCGACGGCGCGCAGTTCTTCGACAAGGGCGTAGAGACGATCGGTCCGGTTCACGCGGATCACTGTAAGGAGGGGGTATGACAGTTTCGGTCGCTTGCGGCGCTTGAGCTCCGTAGCGCCGGGCGGATCGGCGGCGTCTCGGCCGGCCGGCGGACCTAGGCCGACAACGCGACCAGAGCGGCGGCGACGGCGGCTTCGACACCGGCACCGAGGACATCGCCGGTGATGCCGCCGAGCCGTTTGGTGCACCGCCACAGGAGCGCACCCGCGACGGCGTAGGCGAGACTGACGGCGAGCGGCCCGCGCCACCACGGCAGCCCGGGCAGCAGCACCGCCAGCCCGGCGGCGGCCACGCCCACGGCGACCGCGGCGGCGCGCGGCACCGAGCCGGCGACGGTGGCACCGAGCCCGTCCGGCCGTGCTGTCGGAACGCCCCGCGCACACGCCATGGAGAGCGTGCACCGGCCGACGAGCACGCCCGCGGCCGCGGTGACGGGGTTGGCGGCGGTCAGCGCTCCGACCTGGACGAGGAGGACCAGGACGAGGGTGGCAACTCCGGTGGGCCCGGAGTCCCCGCGGCGCATGACGTCGAGGGCCTTGGCGCGGTCGTAGGAGGCACCGAGGCCGTCGGCGGTGTCGGCGAGCCCGTCGAGGTGCAACCCCCGGCTGCCGAGCGCGACGGCACCGAGGGCGAGCGCCGCGGTGGCGAGCGCGGGCAGCCCGGTGGCGGAACCGGCCCAGACGATCACCCCGGCGGCCACGGCCAGCGGCAGCGCGGCAAGGGGAGCGAGGAGCATCGCCCGCCCGGCAACACGCCGATCGATGACCCGCGGAGCGGGAACCGGCACGGTGGTCAGCGTCCCCACGGCCATCCGCACGGCATCGACCCACCGGCTCACGTCGGGTTGTCCACAGCCACGCCGGCGACGGCGGAGTTGTCCACAGGTCCGTCGGGCAGGTTCAGCAGCACCACGGAGCGGGTGTCGCGTTCCACCAAGGTCCCGATCGCCGAGCGGCGTGCATCCGGCCCATCCTGGATCGTCGCCCGCAACACCGGGTCCAAGGCCGGCATGCCGATCTTCGGCCCGGCCCGCCGCGCGGCGGCCATCCCGTGCGCGGCATAGGGCTGGTAAGTGCCGTCGGGCCGCCGGTCGCGGTCCAGTACCCGGCTGATTGCCGAAACCGGACGGCTCGGTCCCGCCGCGGTCATCCGCAGCCGGTCAGCGATCCGGCCCCGCTCGTCCCAGCCCGGAAACCGCCAGGCTGCCGGCACCGGCGGAGGTGTGGCGACCACCCTCGGAAACCATCGAGTGGCGGCTTTCATGCCAGGTCGGCCAACAGGCCCATCTCGGCCAAGATCGCCCGGGCCGCTCGCAGGGTCGGCACAGCCTGGACAGCGCCGCTGCCTTCGCCGAGCCGCAGCCCGAAGTCCAGGATCGGCTCCAGCCCCAGCGCCTTCAACGCGAACGCCTGCGAAGGTTCCGTCGACCGATGTCCGGCCAGCCACCACTGCTCCGCCCCCGGCGCGATGTCCCGCGCCACCAACGCCGCCGCGCCGGAGAACACCCCGTCCAGCAGCACCGGAATTCCCAGCACCGCCGCCTGGACCAGGAAGCCCGCCGTCGCCGCCACGCAGGCGCTGCCCAGCGCCGTCAGCCTCTCGAAGGGATCCTCCGTCCGGCCCGCCGTCCGCGTCAACGCCGCCGCGACCGCCGCCGTCTTGCGCTCCAAGCCCGCCGCGTCGACTCCCGTTCCGGTGCCGACGACCTCCGTCGCCGGCAGGCCGAGGGACGCCGCCACCAGCGCCGCGCACATCGCCGTGTTGCCGATTCCCATGTCGCCCGGGATCAGGACGTCCGCCTCGCGTTCCTCCAGCGCGATCGCCCGGCCCGCTTCGAACGCGGCCTGGGCTTCGCCCGGCAGCAACGCGTCCTCGACGTCGATCGAGCCCGAACCGCGGCGGATCTTGTGCGCCGTCACCGAGGCCGGCACGTCCGCGCCGTCCCAGTCGACGCCGATGTCCGCCACCCGCACGCGTGCCCCGACCTGGGCGGCCAGCACGTTCACGCCGCTCTTGCCGGCCAGGAACACCCGCACCATCGCCGCGGTCACCTCGCGCGGGTACGCCGAAAGCGCCGACACGCCGTGGTCGCCCGCGAAGACGACCACGCGGACGTCGTCCAGCGGGCGCGGCGGCACGGTGCCGTGCGCCGCGGACAGCCAGGCCGCGATCTCCTCCAGCCTGCCCAGCGCGCCGAGCGGCTTGACCAGGCCGTCGAGCCGCTCGAGCGCGGCGGTGCGGGCGGCGGGGTCGGGCACGGGTACGTCGAACACGGGCGCCTCCTGGCTACAGGTCGAGCGCCCGGCCCGCGACGACCAGCACGACCCGGTCGGCGTCGGCGGACACCCGGTTGTTGAGTGCGCCCAGCACATCACGGAACAGCCGTCCGGACGACGTTGCGGGCACCACACCGCTGCCGACTTCGTTGCTCACCGCGACCACCGGCACGCGCGCCGCGGCCCACGCGGCCAGGAAGTCCTCGAGCCGGTCGTCCAGGCGGTGCTCCCAGCCCGGCTTCTGCCGCCACGCGCCGACGTCGTCCAGCACGCGGGACAGCCAGGTGCCGAGGCAGTCGATCAGCAGCGGCTCGGTCGCCGTGCGGAGGATGCCGGCCAGGTCGGTGGTCTCGACGGTCTTCCAGTTCGCCGGGCGCCGCGCCTGGTGCGCGGCCACCCGCGCGGCCCATTCGGGGTCGTCTTCGCCCGCGGGCAGGCCGGGCGCGACGTAGACGAGGTGGGCGTGGTGGGCGACGAGCCGCTCGGCGTGCCGCGACTTCCCCGAGCGGACGCCGCCGAGGACCAGCACCTTGCCTTCGTCGCGCCCGTACCGGCGGAGGGCGCGAGCCAGGGTTTCGAGATACCCGGCGAGCCGGTGCGTCAGCCCCGCCGACGGACGTTTCTTCGCGGAGGCGGCATTGGGCCCCGCCGACGTACGCTTTCCCGCGGAGGCGGCATCGGACACAGTCATACCCGGCATTCTGGTGCACGCGCTACCGTGCGCCACGTGCCACTCCGTCTAGGGACAACCGCGGCCGGACTCGTGACCGGATACGTAGCCGACGCTCTGTTCGGTGACCCCCGAACGGGCCATCCGGTCGCTCTGTTCGGCACCGCCGCGGCCCGTCTGGAACACCGTCTGTGGGCTGATTCGAAGCCGCGCGGGGCCGCGTACGCCGCGTTGTGCACCTTCGGCGCCGTCGGCCTCGGCGTCGCGCTTCAGACGGCGACACGGCGACGTCCGTTCGCGCGCTTCGTCCTCACCGCCGCGTCCACGTGGGTTGTCCTCGGCGGACGCGGCCTGGCCGCCGAAGGCACCGCAATGGCCCGCCTGCTCGAAGCGGGCGAAGTGCCCGAAGCGCGTCAGCGGCTCTCGCACCTCTGCGCGCGCGACGCGACCGCCCTCGACTCCGCCGAGCTGACCCGCGCGGCCACCGAATCGATCGCCGAGAACACCTCGGACGCCGTGGTCGCGCCCCTGTTCTGGGGAGCCGTCGCCGGGATGCCGGGCCTCCTCGGCTACCGCGCGCTCAACACGCTCGACGCGATGGTCGGCTACCGCTCGCCGCGCTACCGCCGCTTCGGCTGGGCCGCGGCGCGCGCCGACGACGTCGTCAACCTGGTGCCGTCGCGGATCGGGGCGGCGCTCACGGCGTTGTGCGCGGGCGGCCGGGCCCGGGAGTCCTGGCGGGTGTGGCGCCGAGACGGCGGCCGGCACCCGAGCCCCAACGCGGGCCAGGTGGAAGCGGCGTTCGCGGGAGCCCTGGACATCCGCCTCGGCGGGACGAACAGCTACGGCGGCGAGGTGGAGAGCCGGGCCCGGCTCGGCGAAGGCCGCGACCCGCAGCCGACGGACTTACGCCGGGCGGTGCGCTTGTCCCGGCTGGTGGGGGTAGCCGCGGTGGCCATCGCCGCCGTCGCAGCCCCCGCCACTCCCTGGGGGGCGGCCCCTGTCCCGTCTATCGGCTCCCGGTGGGGGAAAGGCCCCGCTCGGCGATCTGTGGACAACTCGGCCCGCGCCGGGCTGGCTGTGGACAACCGGCGATGAGCGGGCTGCTCGTCGCCGGGACGACGTCCGATGCCGGGAAGAGCCTGGTCACCGCCGGGATCTGCCGGTGGCTGGCGCGCCGGGGGGTGCGGGTGGCGCCGTTCAAGGCGCAGAACATGTCGAACAACTCCATGGTCTGCGCCGACGGTGCCGAGATCGGCCGCGCCCAGTGGGTGCAGGCGCGGGCCGCCGGGGTGGCACCCGAAGCGGCGATGAACCCCGTGCTGCTCAAGCCCGGCAGTGACCGGCGCAGCCACGTCGTCGCGCTCGGGAAGCCGTTCGGCACCCTCGAAGCGGGGGAGTACGCCACCGGCCGGGCCGGGCTGGCCGAGATCGCCTTCGGTGCGTTCGAGGACCTCCGCGCGCGCTTCGACGTCATCGTCTGCGAAGGCGCCGGCAGTCCGGCGGAGATCAACCTGCGCGGCGGCGACTACGTCAACATGGGGCTCGCGCGGCGGTTCGGGCTGCCGGCGCTGGTCGTCGGCGACATCGACCGCGGCGGCGTGCTCGCGGCGATGTTCGGCACGCTCGCGCTGCTGTCGGCCGAGGACCAGGCCCTGGTCGCGGGCTGGGTGGTCAACAAGTTCCGCGGCGACGTCGGCCTGCTGCGGCCGGGCCTGGACAGCCTCGAGAAGATCACCGGACGGCCGGTGCTGGGCGTGCTGCCCTGGCTGGACCGGGTGTGGATCGACTCCGAGGACGCTCTCGCCGTGGCGGGCTGGCGCCGCGAAACGCCCGGTGGTGGCCTCGGCGTGGCGGTCGTCCGGTTCCCGCGCGCGTCCAACGCCACCGACGTCGACGCACTGGCCGCCGAGCCCGGGGTCACGGTGACGCTCACCGCCGACCCCGACGTCGTCGCGGCGGCGGACATCGTGGTGCTGCCGGGGTCGCGTGCCACCGTGGCCGACCTGGCCTGGCTGCGGGAGCGCGGCCTCGACACGGCGGTGACGGCCCGGGCCGCCGCGGGCCGGCCGGTCCTGGGCATCTGCGGCGGCTACCAGATGCTCACCAAGTCCATTGTGGACGAGATCGAATCCGGTGCGGGCGAGGTGGCGGGCCTCGGCCTGCTGCCCGGACGGGTGACGTTCGCCGCGGAAAAGGTGCTCGCCCGGCCGGCGGGGACGTGGCGCGGCCATCCGGTGGACGCCTACGAAATCCACCACGGCTCGGTGATCGCCACGACCCCGGCAGAGTCCTTCCTGGACGGTCGTCGCGCGGGAGTGGTCTGGGGCACGATGTGGCACGGCGCGTTCGAGAACGACGCCTTCCGCCGCGCGTGGCTCACCGAAGCGGCGACGCAGGCGGGAGTCGGCTGGACGCCGGCGCCGGACGCGCCCGGCTTCGGTGAACTGCGCGAGGAGATGCTGGACAAGCTGGCGGACGCGGTCGACGAACACCTGGACACGGAGCTGCTGCGGACGCTGCTGGACCACGGGGCGCCGCCGGACCTGCCGTTCGTGCCGCCGGGCGCGCCTTAGCCCGGCCGGTGCCGGAGTGCGGCCGGCCGCAACCTCGCCGGCCGCGGGTTCGCCGGCCGGGGCTTGCCGCCTTGGTGGCCCGGCCTCGCTGGCTGGGCATTGGCGAACCGGGCGACTTGCCAATCGGGCCTTGTTGGCCAGTCTTGGCGACCGGGGGCCTTGCCGACCGGGTGTTGTTCACCAGGGTTTTGCTGGCCTGGGGCCTTGGCGACCCAGGCGACTTGCCAACCTGGCCTCAATCACCAGGGCTCGGCTGGTTCCGGCCTCGCTGGCTGGTGCCTTGGCGACCGGGGGCCACGCGAACCGGCCCCCGCTGACCAGAGCCTTGCCGACCGAGGCCCCGCCGGGCGGCGTGATTGCCCGGGGCGCGGCCGCCCCGCGCCGCCGCCGGTGGCGGTCCGTGGCCGTGACCGCGCTCGCGCCGATGGCCGGTCCGCGGCCTCGCTTCGTCGGTCCGGTCGATGTGGATCCTGACCGGCTCGACGGTGCCGAAGCCCACCCGCGGCACCGCCGTGTCCCGCAGAACCCACCCGGATCGACGGACGCGACCGCGGACCGGCCAACCACGGCCGGGTCAGGCGGCGACCGTGGTCCGGCGGTTCAGGGCCTTCTCCGCGAATGCTCCGAACGTCAAGCCCAACGCCAGCCACAGCGTCACCTGGGTGCCGACCGAGGCCGTTCGGAAGCTCCACAGCGTCGAGGCCGGGAATGTTGCCGGGATCTCGTCGACCACCGGCATCAGCCAGGCCACGATGCCGATCACGGCGAGGTAGCCCGCCGCCGCCAGGAGGAAGGCGTTCCAGGCGCCCAGGCGGTCGGCCAGCTTGCGGCCGAACACCGTGGCGAAAATGCCCACCAGCAGGGAGACCGCGACGAAGCCGAAGTACAGCTCGGTCCGGGAGCCGATCGTGCCCGGCTGGCCCACCGCCGGCGGGTTGGCCGGGTACTTCAGGAACGGCACCAGGAACACCACCGTGAACGCGCCCGCCGTGAGCAGCAGCGCCGTCAGCCGGGGGCGCAGCGAGCCGAGCCGTCCCTGGGCGAACGCGAACGCCAGCGACAGCAGGCCGCCGATCGCGACGCCGTAGACGAGTACGCCGGTCAGCAAGCCGAGGGTGCTCTGGATGTCGCGGGGGACGAGCTCTTCCTCTTCCGAGGACGGAGCAGGAGCGGGAGCGTCGCCGTGGGAGTGCGAGTGACCGCCGGACTCCTCGAGGCCGATGGCGGCGTTCACCGATGGCTCACCGAAGGCGTAGGCGAACCCGAACGCGAGCACACCGGCGATCAGGCCCGCGAGCATGCCGCGGACCAGCAAGGTCTTCATCATGGGAGTACGTGCCCGCCGATCAGTGGCAGGGGAAGGCCAGCAGGTGCCGGCCGTCGTGCACGAACTCGTGGACGTACATGTTCGCGAACACCGCCGTGGCGCCCTGCTCGGCGCTCACGAAGTAGAGCGCGATCAGCGCCAGGAGCACCACGAACACCGCCCACGGCACGATCTCACGGATCGGGATGCGGATCGGGAGCGGAACGGCGGGAGCTGCCGTCTGGGTCATGGCGTGGCCTCCTCGGGCTTTCGCGGCCTCATCGGGGTCTCTCACGACGGTCCGGGTCTGGCTTCCCCCTGGCGGGGGTCACAGTGGCGCGACCGCGCGGACTTGCACCGCGTTCCGGAATCCGTCGTCTGGCCGGTTGAGCGTAGGTCCGCCGTTTGGGCTGCGTCAATGTGACAATGCCGCGGTGACTCGAATGGTGGCCGCCCTCGATGTGGGCGGGACGACGATCAAGGCCGCGTTGCTCGACGAGCAGCTGCAGCCCAAGGCGGCACTGCGCGCGGAGACCGCCCGCAGCGCGGACGGGACGGCGCTGGCCGCGCAGACCGCGGACATCGTGGCCGCGCTGGCCGAGCAGGCGGGGACCGGGCGACCGGCGGCGGTGGGGGTGGTGGTGCCGGGGATCGTCGACGAGGAGACCCGCGTCTGCCACTTCTCGGCCAACCTCGACTGGCGCGAAGTCCCCTTCGGGGAGCTCCTGGAAGACCGGCTCGGGCTGCCCGTCGCCTTCGGGCACGACGTCACCGCGGGCGGCATCGCCGAATTCCGCGTGGGCGCCGGGCGCGGCGCGACGAACGCGGCGTTCATCCCGGTCGGCACCGGCATCGCGGCCGCGCTGTTGCTCGACGGCCGGATCCACCGCGCGCACGGGCAGGCCGGCGAGGTCGGGCACATCGACGTCGGGCACGCCGGCAAGTGCGGCTGCGGTGCGACCGGCTGCCTGGAGGCGATCTCGTCGGCGGCCGCGATCGCCCGCCGCTACACCGAGCGCACCGGCCGCCCGGCCGACGGCGCCCGCGAGGTCGTCGAGCTGGCGCGACGCGGTGACGAGGTCGCGGTCGCCGTCGTCCAGGACGCGCTCGACGGGCTGGGCCACGGGATCCGGACGCTGCTGACGCTGCTCGGCCCGGAGGTGATCGTGCTGGGCGGTGGCCTGTTCACCGCGGCCGACTACGTGCTGGAGCCGGTGCGCGAGTGGCTGGCCGCGCACCTGACGTTCCAGCGGATGCCGGAGCTGCGGATCGCCGAGCTGGGCGACGAAGCCGGGCGGCTGGGCGCCGGGCTGCTGGCCTTCGACCTGCTCGACGCCTGATTCCTCCGAAGGCCACCACCGGGCGAACCCGGTGGTGGCCTTCGCCCCCAGCTCAGAGTGACCGCAGGAAGGCCAGCGACGGCATGAAGAAGTACTCGCCGCCCCGCAGTGTCACCGCCTGCGGCACCGGGCCGGCCGTCCGCTGCGCGGAGCCGCCCCACTCCACGGTGTAGTCCGACGAGCCGCGCTCGCCCTGGCCGATCACCGGGTCCAGCCCCGGCGTGACGCCTTCGACGATCGGGAAGCCCGGGTTGTCCGCCCAGACCGCCTGCGTGAACTCGAACTGGTTGCCCAGTTGTGAGTTGAAGGCCATGAACAGCAGCCCGACGCCGCCGCTCGGCCGGGCCGCGGGCGGCACGTCGGCGTTCGGGTCGTCCGGGCGCTCCCCGTACGTGACGCCGCGGCGGGCCATCAGGTGGCGCCGCTCGGCGGCCGGGTCCTGGGCGTTGCCGGAGCCGCGCGGGTTCGTCTTGCGGATGTGCGCCTGGAACGGGCACTTCAGCGCGGCGCGGTCGCTGTCGTAGGTGAAGTTGTTCGACACCGGGCTCTCCGCGCCGTCCTCCCGCTGCGTGGTCAGCGGCGTGCCGTCCTCGAAGCGGCCGATGATCATCGCCCCGGCCCGCTCGCGGTCTTCGCCGGTGAGGCCGAGCGTGTCGGCCAGATCCGCTTCGGCCTGCTTGAACCGCCGGACGTTCTGCTCCAGTTTGCGGAAAACGAAATAGCTGCCGAAATGCACGCCGGGATCCGGCGCCGCGGTGTCGGGAACCAGCACCTGCTCGAGCGGCGCCGCCGGGTTCCACACGTTGATGCCGTCGGTGTTGTTCTTCTCCGCGTCGACGTCTTCGGTCAGGAACAGCGGCTGGCTGCGGCCGTCGACGTACCCGAAGTGCTCGATGCCCTCGCCGCGCGCGTTGACGCGGCCGAGGCCGGTTTCCTCCGCGAGCACGGTGGCCGAATCCGGCAGCAGCCCGAGGATTTCGTTGCGGCGGGCGGTCATCGCCTTGTCGGTGGCGTCCCCGACGAGCACGACGGCGTGGATTTCCCCGCGGTAGCCCGGATCGAACGTCGAACGCGGCGGGTCGTTCAGCTGCTGCCGCGTGCCCGCGGCCGTCATCCCGCGCAGGAACGCCTCGTCCTGCGGCATGTTTCCGTCGACGCCGAGAGCGCGGTAGCCGGCCGCGGTGAGCCCGACGCCGACATACGGCGTGCCCGCGCCGCCGGCGGTCTTGAACGCGCTCACCTCGTCGAGGTGTGCCTTGGCGGACTTCATCTTCCCGGTGACCGAGACGAGGAAGGCGCGCGCCTCCGCCGCGTCGCCGAAGGCGAGGAACAGGGCGGACAGGTGGTCGCGGACGTGGGCCTTGAGGATGTTCGGCTGCAGTTCGCCGAGCATCGTCGCGGCATCGCCGGTCGCCGTGGTCCAGGACAGCGTGGTGGACAGATCGACACTCATTCGGGTCCCCTCCCGTGTGAAAACGCCCGCCTCTCGGCGGGCACCCGGCCGACCGGAATTCCCCCTCGGGCCGACCGGGTCCCCTGAATACAGAGTGCAGTGCCGGAGGCGGGCGATGCCACCCGATTTCCGGTTTCACACGAAAGATTAAGTTGAGCGCGAAACAGTTTCGGGGAGGAAACAAATGGCCCGGCGGCCGGATCGGTGCTCCGGCCCGGTTGGTGTCCACCAGGGAATGGGGAAACCCCGGCGGAAAGAGGGGGCGGCCCGCCGAGTCAGGCCAGTGTGGTGGTCGCCGCCAGCAACTCGGCCAGTGCCTCGCGGACGAGTTCGGCGAACTCCCGCTCGTTGCCCGGCGCGACCCAGCGGGCGAAGCCGGTCGAGAACGCCAGGCCGCCGATTTCGGCGGCGAGGCGGGCCGTCGGGTCCGGGACTCCCCGCGCGCGCAGGGCGTCGGCCATCGCGGCCCGCAACGTCGCGAGCTTCAGCAGTTCTCGCTCGTGCAGGTCGCGGTGGCCGGCGACCACCGCCCGGACCTGGCGCGCCCGCTCCCGGCGCTGCGGCCCGAACGGGGTCGTGGCCGCCGTCAGGGCCGCCGCGACCGCCTCCATCGGGGTCGCCGGGGCCGGGGCCTCCGCGATCGCCTCGGCGAAGATCCGGCTCAGCAGCTCCTGGCCCGCAAAGAGCACTTCGCGCTTGTCGCTGAAGTGGCGGAAGAAGGTCCGCTTCGTCAGCCCGGCCCGCTCCGTGATCTCGGCGACCGTGACGCTGTCGTACCCGCGCTCGCCGAACAGGTCGAGCGCGGCGTCGAGCAGGCGCTCGCGCGTGTTCGGCTCCCAGCGGCTCATGGCCCCAGCCTAGGCGATGACACCTGGTGTCATTACGGTGCTATGGTGATGGCACCAGGTGTCATCATCAAGGGAGAAACCTCATGCGTGTGTTCGTCACCGGCGCGTCCGGCTGGATCGGCCGGGCCCTCGTGCCCGGACTGCTCGGCTCAGGCCACGAAGTCGTCGGGCTCGCGAGATCGGGCGAGGCAGCCGAGACCGTCGCCGCGATGGGCGCCGACGTCCTTCGCGGCGACCTCACCGACCTCGACGTCCTGGAAAAGGGCGCGGAAAGCGCCGACGGCGTCGTCCACCTCGCCTTCGGCCACGACTTCAGCCGGATGGACGCCGCGATCCGGACCGACGCGGCTGCGGTCGGCGCCATGAGTGCGGTGCTGGCCGGCAAGCCCTTCGTCGCCGCTTCGGGGACGCCGATGGTGCCCGGCCGCCCCTCGACCGAGCAGGACGATTCGGTCTTCGCGGGTCCGGTGGCCGGCCGGGGAGACATCGCCAGGGCCGTCCTCGCGACGGCGGAACGCGGCGTCCGCGCGTCCCTCGTCCGCCTGCCGCGTTCGGTGCACGGCGAAGGCGACGCCCACGGGCTCATCGCCCGCCTGGTCACCCTCGGGCGCGAGAAGGGCATCGCCGCGTACGTCGGCGACGGGACGCAGCGTTGGCCCGCGGTCCACGTCCTGGACGCCGCGCACTTGTTCCGGCTCGCGCTCGAGCAGGCCCCGGCGGGAGCCGTGCTGCACGCGGTCGGCGACGAAGGCGTGCGGATCCGCGATGTCGCCGAGGTGGTGGGCCGCCGCCTCGGCCTGCCGGTGAAGTCCGTAGCCGCCGAAGAGCTCGGCTTCCTCGGCGCGATCCTGGCGTTCGACCAGCCGGCGTCGGCGAAAACGACCCGGGAACTGCTCGGCTGGCGGCCCACGCAGCCGGGGCTGCTGGACGACCTCGAGCAGGGCTACTACGACTGAGGGGTGGTACAGCGCCGGCGGAGGTGGCGACGATGACACCTCCGCCGGCGCCGGGTCCTACGCGATCGGCCGGTCCGTCGGCGCGATCGGGCGGGGCAGGACGTCGCGGCCGGTCAGGTACGCGTCGACGCCGGCCGCGGCGCTGCGGCCCTCCGCGATCGCCCACACGATCAGCGACTGGCCGCGGCCCATGTCGCCGGCCACGAACACGTTGTCCAGGCTCGTCTTGAACGCCTTGTCGCGGGCGACGTTGCCGCGCGCGTCCAGTTCGACGCCGAGGTCCTCGATGAGGCCCTTCTTCTGCGGCCCGAGGAAGCCCATCGCGAGCAGGACCAGCTGCGCCGGCAGCTCGCGTTCCGAGCCGGGCACCGGGACGAACTTGCCGCCCTCGTTGCGGACCTCGACCAGCTTCAGCGCGCGCACGCGACCGTCGGCGTCACCCAGGAACTCCTGCGTGTTCACCGCGTAGAGCCGCTCGCCGCCTTCTTCGTGCGCCGAGGACACCCGGTAGATCATCGGGTACGTCGGCCACGGGTGCGCGTCCGAACGCGCCTCGGGCGGCTTGGGCATGATCTCCAGCTGCGTCACCGAACGCGCGCCCTGGCGGTGCGACGTCCCGACGCAGTCCGCGCCCGTGTCGCCGCCGCCGATCACCACGACGTCGAGGCCCGCGGCGTCGAAGGGAGACGCCTCGAGGTCCCCCGAAGCGACCCGGTTGGCCGGCGGCAGGAATTCCATCGCCTGGTGGATGCCGGCCAGGTCCCGGCCGGGGATCGGCAGGTCACGCCAGTCGGTGGCGCCACCGGCCAGCACCACGGCGTCGTAAGACGAAGTCAGCTCGGAAGCGGAAATGTCCACGCCGACGTTCACCGACGCCCGGAACTCCGTCCCCTCGGCGCGCATCTGGTCGAGCCGCCGGTCGAGGCGGGACTTCTCCATCTTGAACTCGGGGATGCCGTAGCGCAGCAGCCCGCCGATCTTGTCGGCCCGCTCGAGGACCACGACGCTGTGGCCCGCGCGCGTCAGCTGCTGCGCCGCGGCGAGACCCGACGGGCCGGACCCGACGACCGCGACCTTCTTGCCGGTGAGGGCCACCGGCAGCTGAGGCTGCACCCAGCCTTCGTCGAAGGCCCGGTCGATGATCGAGATCTCGACCCGCTTGATCGTCACCGGGTCGTCGTTGATCCCGAGCACGCACGCGGTTTCGCACGGGGCGGGGCACAGCGTCCCGGTGAACTCCGGGAAGTTGTTCGTCGCGTGCAGCCGTTCGATGGCCTGCTGCCAGTCCTCGCGCCAGGTCAGCGTGTTCCACTCGGGGATGAGGTTCCCGAGCGGGCAGCCCTGGTGGCAGAAGGGGATGCCGCAGTCCATGCACCGGCCGGCCTGCTTCTGCAGCTTCGTCGTGGCGAAGTCTTCGTAGACCTCTCGCCAGTCCATCAGCCGCAGGTCGACCGGGCGGCGCTTCGGCTCTTCGCGGGTGGTGGTCAGAAAGCCCTTGGGGTCAGCCATGTGCGGCCTCCATGATCGCCTCGTTCACGTCGCGCCCGTCGCGCTCGGCCTGCACCTGGGCGGCGAGCACGCGCTTGTAGTCCTTCGGCATGACCTTCCCGAAGCGGTCGACGCCCGCGTCCCAGTCGGCCAGCAGTTCCCGCGCGACCGCGGATTCCGTTTCGTTGTAGTGCTTCTCCAGCGTCTCCCGCAGGAAGTCCGCGTCCTCGGAGTCGAGCGGGTCGAGGTCGACCATCTCCGGGTTGACGCGGTGCGCGGGCAGGTCCAGCACGTAGGCGATGCCGCCGGACATGCCGGCCGCGAAGTTGCGCCCGATCGGGCCGAGCACGACCATCCGGCCGCCGGTCATGTACTCGCCGCCGTGGTCGCCGACGCCTTCGACGACGGCCAGCGCACCCGAGTTGCGCACGCAGAACCGCTCGCCGACCTTGCCGCGGATGAAGATCTCGCCGCTGGTCGCGCCGTAGGCGATGACGTTGCCGGCGATGATCTGCTCTTCGGCGACGTACTGCGCTTCGCGAGGCGGCCGCACGATCAGCCGGCCGCCGGAGAGGCCCTTGCCGACGTAGTCGTTGCCGTCGCCGATCAGCCGCAGCGTGATGCCCTTCGGCACGAACGCGCCGAACGACTGGCCGGCGGTCCCGGTGAAGGTGACGTCGATGGTGTCGTCGGGCAGGCCTTCGCCGCCCCACCGCTTGGTCAGCTCCGAGCCGAGCATGGTGCCGACGGTCCGGTTCACGTTGCGCACGGGCAGTTCCAGCCGCACCTTGTCGCCGGAGTTCAGCGCACCCTCGGCCAGCTGGATCAGCGTGTTGTCCAACGCCTTCTCGAGGCCGTGGTCCTGCTTCGTCTGCTGCAGGCGCAGCCCGGCCGGGGCCACGTCGGGCACGTGGAAGATCGGCGACAGGTCCAGCCCGGCCGCCTTCCAGTGGTCGATGGCCTTGCGCTTGTCGAGGAACTCGGCGTGCCCGACGGCCTCGGCGATGGACCGGAAGCCCAGCTCCGCCAGGTACTCCCGCACTTCCTGGGCGATGAACTCGAAGAAGTTGACGACGTACTCGGCCTTGCCGCTGAACTTCTCGCGCAGCTTCGGGTTCTGCGTCGCGACGCCCACCGGGCAGGTGTCGAGGTGGCAGACGCGCATCATGATGCAGCCCGACACCACCAGCGGCGCGGTCGCGAAGCCGAACTCCTCGGCGCCGAGCAGCGCCGCGATGATGACGTCACGGCCGGTCTTGAGCTGGCCGTCGGTCTGCACGACGATCCGGTCGCGCAGCCGGTTGGCCAGCAGCGTCTGCTGCGTCTCGGCCAGGCCGAGCTCCCACGGGCCGCCCGCGTGCTTGATGGACGACAGCGGCGAAGCGCCCGTCCCGCCGTCGTGGCCCGAGATGAGCACGACGTCGGCGTGGGCCTTGGACACGCCGGCCGCGACCGTGCCGACGCCGACCTCGGACACGAGCTTCACGTGGATGCGCGCGTTCGGGTTGGCGTTCTTGAGGTCGTGGATCAGCTGCGCCAGGTCCTCGATCGAGTAGATGTCGTGGTGCGGCGGCGGGGAGATCAGTCCCACGCCCGGCGTCGAGAACCGCGTCTTCGCGATCCACGGGTACACCTTCGCGCCGGGCAGCTGGCCGCCCTCGCCGGGCTTCGCGCCCTGCGCCATCTTGATCTGGATGTCGTCGGCGTTGACGAGGTACTCGCTCGTGACGCCGAACCGGCCGGACGCGACCTGCTTCACGGCGCTACGACGCTCGGGGTCGTACAGCCGTTCCGCGTCCTCGCCGCCCTCACCGGTGTTCGACTTCCCGCCGAGGCGGTTCATCGCGATGGCGAGGGTCTGGTGCATCTCCATGGAAATCGAGCCGTAGGAGATCGCGCCGGTGGCGAACCGCTTGACGATCTCCGAGACCGGTTCGACCTCGTCGATCGGCACCGGCGCCCGCTTGCCGTACTTGAAGTCGAACAGCCCGCGCAGGGTCAGCAGCTTCTCGGCCTGGTCGTCGACGGCCTTGGTGTACTCCTTGAAGACCTCGTACTTCCCGGCCCGCGTGGAGTGCTGGAGCTTGAACACCGTCTGCGGGTTGAACAGGTGCGGCTCGCCTTCGCGGCGCCACTGGTAGTCCGCGCCCGTTTCGAGCTCGCGATGAGCGGCCCGGACGCCGTCGGCCGGGAAGGCGTACTTGTGCCGCTTCGCGACCTCGTCGGCGAGCGTCTCGAAGCCGACGCCGCCGAGGCGGGACGTCGTGCCGGTGAAGCAGTTGTCGATGACCTCTTCGCCGAGCCCGATCGCCTCGAAGATCTGCGCGCCGGTGTAGGACGCGACCGTCGAAACGCCCATCTTCGACATCGTCTTGCGGACGCCCTTGCCGAGCGCCTTGATCAGGTTCTGCGTCGCCTGCTTCGGCGTCACCCCGGGGATCAGGCCCTGGTGGGCCATCTCCTCGACGGTCGCCATCGCCAGGTACGGGTTCACCGCGGCGACGCCGTACCCGATGAGCAGCGCGATGTGGTGCACCTCGCGCGCGTCGCCGGCCTCGACGATGAGGCCGACCTGCGTGCGCGTCTTCTCGCGGACGAGGTGGTGGTGCACCGCGCCGGTCAGCAGCAGCGAGGGGATCGGCGCGTGGTGCTCGTCGACGCCGCGGTCGGACAGCACGATCAGCCGGGCGCCGTCCTCGATCGCCTCGGAAACCTCGGCGCGGATCTCGTCGAGCCGCTTGATCAGCGCCTCGCCGCCGCCGTGCACGTTGTAGCGGCCGAGCACGGTGACCGCCTGGAACTCCGGCAGGTCGCCGTCGTCGTTGACGTGCACCAGCTTGGCGAGCTGGTCGTTGTCGAGCACCGGGAACGGCAGCGCGATCCGCCGGCAGCTCGCGGCGTCGCCGACCAGGAGGTTCGGCTCGGCGCCGATCTGCGTGCCGAGCGCGGTGACGAGCTCCTCGCGGATGGCGTCCAGCGGCGGGTTCGTCACCTGGGCGAACAGCTGGATGAAGTAGTCGAAGATCAGCCGCGGGCGGCTCGAGAGCGTCGCGATCGGCGAGTCGTTGCCCATCGAGCCGATCGGCTCCGCGCCGGTGCGGGCCATCGGCTCGAGGATGGCTTCGAGCTCTTCCTCGGTGTAGCCGAACGCCTGCTGGCGGCGGACGAGCGCGGCGTGCAGCGGGACCTCGCGGTCGCGCTCCGGCAGGTCTTCCAGCTGCAGGAGGCCGGCCTCGACCCACTCGTCGTACGGGTGGGCGGTGGCCAGCTCGGTCTTGACCTCTTCGTCCTCGATGATCCGGCCTTCGACGGTGTCCACGAGGAACATCCGGCCGGGCTCGAGGCGTCCCTTCCGGACGATCGTCGCCGGGTCGATGTCGAGCACGCCGACCTCGGAGGCGAGCACGACGAGGCCGTCGTCGGTCACCCAGTAGCGGCCGGGGCGCAGGCCGTTGCGGTCGAGCACCGCCCCGATCTGGGACCCGTCGGTGAAGGCGACGAGCGCCGGGCCGTCCCACGGCTCCATCAGCGTCGAGTGGAACTCGTAGAACGCGCGCCGCGCCGGGTCCATCTCCTGGTGGTTCTCCCAGGCCTCCGGGATCATCATCAGGACGGCGTGGGGCAGCGAGCGGCCGCCGAGGTGCAGCAGCTCCAGGACCTCGTCGAAGCTCGCCGAGTCGCTGGCGCCGCGGGTGATCACCGGGTAGACGCGCTTGAGGTCGCCCGGGATCAGGTCGGTCTCCAGCAGGGCCTCGCGGGCGTCCATCCAGTTGCGGTTGCCGCGCAGGGTGTTGATCTCGCCGTTGTGCGCCACGTACCGGTACGGGTGCGCCAGGGGCCACGACGGGAACGTGTTGGTGGAGAAGCGGGAGTGCACCAGCCCGATGGCGCTGGTGACGCGCTCGTCGGTGAGGTCGGCGAAGAACCGCTCCACCTGGGGCTCGGTGAGCATTCCTTTGTAGACGATCGTGCGCGAGGACAGGCTCGGGAAGTAGACGTCCTCTTCGACGAGCTCGTGCTCGGCGCGCTTGCGGACGCAGAAGGCGCTGCGCTCGATGTGCAGCGGGTCCGAATGCTCCGGCTTCGGGCGGCGCGCGGCGAGGAACAGCTGCGTGAAGTGCGGCATGGTCTCGGCCGCGGTCGGCCCGCAGTGCTCGGTGTGCACCGGCAGCTCGCGCCAGCCGAGGACGCGCATGTCCTCCTCGGCGGCGATGCGCTCGATGGTCGTCATGGCCCGGCCGCGGCGCTTTTCGTCCTGCGGCAGGAAAGCCGTGCCGACGGCGTAGGTGCCCGGCTCGGGGAGCTCGAAGTCCACGACCTCGCGGTAGAACTCGTCCGGGATCTGGATCAGGAGCCCGGCGCCGTCGCCGGTGTCCGGTTCGGCGCCACGAGCCCCGCGGTGTTCCAGATTGCGCAACGCAACCAAAGCCTTGGCGACGATCGCATGATCTCGGCGCCCGGTCAGGTCGGCGACGAAGGCGACACCGCAGGCGTCGTGTTCGTAGTCGCTCCGGTAGAGGCCCGCGGCCTCGGCGTTGCTGAGCTGCTCCCCGGACGGGGGCAGGGAACTGGCACGGTGGGTCACGGCTGGCCGCCTCCCAAGGCGTTGGCGCGACCGGTACTCACTCCATCGAGTGGTTCGAGCTGAACCGGTTAACGAAGTGGTCCGGGACCGCGATGGTCAGTCGAGAACAGTTGCTGTTGTCGGCGTTGTCGAAGTGCAAGATGCCGCGCGGCACCGGCCGAGCGTCGCTGTGTTGGCCTAGTGACGCCGGAAACCGGACGCGGATCATCTGGGAGGCCGCACAACACTGGGCAGCCGAACATGTCGGGTGCTGCGAGCGCGCACAGGCCGGCCACTGTGGTGGGGGCCGTCCGGAGCGCGCGGTGTTACTCCCGGGTTCGCCGGGTCTTATGACGATAGTGTGAATTCGCTGTTATCGACATACGTCGTTGCGCCCGGGTGGGAAATGCCACGCTTGCGTTGACGACACCAGGGGTAGTCCCATATGCCGGGCCGGCTCTCCCGCAGAACGAGCGGTAATGCGCCTGACCTGCGGAAATGTCCGTCCGAAGTGGTCCCAGGTGGCTGCCTAACCCCCGGTCCGGGGTGGCAAGCTGGGTGCATGGCGGACTTGGCCGATGACTGATCGTTATCTCTCCGTGGCTCGTGCGGGCGTCCACGAGATCGAGATCAAGCGCTCCCGGTTCCTCTGCGCGCTCGCTCCGGTGACGTCGGAAGAGGCCGCGCGCGAGTTCATCGCGGCCCGCCGCCGCGCGGATCCGGGTGCACGGCACCACTGTCACGCCTTCGTCCTCGGCCCGGACGGGCGGACGCAGCGGTCCAGCGATGACGGCGAGCCGGCCGGTACCGCGGGCACGCCGATGCTGGAAGTGCTGCGCCGGCGCGAGCTGACCGACACCGTCGCGGTGGTGACGCGGTACTTCGGCGGGGTGCTGCTCGGCGCGGGCGGTTTGATCCGCGCGTACGGTCAGTCCGTTTCGGACGCTCTGGAAGTTGTTGGTGTACTAGAACACCGGCGTCTCAGGCTCGTCGAGGTCGCGGTGAGCTACGACCGCGCGGGCCGGCTGGAGAACGACCTGCGCGCGTCGCCCTACCTGCTCCACGCGACTCGCTTCGACGAGCTGGCCCGCTTCGAGATCGGTCTGGCTCCGGGTGAGGCCGGCGCGTTCCGCGGCTGGCTCGCCGACCTGACGAACGGCGAAGCGGCCACGACCCCACTTGGCGACCACTGGGTGACCTCCGGGCGCCAAGGTCGCGAATGACTCATTCGGGACCTACGACGTCCCGAATGAGTCGTTCGCGACGCTGCCGTCGGGGCTCGGGCTGCCGGGTGGTCCACCGGCGCTGAGTGGTCCGGTCGCGGAACCGGTTGGCGCACAACGAACTTTCGGTGCTTCCGCCGGCGGGTCCTGCCGTGCCACCATGTCCTGCCACCGAGTTCCGGTACCACTTCGATCCCCCTGGACGTTGCCGGCGCGGCGCGAGCCACGCTGACAACGTTGTCACCGCTCGTTCTGCTTGCCCGACAACGATGTCGCCCAGCGGAAAAGGTGCGACAAGGAGAGGAAGGGCCATGTCCAGACCACTGGCCAAACGGGTGTGCGCGGCCGCGCTCGCCGCGGTGTTCGTGGGAGCGGGGCTCGTCGCCCCGGCCGCCGGCGCCGCGACACTTGCCCTCACCCAGTACGTGAACCCCTTCATCGGCACCGACAACAGCAACTCGCCCAACCCGGTGCCCGGTGGCGCCGGCGGCAGCACCTACCCGGGGGCGGTCGTCCCGTTCGGCATGGTGCAGTTCAGCCCGGACACCCCGACCGCGTCCCCGTCCGGCTACCGCTACGGCGACAGCAGCATCGAGGAATTCAGCCTCACCCACTTCAACGGCGCCGGCTGCGCCAACAACGAAGACCTCGGCCTGCTGCCGATCACCGGCGCGATCGGCACCTCGCCGGGCACCGGCTGGACCGGGTACGCGGGCCACTACACCAAGGCGAACGAGTCGGCCGCGCCCGGCTACTACAAGAACAAGCTCGACACCTACAACACGACCGTCGAGCTGTCCGCCACCCAGCGCTCCGGCTTCATGAAGCTGACCTACCCCGGCACGACCTCCGCGCGGCTGCTCGTGAACACGAGCCGCAGCGCCACCGGCAGCCGCAGCGGGTCGATCAGCATCAACGGCAGCCAGCTCACCGGTTCGGTGACCGGCGGCGGGTTCTGCGGCTCGTCGAAGACCTACCAGATCTTCTACGTCATCCAGTTCGACCGCGCGCCCAGCGGGTTCGGCACCTGGCTCGGCGGCACCGTGAACGCCGGTTCGGCGAGCACCAGCGGTACGAACTCCGGCGGGTACGTCACCTTCGACACCACGAGCAACGCAGGAGTGCAGGCGAAGATCGGCATCTCGTTCGTCAGCCTGGCCAACGCGCAGGCGAACCTCGCCGCCGAAAACCCCGGCTTCGACTTCGCCGGCACCCGGGCCGCGGCCGACACGAGCTGGAACACCATCCTCAACCGCGTCCAGGTGACCGGGGGCGCCGCCGCGGACCTGCAGAAGTTCTACACGGCGCTGTACCACGTCTTCCAGAACCCGAACATCGCCAGCGACACGAACGGCCAGTACCGCGGGTTCGACCAGGCGGTGCACACGGCGTCCCACACCGTCTACCAGAACTATTCCGGCTGGGACATCTACCGGTCGTGGGCCGCGTTGATCGGGCTGCTCGCGCCGAACGAAGCGAGCGACATCGCGAAGTCGATGGTGCTGGACGGCCAGCAGGGCGGGTTGCTGCCCAAGTGGTCGCACAACAGCAACGAGCACTTCGTCATGACCGGTGACCCCGGGCCGATCATCGTCGGCAGCATGTACGCCTTCGGCGTCCGCGGCTTCGACACCGCGGCGGCGCTGACGCTGATGGACAAGAGCGCGAGCGGCGGCGCCACGCAGGGGCAGGCGATCCGCGGCCGGGAAAGCGGCTACCTCAGCCGGCACTACGTCTACGAAGACCCGTCGGACTCGCTCGAGTACTCGGCGTCCGACTTCGCGGTGGCGCAGTTCGCGAAGGCCGTTGGGGACACCGCGAAGTACACCACCTACATGCAGCGGGCCCAGTGGTGGCAGAACGTGTTCGGTCCCGACTCCGGCTACATCCAGCCGCGGGGCAGTGACGGGAACTGGGCGTGGCCGGTCGTGCCGTCGAGCAACAGCGGCTACACCGAGGGCAACCCCTCGCAGTACACCTGGATGGTGCCCTACAACTACCAGGGCGTGATCAACCTGATGGGTGGCCGCCAGACCGCCGTCCAACGGCTGGACCACCACTTCACCCAGCTCAACGGCGGCCTCACCCAGCCGTACTTCTACATCGGCAACGAGCCCGAGCACGGCGTGCCGTGGGCGTACAACTACGCCGCCCACCCGCAGGGCACCAGCTCCGCGGTCCGGCGCGTGATGAACGAGTCGTTCACCACCGGGGCGGGCGGCCTGCCCGGCAACGACGACCTCGGCGCCACCTCGGCGTGGTACGTCTTCGCCGCGCTGGGGATGTACCCGGCGACACCCGGCGCCGACGTCCTGGCCCTGCACGGCCCGCTGTTCCCGTCGGCTTCGATCATCCGGCCGTCCGGGACGATCCAGATCACCGGCAGCGGCGCGGGCCAGGGCGCCCAGTACGTGCAGAGCGTGAGCGTCAACGGCGTCTCGACGACGAAGTCGTGGATCCGCTACGGCGACATCGCGGGCGCGGGCACGCTGAGCTACACGATGGGCTCGTCGCCGAGCGCCTGGGGCACGAACGTGTCGGACGTGCCGCCGTCGTACAACGACGGGTTCACGCCGCCGCCCGCCGCCCCGGAGCTGGGCACGAACCTGGCGCTGGGCAAGGCGGCCACGGGCTCGGCGACGTGCAACTCGGCCGAGGGTGCGGCCAACGCGGTCGACGGCAGCCTGGCGAACAACAGCAAGTTCTGCAGCACCGCCGCGACGAAGTACCTGCAGGTCGATCTCGGGTCGGCGCAGAACGTGTCCTCGTTCGTGGTCAAGCACGCCGGCCTCGGCGGCGAAACCACGAGCTGGAACACGGGCGCTTTCACGATCCAGACGTCGACCGACGGCTCGACCTGGACGACGGTCGCGTCCGTGAGCGGGTCCCGGGCGAGCCGCACGTACCACCCGATCACCACCCGATCGGCGCGGTACGTGAAGCTCAACCTGAACACTCCGGCCAACGACGGCAACGGCGCGGCGCGGATCTACGAGTTCGAGGTCTACCGCTGATCCGGTGGCTCGTGAGCGCCGGACGCGGCGCTCGCGAGCCACTCTTCACGGGTGATCGCGTACTCGACGTCACCTTGCTCGCTGCCCGGGGCGCGTTCGTGCTCCGGGAACTCCTCGAAGTAGGTCCGGACGAGCGTCATCCCCAGCTTTTCCATCACGCGCCGCGAGCGCTCGTTCACCACCATGGTGGACGCGGTCACCCGGGTGACCCCCAGTTCGGTGAATCCCTTGGCGAGCAGTGCCGCGGAGCCTTCGGTGCCGTAGCCCTTGCCCCACGCCGTCCGGTGCAGCCGGTAGCCGAGCTCGGGCTCGTCCGGTGGGTCGTCCGGGCGGGGACGGAAATGGAACCACCCCAGGAAGTCGCCGGTGCTCTTTTCGATCGCCGCCCAGAACCCGTAGCCGGGAAAACGCTCGTAGTAGCCGAGGAAGGCGGGGAGATCCAGTGTGACGATCTCGGTGCGGTCCGCCGGCCGTCCCCCATTGAGGTACTTCATCACGGCCGGGTCGTCGTAGAGCTCGAAGAGCGCATCGGCGTCGTTCTCGGTGAACCGGCGGAGGATCAGCCGCTCGGTTTCGAGGAATACCTGCATCGGGTGATGCTGTCAGTGACCCCAGTGTGTGGCAACGCGTTTACGCGGCGGCGGCGAAGACCTCGCCCAGCGCCTGCGAGCCGGCCTCGGTGAGCAGCGCGGGCACGCGCTCGCCGCACTTGCCGGGCCGTGCGGGTGCGATCAGGCCGAGCCGCGCGAGCCGGTGCACGGTGGTCTGGTCGCAGCAGCTCAGGCCGTCGATGAAGAGGTCGGGCTCGCAGCTGCAGCTGATCTCGGCGTGGCCCCCGGCCACGGCTCTCAACGTGGCCCGCTCACGATGGTTCAATGCGGTGATCATGGCGGCGCCTCCTTCCCGTTGTACTCATTAGACGCCCTGCCACCGACAGTTTCCGCCTTTGAGCGTGCGAACCCGGGTATTCCGGGTGTTTCCCTAGGGGTGGCGTGTCGTGCCAGCCAGGGCTAGCCCCCGGATACCCCTAGGGAAGGGGTTCAAGCGTCGTCTTCCGCAGGTGCCGGAAAACGATCGACGTCCGGAACCCGACGATCTCGCGGCGCAGGGCCAGCCGGTCGGTCAGGAATGCGTGCAGCGCGTCGATGTCCGGAGTGGTCACTTCGATCAGGAAATCGTCGCTCCCCGCCGTGACGTACACCGAGAGCACCTCCGGGAGTTCGGCGATCGACCGCTGGAAGGAGTCGATCACCGCCCGGCTCAACGGCCGCACCTGCGCCGTGACGAGCGCCCGGACGCCGCGGTTGAGGCTCGCCAGGTCGACGTCGGCGTGGTAGCCGCGGATGACGCCGCGTTCGCGCAGCAGCCGGATGCGTTCGAGGCACGTCGAAGGCGCGATGCCGACCTTCCGGGCGATGTCCCGGTTGGTCTGGCGCGCGTCCTCCTGCAACAGCCGCACGATCGCCGAATCAAGTTCGTCCAGCACCGGGCCCTCCGCATCCGTACCGAATTTCGTTCGGCAGCCGAGCTTGGCCGCCGACGGTCACTCTAACTTCGGCTCTGATGACCGCACATGAGCAGCTCGTAGTCCGCCGGGGCCGTCGATCCGGCATCACCACGATGGTCGCGATCCATTCGACCGCGCTCGGCCCCGCCGTCGGTGGGTGCCGCTTCAAGCCCTACAGCACCTTGGAAGACGCCATCGGCGACGTCCTGCGCCTGTCGGCCGCCATGACGGCCAAGTGCGCCGTCGCCGGGCTGGCGTTCGGCGGCGGCAAGAGCGTCATCGCGCCCGAGCCGGGCCGCCTGCTCTCGCCCGAGGAGCGCCGGGCCGTCCTGCTCGACCACGCCGACCTGATCGCCGAGTTCGGCGGCCGCTACCAGGCGGGCCCGGACGTGGGCACCGGCCCGGCCGACATGCTGGTGCTCCGCGAAGCCTCGCCGTACGCCTTCTGCACGCCCGAGTCCGCGGGCGGAACCGGCTCCTCCAGCGGCCCGACCGCCGCCGGGGTGCTGGCCGCGCTCCGCGCCGCGGCCGGCTCGGCGGCCATGACGGGACGCCGGGTGGTGATCAGCGGCTACGGCTCGGTGGGCGCCCACCTCGCGGCGAGCCTCCACGCCGCCGGGGCCGACGTCGTCGTCTCCGACATCGATCCGGCCAAGCGGGCCGGCGCCGAAAAGCAGGGGCTGACCTGGGTCGAGCCGGCGAAGGCGCTCACCCTCACCGCCGACGTGGTCATCCCGGCGGCGGTCGGCGGGGTGCTCGACCCGGAAACCGTCGCCCGGCTCGACACGCCGCTCGTCGTCGGCCCCGCGAACAACCAGCTCACCGACGACACCGTCGCCGACGCCCTGGCGGCGCGTGGCGTGCTGTGGATCCCGGACTACGTGGCGAGCGCGGGCGGCATCCTCTACACCCTTTCGCGGGAAGCCGAAGGGCTCGGCCACGAGGCCGCGCTCGCCCGCGTCGAGACGATCGAGCAGACCGTCGCGGGCCTCCTGGTAGCCGCCGAGGCCCACGCGACCACCCCGCTGCGGGAGGCGGCCGCGCTGGCCGGGCGCCGGCTCACTTCTGGTGCGGTGCCACGTACTCCTTCGCCTCGGGCGCTTCGAACAACGGCTTGACGTACTTGACGCCGCCCTCGGCGGAGGCGTCCGGGGTGGCCGCGTACACCTGGCGCGTCGCCGGCGTCCCCGGCTTGGAGAAGTCGAGCGCCGCGACCAGGTCGTCGGTGCTGGCCGACGTCGTCTGCTTCAGGGCCGCCGCGATGCCGTCGCGGGTGAGGTCCTTGTTGTCGCAGGCCTTCTTCAGCACCGCGCCCCAGACTTCGCCCACCGCGTAGCCGTAGGGGACGCCACCGTTCGGCGTTTCCTTGTACGCGGCCTTGAACTTCGCCGCCACGTCCTTCGCCTTCGGCAGGTCCGCGGAGAACGGCACGCTGCTCGCGACGACCGTCAGCTTGTCCAGCGCCCCGGCGGCCGGGCTCTTCAGCAGCACCGGGTCGAACGTCGGGTTGTTGCCCAGCACCGGCACGTTCAGCCCGAGCGCCTTGTTCGCCGCGACGGCGGACCCGGTCTGGGCGGGTGTCGTGGTCAGCGCGATCGCCTTCA
Organism: Amycolatopsis sp. NPDC024027; assembly: GCF_040638975.1. NCBI lineage: Bacteria > Bacillati > Actinomycetota > Actinomycetes > Pseudonocardiales > Pseudonocardiaceae > Amycolatopsis > Amycolatopsis sp. NPDC024027. The sequence continues at coordinate 245,535 of NZ_JBEZYY010000009.1, forward strand.
CGCCGTCACCCTTGAGGCCGGTGACGACGTTCGTGAGGTCGCTGTCGGTCGAGGTGATCTTCACTTCCTTGACCGTCAGGCTGTGCTTCTTCGCGTAGAACTGCGACCCGCGCAGGCCGTTCTTGCCGTACTCGCCGTCGATGTAGACGTGCCCGATCGTGTCGCCGTCCTTGATCAGCCCCTGCTCCCGCAGGTACGACAGGCCGTCGATCATCTCGAGGTCGTAGGTGGTGCCGACGATCATCACGTACGGGTTGTCCAGCAGCTCCGACGACCACGACGCCGGCGCGGCGACGGCCTTGTCGGTGGCCAGGTTCTGCTTCAGCGCGGCCACCACCGGCGAGCCCAGCAGCTGCACGAACCCGAGCACCTTCGGTTCGATCTGCGGGTACAGCGTCTTCGCCGTGTCGGCCTTGTAGCCGTGGTCGGCCTCCTCGAGCTTCACCTGCCGCCCGCACACGCCGCCGGCGGCGTTGAAGTCCTTGGCCCACAGCTCGTTGCCCTGCGTGACGCCGAGGCCGAGGTTCTTGAACACGCCGGACTTGTCGGTCATCACGCCGAGGGTCACCTCGGTCGCCGTCACCCCCTTGCCGGTCTTGACGCCGGAGCTGTCCGAGCCCGGCGAGCCCGAGTCGCCCGCCTTCGTGCTGCACGCCGAGAGCGCGAGGACGGCCACCAGCGCCGCCGCCAGGTGTGTGCGTTTCATGGTTCCTCCGGGGGTTGACGGCGAAGACGGGTGAGCCGGCGGCCGAGCGCGGCGAGCCCGCCCGGCTCGAACAGCACGACGAGGATGATCGCGGCGCCGTAGACGAACGAGCTGACGAGGACGGGGGTCAGCGCGCCGTCGCCGGTGCCGGAGAACCAGCCCAGGTCGGCCGAATACAGGGCGAGGACCTGCGGCAGGCCGTTGACGATCAGCGCGCCGACCAGCGCGCCGGGGACCGAGCCGAGGCCGCCGATGATCACCATCGCCAGGTAGGCGATCGACACGTTGATGCCGTAGGTGCCGAACTCGCTCTCGTCCGGCTTGAGGATGTCGAACCACAGGACGGTCATCGCGCCGGCGAGGCCGCCGTAGGCCGACGAGACGGCGAACGCGCCCGCCTTCGCGCGCAGCACGCTGACGCCCATCACCGCGGCCGCGGCCTCGTTGTCGCGCACCGCTCGCCACGAGCGGCCGACGCGGCCGCGGACGGCCCCGCGCGCGATCACGAACGCGAGCACGGTGAGCAGCAGGAACAGGTACCACATGCGCTCGGCCTGCCGGATCGGCACGCCGAGCAGGGTGATCGCGGGACCGTCGTTGGTGAACGGGAAGCCGAACAGGGAGAACGGCGCGGGCGCGCGCCCGGTCGACGTCCCGCCGGTGAGCTCTTCGGCGGACTGTCCGAAGTAGAGGCCCAGGAACACCAGCGCCAGGGAGGCGACGCCGAGGTAGATCCCCCGCAGCCGGCCGGCGACCGGGGCGAAGGCCAGCCCGAGCAGGGCCGCGACGACCACCGCGCCCAGCAGCGAGAGGCCGGGGTCGAGGCCGAAGCCGATGACGCGGTCGTCCCCGGCGGGTCCGGAGAGGACGGTGTAGGCGGTGCCGCCGGCGAGCAGGAAGAACGCGTGGGCCAGGGAAAGCTGCCCGGCCTGCCCGACCACCAGCGTCAGCCCGATCGCGCCGACCGCGCCGATCATCATGTACTGCCCGGCCTTCAGCCAGGCCGCGTCGAGGTACAGCGGCAAGGCGAGCAGGACGACCAGCAGTGCGAGCCACGCGGCCTTGCGGACCAGGCTCGCCGGGCCGCGGCGCGGCCGCGGCGGCACGGCCGGTTCGGCCGGGGTGTCCACTTCGGACACGGCTTGGTCAGACACGCGTTCGCTCCCTCGTGCCGAACAGCCCGGACGGCCGCGCCACCAGGACGACCAGCATCACCAGGAACACCGCGCTCTTGGAGAAGTCGAACGAGACGTACTGCGCGGACAGCGCTTCCACCAGCCCGACGACCAGGCCGCCGACCACCGCGCCCGCCGTCGAGTCGAGACCGCCGAGGATCGCCGCGGGGAACGCGGCCAGCGCGATCGAGTGCGTCCCGCGGGACAGCCCGGCGCCGGAGAAGTCCTGCGTCGCGATGAACAGCACGGCCACGCCGGCCAGCAGCCCGGCGACGAGCCACGCGGTCGCGGTGACCCGCGAGCTGCGGATGCCCATCAGCGCGGCGGCCTCCCGGTTCTCCGCCTGGGCCCGCATGGCCACGCCCCAGTCGGAGTACTTGAAGGCCAGCCAGAACGCCGTGATGAGCACCGCGGCCACGCCGAGGGCGACCAGGTGCGTGCGGAACAGCGTGATCCCGCCGAGCTGGAACGGCTTCGCGTCCCAGGCGCCGCCGAGGAACGGGAGCGTGACGCCGAGGCGGCGGACGATCTCTTCGGTGACGATCACGTCGACGCCGATGGTGAGCAGGGCCAGGCTGTTCGCGTCGGCGTGCCGGGAGCGCGACAGCAGCAGCCGCTCCACCAGCAGGCCGAGCAGCCCGGCCGAGACGATGCCGGCGAGCGACGCGCCCACCCAGCCCAGCGCGTCCCGCGTCACCACGACGAGGTAGCCGCCGAAGAGCACGAGCGAGCCGTGCGCGAAGTTGACCACCTCGGTGGCCTTGAAGATGATGACGAACCCCAGTGCCAGCAACGCGAACACCGCGCCCTTGCCGAGGCCGTTCACCACGAGCTGCAGGAAAGTGTTCACGCCGCCTCCGTACCGAGGTAGGCCTTGATGACGTCCGGGTCGGACTGGACCTGCGCCGGGGTGCCGTCGGCGATGCGCCGGCCGAAGTCGAGCACCGTGACGCGGTCGGCGATGCCCATCACCAGGCCCATGTCGTGTTCGACGAGCAGGATCGAGATGCCCAGCTCCGCGCGGATCCCGCTGATGGTGCCGGCCAGTTCGGCGGTCTCGGCCGCGTTCATCCCGGCGGCGGGTTCGTCGAGCAGGAGCAGCACCGGTTCCACGGCCAGCGCGCGGGCGAGGTCGACGCGTTTGACCGCGCCGTAGGGCAGCACGCCGACCGGTGCGTCGACGACCGGCCCGAGCCCGAGGAACGCGCAGATCTCGCGGGCCCGCTCGGCGTGGCGGCGTTCGGCGCGGACCGTCCACGGCAGCCGCAGCCCGGTCTCCAGGAACCCGCCGCGGGTCAGTGCGTGCCGGCCGAGCAGGACGTTGTCCAGCACGGTCGAGCCGGGGGAGAGGGCGGCGTTCTGGAACGACCGCCCGACCCCGAGCCGGGCGAGCTTGTGCGGCGCGAGCCCGGTGAGCTCGGTGTCGCCGAGCCTTACGCGGCCGGTGTTGGCGCGGTAGAGGCCGCTGATCACGTTGAAGCAGCTGGACTTCCCGGCGCCGTTCGGCCCGATCAGCGCGTGCAGCGAACCGGGCGCGACGGTGAAGCTCACGTCGTCGAGCGCGCGGATCCCGCCGAACCGCAGGGACACGGCCTCGACGCACAGCTTTTCGGGGGTCCGGGTGGCGAAGCCCCCGGCCCGAGGCGAAGCCTCGGTTGTCGCCGGCAGCTCCGGCGGCGTCATCCGGCCCACCTCGACAAGCTGCGGCCGGCCAGGCGGGCCCGCGCGGTCTCCGCCTCGGCGTCGGCGGCCTCCTGCGACTCGGCGTGCCCGCCGAGGTAGAGCCGCTGGACGTCCTGGCTGGCCGCGAGCTCGGCCGCCGTCCCGGCCAGCGCGACCCGGCCGACCTCCAGCACCACGGCGTGGTCGGCGACGCCGAGCGCCATCACGGCGTTCTGCTCGACCAGCACGACGGCGGTGCCCTGGTCGTGGATCTCCCGGACGGTCCGCGCGATCTGCTCGACGACCTTCGGCGCGAGCCCCAGCGACGGCTCGTCGAGCAGCAGCAGCTTCGGCGCGGCCATCAGCGCCCGGCCGATGGCCAGCATCTGCTGCTCCCCGCCGGACAGCAGGCCCGCGCGCTGCTTGGCGCGTTCGGTGAGCACGGGGAACAGCGCGTCGACCCGCTCGCGGGCCGCGGCCCGCTCGGCCGCGGTCCGGGCGCCGAAGCCGCCGGCGCGCAGGTTCTCCTCGACGGTCATCCGCGCGAAGATCTGCCGCCCCTCGGGCACGCCGGCGACGCCGAGCCGCACGATCCGGGCGGGGTCGAGCCGGCCGAGCGCGTGCCCGGCGTAACGGATCTCGCCGTCGTCGATCGAGCCCCGGTGCATGCGAAGCGTGCCCGAGACGGCGCGGAGCAAGGTGGACTTCCCGGCCCCGTTGCTGCCCAGCACGGCCAGCACGCCGTCGGCGGAGACGTCGAGATCGATCCCGTGCAGGGCGGCCGTCGACCGGCCGTACCGCACCCGCAGGCCACGCACGGTCAGCACGAACTCACTCCGGGACGCAAGAGGCCTCCTCCACTCGTGTGACGTGAGTCACGGTCGGTGGCGGTCATCCTGCGTTCGGCGGGAGTGATCCGATACCCCCACCTGGAGACCCGTCCGGACACAAAACGGACACGGCGGCCGGGGTACCGCGGTGTCGCGAATGACTCATTCGGGGCGCTGGAGGTCCCGAATGAGTCATTCGCGACCTCTGCGTGCGGACTGCCGGAGCGCGGCCAGGACCTCGGGCGCGGTGGTGCACTCGCCGAGCCGGACCGGCTTGCGGTCGCCGTGGAAGTCACTCGACCCGGTGGTGAGCAACCCCAGCTCCGCCGCCACCGCCCGCAGCCGGTCACGGGCCTCCGGGTGCTGCTCCGGGTGGTCCACCTCGACCCCGGCGAGCCCGGCTTCGGCCAGGGCCGCCAGCTGCGTGTCCGAGACCTCCGCCCGCCGCTTGACCGAGCGGGGGTGGGCCAGCACCGCCACGCCGCCGGCCGCGCGGACCAGCGCGATCGCGTCCACAGTGGACAGGACGTGCTTGGGCACGTCGGCGCGGCCGCCGTCGGCGATCCACTCGGGGGTGAAGGCGCCGGTGACGCCCACCGCGGCCAGCGCCGCGGCGATGTGCGGGCGGCCCAGCGGCGCGCCCGCGGCGATGCCCTCGACCTGCGCCAGGGTGATCGGCGCGCCGAGTTCCCGGCAGCGCTGCACCATCCGCACCGCACGACGCCGGCGGTCGGTGCGGATCAGCTCCAGCTCGGCTCCCAGCGGCTCGTGCCCGGGATCGACGAAGAGGCCGAGCAGGTGCACCTCCGCGTCGTCGAGCCGGCAGGAGATCTCGACGCCGGGGACGATTTCGACCGCGGAGGAAGCCGCGGTGGTCTCGGCCAAGCCCGCGAAGGTGTCGTGATCGGTGAGGGCGAGCACCGTCAGCCCGGCTTCGGCGGCCAGCCGGGGCAGCTCGGAAGGCGGGGTCGTCCCGTCGGAGGCCGTGCTGTGCGCGTGCAGGTCGATCGTCACCCGGGGGAGGATCTCACAGCAACCCGGCTTCGCTGGCCTTGCCGATGGCCTCGACGCGGTTGCGGGCGCCCAGCTTGTGCAGGGCCGACTGCAGGTACGTCTTCACCGTGTTGCGGGCCAGGCCGGTCGACTCCGCGATCTCCGGGTTCGTCTGGCCCTGCGCGGCCAGCCGCAGCACCTCGTACTCGCGGCGGGTCAGGCCGCTGCGGGCCAGGGCGTCCGAGCGCTGCCCCGCGTCGGGCAGGATCCGCGGGTCGACGACCCGCTCGCCGCGCAGGACCCGGCGCAGCTCGGTCACCAGCTGCGCGCCCGCGGCGTCCTTGAGCAGGCAGCCGTGCGCGCCCGACTCCAGGGCCGCCAGCACGCCCTGGTGGTCGCCGTGCGCGGTGAAGACCACGATCTTGCCCTCGGGGTGCACCCGGCGCAGCTCGGTGACGACCTCCGGCGCGAGCATGTCCGGCAGTCGCAGGTCGAGCAGGATCAGGTCGGGGGCCAGCGACGCCACCCGCTCGATCGCCAGCCGCCCGGACTCCGCCGAGCCGACCACGGTCAGGCACGGGTCCGAGCGCAGCAGCAGCGTCACGCCGTCGCGGACCACCGGGTGGTCGTCGACGACGAAGACGGTCGCGGGGGTCGTGGGGGTCACCGTCGCACCAGCGGTACCCACGCGCGCAGGGTGCAGCCGTCGTCGTCATCGCGGACCAGGCTGACCCGGCCGCCGAGCCGCGCGGCCCGCCCGGACAGCGTCCGCAGGCCCATGCCGGTGCCGGGGACCGCGTCGGTGCCCGTGCCGTCGTCCGCGACGACCACCTGGACCCCGTCGTCGCTGGGCAGCAGGCTGACGACCACCGAGGACGCCCGGGCGTGCTTCTCGACGTTGAGCAGGCCCTCGCGGACCGCGGCCACCAGCAGGGCGGTGCGTTCGGCGTCCAGCGGCGGCACCGCCGCGAGCTGCACGAACCGGGCCGGCACGCCGCAGCGCGCCTGGAACGAGCGGCAGTGCTCGGCCAGCTCGACCGGCAGCGCCCGCTCCGGGCTGCACTCCGACAGCGCCAGCAGCGACTCCCGCAACGCCCCGGCCGCCGCCGAGACGTCGCCTTCCAGCCGCCGCAGCCGCGCCTCCAGGCCCGGGAGCTCGCGCAGGTCCTCGTGCAGGTCGCGCACCTGGACGCCGATGGAGAACAGCAGCGCGCCGACGGAGTCGTGCAGCGCGCTCTGCATGCGCAGGCGTTCGCCGGCCACCGCGGCCGTGCGGTCGGTCTCGGCGACCTTCGCCAGGTGCAACGCCGTCCCGGCCTCGCGCGCGACCTCTTCCAGCCGCCGGACGGCGTCGTCGCCGAAGTCGGCGGGCTCGCGCATGGCCGCGTAGGCGATGGCGACGGTCTCGCCGCGCGCGACGATCGGGACGGCGAGCATCGCGGCCAGGCCCTCGCCGCGGACCTGGGCGTCGAACTGGTGGGTGATGGCCGGCGAGCTGACGTAGTCGGCGACCTTCACCGGACGGCCCAGCGCCAGCACCCGCCCGCCGATGCCCTGGCCGACGGGCACCTCGAGGTCCTGCAGCGAGTCCGTCCGGGTCCCGGACATCCAGCGGATCACGGCCAGCTCGGGCCGGTCGAGCTCGGCGACGAACCCGGCCTTGGCCCCGACCGTCTCCCGGATCAGGCGCGCGGTCCCGTGCAGTGCGGCGACCCGGTCGAGCGTGCCGAGCAGCTTCTCGCGCTCGCGCAGCAGCTCGCCCAGCACCGCGCTGTACTCGGCGACGTGCTCCTTTGCCGTCACCCGATCACGATGGCACACCGGGTGTGGTTCCGGACATACCCGGCTGGAGAGGTACGGCGGCCTCCGGTCGACTTGAATGGGGGTGTGGAGATCCTCACCGACGCCGCCACGCTCGCGCTGTACACGACCGACGCGTCCAACTACCGCCACGTGCCCCGCGGCGTGGTGCTGCCGCGGACCCTCGACGAGGTCGTCGCGGCGGTCGCCTCCGCTCGCGATCGCGACCTGCCGGTGATCGCGCGCGGCGGCGGCACGAGCGTCGCCGGGAACGCGTGCGGCCCCGGCCTGGTCATCGACACCTCCCGTCACCTCGGCGGGGTGCTCTCGCTGGACCCGGCCGCGCGGCTCGCGCGGGTCCTGCCCGGCACGGTGCTGGACGACCTGCAGGCGGTCGCGGCCCCGCACGGGCTGCGGTTCGGCCCGGACCCGTCGACGCACAGCCGCTGCACGCTCGGCGGGATGATCGGCAACAACGCGTGCGGCTCGCACTCGGTGGCGTGGGGGCGCACGGTCGACGTCGTCCGCTCGCTGGAAGTCCTGCTCTACGACGGCACGCGGCTGCGGGTGGGCCCGGACGAGCCTGCTGAAGGCCGGATCTTCGACGAGCTGCGCGCGCTGGTGCGCGACAACCTGGCGTTGCTGCGCCGGGAGCTCTCGACGTGGCCGCGCCGGGTGTCGGGCTACGGGCTCGAACACCTGTTGCCGGAGAACGGTTTCGACGTCGCCAAGGCGCTCGTCGGCAGCGAGGGCACCTGCGTGACCATTCTCGAAGCGACCGTCTCGCTCGCCGAGCTGCCTCACCGGCGCGTGTTGGCGGTGCTCGGTTTTCCGTCCGACATCGCGGCGGCCGACGCGGTGCCGTCGATCCTGCCGTGGTCCCCGCTGACCGTCGAAGGCGTGGACGCCGAGCTCGTCGCGATGCTCCCCGGGCGGGCCGGTGACCTGCCGCCGGGCGGGGCGTGGCTGTTCGTCGAGCTGGCCGGCGACGACCCGGCTTCGCGGGCGCGGGAACTGGCCGCGTCGCTCGACCTGACGGGCTTCGCGATCGTCGACGACCCGGCGGCGCAGCGCGGACTGTGGCGCATCCGCGAGGAAGGTGCCGGCCTCGCGACCCGGCTCGCGGACGGCTCGGAAGCCTGGCCGGGCTGGGAGGACGCCGCCGTCCCGCCCGAGCGGCTCGGCGCGTACCTGCGCGAGTTCAAGTCCTTGATGCGGGCGCACGGGCGCCGCAGCGTGGTCTACGGCCACTACGGCGAAGGCTGCCTGCACATGCGACTCGACTTCGACCTGCTGTCCGCGTCCGGCGTGGCGGACTTCCGGCGGTTTCTGGAGGAAGCCGCGGACCTCGTCGCGGCGCACGGCGGGTCGCTGTCCGGCGAGCACGGCGACGGCCAAGCTCGCTCCGAGCTGCTGTCCCGCATGTACAGCCCGGAGATGCTGGCCGTTTTCGCGCGGTTCAAGGCGATCTTCGACCCGGCCGGGCGGATGAACCCCGGCATCCTGGTGGCGCCACGGCCGATCGACGCCGACTTGCGGGTGCGGTCGACCTCGCAGTCCATTGAGGACGCTGTCTTTCTCGGCTACCCGGAGGACCGCGGGAACTTCGGCCAGGCGATGCGGCGCTGCGTCGGCGTGGGGAAGTGCCGCAACACCAGCGGTGGCGGCGTGATGTGCCCGAGCTACCGGGCCACCCGCGAGGAACAGCACTCGACGCGCGGGCGCGCCCACCTGCTCGCGGAGATGCTCAACGGCGAGGTGATCAAGGACGGCTGGCGTTCGGCCGAAGTCCGCGACGCCCTGGATTTGTGCTTGTCCTGCAAGGGGTGCCTGTCGGACTGCCCGGTCGACGTCGACATGGCGACGTACAAGGCCGAGTTCCTGCACCAGCACTACCGGCGGCGGCTGCGCCCGGCGTCGCACTATTCGATGGGCTGGCTGCCGCTGTGGCTGCGGCTCAGCGCTTTTGCTCCGCGCCTGGCCAACGCCGTCGGCCGGTCTCGCTTGGCGGGCCTGGTGAAACGACTCGGCGGGATCGCGCCGGAACGCTCCCTGCCCTCCTTCGCTTCTTCCCCTTTCACGTCGTCGCGCGCGGATCTTCGGCGGAAGGCCGCGGGGGAGCGGCGGGTGGTGCTGTGGCCGGACTCGTTCAACAACTACCTGACGCCGTCGGTGCTCGACGCCGCCCACGAGGTGCTCACCGCGGCCGGGTACGACGTCGTGCTGCCGGACCGCGGTGTCTGTTGTGGACTGACGTGGGTGTCGACGGGCCAGCTCGGCGTCGCGCGGCGCGTCCTGGACCGGACGCTTTCCGTGCTGGCGCCGTACCTGGACGACGGCTGCGAAGTGGCGGGCCTGGAACCGAGCTGCACGGCCCTGTTCCGCGGCGACCTGCCGGCGCTGATGCCGGGCGACGCACGTGCCGAGCTGCTGGCGTCGCGGACGTTCACCTTCGCCGAGCTGCTGGCGCGGGCACCGATCCCGTTCGCGGACCTCGACGTCGACGCGATCACGCAGGTGCACTGCCACCAGCACGCGGTCCTCGGCTTCGGCGCCGACGAGTCCGCGCTGGCGGCCGCGGGGGTCCGGAACACCACTTTGGACTCGGGGTGCTGTGGCCTGGCGGGCAACTTCGGCTTCGAGCGCGGCCACTACGACGTCTCGAAGGCGGTGGCGGAGGACCGGATGCTGCCCGCGATCCGCGCGGCGTCGGAGGAGACGGTGGTGGTGTCCGACGGCTTCAGCTGCCGGACGCAGATCGCCCAGGAGTCGGGCCGGACACCGGTGCACCTGGCGGAACTGCTGCGGCGCGCGCTCCCGTGATCATTCGGCGCGCTCCAGCAGCGTCCGGACGGCGGTGAGCACGAGCCGGACGATGGCGTCGGGATCGGCACCGGCCAGCGGCTGCTTGCCGGTGAGCTCGCGGACCACCCCGATGCCCATCAGCCAGGCCAGCGCGAGGTCGGCGCGCAGCTCGGCGTCCGGGGCGTCGGTCAGCGTGGCCAGGATCCGGGCGTACTCGTCGCCGATCTCCTCGCGCAGCACCGCCCCGACTTCGCCGCTGCCGGACGAGCGCAGGTACGTTTCCAGGGTCCGGTTCCGGTCGCCGCCCGGCTCGAGCATGCTGCGCAGCGACGCGCTGAGCAGCCGCTCCGGCGGGTGGGTTTCGAGGTGCTCGCGCCCGCTGCGGGCGATGACCTCCTCGAACAGCGCTTCCTTGCTGCCGAAGTAGCGGAAGAGCAGCGACTGGTTGACCCCGGCCAGGTCGGCGATGTCCCGCACGGTCGTCCGGTCGAACCCGCGCTCGGCGAACAGCTTCGCGCCGGCGTCGAGCAGCGCCTGCCGCGTCGCGGCCGCGTCCCGCTTGCGGCCGGGCTGCTCCGGCTGTTCGCTCATCGAAGCAGGCTAACCGGCAAACCGGACGCGAGCGCGACGGACCCTCAGGCGCCGGACAGGCGGATCGCGGCGGCCGGGCAGGTCAGTTCCGCCTGCCGGACCGCCTCCTCCTCGCCGGCGCCCGGCTCCCCGGTGAGGAGGACGACCGTGCCGTCGTCCTCGTTCTGGTCGAACGTCCCGGGCGCGAGCAGCACGCACTGGCCGGACGAGACGCAGCTTTCCGTGTCGACGGTGATCTTCATCGGCTCACCACTCCACCGGCACGCGCTCGACGCCACCGGCCACGCGGTTGGTGCGCACCGGGATCTCGTCGATCCCGACGGCGAGCCGCAGGCCCGGGAAGCGGCGGAACAGCTTGGGGAACACCGTCCGCAGCTCGGTGCGGGCGAGGTTGGCGCCGATGCAGACGTGAGCGCCGGTGCCGAAGGCGAGGTGCACGTTCGGCGTCCGGTCCGGGTCGAACCCGTCCGGGTCGGCGAACACCGACGCGTCCCGGTTGGCCGCGTCGCTGGAGATGAGCACGGCGTCGCCGCGCATGATCCGCGTTCCGGCGATCTCGACGGTTTCGTGCGCGTACCGCAGCAGGCCGGTGCCGCTGGTCGCGGTCAGCCGCAGGATCTCCTCGACGGTCTGGGCGACCTGGCCCTCCGGGTCGGCGGCGAACCGGTCGCGGCGGGCGGGGTCGCTCAGCAGGAACAGCGTGCCCATCGCGATGCGCGTCGACGTCGTCTCGTGCCCGGCGAACAGCAGCCCGGCGCCCATCCGGGCGAGGTCCTCGTCGGTGAAGGCCGGGTCTTCGGCCTGGACCGCGACCATGTCGGAGATGACGTCGGGCTGCGGGTTCGCGCGCTTGGCGTCGGCCAGCTTCGTCATGTACGCCATGAACTCGGCCATCGCCGCCTGGGCGTCTTCGCCGCCGTCCATCACCGCGATCCGCTCGGACAGCCCGCGGAAGTGCTCCCGGTCGGCGTAGGGGACGCCGAGCAGTTCGCAGATCACCAGCACCGGCAGGGGAAACGCGAGGAAGTCGGTCAGGTCGACCGGCTCGCCGGGGTGCGCGGCGCGCGCGGCCTCGAGGTCGTCGAGGCAGCGGTCGGTCAGTTCCGCGATGCGGTCGCCGAGGGCGCGCATCCGGGGCGCGGAGAACGCGGGCGCCAGCATCCGGCGCATCCGCTTGTGGTCGCGCTCCTCGGTGTCGAAGTCCCCGCTCGGGCCGTCCTGCAAGGCGGCGAAGGAGATCCGCGACGCCTGTTCCGGCGCCGGGTGCGACCGGCCGAAGCGGCGGTCGCGGAAGACCTCCTTGGCCTCCTCGTAGGACGTCACCAGCCAGGCCGGGTCGCCGGCCGGGGTGAGCACCCGGCTCACCGGCGCCTGCCGCCGGAGGGCTTCGTAGTCCGGGGCGATCGCGAGCGCGTTCGCGCGGGCGAAGGGGAGGCGAGGCGTCTCTTCGGTGGTGGTCATGCGTCTTCCCTCGGATCGGTGGTGAGGTCGGCGAGCCAGCGGAGTTCGGCGTCGAACTTCCCGAGCACGTGCTGCAGCGCGGCCCGGCTCCACGGATCGGCCTGCCCGGCGGCGAGCCCGGTGAGCCGGGCTCGCTCGACGGTCAGCGCGGTCGTCCGGGTCTCGAGCACGCGTGCTCGTTCCGCCGGGCGCAGCCAGGCGAAGTTCCCGACGCGGGCCAGGAACTCGGGCTCGTTGAGCGCCAGGTCGGCCGGGAAGTCCGCGAGCATGTCGTGCAGCAGTTCCCGCCCGACTTCGGTGATCGTGTAGACGTGCCGCGGCGGTTTGGCGGCCTGCTCCTCCGCGCTGCGGCTCACCGCGCCCGCGTCGACGAAGCGCCGCAGGGTCGGGTAGAGCGAGTTGTTCGACAGGGTGTGGCCGGTCGAAGCCTCCACGGCCTTGCGCAGCTCATAGCCGTGCATCGGCTCGACGGCCAGCTTCGACAGCAGAAGGATTTCGATCCACACCTAGGTCACCGTAACCTAGGACTCGGTGACCCGGCAATGGCTCACTGTGACAAGTGGACGGAAATTTTCCGTTGCGCCGAGGAGGCAGGCCGTCCGGAAGTCGCCATGACACGAATCGGTCGCGGTCGGTCACACCGCCGCCGAGTCAATCCCTTGTTCAGGCATGGATGCCGACATGAAGCGTTTTCACCAAGGCGGCGCGGTGCGCTCGGTTGCGTTGGCAGTGGTCGCGACGCTCCTCGTCGTCCTGGTCAGTGCCTGCCAGCCGCCGGTCAAGACGGTCGTCGCGGTGGGCGTGACGGCCACCGCGAACGAGCCGGCGATCGCGCTGACCGCCAAGGGCAAGGCCACGCTCCACGAAGCGATCACCCAGGGTGAGACGCGCGTGGTGATCTACCAGCCGGGGACGCAGCAGGCCGTGTTCGACGAGGACCTGACCGTCCGGCGTGGAGAGGAGCAGGAGAACAACGCCAAGCTGATCGAGGACGGATTCGCCGCGAAGCTGCAGGCTGTGCGGTCGGGCCTGCGGAAGGCGGCGGACAACACCGGCCAGCTCGACCTGTTCGGGCTGCTCGTCCAGCTGTCGCACGTCTCGGACGCGCAGAAGCTGCTCGTGTACAGCAGCGGCCTGCAGACGACGGGAGAGCTGAACCTGGTCCCGCCCGGTTCGGACTTCGACGTCGACCGCACGTTGGCGGCGCTTCCCGAGAAGTCCCTGCCGGACCTGACGGGCAAGGAGGTCGTGTTCGCAGGCCTCGGCCAGGTGGCGGGCCCCCAGCGTGCGCTGACCGAGGAAATGCGGCGGAACGTCGAGCGCCTGTGGCTGGGCGTCTGCGCCATGGCGAAGGCCGCCAAGTGCTCGATCGACCCCGATTCGGCCGCGGCCGGCGATCCGGCCGGGGCGAAGCCCGTGCCCACGATCGCGGTGCCCGACAAGGAATCCATCGTGGTGCCCAAGGGCGACGGCGTACAGGAGGTCACCATCCCGGCGGCCGTCTTCTTCCGGCCGAACTCCGCGGACTTCCAGCCGGGCGCCATGGAGGCGCTGAGCGGCCTGACCGGCCTGTTCGGGCCGGGGATCACGGCCACCGCGGTCGGGCACACCGCCACCTGGGGGCCGTTGCCGGGCGCGCAGGACCTGTCGCTCGCGCGCAGCCGGCGGGTCGTCGAGGCCCTGATCGGCTTCGGCGTGGCTCGCGCGGCGTTCACCAGCGTCACCGGGGTGGGGTTCCACCCGGTGATCGAGCCCGACGTCGACGCGCGGGGGCAGCTGATCCCCGCGGCCGCGGAACGGAACCGGGTCGTCGTGCTCACCATTCACCCGCGAAACGAGGAGTCGTCATGATCCACCGTGGACTCGTCCCCAGGGTCAGCTGGTGGCTGTGGCTGCTGCACCCCATCCAGGCCTACTGGATCACCTTCCTGATCCGCGAGGCACACCGGCACGAATCCGAAAACGTCCGGCCGGACGCGCTGACGTGGGGCGAGAAGGCGTTGTTCGTGCGGGTCCAGGCGCGGATCCGCACGTCGGTCGCCGCGGCGGCGGCCAGGATCAACGCCTTGGCCGCCGAGCAGCAGGCTGCGCTCGCCGCCGCCGCCCGCAACCGGCGGCAGGCGGTGAACGAACGCACCCGGCTCCGCACGCCCGACTCCGAGGTGAAGACGGTGGCGGCGGGACCGATCACCGCGTCGGCCGCGCAGGAACTGCTGAGCCGGCAGCAGGCGAAGGTGGAGAAGGAGGTCGAGCAGGGCGAGACTCGGCACCTCGACCGGCCGTCCAAGCTCCGCCGGGGATTCGCCTACGTGCTCATCTCGGTCGACGTCGCGGCCATCTTCAACGCGTTCGCCATGCTCTACAACGTGAAACTCGCCGATCCCAAGGTGACGGACCTCGTTGCGGTCGGCGGGTTCTCGGTGATCGCCGCCGGCGTGCTCGGGCACCTGGCGCACTCGACGGGACACACGGTCTGGGAAGCGCGGGCCACCGGGCGCCCGGCCCCGCCTCGGACCGGCGCCGGCGGAATGGAGGAGCAGGGTGGCGCGGCACCCGCGGCACCGTGGCCGGGTGAATTCCCGCCGCGCAAAGCGACGCTCATCGCGAAGATGCTGGGTCTGTTCGTCGTGAGCGTGCTCAGCGGGCTTTCGATCCTCACCCGGGTGGTCGAGGAAGCGACCCGGATCGACAATCCCGTTCTCGGCTGGGTGCTGGGCATCTTGGTCGCGTCCGCCGCGGTGCTGGCGCCCTGGCTGGTCGTCATCGACCAGATGCGCTCCGGTTCGCTGGAAATCCGCACGATCGACGCACTGACGAAGATCGTCCAGGAATCGAGCGACGCGGTCCTGAAATCCGAAGAAGCGGCGGCGAAGGACCAGGAACGGGCGGTTTCGCTGTACGCGCAGGCGAAGAAGGTCGGTCAAACGGAAGGGAGTGCCGTCGACAAAAAGGCCGCGTTCGTCGAAAAGGTCGTCACGATGGCGCGGAGCCTGCACCAGCGGTCGGGGCGGCTCGCGCTCCTCCCCGATTCCGCCGAAGGTCAGGGCGGTGTCGCTCCCGAGACGCTCGCCGGCGCGATCAGAGCCGACAAGTCGGCGATCGACGAGGCGTTGACGCAGTTGTTCCAGCCGGAAGAGCCCGGCGAACCGGAACCCGATGGTCCGGACGGACCATGGGGCGCGGTCGCCTGACGGAGTAACGATGGGGTGTCGACATCCACCGGATGCCGGCACCCCTGTTGCGTCCGGTGGCGGGTGAACGACCACCTGGCGTGATTCATGCGATCCGATTCAACCGGTTTCCGGAATTCCCCCGCGGCGCGTCACACACGCGCCGCTTCGAACCGTTGTCAGGGGGTGGAGACCCAGACCCGCTCGGTGTGGCACCTTCGGCCGGCCTGCCGGCTGAGTGCGGTGCGCATCGCGCAGTACGTCGAGTCGATCCCACAGTACGGCCGGATCCCGGTGCCGCGGTGCCGCCGATGCGTGGGTGAGCTCGTGACCGAACCACGAAGCGTCCCTGACGAGGAAGACCCGTCGCCGGCCGGGATCGAGCCGCGGCAAGAGGGTGCGGCCGGTACGCCGGGAGCCGACGCCCGGAGCCTCCGGCGCCGCTTCGAGCACACCCGGCCGCGCCCGACGCGCGCGCGGGAAGTGCTGGGCCTGGTGACGGCGCGGGGGTGGGCCGTGCTCGTCCGGCAGGCCAAGGCGAAGCTGGGAGCGCACCGCAGGCATGCGGAAGACATCGTCCAGCAGGCGCTGCAGGTCGTGCTGGCCAATCCGAGGTTCGACCCGGATCACGACGTCGAAAAGGTCATGGCGTTCGTCTCCCAGCAGGTCGGCTGGCAGGTGGCCGAGTTCTTCAAACGCCGGCAGCCGGATCTGCTCGGCGATGCGGCGGAGGAAACCGACGTCCACGCCTTCGGGGTGGCGGCCACGGCGGACCCGGCCGACGAAGTGCTCGCGGAAGGCTTTCTGCGCGACGTGCTGGACCGCGTCGGCTTGACCGACACCGAGCGCGCCATCTTCGAGCGGCTCCTCTCCAGCCCCGGCATGTCGATGCAGGACATGGCCGTCGCGGAAGACCCGGCTCGGGACGGCGAGTCGGCCAAGACGCGCGCGACGAGTCTCCGGCAAGCGAAGGTGCGGGCCATCAAGCGGTTCCGGACGGCGGTCGGGTGGACCAAGGAGGAAGCGGATGTACTCAAGACCGTTTACGTCGAGGGGCTGGCCGGCGGAGCTGAGACCGCCGGACCCGCTCTGGCGCCCGACGAGTTCGAGAAGGTCTATGTTTCCGCCGTGCGCAAGCTGCAGGTCTTCCTCTACCGGGACGGGACTGATGTGTCATGAGCGATGACCGCGGGGAGAACCTCCTCGATCTCTTGCTCGTGCGCGCCTGGTGGCGGGCGAACGCGACCGTCGAGATCGCCTTCCGGCCGGAAGCCGACGCTGTGCTCATCGGCTTCGTCGACGCGCCCGCCGCGCACGAACTCGACCACGGCAAGTTCGTCTCGGCGGGCTTCGACACCGCGGACCCCGGGGAGGAACCCCACCTGACTTCGCTGTGCGTCGTGCACCCCACCGGATTGCCGCCGGAGGACGAGGCGTGGGTGTGCGCGCTGGTCGGCGAACCGGTCTGGGCATTCGCGCGCAGGATCGCGGCCGCCGGGACGGTGTCGGCCGAGACGAGCGTGCCGGCCGGGCAGATCGGTTCGCTGGTCGCCAGGTGGAGCGGGCTCTTGGCGGAGAGCGGCGACGACCGGCGCGTCTCCCTGGCGAGCTGGACCGGGCAGCTCGAGCTGTCCGGCGCCGGTACCCGTGGCGACGTGGAGGAGCCGTGGCCCATCGACGCGACGCGCGTGGTGGACGACCTGGTGTTCTTCCGCGAGGCGTTCGGCCGGGATCCGCGGCGGGCGGAATCGTGGCCGGAGATCCAGGTTTCCCTGAGCCGGTCCGACCGCGTCGATCTGCTCAGCCTGGAGATGCCGGTGCCGGACCTGCCCGTTCCCGGGCGGCACATCACCGCCGTCGTGATGCAGAACGCGGGTCGCTGGGACGTTCCGCTCGACCCGAAGCCCAAAACCTGCGAATCGCCGACCGAGTTCGTCCGGGGCGCGCTCGAACTGCCCCACGGCAGCTTGAACGCCGCACCGATGGACGTCAAGCTCACCGTCGTACGGCGAAGGTCCGGTACGGAGCCACGGCTCCGCCATCCATGACCGCTCGCTCGGAGTGGTCCGAGGTGCTCGCGGCAGCCGAGCGCGACGGCGCGTCCAGCACCCTGGCGATGCTGTGCGTGGCAGGCGACGACATCGTCGCCGACCACGTGTTCAGCGAGTCGGTCGAGGGCCGGCCGGGCGGCCGGCCGGCCAGGTGGACCGTGCGCCGGGCGGCGGCGATGCTCCTCGATTCCCCGGAATCCACGCCGCACCAGAAGGTGATCGGCTTGATCGCGCGGTACGCGTCGCCGAGCCGGGGGCTGACCGCCGGTGCCCGCCTCGATCTCGACCTCGCCGCGTTCCGGGACTCTTGCGAAAAGGCGGTCGTGGCCGCCAACGCCCTCGGCGCCCCCGAGCTCATCGGCTGGGCGCACTTCCGGGCCGGGAAAGCGGCCTACGGGCAGATGAGCTGGGACGACGCCATCGCCCACCTCGAGTCGGGTGCGGCGTGCCTCGAGCACGCGCTGGGCCCGGTGTCCCGGCCGGCCGGGACGATCGCCGCCGCGGCGGGCGGCCCGAGCTGGCTGCCGCCGCCGGAAGTCCTGCTCCGCACCCTGGTGTGCAAATGCCTGCACCTCCTGTGCCGGGTGGCCGAATCCACCGGCCGCTACGACTTCTGGGCCGCCGCTTGTGAGCGGTTCCGCCGGCACGCCGAACCGCTGATCGGGGCACGGGCCTCGCTGTACTCCGAAAGCCTGATGCACCGGGCCGCGATCGCCCGCGCCCAGGGTGACCGGGACGCGTTCCGCCGGCTCGAGGCCGAGCTGGGCCGGGTGTTCCCCGACGAAGGCGGGCTGCCGCACCCGGAGGTCATCCGCATGCGGATGGGCAACGCGGAAGCACTGGGGGACTGGGACCGGGTCATCGAACTCGCCCAGGACTGCATCGGGACCATCGCGGCCAGAGCCGGGAGCCCGTTCGGCACCACGCCGCCGTCGCCGTCGGAGGTCCTGACGTTCGTGGCCGGCCTGCACGCGGCCGGCGCCCGGCACCGGCTGATCGCGGTCGGCAACGCCGCCTACGCGCTCGCCAATGCCGGCTACCGCAACTGCAGCGCGGAGGTCGAGCCGGCGGCGTGGCTCGACGTGGCCGAGGCGTGCTGGCACCAGATCGGCATCAACGCCCCGTGCGCGGTCCAGCTGTCCAGGCTGCGCCTGCTGGCGCGCGATTCGGCCGGCACCGAGCTCGATCTCGTCATCGCGAAGATGGTGGCCGTCAGCCGGATCGGTCTCCGGTACGCACTGCGGCGCAACGCGGCACTCGATGCGGCCCGCCTGTGCCGTCCGGGTGACCCCGTTCCGCGTGATCGGCTCCGGGAGATGCTGAAGGCCGATCCCGGCGCCGGGATCGGGCACGCCGCCCGGCTGCGCGGTGCTCTGGCGCTGTGGCAGTTCCGCGCCGCCGAAGCGGCGGTCCGCACCCCGAAGAGCGTCCAGCGCTGGAAACGGGTCGAGAAGAGGGCGCGCCAAGCGGCCGTGGAACTCGAGCGGCAAGGCGCGATGATCGACCCCGGACTGGCCGCCGAATGCTGGTCCGCGGCCGCCTCGGCGGCCGCCCGGCTCGGGACGGCGGACGACGACCACCGCCTGGAATTGTTGATCAACGCGGTCAACTGCGTTGCTCAGCGGCTGGTTTCCCTGTCGACGCAGGCGGAACGCGGCCGCGCCATCGAGCGGTACGGTCCGGTTTTCGAGGAGGCCGCGGACCTCGCGCTGCGCCGGGACCACGCCGCCGCCCTCGACTTCGTGCTGGAGGCGTCCCGGCGCGACCGGGTCGGCGTTCTCCTCGCCAACCTCAGCAAGGAGGAGTTCGTCAGCGCGACGGTGCGCTCCGCCGCCGAACAGGTCCAGGCGACCAGCGTCGCCTTGCACGGCTCGGACGCCGCCGGCGTCTTCACCGCGACGCTGCCCGTCTGCTCGGGCGACCGGTTCGGTCGCTCGGCCGAGGCACTGGCGCATCGGCGGCAGCGGGCGATCGCCCGTGCCGAGCAGGTGATCGGGCCGCTCGTCGCCCAGGCCGACGTCAAGATCTCGGAGTCGTACACGGCGGCACAGGTCCTTCGGGACGCCAGGCCCGCCGGCGAGTTCGTGATCCTGCAGTTCGCGCCCGCGGGGCTTCCGGCCGGTGGCCGGCTCGAGTTCTACCGCCGGCTCAGCTGGCAGACCGAAGCCGGGACCGTCGGCGAAGAATCCGTGCGCATCGCGATGACGGCCGACCTCGTGAACGTCGATCCGAGCCGTCCGGACTACTTCGCCGCCCGCAGGCTGGAGGCCCTCGGTGCGCTGCTGCTCCCGCCGCGGCTGCGGGCGATGCTGGCGAAACCGGGCACTGATCCGGTCCGGCTGGTCGTGGTGCCGACCGGGCTCTTCCACGTCCCGTTCGAGGCGTTGCCCCTCGACGAGGACAGCTGTCTCGTCGACCGGGCCGTGCTGAGCCTGCACAGTTCGCTCAGCACCGCCGCCTCCCTGGTGTCGGCCGAGCCCAGCGCCACGGTGGGGGCCGTCGCCACCTACGACCCGTCGCTGAAGTTCGCCGCGGCCGAGCTGGCCGCTCTCCGGAAGGAGATGGACGTCGAGGAAGCCGACACCCGCGCAGCACTGGAAATCGCCCTCGGTGGGGGTCCCACGGCCTACGAGATGCTCGTCCTCGGCCTCCACGGCGACGACGACCACGACGGCTGGGGCCAGACCAAGTGCTTGCCGGACGGGACGTCGATCGCCGCCGCCGACGTGCTCGGCTGGACGGTTCCACCGCTGTGCGTGCTGGCGTCGTGCCACTCCAGCATCAAGATCCGCCCCGGCGGGGAGCTGGCCGGGTTCCCCCTCGCCCTGTTCCTGCGGGGAGCGAAGACCGTCATCGGCGGTCTCTACGCGATCGAAGACGAAGCAACGAGCCAGATCCTCAGCCTGTTCTGGCGGTGCTACGCGGAAACGCACAACCCGGTCTTGGCGCTGCACGCCGCGAAGGCCGAATGGCTGGCGGCCGACCCGGACCGGCGGCGTTATCCGCGTCGCTGGGCCGGCCTGATCGTCTACGGTGGCGCCCAGCACTGATCCACTCCCGGTGATCGGACAGGTGCTCGACGTGAGCGCGGTCTCTGTGTAGCGTTGTAAGCGGCTGCTTACAACCAGGAGCACGGGGGTTTCCGGATGACTGCCACCCACACCGAACCGCTCGCCTACCCCTTCAACGAGGAGGCCGGGCTCGACCTGAACGAGGCGTACGCGGCGGCGCGGGAAGCCGACGGCCTGGTCCGGGTGAAGATGACCTACGGGGAGCCGGCGTGGCTGGCCACCCGCTACGCCGATGCCCGGCTGGTGCTGGGCGACCGCCGCTTCTCGCGGGCGATGGAGAAGGAAAAGGACGCCCCGCGCCGCTCGCCGGTCGTGCGCGACGGCGGCATCCTGCAGATGGACCCGCCCGACCACACGCGGCTGCGGACGCTCGTCGCGAAGGCGTTCACCATGCGCCGCGTCGAGCAGCTCCGGCCACGCGTCGCCTCGCTCGCGGCCGAACTGATCGCGGAGATGAAGGCCGCCGGTGCGCCCGCCGACCTCGTCGACGCCTACGCGTTGCCGATCCCGGTCGCGGTGATCTGCGAGCTGCTCGGCGTCCCGGTCGCCGACCGGCCGAAGTTCCGCGTCTGGAGCGACGCGGCGCTGTCCACGAGCGGGCTGACCCCCGAGGAGTTCGAGCGCAACCGCGAAGAGCTGCGCGACTACATGCGCGGCCTGATCGCCGAGCACCGCGCGCGGCCCCAGGACGACCTGATGACGGCGCTGATCGAAGCCCGCGACGTCCGCGACCGGCTGACCGAGCTGGAGCTGGTCGACCTGTGCGTCGGCATCCTCGTCGCCGGCCACGAGACCACCGCGAGCCAGATCCCGAACTTCGTCTACGCGCTGCTGGACCAGCCCGCGCAGTGGGAGCGGCTGTGCGCCGACCCGGACCTGATCCCGGCCGCGGTCGAGGAGCTGCTGCGGTTCGTGCCGCTGGGCGCCGGCGCGGGCTTCCCGCGGTACGCCACCGAGGACGTCCCGGTCGGCGGTGTGCTGGTCCGGGCGGGCGAGCCGGTGCTGGTCGCGGTCGGCGCGGCCAACCGCGACCGGCTGCAGTTCGCCGACGCGGACGAGCTGCGCTTCGACCGCCCGGACCAGCACCACCTGGGCTTCGGCCACGGCGTCCACCACTGCCTCGGCGCGCCCCTGGCCCGGCTGGAACTGCAGGAGGCGCTGCGCGCGTTGGTCACCGAGATGCCGGGGTTGCACCTCGCCGGCGATATCGTGTGGAAGACGCAGATGCTCGTCCGCGGACCGCGGTCGATGCCGATCGGATGGTGACGCATGAGCTGGCACGTGGAAGTCGATGAACACACCTGTATCGGGTCGGGGATGTGTGCGGCCCTGATGCCGGAGCTGTTCACCCTCGACGGCCCGGTGGCACACCCGGTGACGTCGTCGGTCGACGCCGACGAGACCGTCCTCGACGCGGCGGACTCCTGCCCGGCGATGGCCATCACGGTCACCGACGGCGGCCGCGAGATCGGCCCACGCCCCTAGGGAACTGGTCCGTTCGAGTGGAGGTCGCCGGAGGAGTCAACCGGGGGCCGGGAACCGGCGTGAGGAGCACCGTCCTTGTGGTGAGAACGACGGAGGGTGCACTTCATGCGGAAAATTCTGTCCTCGGTGCTGGCTGTGCTGAGCATCGTGCTGACGGTGGGTGTGGTGTCGGCGGCGCCGGCGAGCGCGGCGGTGTCGTGCTCGGGAACGGTCACCTACGACTACACGGTCGCCGGCCTCGGTGAGTTGACGATCTACTACAACTCCACGAACGGCGGAACGAACAGCGCCTGCTTCTACCACCGGGGTGCGGCCTACGGCGTGGCCGCGCCGACCTACGTCCGGGCGTATCGCTGCTTCGAGGCCAGCGGCGAAGGCCAGCCGTGCACCGTCGACATTTCGTCCACCGCGGATTTGGGCAACTTCGCCTACCACGCGGGGCCTCGAGGCGTCACCGGCACGGCCAACCGCTGCGTGGCGGCGTACGGCTACATCGACTGGGGTGGCAGTCGCTACTACGTCAGCAGCGGGCGTCAGGGCTGCTGATGCCTGGCCGGCCTCTCGGCCGGCGAAAACCGGCCGTGCTCGGTGACCACGGCCGTGACGAGTTCGAACGGGGTGACGTCGAAGGCGGGGTTGAACACCCGCGCGTCCGGCGGCGTGATCGGCACCCCGGCGTACCCGGTGAGCTCGCGGGCGTCGCGTTCCTCGATGGCGATGCCCGCGCCGTCCGCGAGTTTGCTGTCCACAGTGGAGGAAGGCGCGACCACGACGAACGGGATTTCGTGGTGCCGCGCGGCGATGGCGAGGCCGTAGGTGCCGATCTTGTTGGCGACATCGCCGTTCGCCGCGATCCGATCGGCGCCGACGAGCACGCAGTCGACCATCCCGCGAGCCATGGCGGCCGCGGCGGCGCCGTCGGGCTGCACGCGGTAGGGAACCTTCTCCTGGGCGAGCTCCCACGCCGTCAGCCGGGCGCCTTGGAGCAGCGGGCGCGTCTCGTCGACGAGGACTTCTTCGACGAGCCCGCGTTCGTGCAGGTG
The DNA here is from genome assembly GCF_040638975.1 of Amycolatopsis sp. NPDC024027. NCBI lineage: Bacteria > Bacillati > Actinomycetota > Actinomycetes > Pseudonocardiales > Pseudonocardiaceae > Amycolatopsis > Amycolatopsis sp. NPDC024027. The sequence goes on from NZ_JBEZYY010000009.1 coordinate 268,378, forward strand.
CCAGACGACACCGAGGGCGCTGCCCCAGCCGACGGTCGCCAGGCGCCCGGCGTTGCAGTGGCTGAGCAGCCGCAGGGGCCGTCGCGGGCATTCGGCGAGCACGATCTCGGCGGCGTGCTTCGAGGCGGCCTTGTTGAGAAGTTCGTCCTCGTCGAGCAGGGCGAGCGCTTCGGCGAGGACGGCGTCTTCGCCTTGGCCGAGTTTCCCGAGCGCGCGCTCGACGCCCCAGGCGAGGTTGACGGCGGTGGGCCGCGCGTGCGCGATGAGCTCGGCATCTCTCCGGACGTCGCTGTCTAGGCGCGCGGACAGGGCAACACCGAGCGCCCCGGCGGCCCCGAGAGCGGGCGCGCCCCGGACGGCGAGCCGTTTGACGGCGTCGACGAGCTCCCCGACGGTCCTCAGCTCGAGGAGCCGGTACTCGCCGGGCAGCGCGGTCTGGTCGATGACGACGATGGCGCCGTCGGCCCAGTCGATGGTCCTGCGCACGAGCCCTCCTGGGGTTTTCCGCTTGCCCGGCCGGTGAAGATGGGGCGGTGACCATTGAACGGCAGAACCCGCCCGGCTTGCACGCAACACCGGGCTACCACCACGTGACGGTGACCTCGGCACCCCGGACGGTGTACCTGGCGGGCCAGTGCCCCCTGACCCCGGACGGCACACTGGCCGAGGGCGGCGTCCTGGCCCAGACGGACCAGGTGGCAGCCAACACGGCGGCGGCCCTGGAGTTCGCGGGAGCCACCCCATCGGACGTGGTCCGCACGGTGATCTACGTGGTGACGGCGGACCGCGCGGTGCTGTCTTCGGTCTGGGACCGCTTGACGGCGTCCGAAATCGGCCCGGCGTTCACCACGGCGAGCACGTTGCTGGGGGTCGCCCGGCTCGGATACCCGGGCCAGCTGGTGGAGCTGGACGTGACGGCCGCCCTGACCTGACCCGGGATGCCCCGCCAGTCACGCGAGATGCCTGCTGATCACGCGAGTGCGGTGTACCCGGAGGGTCGACTCGCGTACCTGGGCGGACGACTCGCGTACCCGGAGGGTCGGGTTGGCGTGATCGGGGACGGATCTCGCGTGATTGGAGGGCGATCTCGCGTGACTGGAGGGGCATCTCGCGTGATTGGCGGGTCAACACGGGCCGGTTGATCACTCGCGCTCGCTGATATCTCCCATCCGGGCCCCGGGTGGGTCAGAGGCCGGCCATCAGGTCTGTCTCGGTGATTCCCGGGCCCTCTCCCCACCTGATGAACCACTCCGTGCCGAAGGCGAAGGTGAATGCGTCGTCCGGCATGGCCAGCATGAACATGTCCTCGCTGATCTGGCTCGGGTGCGCGCGCATCGCCGCCCGCTTGACCGGCGCGTACTTCGACACGTCGACCGCCGCGGTGATCTCCGCCTCCGGCTTGCCGAACTCCACGTTCTCCGGCGGCTTCGGCGCCGCCTCGGGCGGCATCAGGCCCTGCTCCACCGCCGCTTCGAAGCCGCGCTGCATGAACTCGCGGTTGAACGTCGCCTGGAACACGCGGGCGGTGCCGGCCAGCTCGGCCGCGCGGAGGCCGACGCGGTGGACCTGGATGTGGTCCGGGTGGCCGTAGTCGCCGTTGTCGTCGTACACCGTCAGGACGTCGGCCGACTCCTCGCGCAGGATCGCCGCGAGCTGCTCGGCCGCCTTTTCGACGTCGGCGCGCCAGAAGCAGCCCGGCTCGTCGTTCGTCGGCTCGCCCATCATCCCCGAGTCGCGGTAGCCGAGGAACTCGACGCGTTCGACGCCGAGGATCTCCGCCGCCGCGTACGACTCCTGGACGCGCCGGTCCTCGAGCTTCTCGCCCTCGGCGAGGAATCCGTCGGGTACCTCGCCGACCTCGCCCTTGGTGGCGACGACGAGCACGACCCGGTGCCCGTCTTCGACGGCTTTGCGCATGACGCCCGCGGTGCGGAGGCACTCGTCGTCCGGGTGGGCGTGGAAGGTGACCAGTGTTGCCATGTCCGCGACGTTACCGGCTACCCCCGACAAAAACCGCCCTCGAAGATGCGCTCCCGCCGCTAGGGTCCGCGGTCGTGACCGAAAAGAGCACGTTGCTGACGTTCCTGCGGGCCCAGCGCGCGGTTGTCCTGGCGATCCTCGACGGCCTCGGCGAGGAAGCCCTGACGAAGGCGGTCCTCCCGTCCGGCTGGACCCCGCTGGACATGGTGGAACACCTCGGGGACGCGGAATGGCACTGGTTCCAGGAGATCGTCGCCGGCGCCGCGGGTCCGCTGCTCGGCGAACACGCGCCGCGGACCCCGGCGGCCGTCTTCGCCTACTACCGCGAACAGTGCCGCCGGTCCGACGAAATCTTCGCCGCGACGCCGCTGTCCGCGACGCCGCGAGGGCGGCACCCCGGCCCGCTCGGCGACGAAATCACCGATCTGCGCGGGGTCGTGCTCCACGTCATCGAAGAGACCGCGCGGCACGCCGGGCACCTGGACGTGGTGCGCGAGCTGCTCGACGGCCGCACCGGACTGGGCCCGCGCTAGGACTGCTCCTTCGAGCACCACCAGGTCGACCGGCCGCCGACCGTCCCGTGGCGCATTTCCGCGCCGCAGCGCGGGCAGTGGTCGCCCGCGCGGCGGTGGCCGATGATCTCGCCGGTGTGGACGCCGCCGTGGCGGATGGCCGCGCGCAACGCCTTCCGCAGCGCCTTGTGCAAGTGACCGAGGTCGTCGGAGCTCAGCTCGTCCACCGGCCGCGCCGGGGAAAGCGCCGCCTGCCAGAGGGTTTCGTCGGCCAGCAGGTTCCCGATCCCGGCCACCACCGACTGGTCCAGCAGCCGCGCCTTCAGCGGCGCCCGCCCGCGGCCGACGCGCTCGGCGAAGTCACGGCGCGAAATCTCCCCGGCGTCCGGGCCGAGCGCGTCGAGATCCGGGTCGAGCCGCACCCGGCTGAGCCGCCGCGTGTCGAACAGGCGCAGCTGTTCGCCATCGGCGAAAGTGATCCCGAACCGGAACCACTCGGGTTTCTCCACCCGATCGCGAGCCCGTCCGGGCGGTCCGCTCTCGCCGGCGAACCGCAGCTGCCCGGCCATCCCGAGGTGCAGGCCGAGGTTCGGGCCGGGCCGCCCGTCGCCGGCTTCCGTTTCGCACCAGAGCGTTTTGCCCCGCCGATGCGCTCCCACCAGCCGCCCGCCCCGCAACGCCGTGGCGATGTCCCCGGGGGCGTGGGGGCGGCAGACCCAGTCGTCGTGGTCGTCGACCGAGCGGATCTTCCGGCCGAGCGCACCGGCGAGGACCTGCCGGGCGAGTTCCACTTCGGGGAGTTCGGGCACGCGAACCAGTTTGCGTCAGGGACGCCGGTCGCGCCGCGCCAGCAGCAACGCCGGCAGGATCGCCACGGCGGTGAGCGCGAACGTCGCCGGGTACCCGGCGGAGCCGATCAGCAGCCCGGCGCCCAGCGCGCCGGCCGCCATGCCGAGGTCGTAGGCCGCGTTCCAGATCGCGCTCACCGCGCTCTCGCCGCCGGCGGGCACCCGGGCGTACATCAGCGACAGCGTCGCGTTCTGCAGGGCGCCGAACCCGGCGCCGAACACGAACGCCCCGCCGATCACCGCGGCCGGGGTGCCGATGAAGACGAGGCCCGCCACACCCGCCGCGGCCAGCAGCAGCCCCGGCACCAGCAGCCACGCCGGGCCGTGGCGGTCGCCGATCCGCCCGGCGGCCCAGCGCGCCGCGGTGGCCGCCGCGGGCTGGGCGAGCAACGCGCTGGCGGCGACCCAGGCCGGCTGGTCCGCGGCGGCGAGCGGGAGGAACGTGACCAGGACGCCGGCCGCCGCGGCCGACACCGCGAAGAGCGTCGCGGGCCGGGTCAGCACCGGGTTGCGCAGGCCGGCCAGGACGCCGTGGTCCGTTGCGGTGGCGGAGAAGGAGTGCCGCGGCAGGCCGGGCACCGACAGCAGGGCGAGCAGGGTCGCCACGGTCGTCACCACGAACACCGGCGCGTAACCCCAGTGCGCCGCCGCCCACACACCGGCCGGCAACGCGAGCAGGCTGGGGATCCCGCCGACGATCCCGACGAGCGCGAGGCCCTCGCCGCGCCGGTCCGCCGGGATCAGCAGGGCGGTGACGGCCCCGCCGGCCACCACGGCGATGGCGTACCCGATCCCGCGCACCACGCTGACCGCGATGATCACGCGGATGTCGTCGCTGAAGGCCAGGACGAGCGTCGGCACCCCGAGCAGGACCAGCCCGGCGGCCAGCGCCCACCGGTAGCCGACGCGGGCGACGAGCCGCGGCGTCACCAGCTCGGCGGCCACGGTGGCCAGCAGCAACGCGACCGTCGCGAGCCCCGCGGCGGCTTCCGAGCCGGCCTGCTTCGCGAACAGCGGCACCACCGAAAGCGGCAGGAAGAAGCCGATCGCCGAGCCGATGATCGAGACGAAGCGCACCAGCAGGGCGCGGGACACCAACCGGGGGCGGAGCTGCAGGTCGACGGTCATGCCGAGAACGCTAGAAGCGAACCGGGTCACCGGTAAGGTCCAGTTCCATGGCTGTGGAGTGGGCCGGTTCGGGTCCGGAGCTGCTGTTCACGATCGACCGCGAGAGCGGGGACGGGCTCCGCGCGCAGCTGGAGCGGCAACTGCGTGACGCCATCTGCGGCGGCCGCCTGGCGGGCGGGGAGCGGCTGCCCTCGTCCCGCGCCCTCGGCCTGTCCCGCGGCCTGGTCCAGGACTGCTACGCCCAGCTGCAGGCCGAGGGCTACCTGACCAGCCGTCCCGGATCGGCCACCCGGGTGGCGGCGGTCGCCCGCCGGGCCGCGCCACCCCCGCCGAGCCCGCGGACGCCGCCGCGGCCCGCGATCGCCGACTTCCGCCACGGCGTGCCCGACCTCCGCCTGGCGCCCCGCGAGGACTGGGCGTGGGCGGTCCGCGAGGTCTGCCGCACCGCGCCGAACACCGCGTTCGATTACGGCGACCCGATCGGCGAGCGGCAGCTGCGTGAGGTGCTCGCCGCGTACCTGCGCCGGGTGCGGGCGGTCGCGGCCTCGGCCGAACAGGTCGTCGTCTGCACCGGGATGGCGCAGGCGCTCGGGCTGGTGCTGCGGGCGCTCGCGGCCGACGGCGTCACCCTGGCCTTCGAGGACCCCGGCGCCGTCCGGTCGACGACGAGCCAGGCGGCCGCCGCCGGCCTGCCCGTGGTGCCCGTCCCGGTCGACGAAGACGGCCTGGACGTCGAGGCGCTCGACCGCAGCGGGGCGCGGGCCGTGCTGGTGACCCCGGCGCACCAGTGGCCGACCGGCGTGGTGCTCGCCGGGCACCGCCGTCAAGAGCTGCTCGCGTGGGCGCGCCGGTGCGACGGCCTCGTCATCGAAGACGACTACGACGCGGAATTCCGCTACGACCGCGACCCGGTCGGCTCGCTGCAGGGCCTCGACCCCGGCCACGTCGTCTCGCTCGGCACGGTCAGCAAGTCGCTCGCCCCGGCCCTGCGCCTGGGCTGGCTGGTCGCCCCCGAACGGCTGGTTCCCGTGCTGGCACACGACAAGGCCGTCACCGACCGCGGGAGCCCCGGCCTCGACCAGCTGGCGCTGGCGCTGTTGATCGAGTCCGGGCGCTACGACCGGCACCTGCGCCGCGCCCGCGCCGAGTACGCCGCCCGGCGCCGGACGCTCGTCGACGCGCTGGCCGTCCACGCGCCCGGCCTCCGCGTCACCGGGCTCGCCGCCGGGTTCCACGCCGTCCTGCACCTGCCGCCCGGGGCCGGCGAGGAGCAGGTGATCGACCAGGCCCGGCAGCGGGGTGTCGGCCTCTACGGCTTGGCCGGCCTGCACGCGATGCCGGGGCCGTGGCCGCCGCGGCTGATCCTGGGGTTCGGCGACACCCCGGACCACGCGATCGCGCCCGGCATCGCCGCCGTCGCCGACCTGTTGCGCGGCTGAGCGATGATCAGGAGAGGCTCGCGGAAGCGGTGCTCTCCCAGGCGAACCCGTCCGGGTCGGTGAACGCCGCGGGCGCGCCGCCGACCGCGATCCGGTGCGAGCCGCTGCCCTCGGGGGCGACGCCGGCGTCCTTCGCGAGCGCCTTGCGGCGGTACAGCGCCAGCTTGACGGGGCTCTCGCCGGCGTCGAACTCGACGTACATCTTGCCGAAGCTCTTCCCGACGGTCAGGCCGCGGTCGAGGTAGAACTTCTTGCTGGCGGCCACATCGGCGGCGCCCAGCAGGAGCACGACGGCGTCGATCTTGCGGGTGGCCGGGCCGGTGTTCTTCTTGGCGGAGGTCGCGAGCTTCCAGATCGCCCCGTCCGGCGCCCGGACGGTGCCGCCGTAACCCCACATGGACTTGGTTGCGGGCTTGATCGTCGTGGCCCCGGCCTTCAGGGCGGTCTCGATCAGGGAGTCGACGTCGGCGGGCTGCGGCACGGTGAGGGAGAGGGTGTACCCGCGGAAGCCGTCGCTCGGCGCGTCCGAGACCCGGAACCGCAGCTGGGTGGTGAGCCCGAAGGCGTCGGCGTAGAAGCGCTCGGCGGCGGCGGTGTCGGCGACTTCGAGGGTGATGGTTTCGATGTTCGTCATGCCGGTAACGCTAGGTCCGGGCCGCTGACCGGCGCTTCTCGATTCCTGATCGGTCTGGGCGGGCCCGTGCGGAAAAGGAGTGGGCGGGACGCTCGCGGGGCTGGTAGCTTGCCGTTGACCGTGACCCGGCCCGAGGAGGTGAGACCCGTGAACGCTGTACGCAATGGGTGCTCCCCCTCGTCGTCACGGGCGGGCGGCTGACGCAGGTGTCGCCGGGAGCGCTTCGACCGTCTCCCGAAAGGCGACACCATGGATTATCTGCACCAACGGCCGGACGTGGCCGGCCGCGGGGAAGTGTTCCGGCGACCGGACGGACGCCTCTTCCTCAGCATCGACACGTGGGACCCAGCGGACTTCGCGCTGCTCGCGGCCGACATGCTGCCCGCACTGCCGAGGCCGCTGTACACAGTGGTCGACGAAGCCGACACCGATCTCCGGTCCTGCTGGGAATCGGCCGGTTTCACCACGCGACGCCGTGAGTGGGAGTACGTGGTCCCCGCGGCACCGGGCACGGTTCCCGCCGTCCCGGGTGTGACGATCGGGCCGCCGTCCGACGAGCGGGCCCTGCGCTCGCTCGACGACGCGATCCGCGCCGAAGTCTCGGCGACGGTGGGCTGGCCGGAGATGCCGGCGGAGATCCTTCCCCGGCCGGATGTTCCGGACCTCACCAAGTACACGGTGGCGGAGTCCGGGGGTGACTACGTGGGCCTGCTCAGGCTGGCGGCGCTGCCGCGGCAGCCGCGGATCGGCCTGCTCGCGGTCCGCGCGGACCGGCAGCGATCCGGGATCGGCCGCGCGCTGCTGACCCACGTGCTGGACGCGTTGCACCGCAACGGAGTTCAGGCGGCCACGGCCGAAGTGAACGAAGCGAACCCGGCGGCCGTCGCGTTGGTCGAGGCCGCCGGAGCCCGCCGGGTGGGCGGCAACGTCGAGCTGGTGCTGCGCTGATGGCGAACACAGCGGGCATCGAAGTCGAGGGCACGGTCGTCGAGTGCCTGCGGAACGCGACGTTCCGGGTCGAGCTGGAGAACGGGCACAAGGTTCTCGCGCACATCAGCGGGAAGATCCGGAAGAACTTCATCAAGATCCTGCCGTTCGACCGGGTCCTGGTGGAGCTGAGCCCGTACGACCTGAACCGGGGACGGATCCTGTTCCGCTACCGGACGTAGTACGGGACCTCGGAGGCCGGGGCCGGAGCTTGCCGTCGCCAGGTCCGCCGGACCTGGCGACGGCTCGCCGTCAGTATTCGTTCTTGATGACGAAGTAGGAGCCGCGGATGGTGCCGGCCAGCTTCGACTTCTGGCGGGCGAACTTGAACGACGACAGTTCTTCGGGGATCTCCATCCCGTCGGAGAGCTTGAACCCGACGGCCCGCTTCCCGCCGTCGTCCACGGTGTACAGCACGTTGATCGACAGGCCGTTCTCGTAGAACACGTACGTCCACCGGATGTTCTCGACCTGGAAAGCGGTCGCCTCGAGCGGGCGGGAGGCGATGACGATGCCGCGCTCTTCCTCGAGGATGCGGTGCACCCAGTCGATGGTGGGCCGGACGTCGCCGGCGGGCTCGACCGTGAAGACGTGGTCGTACTTGTTCTTGAAGTACCGCGCCTCGTTGGCCCGCAACCCGGCGAGCGCGTCCGCGACCGGCGACGACTCCAGGCCGGCTGTCGATACGGTCTCGAAGTCCACGGTGTGGGGCATGGCGATCCTCCGCGTCGGTGTCCTGACCGGACTTCAGCCTAGGCCGTTGTGCCGGTTACGGCCTCCGGACGCGCAGGACGCCGGTCAGCAGCGGGAGGACGAACTCGCCGCGCCGGTCCGCGAGGTGGGCGCGGATCCGGTCGAGGGTGGCCTCCCGCTCTCGCGCCGGCATGACCAGCACCCCGGCGAGGGTCGCGACGAGGGAGTCGGCGGTGCGCCGCTGTCCGTGCGGGAACTCGGCCTGCTCCGGTGCGCCGAACCGGCCGGCCAGGCCGGCCGTCGCGGCGCGCCGGCTGCTGAACGTGTCGCGGGGGCCGATCACCGCGGGGCCGCTGATCCGCTCCAGCCCGGCCACCCAGCCGATCCGGTCGTCCAGGACGTTCCACAAGCCGGCCAAGACGCCGCCGGGGGCGAGCACCCTGGCCATTTCGGGCCCGGCGACGGCCATGGCGAACCAGTGCAGCGCGTTGCCGGCCAGCACGGCATCGACGGAGGCGTCCGGCAGCGGGATCGCCTCGGCACCACCCGCCAGGGCGCGGACGGCCGGCAGGGCGCGCCGCAGCTCGGCCAGGTACTGGACCTCGGGGCCGGTACCGGCAAGCTGACCGGCACGCGCGTCGCCCTCGGCGCCGACGTCATGCTGCCGTGGCGCGTCGTGTTCCACAAGGCACCGTAACCTTCGAAAAGAATCCGGGCGAGGTTGTCGGATCGGGCCGGTGGCGTTCGTGGCAAGGGTGAAGCCACCCACGAGGGGTGGCCACCGAGAGAGGATTTCCTGATGCAGTACCTGGTTTCCGTGATCGACGACAAGAGCAGTCCCGGCAGCACGGACCGGCAGCCCGCCATCAGCGAGTTCAACGACCGGCTGATCGCCGAGGGCTACTGGGTCTTCGCGGGCGGGCTCGCGGACACCGACGCGGCCACGGTCGTCGACCACCGGGGCGAGCAGGCGGTGATCAGCGACGGGCCGTTCATCGAGTCGAAGGAGTACCTCGCCGGGTTCTGGGTGTGGGAGGTCCCCGATCTGGACGTGGCGCTCAAGCTCGCCGCCGAGGCGTCGAAGACCTGCGATCGGAAGATCGAGGTGCGACCGTTCCGGTGAGCGACGTCGAGCAGGCGGTGACCCGGGTGCACCGCGCGGAGTGGGCCCGGGTGGTGGCCGCGCTGACCAGGCGTTTCGGCGACCTCGACCTCGCCGAGGAGGCCGCCGCCGAAGCGTTCGCGACCGCCGTCGAGCGGTGGCCGGCCGACGGCGTGCCCCCGAACCCCGGTGCCTGGCTGACCACCACCGCCAACCGCAAGGCCATCGACCGGATCCGGCGCGAGAACAAGCGCGACGACAAGCACAAGGAGGCCCGGATGGTGTACGACGACACCCCGCCCGAGCCGTCCGGCGCGATCGACGACGACCGGCTGCGGCTGATCTTCACCTGCTGTCACCCCGCGCTGGCGGCCCAAGCCCGCGTCGCGCTGACGCTGCGCCTGGTCGGCGGCCTGACCGTGCCCGAGATCGCCCGCGCCTTGCTGGTGCGGGAGTCTGCTTTGGAGCAGCGGATCACTCGCGCGAAGGCCAAGATCAAGGCCGCGCGCATCCCTTACCGCGTGCCGGCCGCCGAGGACCTCCCCGCACGCGTGTCCGGGGTGCTCACGGTCCTGTTCCTCGTCTTCAACGAGGGCTACCTGGCCACCGGTCCCGGCACCGACCCGATCCGGCACGAGCTGACCGCCGAGGCGATCCGGCTCACCCGCCTGATCCACGCACTCCTCCCGGACGACGGCGAAGTGACCGGGCTGCTGGCGCTGATGCTGCTCACCGAGGCCCGCCGCCCGGCCCGGGTTTCGGCGGGCGAGCTGGTCGCGCTCGACGAGCAGGACCGCGGCACCTGGGACGCGGCGCTGATCGCCGAGGGACACGGGCTGGTGCGCGAGCGCCTCGCCGCCGGGGTGGCGCCGGGCCGCTACCAGATCCTCGCGGCGATCAACGCCGTGCACACGTCCGCCCGCGACATCCGCGACACGGACTGGTCGCAGGTCGTCGCCCTCTACGACCAGCTGGTCCGGGTGGACGCGTCCCCGGTCGTCGCGCTCAACCGGGCGATCGCGGTCGCCGAGCTCGACGGCCCGGAGGTGGCGCTGGCGGCCGTCGACCGGCTCGAGGAGCAACTGGCCGGCTACCACGCCTACCACGTGACCCGCGCCGACCTGCTCAGGCGGCTGTCGCGCAGCGCGGAAGCCCGCGCGGCCTACGGCAAAGCCATCGAGCTGGCGGGCAACACCGCCGAGATCGCGTACCTGACGCGCCGGCGGGATCAGCTGGGGTAGCCGGAACCTGACTCACCGCACCCGGACCCGATCCGGGGCCGAGCCGTGTCGCGGTCGTGATCACGGCACCGGAGGCTGTACCAGATGCGAACTGGGGTCTTTCTGCGCTGGGCGGCGCATCCGCTGACCGTCGGCGCCGCGGCGGTCCTGCTGCTCAACGACCACCTGCTCAAACCGGCGTGGCCGGGCCTGGTCACCGGGAAGCTCAGTGACGTGGCCGGGCTGGTCGCGGCCCCGCCGGTGCTCGGGCTGCTGCCCGGCCTGTTCCTCGCCCGCCGGTTCGCCGCCGCGGCCGCGGTGGGAGTGACCGGAGTCGCGTTCGCGGTGGTCAAGCTGACCACCGCGGGCGCCGGCGTCGCTTCGGCGGCGTGGTCGGTGGTCAACGGGCCTTCGGTGATCCTGGCCGATCCGACCGACCTGGTCGCGCTGCCCGCACTGGGTCTTTCCTGGTGGGTCTGGCGCCGGGTGACCGCGGCCCCGCCCCTGCCGGCGGACCTGGTGTTCCGGGTGCGGGTGATCGTCGTGGTGCCGTTCGCGGTGCTGGCGATCACCGCCACGTCGGCGGCCCAAGACGACACTCCGGCGGTCGAATCCGTGCGGACCGGGGGCGCGCAGGTGGTGATCGAGGCGGCCGGGGGGATCTACAGCTCCTCCTCGGGCGTCGACGGCTGGAGGTTCCTGTCGCAGGTGCCGCCGACGAACTGGTCGACGACGGGGCCGACGCCGGAGCGGCAGCTGCAGGTCCAAGCCTGCGTGCCCGACGTGGCGGCACACTGCTACCGGGTGCGCGGCACCGCTGATCTCGACAACGAAGGGTTGCTGCCGAGCGGTGGCCGCCCGCCCGGCGTCGACGAGTCGACCGATGCCGGCCGGACGTGGCACACCGCCTGGGAGACGCCCGCCGCCCGGTGGCAGTTCATCTCGCGCCAGCACCCGTTTCCGTCCGGGGTGGTCAACCTGCCCAAACTGTCCAGTGTGGAAGTCGTCGTCCGCGCCGTCCCGGGCGGGCACGAGGTGTTCGTGGCCAACGGGGTGGAAGGGCTGGTGGTCCGCGGCGCCGACGGTGCCTGGCGCCGGATCCCGGTCGTGGTCCCCGAAACCGGGCTGGCCATCCGGCCGGCGCCGCTCACCGCGTTCGGCCGGTTCATCGGGGACGACGTCAACTACGCCGGCTTGCTCGCCGTGCTCGCGCTGCTGATCGGGACGACGCTGGCGGCCGCCCGGGTCCGCACCCGGCTCGGCCGCGGGCTCACCGCCGTGGTTCCCCTCGTCCTGCTCATCGTGCTGGGTCTCCCGGTCCTCGGCGCGGTGGCCTTCTTCACGGAGGGCTCCGGGATGTCGACCGGGCCCTGGCTGGTGGCTTCTCTCTGCCTGGTCGGCACCGGCGCCGCTCTCGCACTGGCTCAGCCGCTCCTGCACCGGCCGCGCATGACGGCGGTCGTCGCGGCCGCCGTCCTGACCGGACTGGCGTACGTCGCGCCCGCGCTGGGCTGGACGCTGGGCCACCCGCAGGAGCACGCCCCGGCGGCCGGACTCGGCCTGATCCTCGCCGCGGCTTGCCTGCCGGTGGTCGCCGTGGCCGGCTGGTGGGCCGGCGCGCGCGACCCGGCCGCGCTGCCGGGACCACCCTGGCCGCCGGATCCGCCGTGGCCGCGCGAGCCGTCCGGGCCGCCTTGGCCGGTGGATCCGCCCGTCCCGAGGCAGCAGTCCTAGCTCAGGCGGACTTCGCCTCGTGGACGATCGTGACCAGGGCGTCGGGGTCGGGGACGGTGATCGTCACGGTCCGGCCGGTGTGCATCACCAGTCGCAGCGCGGGGCCCGTCCGGAGCGTGGAGAAGGCGCTGTGCGGGGTCCACCAGAAGCCGAGGGCAGGCGCCACAGGGACGGCGAAAGGCCGGTCAGGTCGTGGCGCCCCAGGCCGTGCCGGCGGGCCACGGCGACGAGCGCCTGTGCCGCATCGGTGACCGGAGCCGGCTCGGTGACGCGGACGCGACCCGTGCCCCGCGGCCCCGGCGGAACTCCAGCACGCCCTCGTCCCGCAGCCGCCGGTAGGCGGCCGGCACGGTGTTGCGGTCAACGGACAGCGCCCCGGCCGGCTCGGCCGCCGGCGACAGCTGCTCGCCGACGGCGAGTTCTCCCGAAGCCACGCCCCGCCGTACGCAAGCCACGATCCGGAGTGACAGTCGGCTATGCGGGCGCGGTTCGCCAAGACTCGGCGAGCCGCCCGCACCAGGACGCCACGAGTACCGAGACGGTCAGCAGCGCGACGCTGCCCGCGATGTCCAGCACGTAGTGGTTCGCCGTGGCGAGCACGTCCGCCATCATCAGCAGCGGGAACGACCACGCCGACCACGCCAGGCGTGGGTGCGTGCCGCGCAGGGCGGTCCACACCGCGTACGCGCACCACAGCGACCAGCCGACGTGCATGCTCGGCATCGCCGTGTAGTGGGTGGGCTTCGTCCAGCTCTCCACACCCAGGAAGTCATACCTGGCCACGATGTCCACCGCGCCCGGCAGCGCGAACCGCGGTGGGGACATCGGCACCGCCCAGTAGACCGGCAGGACCAGCGCCGTCATCGCGACCATCGTCCGGCGGACGTGGCGGTAGGCCTCGGCGCGGCGGACGAACACCCACAGCAGCACGCCCGCGACCACCACGTAGTACAGCCGGTACAGGTACACGGCCAGGTGGCCGAGGACCGGCCGGCCGGCCAGCCAGTCGTTCGCACTCCGCTCGATGTCGAGGTGTGCCAGGTGTTCCAGGGACTGCAGCGCCAGCGCATGGGCGTCGGCGGCCGCGAAGTCCTTGCCCACCGCCGCGTCGAGCCGCGCGAAGAGCAGGAACCAGAGCAAGAGGAAGACCGGTTCGACGAGCACGCCGGGGCGCCCGCCGACGCCCCGGAAGAGCACGGCCGCCTTCACGCCGGCAGGGCCCGCCGCAGGAACTCCGTCGTCAGCTCCCACGCCCGCGCCGCCGCTTCGGGGTGGTGGAACATCGGGGCCACGTGGTTGTGGAACGCGTGGCCCGCCTCCTCCTGGACGTGGATCTCCGCCCCGGGATGCGTGGCCACCGCGGCCTCCACCACGGCCACATCGGACCGCGGGATGTAGGGATCCGCCCCGCCGAAGTGGAACTGGATCGGGCATTCGACGCGGGAAAGAGCGTCGATCTGCTGCGCCACCGTCGAACCGTAGAACGACACCGCCACGTCCGGGTCGCCCTCGGCCGCCGCGGCGAAGGCCAGCGAGCCGCCCAAGCAGAAGCCCAAAACACCCACGCCGCCCGTGACCGACGGCAGGGACCGGAGGTGGCCGACCGTGGCCAGGACGTCGGACAGCCCCAAGGCCGGGTCGAAGGCGGACATCACCGCCATCGAAGCCGCGACACCCGCTTCGTCGTGGGTCGACGACCAGCCCGGTGCCGTGCGCCAGAACAGCTCCGGGACCGCCACCACGTACCCCGCGGCGGCCAGGTCCGCCGCCACCGAACGCAGGTAGTCGTCCAACCCGAAGATTTCCTGGACCAGCACCAGGCCCGGACCGCGGCCGGCGGGCGGGTGCCACGTCGGGATGTCGTTCAGGACTGAATTCCTCACCCGGACACCGTACTGGTTCCGCGGCCGGGTGCGTCCTAAGTTGAGGTGCCGACCAAGGAGGCGTGATGGCTGAACAGACCAAATACGTCCTGGACGAAGCCGATCTCCCTGCCCAGTGGTACAACGTCATCCCCGATCTGCCCGAGCCGCCGCCGCCGCCGCTGCACCCCGGCACGCGCGAGCCCGTCGGCGCGGACGACCTCGCGCCGCTGTTCCCGCAGGCGCTCATCGCCCAGGAAGTGACGACTGATCGCTATGTCGACATCCCGGAGGAGGTGCGGGAGGTCTACCGGCTTTGGCGCCCGTCGCCGCTGTTCCGGGCGCGCCGGCTGGAAAAGGCGCTGGGCACCCCCGCGCGGATCTACTACAAGTACGAAGGCGTCAGCCCGGTCGGCTCCCACAAGCCGAACACCGCTGTGCCGCAGGCGTTCTACAACGCGGCCGAAGGCGTGCGGCGGCTGACCACCGAGACCGGCGCCGGCCAGTGGGGGAGCGCCCTCGCCTTCGCCTGCGCGCAGTACGGGCTGGAGTGCGAGGTCTGGCAGGTGCGGGCGTCCTACGACCAGAAGCCCTACCGCAAGCTGATGATGGAGACGTTCGGCGCGACCGTCCACCCGAGCCCGTCCGAGCTGACCGAGTCCGGCCGGGCGATCCTCGAGCGGCACCCGGACTCGACGGGCAGTCTCGGCATCGCGATCAGCGAAGCCGTCGAGCAGGCGGCGCAGGACCCGGACGCGCGGTACGCGCTCGGCAGCGTGCTCAACCACGTGCTGCTGCACCAGACGGTCATCGGTGAGGAAGCGCTGAAGCAGTTCGAGTTGGCCGGCGACACCCCGGACCTCCTGGTCGGCTGCACCGGCGGCGGCTCCAACTTCGGCGGCCTCGCGTTCCCGTTCCTGCGCGAGAAGCTGGCCGGCCGGATGGACCCGGTGATCCGCGCGGTCGAGCCGGCGGCGTGCCCATCCCTGACGCGTGGCAGGTACGCCTACGACTTCGGCGACACGGCCGGGCTGGCGCCGCTGCTGAAGATGCACACGCTCGGCCACGACTTCATCCCGGACCCGATCCACGCGGGCGGCCTGCGCTACCACGGGATGTCACCGCTCATTTCGCACATCCACGAACTCGGCTTGATCGAGGCGATCGCCATCGGCCAGCAGGAGTGCTTCGCGGCGGGGGTGCGGTTCGCCCGCTCCGAGGGCATCATCCCGGCACCCGAGCCGACCCACGCGCTGGCGGCGTGCATCCGGGAAGCGTTGCGGTGCAAGGAGACCGGGGAGGAGAAGGTGATTCTCACGGCGCTGTGCGGTCACGCTCACCTGGACTTGCCGGCGTATGGTGCTTACCTGGCCGGGGACATGGTGGACAACGAGCTTTCCGATGCGACGCTCGAGGAGTCCCTCGCCACCTTGCCCTAACCCGCGTGGGGTGGGTCAAAGCGCGTCGGGGATTTCCGGGCGGGTCAGTTCGGTGCGGGCGGTCGCCAGGACCACGCGGTCGCGGCCGCCCGCCTTGGCCTCGAACACCGCGTCGTCCGCTGCCTGGAGCAGGATCGTGTACTCCGTGGCCGTTTCCGGGTACACCGCCGCGCCGATCGAGGCCGTCAGGCCGCTGATCACCTCGGGCTTGCCGGGGCGGATCACCGGGACCGGCACCTCGAGCCGGGCGATCGCGGTCCGGATGCGGTCCGCGACCGACGCCAGCTCCGCGCTGGTCGTGCCCGGGAGCAGCACCACGAACTCGTCGCCGCCGAAGCGGCCCACGTAGTCGCCGCCGCGGACCGCGGCCTGGATCGCCGCCGCGACCGCGCGCAGGACCTCGTCGCCCGCCAGGTGGCCGTTGCCGTCGTCGATGGCCTTGAAGTGGTCGATGTCGATCATCAGCACGCCGGCCGTCGAGGACAGCTCCGCCGCGCGGGCCAGCTCGTTGCGGGCCAGCTGGACCCAGAACTCCGGCGCGAGCAGCGCCGTCTTGGAGTCCGTGCGCGCGGCCGCCTGGAACTGCGGCAGCAGCAGGCCGATGTGCAGCGCCACCGGCGTCACCATGAGCACCGGCAGCAGCCACGGCCGGACCGTCATCACCAGCGCGATGCCGCAGCCGACGCCGACCGCGGCCAGCACGATCAGCACGTCGGACGCGTTGCCGAACGCCTGCCGCGGCGGCTTTCCGGGGTTGCTCAGCAGGATCGCCACGATCACGAGCACGTAGTTCAGGCCGAAGTAGACGATCCCGGACGTCAGCAGCGCGGTCATCCCGCCGAACCCGTCGAGGTAGGGCACGTACGGCGCCACGTGCCCGGTGCCCGCCCACAACACGGCTCCCGCGGCGGTGCACGCCAGGATCACCGTCGCGCCGGAAAACACTTTCCGGTGAATCACACCTCGCCGTTTGTAGACGCGGACCCAGGAATGGGCATAACTCACGACGATGACGAGCGTGGCGAGTGGCGGGGGCAGCAGGAGCAGCCCGGCGAAGATCCAGATCGACTGCAGGTGCATGTGCGGACGGCCGTCGGCGGCCAGCTCGCGGATGCGCTCGATGCGTTGCGCCGCTTCGAGGTGCACGACCTCACCGGCGAGGATCAGTCCACACCAGAGCAGCGCCGGGGTGGTGATCGGCACCAGCGCGGCCGTCGAGAGGACCGCGATCAGCGCCAGGGCGTCGACGATGAGGACGTAGCCGAGCACCGGAGTGGCCAGCTTCCACATCGCCCACGTTCGGGTACCTGATCGTGGACGTTCTGAGCTGGGCTTTCGCCCTGGGGACCCGGACAATCCCACGAAACGCCCTTCTGCTCAGGACGGAACTCTTCGCGGAAATCGTCAATGTAACCGAATGAACGCGGTGTGTCACTAGGCCGGTCAGGTTACGGTCCGGTCACGCATCGTGCCACTTCCCTCACAACAGGAGAAACCATGTCGCACTTCCTGCCCAGCAGCAACATCTTCCCGTCCCGCCGTCGCGCGCAGCGGCCGACCGACTGGACCCGGCAGCTCCCCACCGACTGGACCCGGGCGATCCCGACCGACTGGACCCCGCGGCAGCTGCCCACCGACTGGACCGCCCGCGAACTGCCCACCGACTGGACCGTCCGCGAGCTGCCCACCGATTGGACCCGGCCGGGCGTCTCGCCAGCGCTGCCGCAGTGCCCGACCGACTGGACGCAGTCCTGACCTCGCTGCGATGCCGTGAATGACTCATTCCTGGCGTCAGACGCCAGGAATGAGTCATTCACGGCGTTCGGCGGGGCCGGTCACCGGGGATCCGGCTGTGCCCGCCGCCACAGCCGAGCCGCGCCGAACGCCGCCAGCACGCCGATCGCCCCGGCTCCCGCGACGACACCGTGCGGAGCCACGCGTTCGGCGGCCACGCCGGCCAGCACCACGCCGAGCCCCTGCGACACCCGCAACGCCGTCAGCGCGAACCCGAACGACTGGGCGCGCTGAGCCTCCGGCGTCAGCTGCACGAACGTCGTGTTCGCGATCAAGTTGTACGAACTGGCCACCCCGGACAGCGTGAACAGCGCCAACGTCGCCACCAGGTCCGGTCGCAGCGCGCAGCCCAGCAGCGCCGCGCAGGCCAGCACGGCGAGCGGCCCCAGCAACGGTCCCCGCCGCGCGGGCGGGATCCGCGACAACGCCGCCATGCCGAGCACGTTCCCCAGCGCGAACGCCCCGAGCAGCAGCCCGACCACGACCGCGCCGCCGCCGAGTTCGGCGGCGTACGGCGCGGCGATCGCCTCGCCCGCGATGTAGAGCCCCGACACGCACCCCAGCGCCACCAGGGCGAGCCGCCGCCGGTCGCCGGCCACCGCCGTCCACCCGGCCCGGACGTGCCGCCACCACCGGACGCCGGAGGTTTCCCGCGGCGGCCAGGCCTGCACGCCGGCGGCCAGGAACAGGGCGGACACCGCGAAGCTCGCCGCGTCCGCCAGCAGGGCGCCGCCGGTGCCGAGACCCGCCACGAGCAGCCCACCGAGGGCGAACCCGGCGACCTGGCCCGCCTGCACCAGCATCATCAGCAGGCCCATCCCGGGCACGAACGTCTCGCCCGGCAGCACCTGCGGCAGCAGCGCGGCCCGGGCCGAGTTCCACACCGGGTTGAACAGCTGGACGCCGACCAGCAGCGCCGCCACCACCGGCAGCGGCAGGCCCGGCGCCGCCATCACGGCCACCGCGAGCGCCCGCAGGACGTCCGCCAGGACCATCACCGTCCGCGGCGG
The DNA here is from genome assembly GCF_040638975.1 of Amycolatopsis sp. NPDC024027. Taxonomy (NCBI): domain Bacteria; kingdom Bacillati; phylum Actinomycetota; class Actinomycetes; order Pseudonocardiales; family Pseudonocardiaceae; genus Amycolatopsis; species Amycolatopsis sp. NPDC024027. The sequence goes on from NZ_JBEZYY010000009.1 coordinate 286,760, forward strand.
GTACCGGTCGGCCAGCCCGGACAGCAGCGGCCCGCCGACGAGGTCCGGCAGGAACGTCAGGGCGTAGGTCAGCGCGGCCCAGCCCGGCGAGTTCGTGCGGTCGTACACCAGGATCGAGAGCGCGACCCGCGCCAGCTGGTCACCGGTGACCGAGACCAGCTGGGCCGAGAACAGCGCCCGGAACTCGGTCACGGCGAGGACGTCCCGGAAGCCTGCGGCGCGCCCTGTCATGGGCACCCAGGGTACCGCCGTGGACGCCCAGCGTGAACGGCCGTTAGGAGGTCACTGCCCTTCGCCGCAGACGATTTTCGGCTGCGGGTTGTAGTGCACGGTCCGGGTCGACCGGCCGACTTCGCGGCCGGTGGCGGCGTCCTTGAGCACCCGGGTGTTGCTGGTGGTGAACCCCGGCGCGCCGTTCGAGGCGTGGCAGTTCTCCGCCGGCCCCGGCTTGGGCTGCGGGTCGCTCTGGCCGGTCCGCTCGCCTTCGATCGACTCGACGGTGTAGCGCTTGGTGCCCCACAGCTTCACGGTGATCGACGACGGCGTCCAGATGGTCTGGATCGCGATGCCGGTCGGCGAGTCGTTGGTGAACTTGAGGTCGATCACGCTGGACCCGTTGGGGTTCTGGAACACCGTGGCCTCGCGCGCGGCGGGGTAGCGGCTGATGTAGTAGCTGTGCTCCTTGTGCCCCGCGTCCTTGAGGCCCGCGAAGTAGGACGCGTTGTACAGCGTGGTCGCGAACTGCGAAATGCCGCCGCCGACCTCGCGCCCCGGAGCGCCGTCCTTGATCACGCCCGCCTCGACGTAGCCCTGGGCCGTGCCGCGCGGGCCGGTGAAACCGTTGAGGCTGAAGGTTTCCCCGGGCTTGACGATGGCGCCGTTGACCTTCTGGGCGACGGTCCGGATGTTCACCCCGGAGTCGGCCGCGAACTTCTCGGTCGTGAACTCGCCGACGACTTCCTTGATGCCCAGCTGGTTCGCCTGCTCGGTGGTCACCTTCGCCGGGCTGTCCTTGTAGACGGCCGGGAGCTCGCGGCCGTCGGTCTTCTTGAGCACGTCGGGCAGCGGCTTGAGGCTGGGGTCCCAGTCGACGGTCCGGCCGTCGGTGGAGGGGTCGACCGCGGGCCTGCCGCCCTCGAAGACGACGGTCGCGTCCTTGCCCTCCTTCTCGGTGGACTTCAGTTGCGGCCCGGCGGCTTCGGCGATCTTCGCGTTGTCGATCTTCGGGGTCAGCCCGCCACCCTCGGCCGGTTCGAAGGTGATCGCCGCGGCGATCGCCTCCGGCTTCACGGTGGCGACCTTGCCCTCGCCCTTGATCAGCAGGGGGCCGGACACGGCGGGACGCGCGAACCCGTCGAGCGCCGCCTGGACGCCTTCGGCGGTGGTCCGCACCGGCGTGCCGGTCACCGGCAGCGCCAGGGTTTCCCCGCTCGCCCACTTCTCGACGACGGCGGCGGTCGCGGCCGGCACGTCGAGCTTCTGCCCGGTCTTCGGCGGCACGGCGACCGGCCGGGCGCCCTCGAACTTGACGGTGCCCTCGACCGGGTCGCGGTCGACCTGGCCGCGCAGTGCCTCCAGCGCGGCGGTGAGCTTCGCGCCGTCGGCGTGGCTGACGACGCCGACCTCGCGGCTGGAGAACAGCGACGACAGGCGCGTGAACGGGTTCAGCGGCTGCTCGCCGGCCTGGTCGAGGGTCTGCGGCCAGTCGAGCTTCAGCCCGGCGAGCGTCGGCGCCAGCGTGCCCTGGTACTCGCCCGCGGTGACGGCGAGCGGGCGCGTCAGCCGCGGCTCGATCTTCCCGCGCAGTTCCTGCTCGGCCGCCTCGCGGCCCATCCCGCCGACGTCGACACCGGCGACGGTCACCCCGCGCGGGACGCTGCCCTGGCTGATCAGGAGGTCGATCCCGTAGACCGCGACGAGCACGCCGAACACCCCGCCCGCGATCAGGCCGGCCGTGCGGAAGGAGCGCTTCGCGGCGGCGGGGCCGGGCTGCGGCTCGGGCCGGACGACGGGCAGGACGTCGGTCTGCTCGCCGTGTGAGTCGGGCCAGTGCGGTTCGTACGGCAACTCTCCACCCCTTCAACGCGGCACCGGGTTGCGACGGTGACGGGAACAGCGTACGGGGCACCCGGACAAGCCGTACGACTCGCCCTAACGGGGGATGAAACGGTCACGGATCAGCGTCAGCGCGCGTCCGGTTCCGGATTGTGGCCCGCCCGGGCGAGGAAATCGAAGTCGCAGCCTTCGTCCGCCTGCGTGATGTGTTCGCTGTAGAGCGCGCCGTAACCGCGTTCGAACCGGGGCGCCGGCGCGGTCCACCCGGCACGCCGCCGCTCGAGCTCCTCATCGGACACCTCGAGCCGCAGCGTCCGCGAAGGAACGTCCAAGGTGATCAGGTCGCCGTCGCGGACCAGGGCCAGCGGGCCGCCGACGTGCGACTCGGGGGCTACGTGCAGGACGCAGGCGCCGTAGCTCGTCCCGCTCATCCGCGCGTCGGAGATCCGGACCATGTCCCGGACGCCCTGTTCGAGCAGGTGCGCGGGGACCGGCAGCATCCCGTACTCGGGCATGCCGGGGCCGCCGAGCGGGCCGGAGCCGCGCAGCACCAGCACCGAGTCCGCGGTGATCGACGGGTCGTCGATCCGCTTCTTCAGGTCGGGGTAGTCCTCGAACACCACGGCCGGCCCGGTGTGCGTCAGCAGGTGCTTCTCGGCCGCGATGTGCTTGATGACCGCCCCCGACGGCGCCAGGTTCCCGTGCAGCACCGCGACCCCGCCCTCGGCGGCGACCGGGTTGTCCCGCGGCCGGATGACGTCGTCGTTGTGCACGCGCGCGGGCTCGAGGTTCTCGCCGAGGGTGCGGCCGGTGACGGTGGGCCGGTCGGTGTGCAGCAGGTCGGTCAGCCGCGACAGCAGCCCGGGCAGGCCGCCGGCGTAGTAGAAGTCCTCCATCAGCCAGTCGCCGCCGGGCCGGATGTTCGCCAGCACCGGCACGCGCCGCGCGATCGTGTCGAAGTCGGCCAGGCTCAGCGGGATCCCGCTGCGGCCGGCCATCGCGATCAGGTGGATCACGGCGTTGGTCGAGCCGCCGAGCGCAAGGACGGTGGTGATGGCGTCCGCGTAGGCGCGTTTGTCCAGCACTTGGGTGATGGTCAGGTCTTCCCAGACCATGTCGACGATCCGGGCGCCGCTGGCCGCGGCCATCCGGTGGTGCGCCGAATCGACGGCGGGGATCGACGCGGCGCCCGGCAGCGTCACGCCGAGCACCTCGGCGGCCGAAGTCATCGTCGACGCCGTCCCCATCGTCATGCAGTGCCCCGGTGAGCGGGCCAGCCCGCGCTCCAATTCGGACATCTCGGCGTCGCCGATCAGCCCGGCGCGCTTGTCGTCCCAGTACTTCCACATGTCGGTGCCGCTGCCGAGGACCTCGTTGCGCCAGTGCCCGCGCAGCATCGGCCCGGCCGGGACGAAGATGGCCGGCAGTCCCGCGCTGGCCGCGCCCATCAGCAGCGCCGGGGTGGTCTTGTCGCAGCCGCCCATCAGGACGGCGCCGTCGATCGGGTAGGACCGGAGGATCTCTTCGGTCTCCATGGCGAGCAGGTTGCGGTAGAGCATCGGGGTCGGCTTCTGGTAGGTCTCCGACAGCGTGGCGACGGGGAACTCCAGCGGGAAGCCGCCGGCCTGCCAGACACCCCGCTTGACCTGCTCGGCGCGTTCGCGCAGGTGCATGTGGCAGGGGTTGATGTCCGACCAGGTGTTGAGGATGCCGATGACCGGCTTGCCGAGGTGCTCTTCCGGGTTGTAGCCGAGCTGGCGGCTGCGGGCGCGGTGGCTGAAGTTGCGCAGTTCGTCGCCGCCGAACCACCGGTGGCTGCGGAGTTCCTCGGGTTGCTTCATGCGATCCAGTATGGCATCTGATATACGATCTGCCTGGCCTGGTTGAATGGGACCCGACACGAACTAGGGAGCGCGCCATGACCGGGACGTTCAGCCTGCCCGCCTCCCGGACCGAAGTGGTCCTGGAGGAGATCCGCCGCGGCATCCTGACCCGGGAACTCGTCCCCGGTCAACCGCTGGTCGAGGCGGAGCTGGCCGCGCGGCTCGGCGTGTCGAAGACCCCGGTGCGCGAGGCGCTCAAGGTGCTGTCCAACTCGGGGCTGGTGACGTTCAGCCCGTACAAGGGCGCGTCGGTGATCACGGTCGACGCCGAGCTCGCGAAGTCCGTCTACGACGTGCGGATGGTGCTCGAACCCGAGGCCGTCCGGCGGACCGTCGGGCGGCACGACCCCGAGCTGCTGGAAGACGCGGCGGAGGCGCTGAAGGAGGCGTCGACGGCGATCGCGGACAAGGACCAGGCCGCGCTGAGCCTGCTGAACCGCCGCTTCCACCGCGCCCTCTACCGCGGTTGCGGCAACCCGCTGCTGGTCAGCATCCTCGACGACCTCAAGGACCGCGCCGCCCTGATCAGCGTCGTCGGCTGGGAAGCCAACCCCAGCTGGAAGAAGGAGTGGACCGAGCACCGGGCGGTGCTGGCCGCGGCGAAGAAGGGCGACGCCGAGGGCGCGGCCGCGCTGCTGCGCGACCACATCGGCGGGTTCCTCGAACGGGTGTTGAAGGCCATCGGATGAAGCTGCTGCTGATCTCGGACACCCACCTGCCGGCCCGCGGCCGCGAGCTGCCGCCGCAGGTGTGGGCGGAGGTGGCGGCCGCCGACGTCGTCGTGCACGCGGGCGACTGGGTCGAGGTCGCCCTGCTGGACGAGCTGGAAGAGCGCAGCAAGCGGCTCATCGGCGTGTACGGCAACAACGACGGCCCGGCGCTGCGGGCGCGGCTGCCCGAGATCGCCCGGGCGGAACTCGACGGTGTGCGCCTGGCGGTGATCCACGAGACGGGCGCCAAGGAGGGTCGCGAGCAGCGGTGCGACGCGCGGTTCCCGGACACCGACGTGCTGGTCTTCGGGCACAGCCACATCCCGTGGGACACGGTGGCGCCGTCCGGGATGCGGCTGCTCAACCCGGGCTCGCCGACGGACCGCCGTCGCCAGCCGTACTGCACGTACCAGACCTGCCGCATCGAAAACGGTGCGCTGACCGGCGTCGAGCTGCATCAACTGCCCCGGAGGGGGTAGACAGGTCCCATGGATCCGGCATGGGCGTTGCGGGAGATCGCGTTCCAGCTCGAACGCGCGAGAGAACCGACCTACCGCGTCCGGGCGTTCCGGAACGCCGCGGCGACGGTCGACAAGACCGGCGCCGAGAAGCTGGCGCAGATGGCGGAGAACGGCACGCTGACGTCGTTGCCGGGCATCGGCAAGGCCACCGCCGGCGTCATCGAGGACGCGCTGGCCGGTCGTGACCCGGCCTACCGGGGGAAGATCGTCGAGAAGGAGCTACCGGACGGCGAGCCGCTGCGCTCGGCGTTGCGCGGCGACTGCCACACCCACTCGGACTGGTCGGACGGCGGCAGTTCGATCGGCGAGATGGCGGTGGCGGGCCGGGACGTCGGTCACGAGTGGATGGTGCTGACCGACCACTCGCCGCGGCTGACCGTGGCGAACGGGCTGTCCCCGGACCGGCTCCGGACGCAGATGCAGATCGTGGCGAAGGCCAACGAGCTGATGGCGCCGTTCCGCCTGCTGCACGGCATCGAGGTCGACATCCTCGACGACGGTTCGCTCGACCAGGAGGAAGAACTGCTGGGGGAGCTGGACTTCGTGGTGGCGAGCGTGCACTCGAAGCTGCGGATGCCCGCGCGGGACATGACCCGCCGGATGGTGGCGGCGGTCCGCAACCCGCACGTGCGGGTGCTGGGCCACTGCACGGGCCGGCTGGTGGTCGGCCGCGGGCGCCCGGAGTCGGAGTTCGACGCCGAAGCCGTGTTCACGGCGTGCCGCGAGAACGGCGTCGCGGTGGAGATCAATTCCCGGCCGGAGCGCCTGGACCCCCCGATGCGGTTGCTGCGCCTGGCCGCGGAAATCGGCTGCGACTTCACCATCGACAGCGACGCGCACGCGCCGGGCCAGCTGGATTGGCTGGGCTACGGCTGCAAGCGGGCGATCAAGGCGGGGATCGGGCCGGAGCGCATCCTGAACACCCGCACGGCGGATGCGCTCCTGACCCGGTAGCCCGGCTCAGTTGATCGTGTACGAGTCCCCGTACACCTTCCACTTCAGCGGGGTGTGCAGGTCGAAGTTGCCTTCGCTCAGGAACTTCGCCTGCTCGGTGTCCACACGCGAGGTGTCGGAGTGCGCGTCCTCCTGCTTCATGATCACCTTGCGGGCGGCGAAGAACGCCTTGAGGTACGTCGCTTCGTCGCCGCCCTGGGCCGGGGTCTTCGCCTTCTTCATCGCGGCCTTGCGGATGCCGCCGAAGCTGTCGGAGCTGTCGCCGGGGCCGTGCATCACGATGGCGTCGTAGTAGGCGAACTGGCCGAGGTTGCTCAGGCCGTCCGACTTGCCCTGGTTCACCGACGGGTTGAAGTAGACGCGGTCGCGCTCGTTGTTCTGCGCGGTCTGGAACGCCGTCGTCGCCGCGGCCTGCTTCCACGCGCTTTCGAACGCCGAGCCGAGCCCGGCGTGCGAGTCCGTGCCGTTCACCTTGCGCAGCGCGGGAAGGTACTTCCCCAGCGGGTTGTTCGGGACGGAATTCGTGTACGCCTCGACGAGTTCCAGCATGTCGCCGGTGCCCGAACAGAAGCCGATGATGCCCGCGGTGTAGCCGCGGCCGTCGCCGATGTCTTCGATGTACTTGTACTGCGCCTTCCAGTCCAGCGACGAGTTTTCCGCGCTGGACACCAGCTTCATCGCGATTTCCTTCTTGGCCGGGGCCGAGAGGTCACCGGTGGCGAGCGCGGACGCGCTGGTCGCCGCCGGTGGCGCGGGTGCGGCGGAGGAGAGGGCCGGCGTGGTGATCACGAGGGCGGCGACGGAGGCCGCGCCGAGCGTGCCGACGAGGACCGGCCGCAACTTCTTGCTCATGGGGAGGGGACCCTTCCGCGGGATGCGCCGTGGGAGTACGGCGGTTACGGGTGTGTGGGTGGAGCTGCGGCGTAACGACACGGTAGCGAAGGGTCAGCAGGCTCCACAAGAGGCGGAATTCGTTCATGTTCGTGAACGGTCCAGACCACTTCCGCAAGGTCCGCAAAGGACGGTCAGCGCACCCCGGCGAAGAGGCGGATGACGTCCGGCAGCACGGTCACCGGGATGGTCGGGTCGATCGCGCGCTGGACGCCGAGCCCGATGCCCAGGCTGAGCAACGCCGTCGCGGCGTCGTCGGCCGACATCGGGAGGGTGATCCCGAACCGCTCGGCGTACCCGGTGAGCAGGCCGGCGATGGTGTCGCGGATGGCTTTGTCCCGCGCGGCCAGCTCGGCGCGCACGTGCGGGTCGCGCCGCGCGTTCGTGGCGAATTCGACCTCGAGCGCGGTCCAGGCCTCGTCGCCGATGCTGCGCTCGGCCCAGGTCTGGAACGCCGCCAGCAGCCCTTCCACCCCTTCGGCGCCGGCCAGCGCCTCGGCGATCAGGGCGACCTGCTCGTCGTGGATCCGGTCGAGCACGGTGAGGCAGAGCTCGTCCTTGTTGCGGAAGTTCGAGTACACCGCGCCCTTCGAATACCCGGCCTCGTCGGCGACCTTCTCCAGCGACGTCACCGAGTAGCCGTCGCGCAGGAAGAGCAGCTTGGCCGTCTCGACCAGCTGCTCGCGGGTGCGCGCCTGGCTTTCTGCGCGGGTGAGTCGGGCCATGCGGGCACTCTAGCGAACCTCGGAATTGGGGTACCGAGGGTTTTCGGATACTGCTAGTCTCCGAAAATGGAACAACGCGACTTCGCGGTCCTCGTCGTCGGTGCCGGGGCATCGGGCCTGGGCGCCGCCATCCGCCTTTCCCTGGCCGGCGTCGGCGACCTCGCCGTGCTGGAGAAGGCCGACGCGCTCGGCGGGACGTGGCGCGACAACACCTACCCCGGCTGCGCCTGCGACGTCCCGTCCGCGCTGTACTCCTACTCCTTCGCGCCCAATCCGGAGTGGACGCGCGCGTTCGCCGGCCGGGCCGAGATCCGGGCCTACCTGCAGGACACGGCCGCGCGCTTCGGCGTCACGGAGAAGATCCGCTACGGCGTCGAGGTGACGCGTGCGCAGTGGAACCCCCGGGAGTCCCGGTGGGAGCTCGAGACGTCGCAGGGGCACTACACCGCGCGGATCCTGGTCGCCGGCACCGGTCCCTGGCACGAACCGCTGATCCCGGAGCTGCCGGGGCTGGCCGGGTTCCCCGGCGAGGTCTTCCACTCCGCGCGCTGGAACCACGGCTACGACCTGACGGGCAAGCGGGTCGCGGTGATCGGCACCGGCGCGTCCGCGGTCCAGTTCGTCCCGGAGATCGTGCCCCGGGTGGGGCGGCTGCACCTGTTCCAGCGCACCGCGCAGTGGGTCCTGCCGAAGCCGGACCACCCCGTCCCGGCGGCCGAGCGGTTCCTCCTGCGGCGGTTCCCGGCCCTGCAGCGGGCCCTGCGCGCCGCTGAGTACGGCTTGATGGAGACGCTCGGCTTCGGCTTCCGGCACCCGTGGCTGCTGCGGCAGGTGCAGAAGATCGGGCTCGCGCACCTGCGCCGGTCCGTGCGGGATCCCGTGCTGCGCCAGGCACTCACGCCGGACTACACGCTCGGCTGCAAGCGCCTGCTCATGTCGAACACGTACTACCGCGCCCTGACCCGGTCCACTGTGGAGGTCCACCCGACCGCGGTGCGTTCCATCTCCGGCAGCCGCGTTTCCGGCGCGGACGGTTCGGTCGCCGAGGTCGACGTGATCATCTTCGGCACCGGCTTCCACATCCTCGACATGCCGGTGTCTTCCCGGGTGTTCGACGCCGACGGCCGGAGCCTGGACGACCACTGGAAGGGCAGCCCGCAGGCGTACGCGGGGACGACGGTGGCCGGGTTCCCGAACCTGTACCTGCTGCTGGGCCCGAGTCTCGGCACCGGGCACTCGTCGGCGTTCACGATCGTCGAGGCCCAGCTGCGGCACACGGTGGCGGCGGTGACCCGGACGCTGCGGTCGGCGGGGACGGCGCTGTCGGTCCGCCCGGAGGTGCAGGCGGCGTTCAACGCGGACGTCCAGGCGGCCCTGCCGGGCACGGTCTACCAGTCCGGCGGCTGCTCCAGCTACTACACGGACGTCAACGGGCGCAACAGCTTCAGCTGGCCGTTCTCCACCGGGCGGCTCCGCGCGCAGGTGGGCGCTTTCGACGAAGCCGACTACGAGATCCTCCCGGCGGCGCGCCGCGAATGACTCATTCGCGGCGCTGGAGGTCCCGAATGAGTCATTCGCGACCTTCGGGCGCACCGGGAACCGTCACAGCGTCGTGAAGCGGATGCCCGCCTTGGTGAGCCGGTCCACGAGCGCCCCGCCCATCGCGGTCGCCGTGGTCACCTGGCCCGCCGTCTCCGGGAGGTCGTCGGTCGCCAGGCACAGGGCCGACTCCGCCAGCATCTTCGCCGTCTCGTCGTAACCCGGGTCGCCGCCCGACACCTCCGTCACCACCCGCGAGCCGCCGCCTTCGCCGAGGAACCGCACCGAAAACCACGACCGCGCGCGCCGCTCGGGACTCGGCCCGTTGCCGGGCGCCAGCAGCCGCGACAGTGCCCGCCGGGCCGGCGGGACCTGCGCCGCGGCGAGCAGGGCGCCCGCCCCGGCCACGCCGCCGGCCAGCACCGGCAGGTGCTTCACCGCGGCGAAGTGCCGGTACGTGAAGTCCGGCCCGTAGCGCTCGGACGCGGCCGCCGACCGGCGGACGACGTCGGGGTCGATCGTCGGCAGCGGCACCGCCCACCAGCCCGGGCCGGCGACCCGGTGCGGGCGCCCGAGCGGGGCGCGGGCGAACCGCCCGGCGGGCCGGGGTTCGGCGGCCGCGCGTTCCTTCGCGACGCGGGCCCCGGCCGGCAGGCGGGACATGATGGTCAGCGCGCTGAGGAACGTGCCGCCCGAGGGCATCCCGCCGGCCCGGACGTAGCCGTCGACCGTCAGCGGCACGCCTTCGGGCAGCTGCTGCACGGTGAACCACGCGCCGAGGTCGTGCGGGATCGAGTCGAACCCGCAGGCGTGCACCAGCCGCGCGCCGGTCTCGCGGGCGCGCCGGTCGTGCGCCAGGTACATCCGGTCGACGAACTCGGGTTCGCCGGTCAGGTCGACGTAGTCGGTGCCGGCTTCGGCGCACGCCGCCACCAGCGGCTCCCCGTGCGTCAGGTACGGGCCGACGGTCGTGATCACCACCTTCGTGGCTTCCGCGACGGCCACCAGGGAAGCGCGGTCGCCGGAGTCGGCGACGAGCAGGTCGAGCGCGCCGAACCGGGCGTCGATCTCCGCCAGCCGCGTCCGGACGGCCTCGAGCTTGCCGCGGTTGCGCCCGGCCAGCGCCCAGCGCAGGTCCGCCGGCGCGTGGCGGGCCAGGTACTCGGCGGTCAGGCCACCGGTGAACCCGGTGGCGCCGAACAGGACCACGTCGTACGCGCGCATGGCAGCTCCTTCGAAGGGACGTCGGCGGGGCTCAGGTTACCCGCCGGTCAGTTCCCGGCGCCGGGTGAACTACCGGCGAGTACAGTGCCCCCTCGAACGCGAGGAGGCAACCGGTGACCGAACGCTTCGGCAGCTACCAGAACGAGATCTACCTGCAGGGACTCGGTGGGCAGCTGCCGCCGTGCTCGACCGACGCGACGAAGCTCGAAGCGTCGGCCCGCGAGGTCATGGCGCCCGGGCCGTTCTCCTACGTCGCCGGTGCGGCGGGCTCCGGCGCGACCGCCCGCGCCAACCGCGAGGCGTTCGACCGCTGGCGCGTCGTGCCCCGGATGCTGACCGGCGCCACCGACCGGGAGCTGGCCACGACGGTGCTCGGCAGCCGGCTGCCGGCGCCGGTGGCCGTCGCCCCGGTCGGCGTCCAGTCGATCGTCCACCCGGACGCCGAGTCCGCGACCGCCCACGCCGCCGCGTCGGTCGGGCTGCCGTTCATCCTGTCCACGGCGTCCTCGACCGGCATCGAGGACGTCGCGGCGGCCAACGGCGACGGCCCGCGGTGGTTCCAGCTGTACTGGCCGGGCGACAACGACGTCTGCGCGAGCCTGCTGACGCGGGCGAAGAACGCCGGCTACACCGCGCTGGTCGTCACCCTCGACACGTGGACGCTGGCCTGGCGACCGTCCGATCTGGACCAGGCGTACCTGCCGTTCCTGAAGGGGGAGGGCTGCGCGGTCCCGTTCACCGACCCGGTGTTCCGCGGCCTGTTGGAGAAGACCCCGGAAGACGACCCGAACATGGCGATCCTGCGCTGGATCGGCATGCTCACCGGCACCGACCGGACGTGGGACCAGTTGCCGTTCCTGCGCGAGCACTGGGACGGCCCGATCGTGCTCAAGGGCATCCAGCACGTCGCCGACGCGCGCCGCGCGGCCGAGGCCGGCGTGGACGGCATCGTGGTGTCGAACCACGGCGGCCGCCAGGTCGACGGCGCGATCGGTGCCCTGGAGGCCCTCCCGGGCATCGTCGCGGCGGTCGGCGACCGCATGGAGGTGCTGTTCGACTCGGGCATCCGCACCGGCTCCGACATCCTCAAGGCGCTGGCGCTGGGCGCGCGGGCGGTCCTGGTCGGCCGCCCGTGGGTGTACGGCCTGGCCCACGCGGGCGAGGACGGCGTGCGCCACGTCCTGCGCAGCCTGCTGGCGGACTTCGACCTGACCATGGGGTTGTCCGGTCACCGCACGCTCGCCGACCTGGGCCCGGACTCGTTGCAGCGGACATGAGGTAACAAATCGGGAACTCCGGCGACAGCGTGAGCCAGGATCGCTACGGTTCTGCTTCACCACGGCCGCTCGGGGACGGACCGGTGGTTCCATCGTTCCTTCACCTGGGGGTTTCCCATGTCTTCGATCATGATGCGGATCGGCGTCCTGTGCGCCGTGCTCGGGTTCGGCACCCTCGTTCTCGAGCAGTTCGACTACGAGTTCCGGATCCTGTCCTGGGCCACTGACATGCAGCCGGTGTTCGGCATCGTCCTGGGCGTGGCCGGTCTCGCGCTGATCGGTGGCTCGGTGGCGTTGAACCGCGCCAAGAGCGCGGAGCAGCAGGCGCCGGTCCAGCCGCCGCAGCAGCCCGGCCAGCCCGGCTGACGTGCTCCCGAAGGCCCCTCGCCGCCGGTGAGGGGGCCTTCGGCGTGCGCCCGGTCACGCGGCGGGGATATTCGGAAGCCCGGTTCGTCACCCACGGCTATCCTTGGACCGAGAATGTCCGAGCCATCCCCCTTCCACGCGCTGCGAGCGCGCCTGCCCGAGCTGATGCCGCGCGACGAGCAGCGGCTGCGCCGCCGGCTCGAGGGCGCCCGCAAAGCCCGTGACCGTGACACCGCCCTCGCGCGGATCGCCGCCGACGTCGACGCCGCCGAGCTGCGCGTCCAGTCGCGGCGCGAGAGCGTGCCCAAGATCGAGTACCCCGCAGAGCTGCCGGTCAGCAGGCTCAAGGACGAGATCGCCGCCGCCATCGGCCAGCACCAGGTGGTGATCGTCGCGGGCGAGACCGGGTCGGGCAAGACCACCCAGCTGCCGAAGATCTGCCTGGAGCTGGGGCGCGGCATCCGCGGCCAGATCGGCCACACGCAGCCGCGGCGGCTGGCCGCGCGCACGGTCGCCGACCGGATCGCGAGCGAGCTGAAGACCGAGCTCGGCGAGACCGTCGGCTACAAGGTGCGGTTCACCGACCAGTCCGGGCAGGACACGCTGGTCAAGCTGATGACCGACGGCATCCTGCTCGCCGAGATCCAGACCGACCGGTCGCTGCGCCAGTACGACACGCTGATCATCGACGAGGCCCACGAGCGCAGCCTCAACATCGACTTCATCCTCGGCTACCTCAAGCAGCTGCTGCCGCGCCGCCCCGACCTGAAGGTGATCATCACCTCGGCGACGATCGACCCGGAACGGTTCTCGAAGCACTTCGACGACGCGCCGATCGTCGAGGTCTCGGGCCGGACGTACCCGGTCGAGGTGCGCTACCGGCCGCTCGTCGACCCTGACGATCCCGAGGGCGCCGGGGACGCTGACGAGCGCGACCAGACCCAGGGCATCCTCGACGCCGTCGAGGAGCTGTGCGCCGAAGGGCCCGGCGACATCCTGGTGTTCCTGTCCGGCGAGCGCGAGATCCGCGACACCGCCGACGTGCTCAACCGGGCGAACCTGCGCAACACCGAGGTGCTGCCGCTGTACGCGCGGCTTTCGGCGGCGGAGCAGCAGCGCATTTTCCAGTCCCACACCGGGCGCCGGGTCGTGCTCGCGACCAACGTCGCCGAGACGTCGCTGACCGTGCCGGGCATCAAGTACGTCGTCGACCCGGGCACCGCGCGGATCTCCCGCTACAGCCACCGCACGAAGGTGCAGCGGCTGCCGATCGAACCGGTGTCGCAGGCGTCGGCGAACCAGCGCAAGGGCCGCTGCGGCCGGACGTCGGACGGCATCTGCATCCGGCTCTACTCCGAAGCGGACTTCGAGGCGCGGCCCGAGTTCACCGATCCGGAGATCCTGCGGACCAACCTCGCCTCGGTCATCCTGCAGATGACGTCGCTGGGCCTCGGCGACATCGCGGCGTTCCCGTTCGTCGAGCCGCCGGACCGCCGCCAGGTCGCCGACGGCGTGGGCCTGCTGCAGGAGCTGGGCGCGTTCGCCCCGGGCGGTTCCGGGTCCGACCGCAGCCTGACCGACATCGGCCGCAAGCTCGCGCAGCTGCCCGTCGACCCGCGGATGGGCCGGATGGTCCTGGAGGCGGCGCAGAACGGCTGCGTCCGCGAAGTGATGATCATCGCCGCGGCACTGTCCATCCAGGACCCGCGGGAACGGCCGGCCGAGAAGCAGCAGGCCGCCGACGCCCAGCACGCGCGCTTCGCCGATCCGACGTCGGACTTCCTGGCCTACCTGAACCTCTGGGAGTACGTCGCCGAGCAGCAGAAGGCGTTGTCCGGCAACCAGTTCCGGCGCATGTGCCGCACCGAGTACCTGAACTACCTGCGGCTGCGCGAGTGGCAGGACATCTTCAGCCAGCTGCGTCAGCTGGCCAAGCCGCTCGGCATCTCGCTGAACACGAACACGGCCCCGGCCGACCCGCAGCGCGTGCACACGTCGCTGATCGCCGGGCTGCTCTCGCACATCGGGCTCAAGGACCCGGCGAAGGGCGACTACCTCGGCGCGCGGGGCGCCCGGTTCGGCGTGTTCCCCGGGTCGGCGCTGTTCAAGAAGCAGCCGCGCTGGGTGATGTCGGCGGAGCTGGTCGAGACGTCGCGGCTGTGGGCGCGGGTCAACGCGCGCATCGAACCCGAGTGGGTCGAGCCGCTGGCCGGGCACGTCGTCAAGCGTTCGTACTCCGAGCCGCACTGGGAACGCAAGCAGGGCGCGGTGATGGCGACCGAGAAGGTGACGCTGTACGGCGTCCCGCTGATCGCCGACCGCCGCGTCAACTACGGCCGGATCGACCCGGAACTGTCGCGGGCGCTGTTCATCCGGCACGCGCTGGTCGAGGGCGACTGGCAGACGCGGCACCACTTCTTCGCCGAGAACCGGGCGCTGCTGGAAGAGGTCGAGGACCTCGAGAACCGCGCCCGCCGGCGCGACATCCTGGTCGACGACCAGACGCTGTACGAGTTCTACGACGCGCGGGTCCCGGCGGACGTCGTGTCGGTGCGCCACTTCGACAGCTGGTGGAAGAAGGCGCGGCACACCGAACCCGACCTGCTGTCGTTCGAGAAGTCCATGCTGATCAACGAGTCCGCCGGCGGCGTCCGCGAGGGCGACTACCCGGACTCGTGGACGCAGGGCACCCAGGTCTTCAAGCTGACCTACCAGTTCGAGCCGGGTGCCGACGCCGACGGCGTCACCGTGCACATCCCGTTGCCGGTGCTGAACCAGGTGACGCCGGACGGCTTCGACTGGCAGGTGCCGGGCTTGCGCGCGGACCTGGTCACCCAGCTGATCAAGTCGCTGCCGAAGGCCCTGCGCCGCAACTTCGTCCCGGCACCGGACACGGCTCGCGACGTCCTTTCGCGAGTGTCCCCTTCGGACGGCCCGCTGCTGGAGGTGCTCGGCCGCGAGCTGCGGGCCCTGCGCGGGATCACGGTGCCCTATGCGGACTGGGACCTGTCCTCGGTGCCGGAGCACCTGAAGATGACGTTCCGCGTGGTCGACGAGCGGGGTCGCCGCGTGGCCGAGGGCAAGGACGTGGCGGAGTTGCAGCGCCGGCTCGCCCCGAAGGTCCGCGAGACGATCTCCAAGGCGGCCAACACGCTGGAGAAGGCGGGCTTGACGAAGCCGTCGTTCGGTTCGTTGCCGCCGGTGTTCTCTTCGCACCAGCGCGGGCACGACGTCAAGGCGTACCCGGCGCTGGTGGACGAGGGCGCGACGGTGGCGGTGCGGCTGCTGGACACGCCGGCCCAGCAGGAACACGCGATGTGGGCGGGCACCCGGCGGATGCTGCGGCTGAACCTGAGCTCGCCGATGAAGTTCATCACGCGGTCGCTGTCCAACTCGTCGAAGCTGGTGCTCAACCGGAACCCGCACGGCAGCGTGGCGGCCCTGCTCGAGGACTGCGTCGACTGCGCGGTGGACGCCCTGATGGCCGCGGGCGGCGGTCCGGCGTTCGACGAGACCGGCTTCAAGGTGCTGCTGGAGAAGGTCCGGGCGGGCCTGCACCCGGAAGTGCTGGCGGTGTTGACCGAGGTGGAGAAGATCCTCCGCGCGGCGAACGACGTCGAGGTGGCCTTGCCGTCGTCTCGTGGTCCCGCGGAGTCGCTGGCCGACATCCGCGCCCAGCTGGTGGGCCTGGTGTACCCGGGTTTCGTGACGGCCACCGGCGCTTCGCGGCTGCGCAACGTGGTGCGCTACCTGCAGGGCATTTCGCGCCGGCTGGAGAAGCTGGGTTCGGAGCCGACCCGCGACCTGCAGCGCACGGCGGACATCGCGTGGATCCAGGGCGAATACGCCGATGCGGTGGCTTCGCTGCCGCCGGGGACATCGTCACCGGCGTTGAACGAGGTGCGCTGGATGATCGAGGAGCTGCGGGTGTCGTTCTTCGCCCAGACGCTGGGGACGGCGCACCCGGTGTCGCTGAAGCGGATCACGAAGGCCATCGACGACGCGCTGGCGTAAGTCCGCCGGGTATGTCCGGCTCCACACTTCCGGCGGTTGACCGGGCGCGTGCGGGCGTCAAGCCTGGGGCCGCTGGATAGCCTCCTGGGAAAGGACTTTCCGATGTCCTTGGGTGTTTCGTCCGCCAAGCGAAGAATCGTCGCTGCCTGCACCGCGCTCCTGCTGCCGCTCGCCGTCGTCCTCGCGCCCGCCGCGCACGCCGCCACCGGGGGCTCGCCGCTGCCCGTGGATCCCCACGGTGGCAAGCACAAGATCGCCCGGATGGCCGCGGAGGCCCGGCACGACGTGCCGAATCCGCTGCTCAAGGAGCAGTTCGCCGAGGAGGAAGAGGAGGACGGCGACGACCCCGCGCTGTCCGCGCTCTGCCAGAGCTACCTCGGCAAGCCGAACCCGTACCGGCCGCTCGCGCCGAACACCGACGTCATCGACGGCGACACCATCGTGCCGACCGGCAGCCAGACCGGCTGCAGCACGGCCCAGAACGAGACCACCATCGCCGTCAACCCGGAGAACCCGCGCAACATCGTCGCCGGGGCGAACGACTACCGGCTGTACAACACGCGCGAGGCCCGCAACGACTCCGGCGGCTTCGCCTACACCTCGTTCGACGGCGGCCGGACCTGGGCGAACGTCCAGCTGCCGCACCTCGACTACCCGACCGGGGCGGCCGCGCCCCTGTCCTACATGGACGCCGCCGGTGACCCGGCCATCGCCTTCGGGCCGCACAACACCGTGTACTACGCGACGCTCGTGTTCAGCCGGGCGGCGGTGCCGGACGACCAGCAGCTCGCCAGCGGCATCGCCGTGTCGGTGTCCCACGACGGCGGCCGCAGCTTCGGCGACCCGGCGATCCTGCACCTCGACGGCGTCACGCCGGCGGGCACGCCGACGCCGGCGAACATCTTCAACGACAAGGAGTGGATCGCCGCCGACCCCGTGTCCGGCGACGTCTACGTGACCTGGACGCAGTTCACCTACGACACGTCCGGCGCCTTCGTCGAATCGCCGATCGTGCTGTCGAAGTCCCGCGACTTCGGCCGGACGTGGTCGCCGATGCGCCGGATTTCGCCGTCGCTGACCGGGTTCCCCGGCGGGATCACGCCGTTCGGCAGCGGCTCGAACCCGGTGGTCACCCGCGACGGGACGCTCCAGGTCGCCTACGAGACGTCGGTGTGCGCGACGGCCGCGTGCGACCAGCCCGCCGACCACGACGCGGTCGTCGTGGCGACCTCCCGCGACGGCGGCCGGACCTTCCGGCACACCGAGGTGGGGCTCGACTTCGACTTCCCGATCGACGAAGACGTCGCCAACAACGCGCTGACCGGCGAGAACTTCCGGGTCAACAGCTTCCCGCAGCTGACCTACGACCGCGTGACCGATCACCTGTGGGTGACCTGGGCCGACGACCGCAACGGCACCTACCGCGACGGCGAGTCGGTGAAGACGAACGGCGACGCGTTCCTGAGCGGCTCCGACGGCCGGCACGGCTGGTCGAAGCCGGTGAAGATCGGCACCAGTGCGGACGAGGTGTTCCCGGCGGTCGCGGCCCTGGCCGGCCGGGTGGCGGTCACGTCCTACACGCGCGCGTACGACCCGAACGGCATCGGCCTGGACTACGCGTACGCGACCGGCTGGGGCGACCGGTTGTCCCCGCTCCGCCGGATCACGACGCAGACGGCGAACCCGCAGGTCCAGTTCGTTTCGACGGGCGCGGAGACGGGCAAGGAACTCCAGGGCGTGTTCATCGGCGACTACACGGCGGCGGCGGTCGGCGCGGACTTCCGGCTGCACCCGGCGTGGACCGACTTCCGCGGCAACCCGGGGAAGACGCTGCCGAACCAGGACGTCGGGACGCAGACGCTGCCGATGTTCCCGTAGCGATCGATCCGGCCGCTCCCGGCTCGGGAGCGGCCGGCCCGGGGCATCGCGGGCTACTTCGCGTCGGCGTAGGTGTCGACTTCGGCGGTCTGCATGGGGAAGCGAACCGGGCAGGCCGGGCCGAACAGCATCCGGGCGGCCTCCGTCACGCTGTCCGTGATGGCCGACGACACCTGGGGAGCCAGGGCTGCGGGGGTGTGGACGATCACCTCGTCGTGCTGGAAGAACACCAGGTGGGCCGGGGCGGGCAGGCGGGTGCGGAGGGTCGCCAGCATCACCGCCGTCATGTCCGCCGCGCTCGCCTGGACCACGAAGTTGCGCGTGAACCGGCCCCAGCCGCGCGAGGCCCGGCGGGCCTTCAGCTCCGCCGCTTCGTCCGACGCCAGGCCGCCCGTCAACGCCCGCCACGCCGCCGAGGGCGCCGGGGACGTGCGGCCCAGCCGGGACCGGACCCGCTCGCCGCGCTCGCCCGCCTGTGCCGCACGCTCCACATAGGACACCGCGTCCGGGAAGCGCTGCCGCAGCAGCCCCAGCAGTGGCCCCGCCTCGCCGGACGTGCCGCCGTACATCGCCGAGAGCATCGCGATCTTCGCGCGCGCCCGGTCGTCGCGGTCGTCGTCGGCGGCCGGCACCCAGCGGGCGCCGGAGAACAACGCCTCGCCCAGCCGCGCGTACAGGTCCGTCGCCGCCGCGACGTCGGCCAGCCGGCGGTCGCCCGACAACGCCGTGAGCACCCGGGGCTCCAGCTGGGCCGCGTCCGCCACCACGAGCTTCCAGCCCGGGTCCGCGCGCACGCACGTCCGCAGCACCTTCGGGATCTGCAGCGCCCCGCCGCCGCGGCTGGCCCACCGTCCGGACACCACCCCGCCGACGACGTAGTGCGGCCGGAACCGGCCTTCGCTGACCCACTCCTCGAGCCAAGCCCAGCCATTCGCCGTGAAGAGCCGCGACAGCTCCTTGTACTCCAGCAGCGGCCCGACCGCCGGGTGGTCGATCCCCTTCAGCAGGTACTTCCGCGCCGCCGGCACCTCGATCCCGGCGCGGGCCAGCGCCCGGACCACGCTCGGCGGCGAGTCCGGGTTCACCGGCCGCCCGCCGAACGCCTCGCTGATCTTCGCCGCCAGCTCGACCAGCGCCTTCGGCCGCTGCCCGGCCGGCACCCGCGGACCCAGGCGCGCGGCCAGCAGCGCCTCGTGCACGTCGGCGCGCCACGGCAGGCCGTCGGCCGACATCTCCGCGGCGGCCAGCGCGCTCGCCGACTCCGCGGCCAGCAGCAGCCGCATCCGGTCCGGGTGCCCGGTCGCCGCCACCCGCCGCTCCTGCTCCGCGAGCACGCGCCGCACCGCCGTGACGACCGTCACGCCCTCGGGCAGCACCGGCCTGCGGGTCTCGAACAGCGTCGGCTGCGCCAGCTCGACGGCCGACGAGTCCGGCGGTGGTTCTTCGCCGTTCGCCCTGGCCCAGGCCGCGCGCAGGCTCCGCGACTGCGCCTCCTCGCCCTCGTACCCCAGCAGCAGCCCCTCGGCCAGTTCGAGGTCGTAGCAGCGGCGCACCCGCAGCCCGGCCGCCAGCAGCACCGGGTACGTCCGCTCGACCGAGGGAAACACCCACCGCGGCGCCAGCGAGGCCTCCAGCTCCCGCGCCAGCCCCGCGAAAGCCGCCTCGTCCAGGCCGGACACCGTGTCCGACGGCGTGTGCACGGTGAAGCTCCCGTCCTCCTCCCGTCCCGCGATCACCTGCACCCGGACATCATGCCGACCACCACCGACATTTTGCGGAAGCTCGGTGGCGGAGCCCCCGTCCCGAGATGCCACCGACAGTTTCCGCCCGCTCGCGGGCTGGTGCGTTCGGCCTACGGTTGGTTTACTCTCCGGTAGCTCCCATACCGCCGGTACGCCCGCCGTCGGCGTGGGCTCTCTTCCCCGCAGCAACGGAGGTGCCCGGATGAGCCTGGTCGCGCTCGCAGCACAGGTGGCGGACAAGGTGGCCGAGACGGCGCGCAGCGTCGACGTGATGCGGCGGGCGGGACTCGTCCCCTTCCCCCGGCTCGACGAAGGCGTCCGCTCGCTGGTCGCGCTGCGGAAGTTCGGCCCGTTCGCCGGCGCCAACCACATCTCCGCCCGCCGCGACCCGGCCGCCGTCGGCATCGTCGACGAGCTCGGCCCGCTCACCTACAAGCAGCTCGACGACCAGTCGAACGCGCTGGCCAGGGCCTGGTCCGAGCGCGGCATCCGCCCCGGCCAGGTCGTCGCCGCGCTCTGCCGCGACCACCGCGGCCTGGTCCTCACGATGGCCGCCTCGGGCAAGCTCGGTGTCCGCCTGCTGCTGATGAACACCGGGTTCGCGAGGCCTCAGCTGGCCGACGTGGCCGAGCGCGAAGGCGTCACCGCGCTCGTCTACGACCAGGAGTTCACCGGCCTGCTCGACGCCATCCCGGACGGCGTCGACCGCTACCTCGCCTGGGTCGACCCGGACTCGGACCTGACCGACCGGACCGTCCCGGTGCTCGACGAGATCATCGCCAGCACCGACGACCGGCCGTGGCCCGCGCCGGCCAAGCCGGGCGGGTTCGTGCTGCTGACCAGCGGCACCACCGGCACGCCGAAGGGCGCGCCGCGGCCGCACACCTCCGCGCTGGCGTCGGCGCAGTTCCTCGACCGGATCCCGCTGCGGTCGAACGAGGCCACCTACATGGGCGCGCCGCTGTTCCACGGCACCGGCCTGTCCCAGTTCATCCTGTCCTTCGCGCTCGGCTCCAAGGTCGTGATGCGGCGCAAGTTCAACCCCGAAGAGGCACTGCGCGGCGTCGCGGAGCACAAGTGCACCGCGCTCGTGCTGGTGCCGACCATGCTGCAGCGCATCGTCGACCTGCCGAAGGAGGTCCGGCAGAAGTACGACACTTCGGCGTTGCGGATCATCTTCGTCGCCGGCTCGGCGCTGTCCCCGGACCTCGGCAACCGGGCGAACGAGGCGTTCGGCCCGGTCGTGCACAACCTCTACGGCTCGACCGAGGTCGCGGTGGCCACGGTCGCGACGCCGGAGGACTGGGCGAAGGCGCCGGGCACGGTCGGCCGCGCGCCGGTCGGCTGCAAGGTGGCGCTCTACGACCAGGACGGCCGACCCGTCACCGAGCCGAACGTGACCGGCCGCGTGTTCGTCGGCAGCGGGCTCAGCTTCGGCGGCTACACCGACGGCCGCCACAAGGAGATCATCGACGGCCTGCTCTCCAGCGGCGACGTCGGCCACTTCGACGAAGACGGCCTGCTGTTCATCGACGGCCGCGACGACGAGATGATCGTCTCCGGCGGCGAGAACGTGTTCCCGATCGAGGTGGAGAACCTGCTGGTCGAGCGCGAAGACGTGATCGAGGCGGCGGTGATCGGCGTCGAGGACCCGGAGTTCGGGCAGCGGCTGAAGGCGTTCGTGGTGCGAGCCGAAGGGGCCGACCTCGACGCCGACGAGCTCCGCGACTACGTCAAGGCGAACCTGGCCCGCTACAAGGTGCCCCGCGACGTCGAGTTCCTGGACGAACTGCCGCGCAACGCGACCGGGAAGGTACTGCGCACCAAGCTCTCATGAGCCCCGCTGGACGTTGACGACTTGCCAGTGCCCGTCTCGGCGCTCGGCGACCACCGTGCAGGCGACGCCGTCGCGGTGGCCGGTCGCGACGCCGACCGACGGTGTCACCTGCAGGCGCGTCCACCGGAACGCGCCCGCCGGGACGCGGCCGGGCCAGCCGGCCTTGCCGAGCACGCGCCCGGCCGGGCCGTCGCCGCGGAAGCCGTCGGCGAGCAGCGGCGCCAGTGCCTCGGTGTCGCCGCCGGCGTCGGCGTCCCGCCAGCGGGCCAGCAGTTCCTCGAACGTCTCCACGGGTTCGAAGGTCGCAGGCGCCGAGTAGCGCAACATCGGCCACCTGGCCGAGATCCGCTGGCAGACTGGCCGGGCCATGACTGCGACGAAACTCCTGCCGGCCGGCACGGTCACCATCCTCTGCGCCGGCGATGCCGCCCCGGTCGTCTTCGCGACGCCTGACGAGGCGCTCGCGGCGCTGCCCGGCGGGCCGGCGGCCGTGCACACCGGGGACGTGCTGATCCGCGACGACGGCACGCCCACCGGCCCCGCCGTCCGCCGTTGCCAACACCTGCGCGCGCTGGCCGAAGACGGCCGGATCCTGGTGTCGGCCCGCGCCGCGGCGGCCCTCGGGGACGCCGTCACGCTGCACGACCTCGGCGTCCACCGCCTGCCGGACCTCACCGCGCCCGAGCGGGTGTTCGAACTCGGCGAGTCACCCGAGCCGCGGCCGCTGCGCTCGCTCGACGCCGTCCCGAACAACCTGCCGGTGCAGCTGACCGGGTTCGTCGGCCGCGACGCCGAGGTCCGCGACGTCCGGCGGCAGCTCGCCGGCGCGCGGCTGGTGACGCTGGCCGGGCCCGGCGGCAGCGGCAAGACGCGGCTGGCCGCGCAGGTCGCCGCGAGCACCGAGTGGCCCGACGGCGTCTGGTGGGTGGAGCTGGACGCCGTGACCGACGTCGCCGAGCGGGTCGCCGCGACGCTCGGGGTGCCGGTCGAACCGCGGATCGGCGCGGCGCGGTCGGTCGCGACCGAATTGCGCGACCGGCGCGTCCTGCTCTGTCTCGACAACTGCGAGCACGTCCTCGACGGCGCCGCCGAAGTCGCGGTCGAACTGCTGCGGTCCTGCCCCGAGGTCGCGGTGCTGACGACCAGCCGGGAGCCACTGGCCGTGCCGGGGGAGACGGTCTGGCGGGTGCCGCCGCTCGCCGTCGAAGAAGCCGTCGCGCTGTTCGTCGAACGCGCGGGCGCGGTCCGGCCGCTGTTCACCTTGGACGCCTCCAGCGCGGCCGCCGTCCGGTCGATCTGCACGCGGCTCGACGGCATCCCCCTGGCCGTCGAGCTGGCCGCGGCGTGGCTCGGAACCCTGGCCCCGCACCAGATCGACGCCGGCCTCGAGGACCGGTTCGCCCTGCTCACCCGCGGCCCGCGCGGGGTGCCGGCGCGGCAGCGGACCCTCGAAGGCTCCCTCGCGTGGAGCCACGACCAGCTCGACGAGGAGGACCGCGCCGTGTTCCGGCGGCTGGCGGTGTTCGCCGGCGGGTTCACCCTGGACGCGGCGGGCGGCCCGGCCGTGCTGCCCGCGCTCGGCCGGCTCGTCGACAAGTCCTTGGTGCAGGCCGAAGACGGCCGGTACCGGCTGCTGGAGACCCTCCGCGAGTACGCGGCGGCCCGGCTGGCCGAGGCAGGGGAGACCGGCGCCGCCCGCGACCGGCACCTCGATCACTACCTGGCGCTGGCCGAGGCCGCCGAGCCCGATCTCGACCGCGACAAGGACGCCTGGCGGGCGCGGGTCGAGCCCGAGCGCGACAACTTGCGCGCGGCTCTGGAATGGGGCCTGACGCAGGAGGATCCGGGCCGGGGCCGCCGGCTCGCCGCCGCCGTCGCCTGGCTGTGGAACCTGCACGGCCGCGGCCACGAGGGCCTGGCGTACCTCCGGCGCGCGGTCGCCCGGCGCCCGGACGACCGGACCCCGCTGCAGGCCCGGCTGCTGACCGGGATGGGCCTGGTCGCGGACACGACGGCGCCGTTCGACGTCGAAGCCGCCCAGCGTGGTCTGGACCTCGCCACCGAACTCGGCGACGCGAGCCTGCGCGCGCGGTGTGTTTCCCTCACCGCTCTCGGACACCTGTACACGGATCTGGACACCGCCTGGGATCTCGCCGTCGAAGCCGCGAAGGTCGCGGAGGAGGCCGGAGACGGCTTCGCGCGGGACAGCGCGTTGATGCTGCGCGGGATCGTCCGGTTCGCGCGCGACCGCCACGACGAAGCGGCGCCGCTGCTCGACGAGGCGGCCGGAGGACTGCTGAGCCGGGGCGACCGGGGCCTGGCCTCGACCGTCCTCAGTGTCCGGTCCGGGATCGCGCTCGCCGCGGCGGACCTGCCGCGGGCACGCGAACTCGCCGAGCGCGCCGTCGACGTGGCCGCGCCGCTCGGCGACTTCCACCGGGTCAACACGACGCTGTGCCGCCTGGCGCTGGTGCACTGCACGGCCGGGGACGTCGACGCGGGGTTCCGCGTGATGGAGCCGTTCCTGCGGCTGGTGGAAACCGCCGGCGACGTCTTCGTACCGGGTATGGCCGGGGTGCTGGGTCAGCTGCATTGGCGTCGAGGCGAGTTCGAAGCGGCGTCGCGCTGGTTCGAACGCGAAGCCATCCCCGGGACGTACATGGCCGCGCAGGGCCTGCCCGAACGCGGCGCTCTGTTGCGCGCGCTCGGCCGGGTTGAAGAGGCCACGGAGGTGCTGGCCATCGCCGTCGAGCTCACCCGCCGCTGGTCGCTGCCGTCGCCGCTGGCCGACGCCCTGGACCAGCAGGGGTACCTGGTGGAGCCGGACCAGGCGGCCGAACTGCACCACGAAGCGCTGAGCCTGCGGCTCGACCACGGCCTCCGGCTCGGGGTCCTGGCGAGTCTCGACGCGCTGACGGCGTTGCTCGCGCGCACCGGCCGCGAGGGCGACGCCGCCCGCGTGCTCGTGTCGGCTTCGCAGGCCCGGGCCGACCTGGG
Organism: Amycolatopsis sp. NPDC024027; assembly: GCF_040638975.1. Classification (NCBI taxonomy): domain Bacteria; kingdom Bacillati; phylum Actinomycetota; class Actinomycetes; order Pseudonocardiales; family Pseudonocardiaceae; genus Amycolatopsis; species Amycolatopsis sp. NPDC024027. The sequence goes on from NZ_JBEZYY010000009.1 coordinate 311,373, forward strand.
TGTTCCCCGGCGTCCCTCGGCGCAGGCGGAGCTGGACGCGCTCGGCTTGGTGACATCCGAACCGCCGATGACCCTCGACGACGTGGTGGCGTTCGTGCGCCGGGCCCGCGGCAGCCGCGGCCGGCCGTCGAGCGGCTGGGGCAGCCTGACGCCGACCGAGCTCGAGGTGGTGAAGCTGGCGGCGGAGGGCTGCACGAACCCGGAGATCGGCACCCGGCTGTTCATGAGCCGCGGCACGGTGAAGACGCACCTGGCGCACGTGTACGCGAAGCTGGGCATCGCGAACCGCACGGAACTCGCCACCCTCGCGGCGGCCCGCCTGACCTGACGACGTACCCGGAGAGTCGGCCGGGCTCAGTCCCAGTCGATGCCGAACACACCCGGGCCGAAGTCGAACGCCACCGCGTGGACGCCGTCTTCGCCGTCGAGCTTCAGGGGCCGGCGGGCGAGGGTGCCGTTGGCGCCGTTGCGGGAATACTGCCAGCAGCGGTCCGGTGCGGTGCCCCGCGCGAACCGGACCTCCAGCAGGTACTCGCGCACCGGGCGGCGGAACTCGCGGTAGTGGGTGTTGCGGCACTCCGGGTACGGCGGCCCGCTGTTGGTCAGCGTGTACTCGATCAGGTGCGTCTCGCCCCGGTTGATGGGCTGGTCGAAGAGCAGTTCGGTGACGAGCAGGCCGTGGGCCTCGTCGGTCTCGGCGCGGCCGACCCGGCAGTTGCGCACGGCGTGCAGTTCGGGGACGCCCGCCGCCGGGTCGTCCTGGGTGTAGACCAGCAGCCAGCGGTCCTGGCCGTCCGCGACGGCCTGGAACACCGCCCGCGCGGTCACCGCCCGCTGGCCGCCGTCCGCGGCGATCTCGCACAGGTCGTGCAGGCCGACCATCTTCAGCGGCTGCTGGCGATCGAGGGCGTGCGGCGCCCCGACCTTCTCCAGCAGCGGCTGCAGCACTTCGCGCGGGAACGACATCGGCTCGCCGCCGGCCCGGCGCTTCCCGGCGCCGCCGCGCGGCCGGGGCGGGGGCAGCAGGCCGAGCAGGGAGCCGGCGGGTACGTCGAGGATCTCTTCGAGCGTACGGACGGCCGAGAGCGAGCTCTGCCGCTCCGGCTGCCTTTTGCCCGATTGCCAATAGCTGAGTGCGGTGACGCTGACGACGACGCCGCGGGCCCGCAGCCGCGCCTGGATCCGGTCGAGCGACAGCCCGCTGGTGGCGATGGCCGCGCGCAGCCGGATGGCGAATTCGGTACGGCCGCTGTCCTGGCCGTCACCCGCCGCGCTGCCCGCCATCGCTGAAATCCCGACCCGCCCCATGCCGTCCCCCGACGATCCCCGACACGGAGCACGTTAGCAGTTTTCCTCGCGGTCTCCGCGCCCCACTTCGGCCGTGCCGCCGGGACGCCCACTCGGGCGAACGGGCTAGTACTGGCAACTGTGAACCATTGCCCCGGCCTGGGCGGACGCGCTTGTATGACTTGCCTGCTCCGGTGGCACCGCCTCCCCCTCACGGCCCATCCGGGCGCAGGTGTGACCGGCCGCGCGAGCGGTTCCGGCTCCGGTTCACCCGGCCGAGTTGTGCGACCGGCCGGTGTGGCCGCGCGATGACCGGTGGCCCGGCGACGCCCCCAGCGCCGGGCCACCGGTCTTGTTACCACCGGGTAGCATCCCGGGCATGACGCTCCGGAAGAACATCCTGATCACCGGCGCCAGCAGCGGGTTGGGCGAAGGCATGGCCCGGCAGTTCGCGGCGAAGGGGCGCAACCTCGCGCTGTGCGCGCGGCGCACCGAGCGGCTCGAGAAGCTGGCCGCCGAACTGACTGCGGCGCACCCGGGGATCCAGGTCGTCACGCGGACCCTCGACGTCACCGACCACGACCGCGTGTTCGCCGTCTTCGCGGAGTTCCGCGACGAGCTCGGGTCCCTCGACCGGGTGATTGTGAACGCCGGGCTCGGGAAGGGCCAGCGGGTCGGCACGGGCCGGTTCGACGCCAACCGCCAGACCCTCGAGGTCAACTTCGTCGCGGCCGCCGCCCAGATCGAGGCCGCCGCCGGCATCTTCCGCGAGCAGGGCGCCGGCCACCTCGCCGTCATCTCCTCCTTCAGCGCGCTGCGGCCCTTCCCCGGCAAACTCACCGCGTACGCCGCTTCGAAGGCCGGGATCTCGGCGTTCGTCGACGGCACCCGGATCGAGCTGAAGCCCCACGGCATCGCCGTCACCGACGTCCGGCCCGGCTACATCGAGTCGGAGATGAACGACCGGATCGGCCGGAACCCGTTGCTGGCCAAGGCCGAAACCGGCGCCCGCGCGCTGGCGAAGGCGATCGAGGCCGAGCGCGCCCGGGCTTATGTCCCGGCGTGGCCGTGGGTGCCGCTGAGCGTCGTCATGCGCGTGGTGCCCGCCGCGCTGCTGCGGAAGTTCACGTGAACGCCCCGGTCGAGGTCCGCGCGGAGGACACCTTCGACGTCGCCGCGGTGCACGCCTGGCTGGGCGCGAAGGTCGAAGGCCTCGGGGACGAACCGCCGCAGGTCCGGCAGTTCCCCGGCGGCGCGTCCAACCTGACGTACCTGCTGACCTACCCCGGCCGCGAGCTGATCCTGCGCCGCCCGCCCGCCGGGCACAAAGCGGCGTCGGCGCACGACATGCGGCGCGAGTACCGCGTCCAGCACGCGCTGAAGCCGGTGTTCCCGTACGTGCCGCGGATGGTGGCGTTCGGGGACGACCCGGCCGTGCTCGGCGGCGACTTCTACGTCATGGAGAAGCTCGACGGGCTCATCTTGCGGGGCAACCTGCCGGACGGTCTCGAACTGAGCGCGGACCAGGCGCGCGAGCTGTCCGGCAAGGTCGTCGACCGGCTGGTGGACCTGCACGCCGTCGACGTCGGGAAGGCCGGGCTCGCCGACCTCGGCAAGGGCGCCGGGTACGTCGAGCGGCAGGTCCGCGGCTGGTCGGAGCGGTACGTCGCGGCGCGCACGGACAACGTCGGCGACTTCGCGGAGGTGCGCGCGTGGCTGGCGGCGAACCAGCCCGGCGAGGTCGGGATCTGCCTGATCCACAACGACTACCGGCTCGACAACCTGGTGCTGGACGGCCCTTCGACGCTGAACATCACCGGCGTCCTCGACTGGGAGATGGCCACCCTCGGCGACCCGCTGATGGAGCTGGGCAGCATGCTCGCCTACTGGGTCCAGGCCGGTGACGACGACGTCATGCACGCGAGCCGCCGCCAGCCGACCCACCTGCCCGGCATGTTCACCCGCGAGGAGTTCGTCGCGCGCTACGCGGAGAAGACCGGGCTTTCGATCGGCGACTGGCGGTTCTACGAGGTCTACGGCCTGTTCCGGCTCGCCGCCGTGCTGCAGCAGCTGTACCGGCGCTACCGCGACGGCGCCACCCGCAACCCGGCGTTCAAGGACTTCTGGCAGTTCGTCGGGTACCTGGACTGGCGCTGCCGCGAGATCATCGCGAAGGGACGGGTCTAGTGGGCGCGATCTACCTGGTCCGGCACGGGCAAGCGTCCTTCGGCGCGGCCGACTACGACGCGCTGTCGCCGCGCGGGTTCGAGCAGTCCACTGTGGTCGGTGCGGAACTGCTGCGGCGGAACGTCTCCTTCAGCCAGGTCCGGTCGGGATCGCTGGCCCGGCAGCGCGACACCGCGGCCACGGCGCTGAAGGTGCTCGGCAGCGACGTCCCGGTGGTCGAAGACCCGCGCTGGAACGAGTACGACCACGTCGACATCGCCCTTCACCACGCCGGCGGAGCGCCGCAAGAGGATTCGCGGGCCTACCAAGGCGTCCTGGACGCGGCACTGACGGCGTGGACGTCGGCCGGCGCCGACGGGCCGTGCGCCGAGACGTGGCCCGCGTTCCTCGCGCGGTGCCGGGCGGCGCTGGGCGACCTGGTGGCGTCGCTGGGCAAGGGAGAGCACGCGGTCGTGTTCACCTCCGGCGGGGTGATCGCCACGATCTGCGGCCTGCTCATCGGCACCCCCGAGGCCGGGCTGCGCAAGCTCAACCGCGTCACGGTCAACGGCGGGATCACCAAGCTGGTGTCCGGCCGCGGCGGTGTCACGCTGCTGTCGTTCAACGAGCACCCGCACTTCGAGGCGGACACGGCCTCGTTGCTCACCTACCGGTAGGAGACGCTCGATGGAGTTCGGCGAGGTCACTCTGTACCCGGTGAACGGCCACGGCCCGGAGGACGTCGTCGTCGACGGCGAGGGCCGGATCTACACCGGCGTCGACGACGGCCGGATCCTGCGCCTGTCGCCCGACGGGCGGCACATCGACGTCATCGCCGACACGGGTGGGCGCCCGCTCGGGCTGGAGCTGTACGGCGAAGACGAGCTGCTGATCTGCGACGCGCGGGCCGGGCTGCTGGTGGCCCCCCTGGCCGGCGGTGCGGTGTCCACCCTGGCGACTTCCGCCGTGGGCCTGGACTTCGTGTTCTGCAACAACGCGGCGGTGGCCGCCGACGGGACGATCTACTTCACGGATTCCTCCCGCCGCTTCGGCATCGACAACTGGCGCGACGACCTGATCGAGCAGACGGCCGGCGGCCGGCTGCTGCGCCGCTCCCCGGACGGCTCGATCGACCTGCTCCTGGACGGCCTCCAGTTCGCGAACGGCGTCGCACTGGCTCCGGACGAGTCGTTCGTGGCGGTGGCGGAAACCGGCGCGTTCAGCGTGTCCCGCGTCCGGCTTTCGGACGGTCACGTGGACCCGCTGGTCGAGAACCTTTGGGGCTTCCCGGACAACATCTCGACGGGCACGGACGGCCTGATCTGGATCACCCAGGCGTCCCCGCGCGTGGCGGCCCTCGACGTGGTCCGGCGGCTGCCGGCGGTCCTGCGGGCGGGCATCCGGCGGCTGCCGACGTCGTGGCAGCCCAGCCCGGGCCGCGAGGTCGGCGTGCTGGGCGTCGCGGCGGACGGCAAGGTGGTGCGGGAGTTCCGCGGCGAGATCCCCGGCTTCCACATGCTGGTGGGCGTCCGCGAGTGGCAGGGGCAGCTGTATTTCGGCTCTTTGGAGGAGCCGGCGATCGCGGTGACGCCTACAATCGGCTGATGCTGAGCAACGTCCGGATCGAAGCGCGCATCCCCACCCAGGACCTGACCCGAGCCCGGCGCTGGTACGCGGAGAAACTCGGGCTCGAGGCGGTCGAGGAACGCGAAGGCGGCCTGCGGTACGAAGGTGCGTCGGGGGTCTTCTCTCTTTATGCCTCGGCCGGGGTGTCCGACGGGTCTTTCACGCAGGTGGCGTTCTACGTCGACGATCTCGAGTCCACGGTGGCGATGCTGCGCGAGCGCGGAGTGGTCTTCGAGGAGTACGACGGCATGCGTGGTGGGATCATGGACATCCGGGGCAACTACCCGAGCAAGGGCAGTGGGGAACGGGCCGCTTGGTTCCGGGACAGTGAGGGGAATATGATCGGGCTGAGTGAAGTGGTGCCTTGAGGGGATTTTGCCGTCGCTTTTGCGCGGGTTGCGTTGCGTCGTTGGTCGGCAGCGCCGATTCCCCAAGCTTCGGTTGCTCTGTCGGGCTTTTGGTATTCTAGGATCCCGATATGCGGTAGGTTTCGCACACTTTCGAGTGATGAACCTGTGTTCGATGGTCGGTAGTTTGGAGGTATGACCAGCAACGCAGCCCACTCCTCCTCCGACGCGGTGGCGCTCGCCGACCGCATCGGTGAGCTGCTTGCGTGTCTGCGGTCCGTCGAAGCCGAACTCGGTGCCCTTCTTGTGGAAATCGAGCAGCGCGGAGTGCTGGACCGCCGCCGAAGCCCGCATCCACGCCCGCGACGCCATGATCATCCCCGCGGTCTTGGGCGAGAAGAGTGAACCGCTCAACCTCGGCCACGTCCGCCGCTTGATCTCCGCCGGACTTCGCCGAGCCTTGTTCCTCCGCGACCGCGGCTGCGCCTTCCCGGGCTGTCATCGCCCACCGCGGCATTGTCAAGGTCACCATATCCGCCACTGGGGTGGATGGAGGCCCGACGGATCTCACCGACCTGGTGTTGATGTGCGCCCACCACCACCGGTTACTGCACCGCTCGGGCTGGGAAGTCCGCATCGCCCCTGATGGGCTCCCGGCGTTCCTGCCCCCGGTGTTCATGGACAGGCGCCGAAAACCTCGACGCCACAACCCCCACGAACCACTCCCATTCGCAGCCTGAACACGGGAAAGGCCCGCAGCCACGCGGCTACGGGCCCAAACCCATGCCCACCCGCCACCCTAACGGCCCGTCCAGCGCGGCTCCCGCCCCGCGGACCAGGCCGCGTAGAACTCCTTGTGGTCCTTGGCCGTCATCAACAACGCCTGGGTGATCGCCTCCAGCTCGATCGCGCTGCCCAGGTCCATGTCCAGCTCGCGGGTCAGCAGCACCTTCGTCGTCGCGTACGCCAGGGCCGGACCGTCCGCCAGCCGGCGTGCCAAAGCCGCAGCCGCCTCGGGGAGTTCCGAGTCGGGAACCACCTGGGTGGCCAATCCGATCTCCGAAGCGCGCGCGGCCGAAACCTTGTCGCCGAGGATCAGCAGCTCCGTCGCGCGACCGAGGCCGACCAGCCGCGGCAAGAGGTACGCCGACCCCATGTCCGCCCCGGCCAGCCCCACCTTCGTGAACAGGAACGCGAACTTCGCCGACTCCGCCAGCAGCCGGAAGTCACTCGCCAGCGCGATCACCGAACCCGCTCCGGCCGCGACCCCGTTGACCGCCGCGATCACCGGGAGCGGGCACTCGCGCAGGGCCTTCACCACCGCGCCCGTCATGCGGGTGAACTCCAGCAGCTCCGCCGTCTCGAACTTCTGCAGCTCGCCGATGATCTCCTCGACGTCACCACCGGAACAGAACCCGCGGCCTTCGCCCGTGATGACCAAGACCCGGACGTCCTCGTGCTGCGGGAGCTCGATGACCAGGTCCCGTAGGTCCGCGTACACCTCGAACGTCAGCGCGTTGAGCTTCGAAGGACGCGTGAACGTCACCGTGGCCACCCCGTCGGACACCGTGAAGCCGAAGTGCTCCCACTCCTTCGTCAGCGGGGCGGTTGCGCGGAACGGGCTCATGACTGGATTCCTCCGCCGTCGAGTACGAGGGTCTGGCCGTTGATCGCGGCGGCTTCGGGGGCCGCCAGGAAGGACACCGCGAACGCCACCTCGGCCGGTTCGAGCAGCCGGCCGAGCGGGGACGCCGCCGCCAGCGCCGCTTCCGCCTCCGAGGTGGACCGTCCCGACCGCGAGACGATCCGCTCCACCGAGGTCGCCGTCATGTCGGTGCGGACGAACGCCGGGCACACCGCGTTCGCCGTGACACCGGTCCCGGCCAGCTCCGCCGCCACCGCACGCATGAAGCCCACCGCCGCGTGCTTCGACGCCGTGTACCCCGCCGTGTAGCGGTAGCCGACGTGCGAGGCGGTCGACGCGACCGTGACGATCCGGCCGCTGTCGCGCGCACGCATTCCGTCCAGTACCGCACGAGTGCAGAGGAACGCGCCGGTCGCGTTCACCTCGAACTGCCCGCGCCAGTCGTCGAGCGAGGTCCGGGAAACCGGGGCGCTGGACGAGATCCCGGCGTTGTTCACCAGGACGTCGACCGGGCCCGCCGAAGCGAAATAAGCCGCCACTGCTTTCTCATCGGTCACGTCGCATTCGGCACGGCCCGGCGCCAGCACGGTGTCACCGAGAGAACGGAACCGGGCGGCGATCGCCGCGCCGATGCCGCGCGTGCCGCCGGTGACCACCACCAGGCGGCTCACGGGCGGGCCGCCAGGGCGCGCCGGTCGAGCTTTCCGTTGGCGGTGCGGGGGAGTTCCGTCATGAAGACCACCTCGCGGGGGTACTTGTGCTTGGCCAGGTGGGCTTTCGCGTGTTCTTGAAGCTCCTTCGCCGAGACCGACGCGCCGGCTCGCGTCACGACGTACGCGCGCGGCACGACCAGGCCGTCGACCGCGTGGCCGGCCACCGCGCAGTCGGTGACGTCCGGGTGGCCGAGCAGGCAGTCCTCGATCTCGCCGGGCGCGACGAACACGCCGCCGACCTTGAGCAGCGCGTCGGCGCGCCCGTGGTGGCGGAAGTACCCGCCGGAGGAGCGGCTGAACAGGTCGCCCGACGTCAGCGTGTCCCCGTCGAACGTCCGCGCCGACTTCTCCGGATCGCCGTGGTACTCCAGCGCGATCGTCGGCCCGGTCACGCGCAGCGGCCCGATTTCCCCGTCCGGCAGCGGATTCCCGAGCTCGTCGACGACCTGGGCGGTGTACCCGGGAACGGGCGTGCCGAGCGTGCCGGCGCGCGCGGCGCCCGGGCGGTTCGACAGGTAGATGTGGTACGCCTCGGACGAGCCGATCCCGTCCACCACCGGCACCCCGAAGGCCGCGTCCCACTTGCGGTGCAGCTCCGGCGGCAGCGCCTCGCCCGCCGACGTCGTCATCCGCAGGCAGCTCAGGTCCTGCTCCGCCGCGGCCGGGTGGGCGACCATCGCGCTCATCATCGTCGGCACGTTGACCAGCACGGTCGGCCGGTACTTCGCGATCAGCTCGAACATGAGGTCCGCCGTGCTGCGTTCGCCGAAGGCGATCCCGGCCGCGCCGACCCCGAACGGGAACAGCGCCACCAGGTCGCGCGCGTAGCCGAAGAAGAGCTTCGGCACGGCCAGGACGGTGTCGTCCTCGCGCAGGCCGAGCACCTCGACGGCGTACCGCTCGAAGCTCTCCTTCGGGCTGCGCAGCGGGTGCACGCACGCCTTGGGCGCACCCGTGCTGCCGGTGGTGAACTTCCAGATGCCGACGTCGTCCACAGTGGTCGGTGCCGCGTCCAAAGAATCCGGCGCGGCATCGACCAACGTCCGGAACGGACGTTCACCGGGAAGCAGCTCGGCTTCGGGCACACCCGTGACGAGCAACCCCGTAGCGCCCGCCTCGCGCAGCGCGGGCAGCGTGACGGCGTCCGCGACCACCACCACGGCCTCGGTGTAGCCGAGGTAGTACGCGTAGTCCTTGGGCTGCAGGAACGGGTAGACCTCGGCGGTGACCGCGCCGATCTTCTGCGCCCCGTACCAAGCGGCGACGAACTCGTCGCCGTCGCTCAGCGCCAGCAGCACCCGCTGTCCTTTTCGGACACCGAGGTCGAGCAGCACGTTGCCGACGCGGTTCGCCAAAGCCGCGAGCGAGGCGTAGCTGATCGTCCGATCGCCGACGAACAGGGCGGTCCGGTCGCCCCGGCCTTCGGCGACGTGCCGGTCGAGGAAGTGCGTGGCGAGGTTGAACGGCTCACTCACGGGCCAGCTCCCGGATCGCTTCCACCAGCAGGTCGGTCAACGTCGAGAAAGTCGACGTGCCCTCGTCCGCGGTCGCCTCCGCGGGCCGGCCGCAGTACGCCTCGGTCATGCCCATCTCCCGGAAGCCCCCGTCTTCGGGGGCGGCGGCCAAGCTGACCGGAACATGCGGCAGCGTCCGCATCAGCGCCTGGTCGACCAGCTCGGGCCGGTCGGCGAGCACCAGCGACGTCTCGTACCGCCCGGCATGGCACTCGCCGGACCGGAACTCTTCGGTCAGCCGCTGCGCGTGCCTTCGTCGGACCAGGTCGAGCAGGGCGGCGCGCCCGTCGAAGGCGAAGTTCAGCGTCTCCACGGCTCGCCGCAGCGTGACCAGGTGCGCGGGCTCGAAGTGGTTGTTGACCAGCAGGATCCGCTTGAGGCGCTGGCCGATCAGCGCCGACCCGATGTCGACAAGCAGTGCGTGCAGCGTCTCCTCGCCGATGTGGATGCCGCCGGCGAACCCGGCCGCGAACCGCGTCACGCCGTAGGGCACCTCGGGCAGGACCAGCACGTGGACGTCGTCGTCGGCGGCCAGCCGCTCGGCCGCGCGCTCGCACATCCCGCGGGAAATCAGCGGGTCGGTGCCCAGCGGCGCGTGTGGCCCGTGCGGCTCGATCGCCCCCAGCGGCAGCAGCAGCACCGGGACGCGCTCGCCGTCCGGCAGCGAAGCGACCTGCCGCGAGCTGAGGTCCGCGAAGTACGTCACGCAAATCAAGTTACACCGCAGCGGCCTGAGGTGTATAGAGTTGCGCCCATGCCCACCGATGCCTTCGAAGCCGGCCCGCAGGAGCTGGTCATGACGTTGCTGGGCAGTTACGTGCACCCGCGCGAAACCCGCCGGGTGTGGTCGGGCGGCCTGGTCGCGGTGCTCGCCGAGCTGGGCTTCTCCGACGGCGCGGCCCGGATCGCGCTCACCCGCCTGGTGCGCCGCGGCCTGCTGCAGCGCCACCGCGAAGGCCGCACCGTGCACTACTCGCTGACCCGGCGCACCGTCGCGCTGCTCGCCGACGGCGACCACCGGATCTTCTCCCTCGGCCGCCGCGAGCGCGCCGCCGGCGAGTGGACCGTGCTGTGGCAGAGCATCCCCGAGAGCCGCCGCCAGGCCCGGGAACGCCTGGTCCGGCGGCTGCGGTTCCTCGGGTTCGGGCCCTACCAGGACGGCACCTGGATCGCCCCGCACGACCGCGAGGCCGAGGTCGTCGCCCTGCTCGGCGAACTCGACGTCACCGAGCACGCCGGGCTGCTGCTCGGCCGCCCGTCGGCCGCCCTCGACGTCCGCCGGTTCGCCGGCCGGGCCTGGGACCTCGACGACCTGGCCGCGCGGTACGCCGCGTTCGTCGGCCAGTTCGGCGGGTACGCGGGCCGGGAGCCGCCGGACGCCGAGGCGTTCGAGGTGCGCACCCGGCTGGTGCACACCTTCCGCATGTTCCCGTCGCTCGACCCGGAACTGCCTGCCGACCTGGTGCCCGCCCCGGACCGCCGGGCGGCGGCGGTCGAACTGTTCCACGATCTGTACACCGCGCTCGCGAAACCCGCGCAGCGCCATTTCGACGAGGTGACCAAGGGATGACCGAACCCAGCCAAGCAACGCAGGAAGCTCTGAGCTACACCTCGTACCTCGGGCTGGACGAGGTGCTGAACGCGCAGCGCCTGCGGTCCGACGAGCACGACGAGCTGCTGTTCATCGTGATCCACCAGGTGTACGAGCTGTGGTTCAAGCAGATCCTGCACGAAGCCGCCTTCCTCCAGGCGAACCTCGAAAAGGGCAGCACCGCGCACTCGATCCGGACGCTGCGCCGGATCCTCACCATCCTCAAGGTCGCGGTCGCGCAGATCGACGTGCTGGAAACGATGACGCCCAGCCAATTCACCAGTTTCCGCGCCCGTTTGGACGCTTCGAGCGGCTTCCAGTCGGCCCAGTTCCGCGAGCTGGAAGCGGTGCTCGGCCGCCGTGACGAGCGCGTGTTCGCGCACTACCCCGAAGGTGGGGAGCAGCGGAAACGCATCTCCGAAGCGATGGCGCGCCCGTCGTTGTTCGACTCTTTTCTCGCGTACCTCAAGGTTTCTGGCTACGCGGTCGAGTGTGACCGAGACGTCACTCGCTCGGTGGAGCCGTCCCCGGCCCTGCAGGCGATATTGCTGGACGTGTACAGCGACGACGGGGGACCCTCGCTCGTCGCGGAGTGTCTGGTCGATCTCGACGAAGGGATGCAGGAGTGGCGCTACCGGCACGTGAAGATGGTCGAACGCACCATCGGCGACAAGACCGGGACGGGAGGATCATCCGGCGCGACCTACCTGCGTACCACGCTTTTCCAGCCGATGTTCCCGGATCTCTGGGCCGTACGGAGCCGACTGTGACCACTTTGGACGACCTGCGCGAGGACCACAACGCCCTCGCCGCGCACTACACCCGGTTCGCGGTGGCCGACCGCCTCCTGCTCTCCGGGCACTCGCACCAGGCCTGGCCGGACGTTGCCGAAGAAGGGCTCCTCGAGTCCTTCGCCGACGCCGCCCGTGACGTCGACGGCAAGTGGGAGCGCGCCTTCGCGAAGGCGGACGAGCTGCGTGCGGGCTTCCGCCTGCTGCTCGGCGACCCGCACGGCGAGTACGCGCTCGGCGCGAGCACGCACGACCTGGTGCTGCGCTTCCTGTCGGCGATGGAGCTGCCGCGACGGCCGCGCCTGGTCACCACCGACGGCGAATTCCACACCCTCCGCCGTCAGCTCGCCCGGCTCGAAGAGGAGGGCGTCGAGATCGTGCGGGTGCCGCTCGAGCCGGTGACGACGCTCGCCGAGCGCGTCGCGGGCGAGGTGAACGACGACACCGCGGCCGTGCTCGTGTCCGCGGTGCTCTTCGAGACGTCGCGGCTGGTCCCCGGGCTGGCGCACCTCGCCGACGTCTGCCGCGGCCGTTCGATCGAGCTGGTCGTGGACGCCTACCACGCACTCGGCGTCGTGCCGTTCGCGCTGCACGACCTCGGGCTCACCAACGCCTGGGTGCTCGGCGGCGGCTACAAGTACCTGCAGCTCGGCGAGGGCAACTGCTTCCTGCGGCTGCCCGCCCACGCCCAGGAGCTGCGGCCGGTGATCACCGGCTGGTACGCCGAGTTCGGCGCGCTCGCCGACGAGCGCCACCCCGGCCAGGTGCCCTACGCCATCGGCGGCGACCGGTTCGCCGGCGCCACCTACGACCCGGCGAGCCACTACCGCGGCGCCCGGGTCCAGCGGTTCTTCGCCGAGCACGGGCTCACCCCGGAGTTCCTGCGCGAGGTCTCGCAGCACCAGGTGGGCCTGCTCGCGTCGGTGTTCGACTCGCTCGGGTTGCCCGAAGACGTCGTCACGCGCGACCGTTCGGTGGAGCTGGAAGGCCTCGGCGGGTTCCTCTCGCTGCGCTGCGCCGACGCGTCCGGGCTGCAGGCGGCGCTGGCCACCGAGGGCGTCCGGACCGACAGCCGGGGGCCGTACCTGCGCTTCGGCCCCGCGCCCTACCTTTCGGACACGCAGCTGGAGACGGCGATGCGCACCCTCGGCAAGGTGATCAAGGGCTGATTACCGGTCCGTATCGCGGGACCGGCACTGGTCCGGCGATCACCGGGGATCTAGGTTGGTGCCGGGCACCCGAGCGGACGACCTCCGCAGCGGGCGCCCGCCAACCCGTGAAGCGCGTCCCGGCCACGAACCGGGCGCGGGAGACAAAGGAGTCACCACCGTGACCGAAGGAGTGTTCGCCCGGGGCACCGGGCACGAACAGGTCGTGTACTGCCACGACCAGGCCAGTGGCCTCAAGGCCATCATCGGCATCTACTCCACCGCGCTCGGCCCCGCCTTGGGCGGGACGCGCTTCCACCCCTACGCCACCGAATCCGACGCGCTCGACGACGTCCTCGCGCTGTCCAAGGGCATGGCGTACAAGAACGCACTGGCCGGGCTCGACCTCGGCGGCGGCAAGGCCGTCATCATCGGCGACCCGAAGACGCTCAAGTCCGAAGCGCTGCTGCGCGCGTACGGGCGCTTCGTGCAGTCCCTGGGCGGCCGCTACATCACGGCGTGCGACGTGGGCACGTACGTGCAGGACATGGACGTCGTGGCCCGCGAGTGCCAGTACGTCACCGGCCGCTCGCCGGAGGACGGTGGTGCCGGCGACTCGTCCGTGCTCACCGCGTTCGGCGTCTTCCAGGGCATGCGGGCCTCGGCCGAGCACGTCTGGGGCAGCCCGGACCTGGCCGGCAAGCGCGTCGGCGTGGCCGGCGTCGGCAAGGTCGGCCACATCCTCGTCGGCCACCTCGTGGAGGCCGGCGCGCAGGTCACGATCACCGACGTTTACGCGCCCGCCATCGAGCGGACCCGCTCGATCCATCCCGGCGTCCAGGTCGTGTCCGATGTGGACACCCTGTTGCGCACCGAGCTGGACGTCTTCGCGCCGTGTGCGTTGGGTGGCGTCCTGAACGACGAGACCGTGCCGGTGCTCGGCGCCCGGATCGTCTGCGGCGCGGCGAACAACCAGCTCGCGCACGCGGGCATCGACAAGCAGCTGGCCGACCGCGGCGTCCTGTACGCCCCGGATTACCTGGTGAACGCGGGCGGCGTGATCCAGGTCGACGACGAGCGCCACGGCTTCGACTTCGAACGCGCGAAGCGCAAGACGACGGCCATCTACGACACGACGAAGGCCGTGTTCGCGCTGGCCGTCGCCGACGGCGTGCCCCCGGCGACGGCGGCCGACCGGCTCGCCGAGCGGCGGATGGCGGAGGTCGGGCGGCTGCGGTCCATCATGACCGGGTGAGTCCTTCCGCGTTCTTCGAATCGGTGGGCGTGCGGGGTTTCCTGCACGCCCGCCGGCTCGGTTCGTCCGAGGAATCCGGCCTGGACGCCGACTCCCCGGTGGTACTGGCGTCCGTGGTGAAGGTGCCCCTGGCCTTCGAGTTCGCGCGCCAGGTCGCGGCCGGGCAGCTCGACCCCACCGACCGGGTGCGGGCGTCCGCCGCGGACCGCCTCGGCGGCACCGGTTCGGCGGGCTTCGCCGACGACGCCGAATACAGCCTGCGGGACGCGGCACTGCTGGCCCTTTCGGTGTCCGACAACACGGCCGCGGACCTGCTGTTCGACCGCGTCGGCGTGGACAACGTCCGGTCGCTGCTGGCCGAGCTGGGCTTGACCCGCACCACGGTGATCGGCGCGCCGCGGGACGTGCTGCGCACGATCATCGAGGACACTTCGGCGGGCCGCCCGTTGCGGGCGCTGGATCCACTGCGGACCTCCGCGACCACGCCCCGCGAGATGACGGCGTTGCTGGCGGCGCTCTGGGCGGACGACGCGGGCACACCGGTCCGCGAGTGGATGTCCGCGCAGGTCAGCTGGCACCGGTTGACGGCGGGGTTCCCGCCGGAGGTGGCGGTGGCGGGCAAGACGGGCACGATGCCGGGGATCCGCAACGAAATCGGCGTCGCGACCTATCCGGACGGCACCGCCTACGCGGTCGCGGTGTTCACGACCGGCGGGGCCGAGACGCTCCGGCGCCCGGACATCGACCGCGCGATCGGCGCGGCCGCGCGGGCGGCGGTCGATCAGCTGCGCTCGTAGAACGCGTCCCACGGCCGGGGACCCGGCGAAGGGGGCACGATCCGCGACACGCCGTCGTCTTCGAGGATTCCGGCCGCGATCTTCCCCAGCGTCGCCGCCTGCGGGTGCGGGCTGACCGAGGGCCGGGCGAAGGCCATCCGGGCCCGCAGCACCGCGCCTTCGAGCGGCCGCCACACCACCCGCGGTTCCTTGCGGGCGCCGGGTTCGAACGCCACGCCGTGCCCGGCCAGGACCAGCCCGAGCACGAACTCGGGGTTGCGGGCGTGCCGGATCGCCGCCGGGCGGAAGCCGTGGTCCCAGCAGGTGCGCAGCAGGGCGTCGTAGCTTCCCGGCGCGGCGGCGCGCGGGGCGTGGACCAGGCCTTCGCCGGCCAGGTCGGCGAGGGCGAGCTCGGCGCGGCGCGCGAGCGGCGAGTCGCGGGGGAGCACCACGCCCAGCGGGGTGTCGACGACCGGGCCGAGGTCCAGCCCGACCACGTCCACCGGCAGTTGCAGGAGGCCGGCGTCGAGTTCGCGGTCGCCGAGCAGCCGGGCCTGCTCGGCCGTGGTGAGCTCCTGCAGGTCCAGCCGCACGGCCGGGCACTCGGCGGCGAACTTCGTCAGGATCGCGGCCAGCACCCGGCCGGGCAGGTCCGGAGGCACGCCCGCGCGCAGGCTGTCCAGCTCCCCGCGTTCGGCCTTCGCCACGAGGGTCGTCATGCGGTCCCAGCGGGAGAGCAGATCGCGGGCTTCCGCACGCAGCACTTCGCCCGCTTCAGTGAGCGTGACGCGGCGGCCGCGTTCGAACAGCTTCGCGCCCAGCTCGGCTTCGAGCCGTTTGACGCGCTGGCTCAACGGCGGCTGCGCGATCCCGAGCCGTTCGGCGGCCCGGCCGAAGTGCAGTTCGTCGGCGACGACGAGGAAGTATCGCAGCGAACGGAGGTGGTCCACGCTGCGACGATAGCCGTTCGCCTATTGACAGGTGGTCGTCCCGATCTTGGACAGCGCCGGGCCGGTCGTGGTCGGGTGTCGGGTATGGACAACGGATTGAGCAGGCGCGGGCTGTTCGGCGCGGGCGCGGCGGCGGCCGCGATCCTGGCGGGCGCCCCGCCCGCGGTGGCGGCGGCGGGCGGTTCGGGAATGGTGCTGCGCTGGTGGGGCAACAACGGCTGGGAGATCCGCATCGGGTCGAAGACGATCCTCATCGACCCGTGGCTGACGCGGTTCAAGACGGGAACGTACACCCCGGCGGGCGCGGATCCGCGGACACCGCTCACGGTGAACCGCGCGCTGATCGACGGTTACCTCGACCGCGGTGTCCTCCGGGCCGACCACATCCTGGTGACCCACGGCCACTACGACCACCTGACGGACGTCCCGTACCTGGCCGAACGCACCGGGGCGACGATCATCGGCACCGAGACGCATTTGAGTCTCATGGCGGCCATGGGTGCCCCGGAGGACCAGCTGGCGATCGCGACGGGCGGGGAGGACCTGACGTTCGACGGGTACTCGATCCGGGTGCTGCGGTCCCTGCATTCGGCGACGGGCAGCCGGGCCCAGGTGGCGTTCCCGGGCACCCGGCCGCTGTCCCGCCGTGACCGCCCCCGGGTGATCTCGGACCTGCTGGAGGGCGGCACGCTGGCGTACGTGGTGTCCGGTGGCGGCGCGAGCGTGCTGGACTTCGGGGGTTCGAACTACATCGAGTCCGAGCTGGCGGGGCTGCGGCCGGACGTGGTGCTGCTGCCACCGGGCGGGGTGAAGGTGCGGGAGTACGTCCCGCGCCTGCTGCGGACTTTGGGCGGCCCCCGATGGGTGGCGGCCACGCACTGGGACGACTTCGACTTGCCGCTGGGCCAGGCGCACGACCCCAACGGCGGCTTGGAAACCCTGCGGAAGGCGGTGGCGGCGGCGAGTCCCGGAAGCGAGTTCGTGGTGCTGGACCACCTCGGGGAATTCACCCCCTGAAAGCGCGAAGGCCCCCACCGCTCGCGGTGGGGGCCTTCGGCTCAGCCGCTCTTGCGGCGGAACGTCCGCTTGTTCGCCGCCGGGCCGTGGGCGTGCTGGTTCTTGCCGCCCGCGTTCTCGTGCGACGCTCCCGTTCGCGCGTGGGCCTGCTTGCGCTCCAGTGCTTCGCGGAACTTGCGCTTGACGTCGTCCTCCTCGCCGCTGGGCGACGGGTCCGGCTCACTCATGCTTACCTCCGAAAATGACGACGTGTGACCGCCCCAGCCTGGCATCACTCAAACTGCTTGGCGAGTCGATTTGGTCACGTCGTCAGCGTTGGGGGGACGGTACGCCGCCGAACTGGACCGACTTGCGGGTCAGGGGGCGGCCGCAGTGGTCGCACAGCAGTATCGGGCGCAGCCGCTCGCCGCACTCTACGTGGTGCAGCGTGATGTCCGGCTCCTGGCCCGTCACCTCGAACCCGCGCGACCACTCCGCGATGAACGCCAGCGCCGGGAAGAACGCCAGGCCCTTCGCCGTCAGGCGGTAGTCGCGGGCGTCGGTGCGGGTCTTCGCCGCGCCGGTGCGCAGGACGCCGACCTCGACCAGCTTGCTCAACCGGCCCGACAGCACGCTCGGCCCGATGCCCAGCTCGCGCTCGAACTCCGAAAAGTGCCGGCAGCCGAGCAGCGCCGACACCAGCAGCCCGGTCGACCACCGGTCGCCGAGCAGCTCCATCGTGTCCGGGAAGAACATCAGCGGGTCGCCGGCCAGGGACTCGGCGTCTTTGCGGCGGAAGCGCTTGGACGCCGTCGCCGCCGCGACGCCGGTGCTGTCCAGCCGCGACGCCCGGACGTCCCGCGCGTCCACGCGGCGGCCGCAGGCGGCGCAGCCGAGGGGCGCTGATGTAGCCAGCTCGCAGTCGAGGTGGATCAGCGTCGGCAGCACTTCACGCCGGCCTTCGACCCACTCGCGCTCCCAGGCCCAGATCGAGATCAGCAGCGGCCACAGCTCGAGGCCGCGCTCGGTCAGCCGGTACTCGTGCCGCGTGCGGCGCGCGTCCCGGTACGGCGCCCGGGCGAGCATGCCCGCGTCCACCATGTCCCGCAGCCGTCCCGACAACGCGGTCGGCGAAATGCCCAGCCGCAGGCGCAGCTCTTCGTACCGGCGGAAGCGCAGGAACAGGCTCTGCAGGATCAGCAGCGTCCACTGGTCGCCGACCAGTTCGAGCGCCCGGCGCAGCGGATCCCCCGCCGGCCGGACGCGGTGTGCAGACGCTTCGGTCACCACTTCCCCCTCGTTACACGATGCCCTCAGGGTAACACCTGGCTACACCTAAAGAAGCCTATTGACACCTGGGTACACAAATCATAGTCTCATCTCCATCAGCCCCGCGCAGCCAGGGAGCAGCCCGATGACCAGCACCTCCGAACAGCCGCTGATGGTGGCCCGGACGGCGGACACCGGCGAGGACAACCCCTACCTGCTCGGCGTCTACGCCCCGGTCGGCACCGAGATCGACGCCGAAGACCTGCAGGTCATCGGCGAAATCCCGAAGGACCTCAACGGCGTCTACCTGCGCAACGGCCCGAACCCGCGGTTCGCCCCGGAAGGCCGCTACCACTGGTTCGACGGCGACGGCATGATCCACGCGGTCCACCTGGAGAACGGCAAGGCCCGCTACCGCAACCGCTGGGTCCGCACCAAGGCCTTCGAGGCCGAGTCCGCCGCCGGCAAGGCGCTCTGGACCGGCGTGATGGAGAACCCGAAGGACAACCCCTTCGGCAACACCCACGGCCTGGGGCTCAAGGACAACGCCAACACCGACGTCGTCTTCCACCGCGGCCGGATCCTCGCCACCTGGTACCTGTGCGGCTCGCCGTACGCGGTCGACCCGCTTTCGCTGGAGACCCTCGGCGCCGAAGACTTCCTCGGCACGCTGGCCGGCGACATGATGGCCCACCCCAAGGTCGACGAGGCCACCGGCGAGCTGTTCTGGTTCGACTACGGGCCGCGCCCGCCGTACCTGCGCTACGGCGTGATCAGCGCGGACGGCCGGGTCGTGACCACCACGGACATCGAGCTGCCGGGCCCGCGCCTGCCGCACGACATGGCCATCACCGAGCACTACGCGGTGCTGATGGACCTGCCGCTGGTCCAGGACCTGGCGGCGGCGAAGCAGGGCCGGCACAAGCTGCACTTCGACCGCTCGCTGCCGAGCCGGTTCGGCGTGCTGCCACGCTACGGGAACGGTAGCCAGATGCGGTGGTTCGAAGCGAGCCCGTGCTACATCTACCACGTCGTCAACGCCTGGGAAGAAGGCGACGAAGTCGTCCTCGACGTCTGCCGTGTGCAGCGCCCGCAGCCGCGTGCCGACGCGCACACGCCGCTCGCGAAGATGCTCTCCTACCTGCGGCTCGACGCCCAGCTGCACCGCTACCGCTTCGACCTGCGGACCGGCGCGTGCCGCGAAAGCGCGCTCGACGACGACAACACCGAGTTCCCGACCGTCGACGCCCGCGGCGTCGGCCGGCGGAACCGGTACTCCTACGCGGTGCACATCTCGCCCGAGTCGACGCTGAAGTTCGACGGGCTGGTGCGCCACGACAATCTTGCCGGTACGAAGACCGAATACCGGTTCGGTCCCGGCCGGTGGGGCAGTGAGGCTCCGTTCGCACCCCGCGAAGGAGTACCCGTCGATTCGGCGGACGGGTATCTGGTGACGTTCGTGCAGGACGAGCGTGAGGGACGCTCGGAACTGGACATCTTCGACGCCGCCGACCTCGCTGCCGGACCCGTGGCCAGGGTCCTGCTTCCCCAGCGTGTCCCGCTCGGTTTTCACGCGACCTGGGTCCGGGCGGACCAGCTGGAAAACCTCCGTTCATGAGATGCCATCGAGAGGGTCGTGCCCGGGACTTCCGGACACGGGGATGGTGGAGTGCGGAGACGATCGACCAGCTCGTGAAGGAGCGGGTCAGTGCCGACCCGGAGGGTCTCGCGCTGGTCGATCCACCGAACACCACCGCACTGGTCGGACGCGACCCGGTGCGGTGGACTTGGAGCCGGCTCGACGAACGCGTCGACGTCCTGGCCGCGTTCCTGCTCGCCAGAGGGGTGCGAGCAGGTGACGTAGTGGCTGTGCAGCTGCCGAACTGCTCGGCCCTGGTCCAGGCGTTCCTCGCGATCGTGCGGATCGGCGCGGTCGTCACCCCGTTCCCGGTGTCCTACCGGGAGCACGAGATGGTTCCGATGTGCCGGCGCACCGGGGCTGTCGGGGTGGTCACGGCATCCAGATACGGCGAGCACCCGCTCGCCGGGGCGGCCCTTGGGCTCATCGGCGCTTCGGCGCTGTCGGTCCGGTTCGTCGTCGCCTCGGGGGACGACGAACCGGCCGGCGCCCTGGCCTGGCCCGAAGCGCCCCTGTCCGAAGCGGAGAAATCCACTTTGGACTCGTACCGGGCCGAAGCCGACGTGAACGACTGCGTCACGATCTGCTGGACGTCCGGCACCGAAGCCGAGCCGAAGGCCGTGCCGCGCTGCCACGGAGATTGGCTGGCGACCGCCGCCGGCTGCGTCCAGGCCGCCGGGATCACCGGCGACGACGTCCTGCTTTCCCCGTTCCCGATGACGAACATGGCCGGCATCGGCGGCATGTTCCTGCCGTGGCTGCTGACCGGCGCCGTGTTCGTCCCGCACCACCCGTTCGACCTGCCGGTGTTCCTGGGCCAGCTCGCGGCCGAGCGGGTGACGTACACGCTCGCGCCACCGGCGTTGCTGACCATGCTGCTGCACAACGAAAAAATACTGTCCGAAGTGGACATTTTGGCGCTGCGGAAGATCGGGTCCGGCTCGGCGCCGCTCTCGCCGTGGCTGGTGCGCACCTGGGCCGAGCGGTACGGCATCGACCTCATCAACTTCTTCGGCTCGAACGAGGGCACCGCGCTGCTGTCCGGTCCGGTGGACATCCCGGACCCGGACCAGCGCGCGACCTACTTCCCGAACTACGCCTCGGCCGCCACTTGGTCGACCCCGGTCGCCGGGTGGACGTCGGTGCGGCTGCACGACCCGGTCACCGGCGAGCGGGTGACCGAACCCGGGCATCCCGGCGAGCTGCACATCGCCGGGCCGACGGTGTTCGCCGGTTACCTCACGGAGAGGGGCGAGCCGCTCGACACCTCGGCGTTCGACGAAGACGGGCACTTCCGCACCGGCGACGTCTTCGAGATCGACGGCGAGCGCGGGGAGTTCCTGCGGTACGTCGACCGGCTCAAGGACCTCGTGATCCGCGGCGGCATGAACATCTCGCCCGCCGAGGTCGAGGGCCTGCTGGCCGGTCACCCGGACGTCGCCGACGTCGGGGTGGTCGGCGTACCCGACGAGGTCATGGGGGAGCGGGTGTGCGCGGTCGTCGTGCCGGGTGCGCGCAAGCCGGCCCTGGACGAGCTGGTCGCGTACCTGAGGGAGAAGAACGTGGCCGCGTTCAAGCTGCCGGAACGGCTCGAGTACGCGGAGTCCTTGCCACGCAACCCGGTGGGGAAGATCCTGAAGCGGCAGCTACGGGAAAGCCTGGGGTGAGGCCATGACGGTGTTCGTGCTGGGCGGGGCGCAGACCGACTTCGCGCGCAACGTCACGAAAGAAGGGCGCGGGATCCTCGAACTGTTCGCCGAGGTCGTGCCCGCCGCCCTCGCGGACGCCGGGGTCTCGGCCGCCGACGTCGAGGTCGCGCACGTCGGGAACCTCGCGGCGGAGCTGTTCACCGGCCAGGCCCAGCTGGGCGGCGTGCTGGTGGCGGCCGTCCCGGAGCTGGACGGCGTGCCGTCGACCCGGCACGAAGCCGCGTGCGCGTCCGGCAGCACCGCGGTGCTCGCCGCGTGCGCCGACCTCGAAGCGGGCCGCTACGACCTGGCGCTGGTCGTCGGCGTCGAGCTGATGCGCAACGTCGATGGGCAGCGGGCCGCCGAGCACCTCGGGTCCGCCGCGTGGGCCGGTCACGAAGCCGTCGCCGCGAAGTTTCCGTGGCCCGCGCTGTTCGCCGACGTCGCTTCCGCCTACGACGCCCGTTATGGTCTCGATCCGGGGCACCTCGGGTTGTTCGCCGAGCACGCCTTCACCCGGGCGGCGCTGAACCCGCTGGCCCAGGCCCGCGACTGGCGGTTTCCGGCGGCCGCGTTCGGACCGGACGACGAGCTCAACCCCGTCATCGAGGGCCGCCTGCGCAAGCAGGACTGCGGCCGGATCACCGACGGCGCCGCGGCGGTCCTGCTGGCTTCGCCCGCGTTCGCCGAACGGCTCGGCGGCGGGTTCCCGCGCATCGCGGGCTTCGGGCACCGCACCGCGCACATCGGCCTCGCACCGAAGATCGCTTCCGGCGGCGAGTACCTGTTCCCGCACTTGCGCGGCGCCGTCGCCGACGCCTACCGGCGGGCAGGCGTGCCCGGGCCGGACACGCTCGACACCGTCGAACTGCACGACTGCTTCACGATCACCGGGTTGGTCGCGCTGGAGCACCTCGGCTTGGCACCGCCCGGTGACGGCGGCCGGTTCATCGCCGGCGGTGGGCTCGACGCGGCCGGGATCAACCCGGGTGGTGGCCTGATCGGCCTCGGCCACCCGGTCGGCGCGACCGGCGTCCGCATGCTGCGCGATGCGGCCCGTCAGGTGGCCGGCACGGCGGGCGAGATGCAGGTGGCGGGCGCGCGCACGGCGTTGACGCTCAACGTCGGCGGCTCGTTCACTACGGTGGTCACCATGATCGTGCAGGCTT
Organism: Amycolatopsis sp. NPDC024027; assembly: GCF_040638975.1. Taxonomy (NCBI): domain Bacteria; kingdom Bacillati; phylum Actinomycetota; class Actinomycetes; order Pseudonocardiales; family Pseudonocardiaceae; genus Amycolatopsis; species Amycolatopsis sp. NPDC024027. The sequence continues at coordinate 333,943 of NZ_JBEZYY010000009.1, forward strand.
CCGCATGAAGCTTTCGGTGTCGCTGGGCCTCTGGCAGGACCGCCCGCCGGAGGAAGCCCTCGAAACCGCGCGCGCCGCCGACGCCGCCGGGTACCCGGAGCTGTGGATCGGCGAGATGGCGACGTGGGACGCCTTCGCGCTCGGCACCGCGATCGGCGCGGCCACCGCGCGGATTTCCCTGACTTTCGGGCCGCTGGCGGTGACCGTGCGGGACCCGGCGACGATCGCCATGGGCGTCGCGTCGGTGGCGGCCCTGACCGGGCGCGCGACCGGCGTCGCTCTCGGGACGTCCAGCGACGTCGTGGTGCGCGGCTGGCACGGCCGCTCGCGGGAGCGCGCGGCCACGGCCTTGGCGGAGTCCGCCGTCGCGGTCCGGCAGCTGCTGGCCGGTGAGAAATCCACAGTGGACGGTTCGGTGGTGGGTTCGCACGGCTATCGGTTGCGGCTGCCCGCGCCGAAGTCACCTTTGACGATCGCCGCGTTCGGTCCGAAGGCCCTGGAGGTGGCGGCCAGGCACGCCGACCGGATGGTGGTCAACCTGGTCAGCCCCGCGGCCGCGGCATCCTTGGTGCGAGGTCTGCACGAAGCCGCTTCGCGGGCGGGCACCACGCCCCCGCCGGTGGCCGCCTGGGTGGTCGCCGCGGTGGACCCGGACCCGGCAGCCCTCGAACAGCTGCGGCGCGGAGTGGTCGGCTACCTGGCGGCGCCCGGGTACGGCGAGATGTTCCGCGCGGCGGGCTTCGGCGACCTGATCGACTTCGCGCGCACGCGCCCGCACCCGCGCGAGCTGCTGGCGGCGGTCCCGGTGGAGGCGATCGCGACGGTGGGCCTTCTCGGTTCGCCGGCGGACATCACGGCGAAGGCCGCCGAGTACGCCGAAGCCGGGATCGACGAGCTGGCGATCGTCCCGGCCACCAGCGACGACGACCCGGGCGGCGCGAAAACCCTCGCCGCGTGTCGATCCGCCGTCCTTCCGTTCGACGCGTAGGCATGACCGAACCCACGAAAACCACGAACCTCGACCGATCCGGGTCCGCGGCGCTGCCGTGGAGCAGGGCGCGCGACCTCCTCGCCACCCAGACCCCCAAGGAGGACCTGACGTTCTTCGTCGGGACCGTCCGCCCCGACGGGCGCCCGCACGCCGCCGGCGTCGGCGCCATCTGGGTGGACGACACCCTGTACTTCGTGAGCGGGCCCGGCACCCGCCGGGCCCGCAACCTGGCGGCGAACCCGGCGTGCAGCGTGTCGGTGCGGCTGCGCGGCCTCGACGTCACGATGGAAGGCGAGGCCCACCGGGTCGCCGAACCCGAGGTGCTGGAGCGAGTGGCGGCCGTCTACCGCGAGGGCGGCTGGCCCGCGACGGTGGAGGACGGCGGGTTCAACGCGCCGTTCATGGCGGCGAGCGCCGGGCCGGCGCCGTGGCACCTGTACCGGCTCACGCTGCACCGGGCCATCGGCGTCGCCACCGCCGAGCCGCACGGTGCCGCCCGCTGGGACTTCAGCCGCTGATCGCCGCCGCGACCAGCCCGCCGATCGCGGCCATGCCGTCCGCGTTCGGGTGCAGCGGCGCGGCGACCGACGTCGGGATCACGCTCTCGAACCACTTCACGCCGGGCAGCTTGCAGACGTCGTGCCCGATCGAGGCGGTCCGGACGTCGACGTAGCGCGCGTCGTGCGCGGCGGCTTGCCGGGCGAGCGCGGCGTTGGTCTTGTCGATGCTGCCCTGGATGTAGTTCGCGTCGCGCGGGGTCAGTGGCGCGATCGGCCAGCAGCCGTTGTGCGGCAGGTAGGTGCCGTAGCCGGCCACGAAGACGTCGGCGTCCGGCGCCTTCGCGTGGATCGCGTCCAGCAGCGCGCCCCACACGGGCTCGAACGCGGCGATCCTCTCGGCCAGCTGGTCGTGGCCGCCGGCGGTGTACCGGTCGACGCAGTCGGGGTTGATGCCGGGCAGCAGGTTGATGCAGCTCGTCGCGGCCCCGACCAGGCCGATGTCGTTGCCGCCGATCGTCACGGTCACCGTGCGGGTCGGCGCGCCCAGCGCGTCCAGCTGCGGTGGCACCGCGCCGGCCGACGTCTGCTGCGGGGCGGTCATGTCCGCCGTCGTCGCGCCCGAACAGGTGACGTCCGTCAGCGGCACGCCGAGTTCTTTCGCGGCGACGTGCGGGTAGTTCGCCAGGGAGCGGAGGCAGCCGGGGGAGGAGAGGTCGGGCGGCAGGACCAGCGGCCCGGCCGCCGCCGAATCCCCCAGTGCGACGTATTCCCCGGCGGTGCCCGCCGCCGCCGTGCCCGCCGTCGCGCCCGCCAGCGCGGTGACCAAGATCGCGATGAACGTCGTCGTCCTCACTCGCACGCCGTCCTCCTTGATGCAGTGCCGACTGTTGGTCTCCGTGACACCATCGGCACTGGGCGTCACGGGATTGACTGGGAGTCCGAGCAGAGAACGAGGGGATCGGTTGTGACCGAGCACAAGTGCGGCGGGGACCTCACCCTCGGCGGCCAGCGCGTGCACGAGCGGCTCACCCGGGAGGAGCCCGAGCTGATCGCCCGGGTGCTCGCGCGCATCCAGGCCGAGGTCGCCGACTACCGGCGGCTGCCGGTGGAGGAACTGGCCGGCGACATCGCGGGCATCACCCGGCAGGCGGTGCGGGCGTTCGCGCGCAGCCTGCGCGAGGACCGCGAGCTGAACGCGGCCGAGCTGCGGCAGGTCGGCGCGTCCGCGGTCCGCCGGGCGGAGGAGGGCTTCCCGCTGGAGGCCGTGCTGACCGCGTACCACGTCGGCGCGCGGGAGATCTTCGCCGTCGGCTCCGCCTCGTCGGGCAGTGCGGACGTCGCCGACCTCCTCGAAGTCGCGGACCGGGTGCTGGCGTTCGTCGGCACGGTCACCGGCGCGGTGACGCGGGGGTACCTGGAGGAGCTGCGGACGAAGGTCGGGCAGGAGCACACCGCGCGCCGGACGCTGCTGTCGGTGCTCGTCGACGGCGGGCCGGTCGACGTCGTCGCCCGCAGCGCCGGGATCACGCTGCCCGCGCGGTACGTCGTGCTGAGCGTCGAACTCGGGCCGCACGCCGACGAGGAGTCGCCGGGGGTGGACGCCGAGATCGCCGTCCGCCGCAAGCTCCGCCGGTTCCTGGCGGCGTTCGAGCAGGCGTGCGGTGACGGCGTGCTGGCGTCCCTGGACGGACCGGGCGGGCTCGTCCTGCTCCCGGTGGCGGGCCGGCTGACGTCGGTTCCGGAGTGGCAGGCGGTGCTCGACGCGGCCGGGCGCGCGGCGGGGGTGACCGTGCTGGCGGCGGCGGAACCGGCGGCGCCGGCCGAGGTCCGGGCGGTGGCCGCGCGGACCGGCGAGGTGCTGGACGTGCTGCGGTGGTTCGGCCGCGCACCGGGCCTGTACCGCCTCGACGACGTCCTGGTGGAGTACCAGCTGACCCGCCCGGGAGCGGCCCGCGACCGCCTCGCGGCGGCGCTCGACCCACTGGAAGCGCACCCGGAGCTGGTCGAGACCCTGGACGCGTACCTGGCCCTGGACACGAACCGCCGCCGCACGGCGGCCCAGCTCCACGTCCACCCCAACACGGTCGACTACCGCCTCCGCCGCGTCCGCGACCTCACCGGCATCGACCCACTCCACCCGGCCGGCTTGCCCCGCATCATCGCGGCCTCAGCGGCCCGCCGCGCCGCCCACCCCCGCCACTGACGCGTCGTCCACCCAGGTACGCGTGTCGTCCACCCAGGTACGCGTGTCGTCCATCGGGGTACGCGAGTCGACCCTTCAATCACGCGAGTCGACCCTCTGATCACGCGAGTCGACCCTTCCATCACGGGGCTCGCAGTACCCGGCCGGCGAACTCGCGTACCCGGACGGACGACTCGCGTACCTGAACGGACGACACGCGTGTCTGGAGGGTCGACTCGCGTGATTGGGAGGTCGACACGGCGGCGCGGGCGAGGAGACCGGTGACCAGGGCTGAGGCGAAGACGAGCGCGGCGAGGCGGGCCGGCGCGTCGAAGGTGAGTTCGCCGAGGCGGCCGAGGACGAAACCCGTGTGGAGGGCCCAGGCGACCACCGTTACCCCCGTCGCTGCCGCGGGAGAGCCGCGGTAGGCGGCTGACAGGACGACCGCGCCCAGGGTGACCAGCGCGTACCAGGGATGACCCGTCGCTCCGGCGAGGTCCGCCACGATCACCGCGGCGACCGCGGCCACGCATCCGAACGGGAACCCGAAGTCCTCTGTCATCCGCCCAGTCCAGTCCCGGGGGCGACGACGAGCGTGGCCCAGGACACTTTCCCTACACCCGGCTCCGGGATCTTTACGCGCTATTTACCCGTCACCCGGCCGATCGCGTCGGCGACCTCGGGCCAGACCGCGCGCGGCAGGTTGTGCCCCATTCCCGGGAGCACGACCAGCTCCGCGCCCGGGATCGCCTCCGCCGTCGCCTTGCCGCCGCTCACGTTGATCAGCGGGTCGGCGTCGCCGTGGACGACCAACGCCGGGAGCCGTACCGAACGCAACCCGGCGGTGCGGTCGCCGGAGGCCATGACCGCCGCCGCGTGGCGCAGCGTGCCCACCGGGTGGCGGGCGCGGTCGTAGTGCAACGCCGCCTTGGCCAGCAGGAACGCTTCGTCGTCCGGGTAGCCGGGGGAGCCGAGCCGCCGGTAGCCCTCGACGCTGTCGGCGATGGCCTGCTCGCGGGTGGTGGCCGGCGGCCGCCCCAGCAGCGCCAGCGCCCACGGCTCGGCCTGCCCGACCGCCCGGTCGCCGGTGGTCGACATGATCGACGTGACCGAAAGCAGCCGGTCCGGGTGGTCGATGGCCAGCTGCTGCACGATCATCCCGCCCATCGACGCCCCGACCACGTGCGCCCGGTCGATGCCGAGCGCGTCGAACAGCCCGACCGCGTCGTCGGCCATGTCCGACAGCGTGTACGGCGCAGTCGACAGATCGCCGGCGGCCAGCGCGGCCAGGTCCGGCGGGGGCAGGTGGTCGAGCCAGCTGGAAAGCCCGACGTCCCGGTTGTCGTACCGCACGACGAAGAACCCGCGTCCGGCGAGCAATTCGCAGAAGCCGTCCTCCCAGGTGATCATCTGGGCACCCAGGCCCATCACCAGGACCAGCGGCGGAGCCGCCGGATCGCCGAAAGTGCCGTACTCGAGCTCGAGACCGTTGGCCTGTGCGCGTGCCATACCCCGATCCTGCCGTACCCGCGCGGAGCTGGCACCGGCCCGGGCGGTGCGGTTACCGTTACGCCCCATGCCTACCTCATCCTCGGGTACGGGACAGCGTCCACGGTCACGGGCCGCGGCGGGACTGCCGGCGCTGACGGCCGACTGCATCGTCAGCGCCGCCACCACCCTCACCGCCCAGCGCGGCCTCGACAACTGGACGCTGCGGGAGCTCGCCCGCTCGGTCGAGGCCTATCCGGCGGTGATCTACCACCACGTCGGCGACCGGGACGCGGTGGTGAACGCCGTCGTCGACCGGGTCGTCGGGCTGCTGCAGCTGCCGGCCGAGCAGCTGCCGTGGCAGGAGTGGTTCACCGAGCTGCTGGCCGGCCTGCGCGCGGTGCTGCGGACCTACCCGGGCTGCGCGCGGCGGCTGGCCCTGTTCGGCCCGTCCGTCAAGGCGGCCACGCGCACCATCGACGCGGGCGTCGGCGTGCTGCTGACCGCCGGGTTCGGCCGCGAAAGCGTGCTGGCCTACAACCTGCTGCTGATGACGGCGTGCCAGTTCGTCGCGATGGAGGACGACCGCGACGGCGCACTCGCGCTGCGGATCGACAACACCGAGGAGTACGCGACCTACCGCGAGCGGGCCGACCTGCCCGGGATGGCCGAGCTGGGCGCGGCGATGCACGACCTGATGGGCGACCCGGACCTCGCCTCGGGCTATTACGCACAGCTCTACGACTACGCGGTCCGGCGATGCCTCGACGGCCTCGCGCACCGCCTGGACGAACTACACAATCCGAACATTTCGGGTTGACAGTGACTTGACAGTGCCGCGGCGTACCGTGGGCGTGCGTCGGTGGTTCGCCCACTGACCCGGAGCCCCTGGCGCCCTCCTCCCCCTCGTGGCGCCGGGGGCTTCGGTCTACCCGGGATCGCCCTGCCGCGGCGCCGGGGGCTCGCTGCGCGGCGGCTCCGCCTGGATGGCCGGGAAGATTTCGCCGACCAGGGTCACGAGTGACTTCGAGAGCAGCAGGTGCACCTGGGCCCGCGTCAGCGAGCGGCGCACGAGCCACTCCCGGCCCGCCGCCTTCACCATCCCGCCGAACGCGCGCACCAGCGCGTTGAGCTCCGGCCCGTGGTCGCTCTCCCGCGACAGCCCGACGGCCTCCAGCACGCGGTCGGCGGATTCGCGGTCGGCTTCTTCGAGGATGCGCTCCACCTCGAGGTCACGGCCGATGCCCTCGGGCGCGATCGCGGCCAGCCACATCCGCTCCTGGCTGGTGACCATGTCGAGGAACCACTCGATGGCGACGTCGGCGCGCAGTTCGAGCGGCCCGTCGGGGAGGATCTCGACGGCCAGCCGCGGCACGGTCAGCGCGCGGCGGATGATCTCCAGGTACAGCTCGCGTTTCGTGCCGAAGTAGTGGTTGATCAGCCCCCGCGCCACCCCCGCCGCGGCGGCTATGTCCGAAGTGGACACTGCGGAATAGGGACGCTCACCGAACAGCCGCGCCGCACAAGCGTAGATCTGTTCCTTCCGTTCGTCCGGTTCCAGTCTTCGCCATCTCGGCGCCGGCTCGGTGTTCATCCGCCCATCGTCGCACGGGCCGTTGCGCCGGGCAGGGTAGTCGGCACGATGTCGGAAGTGCCGTCGCCCCAATACACGATCGGGGCACGGTCAGTCCGGCAGCGTGATCGGCGCGATGTCCGCGAAGCCGTCACCCGGGCCCGGATTCGCCGGATCGGTTACCCCGCCGAAGTGGTGCAGCACGCCCCACACCGCGTTCAGCGCCGTCTGCACCGCGCCCTCGGCCCAGCCCGCCGTCCACGAGATGTCGTCGCCCGCCAGGAACAGGCCCCGGTACCGCGGCGGCAGCTCGTCCTGCACGAAGTGCGTGAACAGCCGCTGCTGGTAGCGGTAGTGGCCGGGCAGGTTCGCCTTGAACGCGCCCATGAAGTGCGGTTCGGCCTCCCAGGACACGGTCACCGGGTCGCCGATGATGTGCCGGCGGACGTCGACGCCGGGGTAGATCTCACGCAGCGACTGGAGCATCACTTCGACGCGCTCGCCCACCGACAGCGGCAGCCACTTCAGCGAGTCGTCGGCCCACGTGTAGGACAGGCAGATCACCGCGGGCGCGTCCGGGTCGTCGCCGAGCAGGTACGTGCCGCGCGGCATCCGGTCGGTGAGCGTCATGCTCATCGCGTCGCGGCCGGTCGCCGGGTCGCGGTCCAGCCAGAACGGCCGGTCGACCGGCACGAACACCTTCGACGACGCCATGTAGTGCGTGCGCTCGATCGCCGTCCAGTGGTCGATCGGGAACAGCGCTTCGTCGCACTCGATGTTCGACAGCAGCATCCAGCTCTGTGCGGTGAACACCGCGGCCGGGAACGTCCGGATGTGCCCTTCGGTGTCCGTCACGGTGATGTTGCCGGGCGCCGTCCGGTGCAGCCGTGCGACGCCGGGTTGCGGCCGGCCGCCGTGCAGCGTGCTCAGGCTGGTGCCGGCCGGCCAGAAAGCGATGTCTTCCGGGGCGTGCTCCCACAACCGCAGCGGGAGCTGCCTGCTGCCGCCGGCGATGCTGCGGTGCTCGTCGTCGGCTCCGGTGTAGACGACGCGCAGGATCTCCAGGATGGAGTTCGGGAAATCGGTGTCCCAGCCGCCGGTGCCGAAGCCGACCTGGCCGAAGATCTCGCGGTGGCGGAAGGAGGCGAACGCGGGGGAGTCGCAGAGGAACCCGTAGAACGTCTGGTTGTCCAGCCGGGGGACGAGGTCGTTCCACAGCCGCTTGATCGTCTTCGCGTCGCGGTCGCGGATCGCCGTCTGCATCTCGGCGAAGGACGCGTGCTCGGCCAGAGTCCGGTCCCACGCCGTGGCGACCTCGCGGAAGACGGCGGGCAGATCCTCGGGCGTGCGCGCGTAGTGGCTCTGCCCCTTCAGGTCCACGACGGTGCTCGGCGTCCCCGGCGCCAGCGGGTTCGGGAACGGCGTGGTCTCGAGCCCGACCTTGTCGATGTAGTGGAACAGCGCGGTCGACGCGGGCGGGAAGCGCATCGCGCCCATTTCGGCGACGACGTCGTCCGGGCAGCCGGGGAACCGCACGGTCCGCAGCCGGCCGCCGAGCTCGGCGACTTCGTACACCACCGGCCGCAGGCCCAGCTTCATCAGCTCGTACGCGGTGACGATGCCGGAGAGGCCGCCGCCGATCACCGCCACCTCGGTGCCGTGACGCTCGGCGGGCAGCGAGCCGAGGCCGGCGGGGTGGGCGAGGTGGTCGTCGTAGGCGAACGGGAAGTCCGGCCCGAACATCGTGATCGGGCGGCCCGCCGGTTCGTCGTGGTGGATCGCGGTCGGGACGGCGGAGGTCATGCGGTGGTTCCCCGGTACAGTTCGGGCCGTCGGTCGGCCAGGTGGGTGTTCTCCAGGCGGGACGCGGCCAGTGCCTCCCGCGTGACGTCGGCGGCGATCACGCCGGGCCCGGCGCCGGCGCGGGCGAGCACCTCGCCGGTCGGGGCGACGACGCAGGACCGCCCGCAGTAGGTCAGCTCCCGCTCGGTGTCGCAGCGGTTCGCGTAGGCGACGAACAGCTGGCTTTCGTAGGCGCGCGCGGGCACGAGCGTGTCCGCGACGATCTCGTAGGGACTCATCAGCGCGGTCGGCACGACCAGGAGCTCGGTGCCGGCGAGCGCGTGCGCGCGGACCAGCTCCGGGAATTCGACGTCGTAGCAGATGAGCAGCCCGACCCGGACGCCGCCGAGCTCGGCCTGCACCACGGCTTCGTCGCCGGGGGTGAACCACGCTTTGTCGAGGTCGCCGAAGAGGTGCGTCTTGCGGTAGTTCGCGAGCCGGCGGCCGGTCGCGTCGATGAGCTGGACGCTGTTGTAGACGTGCTCGCCGTCGGTTTCCGGGTAGCCGTACGCCAGCGCGGTGCCCGTCTGCCGTGCCAGTGCGGACATCCGGGCCGCCGTGGGCCCGTCGGCGGGTTCGGCGAGCTCGTGCGTGCGCGCGCCGATGTGGTAGCCCGTCGTGATCATCTCCGCGGTGACGACGAGGTCGGCGTCGATCCGCGGCAGGTCGCCGAGCGGGCCCTGGTGGATGGCGACCCTCATGCCAGCCTCGACTTCCGGATCCCGTAGCCGAAGTAGATGAGCAGGCCCAGGACCATCCAGGCGCCGAAGACCAGCCAGGTGGCGCCGTCGAGGCTGAGCATCATGTACGCGCAGCAGAGCACGCCCAGGACCGGCGTCACCGGCGAGAGCGGGACGCGGAACGAGCGCGGCCGGTCGGGCTGACGCTTGCGGAGCAGCAGGACGGCCACGTTGACCAGCCCGAACGCGAACAGCGTCCCGATGCTGGTGGCGTCGGCCAGCTTGCCGAGCGGGATGAAGGCGGCCAGGACCGCGACGAAGGCCGAGACGACCAGGGTGTTGATCCGCGGCGAGCCGGTCTTCGCGTCCACTTTGGACAAGGCGGGCGGGACCAGGCCGTCGCGGGACATCGCGAACAGGATGCGCGTCTGTCCGTAGAGGACGGTCAGCACGACGCTGGAGATCGCCACGATCGCGCCGACGGCCAGCAGCCCGGCCCAGAACGGGTTGTCCGAGACGACGTCGAGCACGTGCGAGAGCGCGGCCTCCTGGCCGTCGAACTGCTGCCACGGCAGGGCGCCGACGGCGGCCACGGCGACCAGGCAGTACAGCACGGTGACGATCCCGAGGGAGAGCAGGATCGCGCGCGGGAGGTCGCGTTGCGGGTTCTTCGCCTCCTCGCCGGCGGTCGAGGCCGCGTCGAAGCCGATGTAGGAGAAGAACAGCTTGGCGCCGCCGGCGCTGAGCCCGGCCAGCCCGAGCGGCAGGAACGGCGTGAAGTTCTTCGCCTGCACCGCGCTGAAGGCGATCGCGCAGAACAGCACCAGCGTGCCGATCTTGACCACGACCATGACCGCGTTGGCCCGCGCGCTCTCCTTCGCGCCCGACAGCAGCAGGAGCATCGCGAGGACGACGACGAGGATGGCGGGCACGTTGACGACCCCGCCCGAGCCCGGAGGCTGGCTCAGCGCGTCCGGGATCGCGAAGCCGAAGGCCAACCGCAGCAGTTCGTTGAGGTACTGGCCCCAGCCGACGGCGACGGAGGCGACCGAGACGCCGTATTCGAGCACCAGGCACCACCCGCAGACCCAGGCGACGAGCTCGCCGAGCGTGGCGTAGGTGTAGGAGTACGACGAGCCGGACAGCGGGATCATCCCGGCCAGTTCGGCGTAGGACAGCGCCGAGAACATCGCCGTGACGCCGGCGAGCACGAAGGAGAGCACCACCGCCGGGCCGGCCACCGGGACGGCTTCGCCGAGCACGACGAAGATGCCGCTGCCCAGCGTCGCCCCGATGCTGAGCATGGTGAGCTGCCCGAGGCCGAGCGACCGCTTCAACGTGCCATGATCACCTTCGGCGACCAGGTCGGCGACCGGTTTCCGCCGCACCGTCGCGGCTCGCAAAGTCATGCCGACGACGGTAACGGTCGTTTCCGGAGCGGAAAACACGAGAACGTTGCACGTACAGATGAATCACAGGTGATTCATTGCACAGCGGCGTCGGATCATGGCGATTCGTTCCACCGGAAAATTCGGTCGAGCTTGGGTGTCGGATCCCGCGTGAGCCGTTCGTGGAGGGGGTGAGCGGCCGCCACGAGAGCGCCGCCACGAACCACAGGGGATGAAGATGTCCGAGCTCGTCGCGCGCCGCATGTACGACCTGGTCGAGCCGATCGGCCTGGTGCCCTACTTCGCCGACGAGTCGGACGAGGCCCTGCTGGCGCTCGGCCTGCGCAACGTGTGGGACGCCTACTTCGCCGGCCGGGCCGCGCCGCTCGGGCGTGGAGTGCCGGCCGAGGTCGTCCACGCGATCTTCTACAACTTCGCTCCCGGCGAGGTGGCCCGGCACCTCCCGCGTGTCTGGGACCTGACCACGCCCGAGGCGGCGCTGTCCGCCCGCGAGCGGGGCTGCGTCGCGGGAATGCGGCGGATTCTCGGCGCCCTCGCCGACGACCCCGGCGTCGCCCGCGCCGGCGACCTCCTGCTGAAGGCGGCGACCAGCGCACCGGTCGAGGGCCGCCCCCTGTACGCCGCCTTGCGCGCGCTCCCGGTACCGCAGGAGCCGGTGGCCCGGCTCTGGCACGCGGCGACCCTGCTGCGCGAGCACCGCGGCGACGGCCACACCGTCGCGCTGGTGGCCGAGGGCATCGGCGGGACGGAGGCCCACGTGCTCCACGCCCTGTCCGTCGACCTGCCCGCGAAGGACTTCGGCCGGGTCTGGCACCTCCCCGCCGCGCAGCTGACCGCGGTCATCGACGGCATGCGCGCCCGGGGCCTCGTCGGCACCGACGGCTGGCTCACCGAGGCCGGCCGGGCCACGAAGGAGCGCGTCGAAGCCCTGACCGACCGGCTCGCCGAAGCCCCCTACAACGCCCTGACCCCCGCCGAACTCGCCCAGCTCGTGGCCGACCTCGAACCGATCTCGGCCACCTTCCGCAAGACCTTCCCGATGTAACCAAGCATCACCCGTGCTCCGGTAGGCATCACGCGTGATTCGCCGGGCATCTCGCGTGATTGGAGGGGCATCACGCCGATGCCCCTCCAATCACACGTGATGCCCCTCCAGACACGGGTGATGCCTGTCCAATCACGGGTGATGCCTCTCCGGTCACGCCGGGGCGGCGGGCAGGAGGAGGGTGAACGTGGGCGGGTCCGGGCGGCTCAGCCGGAGCCGGCCGCCTTCGGCTTCGGCGAGGCCGCGGGCCAGGCGCAGGCCGATGCCGTGGCCGGTGGGCGTCGTCGCGAACGGGTCCGTCTCGCCGAGGGCCGGGCCTTCGTCGGCGACGTCGATGGCGAGCGCGTCCCCGACGTCGCGGGCCAGCACCGTGACCGTGCCGCGCCCGTGCGTCGCCGCGTTGTCCAGCAGCACGCCGAGCACCTGCCGGACCGCCGCGGCCGACGCGTGCGTCGGCGGCGGGTCCTCGCGGAGGATCCGCAGACTCCGTCCCTGCGGCCCGAGCAGGGCTTCGCCCGTCTGCCGGAGCTCGTCGAGGAGCCGGCCGAGGTTCAGCTCGGCGCGCTGGCCCCGGCGTTCCCGGCCCAGCGCCAGGAGGTCTTCGATGGTGCGTTCCAGCCGGTCGGCCGAGGCGATGCCGGCGCGGATCGCCGCGTACGGGTCGGCGGCCGGGGTCTCCAGCGCGGCTTCGAGCTGCAGGCGCAGCCCGGTCAGCGGGGTGCGCAGCTGGTGTGACGCCTCCGCGGAGAACGCGCGCTCGCGTTCCAGCGTTTCGCCGATCCGGGTCGCGGTCGCGTCCAGTGTCTCGCCGACCTGGTCGATCTCGGGGATGCCCGCCCGCGGCGACCGGACGGTGAAGTCGCCGTCGCCGAGCCGCCCGGCCGCGGCGGCCAGCTCCTCCAGGGGCCGGACGAGCCGCTTCGTGAACCGCCGGGCCAGCAGCCAGCTCGCTCCGATCGCCCCCGCCGCCAGCAGGGCCATGGCGTGCCAGGTGAGCGCGATCCGCACGGTCAGCGTGGACGACGGCATCGCGGACCGGACGACCCCGGTCACCCTGGACCCGCTGAGCACCGGCACGGCCAGCACCAGATCGTCGCCTTCGCTTCCGGTGACGACGTCCATCGTGGCGCTCGCCGCCTGCTGCTCGATCGGGCCGGCGGCGGCCGGGCCGTGCCCGGCGATCAGCCGCCCGTCCGGGCTGTAGACCCCCACCTCGGTGTCGGCGTCGTCCCCGTCCCCGTCGCCGTGCGGGGGCACCTCGGGCGGCAGCCCGGCGTCCAGCGCATGGGACACCGAGAGCGCGACCGTGTCCGCGGCCCGTTCCAGCTCGGTGGTGGTGTCGTCGTGGTAGTACCGCGTCGCGGCTATGCCCAGCGGCAGCGCGAACAGCACGGTCGAGACCAGGGCGGCCAGCACCGTGAGCGAAATGATCCGGCGGCGCACGGCTACCCTTCGGCGGCGGTGCGCGCCGGGTCTTCCAGCCGGTAGCCGTGCCCGCGCAGGGTGGCGATCCGCGGCACCTGGTCGTCGGGCCCGGCGGCCGCCGAGAGCTTGCGGCGCACCGCCGCGATGTGCACGTCCAGCGTCTTCGTCGAGCCGTACCAGTGCGCGTCCCAGACCTCGGACATCAGCGTCTCCCGGCTGACCGCGACGCCGGGCTGCTCGGCGAGCCGGGCCAGCAGGTCGAACTCCTTGGCCCGCAGCGCCACTTCACGCCCGCCGAGGATGGCGCGGCGGCCGGCGATGTCGACGGTCAGCCCGGCGATGGTCACCGGAGGCCGCGCCCCGGCCGGTGCGCCGCGCCGCAGGTGCGCTCGCACCCGGGCGAGCAGTTCGCCCAGCCGGATCGGCTTGGTGAGGTAGTCGTCGGCGCCGGCGTCGAGCCCGACGACGACGTCCATTTCCTCCTGTCGCGCGGTGAGGATGACCAGCACCGCGGCGGGCAGCGCGGCCCGCAGGCGGCGGCAGACCTCGACGCCGTCCAGGTCGGGCAGCCCGAGGTCGAGCAGCACGAGGTCGAAATCGCCGGGTTCGGCGGCTTGCAGGGCGGTCCGCCCGTCGCGGCGCCAGCACACCTGGTGACCGTGCAGTCGCAGGGTCGATTCGAGCACGCTGCCGATCGCCGCGTCGTCTTCCACCACCAGCAGGTTCGGCATGCCGGAAGCCTAACCAACCGCACCGCGGATTCCGGACGGCTGTGGCCTATTCCGCCCGCGTCGCGAGGCCGATCTGCGATATCCGCACCGAAGCGGCGGCGAGGGCCTCGGTGAACGCGGCGACTTCGCCGGGCCCGAACCGGCTGCTGGGCCCGGTGATCGCGAGAGCCGCCAGCAGCCGCCCGTCGCCGTCGTGCACCGGCGCGGCGACGCTGGAGGCGCCCGGCTCCGGCTCGCCGTGACTGACCGCGGCGCCCTCGGCACCGTCGAGAACGCGCCCGGCGGCCCCGAAGCCGAGCGGCAGCTCGTCGCCGACGCGGCCGACGTGCCGGATGGCCAGCGGCCCCTCCTGCTGGGCCACGCAGACGAGCACGGCGGTGCTGCGCACGTAGAGGTTCACCGTCTCCCGGCATTCCCGGGCCAGCTCCCGCAGCACCTGGCGGACCGGCTCGGGCAGCTGCCACGCCGTGTTCGCCAGCTGCGCCCACCGCAGCATCCCGGGCCCGACGGTGATCCGCCCGTCCGGCCGCGTCCAGAGCAGGCCGCGCTGTTCGCAGGTGGCGACCAGCCGCAGCACGGTCGTCTTCGCCAGGCCGCTGGCCGTCGTGAGGTCCTTGACCGCCCAGGTCCGGCGGTGTTCGGTGAAGAGGGCGAGCAGGTCGAACGCGCGGAGCACGCTGCGGACCGATCCGTCTTCTTCTGCCTTCATGAGCGACCCCGTCCGCCTGGTGGACCCAGCGTACCGCCAGGCGGACCGGTTCAGGTCACATGTCGCTCGAACGCCGCAACCGTCGGTGCATTGAATGACTCATTCCTGACGTCGGACGTCATGAATGAGTCATTCACGGCGTTCCCGCGCGCGGTCCACCCGGCTGACGGCGGCGGTGCGGCAGGAGCCGGCTGGGCCGGTTCAGGCCACATGTCGCTCGAACGCCGCAATGGTCGCGGCGAGCACGTCCCCACCCGGCCGGGCCCACAGGTCAGCGTTGAACACCTCGACCTCGATCGGCCCGGTGTAGCCCGCGGCCTCCACCGCCGCGCGCAGGTGGCGGTGGTCGATCGGGCCGTTGCCGGGCAGGGCGCGGCCCAGCAGCGGGTCCGGGAGCGGCACCAGGATGTCGCACACGTGGAACCCGGCGATCCGGCCGGCGGCCGCGGCGATCGACTCCTCGATCCGCGGGTCCCACCAGACGTGGAACTCGTCCACGATCACCCCGACCTGATCGACGGGGTGCTCGAGCGCGATCGCCAGCGCCTGGTCCACAGTGGACAGCACCGATCGCTCCGCGCACTGCATCGGGTGCAGCGGCTCCAGGCCCAGCCGGACCCCGCGCTCCCCGGCGTAGGGCGCCAGCGAGCCCACCGCGTCGGCGACCCGCTGCCGGGACGCGGCGAGGTCGTTGCCCGCGATCCCGCCCACGACCAGCACGAGCACGTCGGCGCCGAGCGCGGCGGCTTCGTCGATCGCCTCCCGGGTCTGCGTCACACCGTCCACAGGGGACCCCTCGGGCGTCACGCCGGTGAAGAACCCGCCGCGGCACAACGACGAAACCCGCACCCCGTGCTCCTTGAGCAGCCGCGCGGCTTCGTCGACGCCGGTTTCGGCGACCTTGTCGCGCCACAGCCCGATCCAGCCGACGCCCGCCTCGGCGCAGCCCGCCACCGCCTCGGGCAGCGACCAGGACTTCGTGGTGATCTGGTTGAGGCTCAGCCGGGGGTCCATCACACCACTCCCGCGACCTGCAGCAGCGGCCGCATCCGGGCCTCGGCCAGCTCGGGGTCGGCCAGCACGCCGGCCTCGTCGGCGAGCCGCAGCAACGTCGCCAGGTGGGTGATCGTGCGCGCGGATTCCTGGCCGGCGATCATCCGGAAGTGGTCCTGGTGGCCGTTGAGGTGGGCCAGGAACACCACGCCGGTCTTGTAGTGCCGGGTCGGCGCGCGGAAGACCTCCCTGGCCAGCGGCACGGTGGGGTCGAGCAGGGCGCGGAACCCGGCTTGGTCGCCGTCGTCGAGACGACGCAGCCCCGCCGCGGCGACCGGGGCGATCGGGTCGAAGATGCCCAGCAGGGCTTCGCTGTGGCCTTCCGCGTCGCCGGCGATCAGCTCGGGGTAGTTGAAGTCGTCGCCGGTGTAGCAGGCGACGCCGTCCGGGAGGGCCCGGCGGAACTCGATCTCGACCTCGGCGTCGAGCACCGAGACCTTCACCCCGGCGATCGTGGCGGCGTGCTCGGCGCAGAGCGACGCCAGCTCGCGGGCGGCGGCGCGGACATCGTCGTGGCCCCAGTAGCCGGCCAGCGCCGGGTCGAACTGCTCGCCCAGCCAGTGCAGCAGAACCGGCCCGCCCGCCTCGGACAGGAGCTTCCCGTACGCCGCGTGGTAGTCGTCCGGGCTCTTGGCGGCGGCGGCCAGCGCGCGACTGGCCATCACGACCGGGATCGCGCCCGCGCCGGAGACCAGGCCGAGCTGCTCGCGCCAGGCGTCCACAATGGACGACACGGTGGCCGGTCCCGGCGGCAGCTGGTCGGTGCCGACCCCGGCGCACCAGCGCCGCCCGGCCGCGACCGCGCCGGTGCGGGACACCAGCTCCTGCGTCGTCGCCCAGTCGAGGCCCATCCCGCGCTGCGCGGTGTCCATCGCCTCCGCGACGCCCAGCCCGCACGACCAGAGGTGCTCGCGGAAGGCCAGCGTCGTGTCCCAGTCCACGGCGTAGGGCTCGTCGGCCAGCGCGTCCGCGACGACGTGCGCCGCGGCGTAGACGATGCGAGACGCCGGCGGCGACTGTGGCGTCGGCGGGGGCGCGGGGGGCCGTGGCCCGGACGGCGACCAGTTCAGCAGCTCGCCGCCGGGGGCCGGGAGCACGAGCATCGAGGACCTCCGGAAGGGTCAGAAAGCGCTTTCTCAACCCACGGTAGGGCCTGTGCCGCGCCGCGACAAGGCCCGGTGGGGTCAGCGCTTCGGGCGTCCGGTGCTTTCGCGCAGGACGACTTCGCCGGACAGCCGGACCGTCCGCGGCCGGGTGCCCGCGGAGCCCTTGATCGCCATGTCCATCGCGCGTTCGCCGAGCTCTTCCAGCGACAGCCGGACCGTGGTCAGCGCCGGGGCCAGGTCGCGGACCACCGGGATGTCGTCGAAGCCGGCCACCGAGATGTCGCCGGGCACGGACAGGCCTTCCTCGCGCAACGCCGTCAGCGCGCCGATCGCCATCACGTCGGTGACGGCGAACAGGCAGGTCGGCAGCTTGCGCTTGCGGCCGGCGAGCAGCCGCTTCGTCGCCTCGTAGCCGCCGTCGCGGCTGAACGCGGCCTCGACGACGTCGTCTTCGCGCAGTTCGATGCCGTGCGCGGCGAGCTCGCCGGAGAAGCCGGCCAGCCGGTCGATCACGGTGCTCAGCCGCCGCGGCCCGGCCAGCACGGCGAACCGCTTGTGGCCGAGACCGACCAGTTCCTTCGCCAGTGCCGCGGCGCCGCCCTTGTTGTCCGGCTGCACGGTGTCGATCTTGAGCCCGCGGTGCCGGCTGACCGCCGCGACCTGGCCGCCGCCGCGGCGGTAGGGCTCCAGCTCGGCGGCCATCGCGCGTTCCCACGCCCGGTCCTCGAACGCCGAGCCGATGAGCAGGATCGCCGCGGCCCGCTGCGCGCGCAGCGTCGAGACGTAGGCGACCTCGCGGTCCGGGTCGCGGAACGTGCCGGCGAGCATGACGAGCAGCCCGTTGTCGGTGGCCACCCGCATCACCCCGCCCGCGATGGCCGCGAAGTACGGGTCGCTGACGTCGTGGCAGATCACGCCGACCGTCCGGTGGGTGCCGCCGGCCAAGGCCTGGGCGTGCGCGTTGGGGGCGTAGGCCAGCTCGGCCGCGGCGGCGGACACCCGCTCCCGCAGGTCGGCGCGGACGGACGCGGTGCCGTTGAGCACCCGCGACGCCGTCGCGAGCGAGACGTTCGCGCTGCGTGCCACGTCTTCCAGTGTCACGTGCGGCCGGGCCTTCATGGCTGGCTCCTCCAAGGGTCGGTCTCGAGTGTCTCCGCGTGCTCGGTCGGTGCAATCTACTGGGAGGGGGGTGTGTCCCGAGAAGCCGCTGCTCGGGGGACCTCACCCGAACGAGTGAAACTCACGGGAAGATCGCGCGTGTCGCGTGTGTTGGAAACAAGGAGAACCTTCAAGTGGTGAGCCCGCCACTGCCGATCGACGCGAAAGGAACCACGCATGCTGTTCGGTGACGAGCACGTCCGCCGCTACGAGGAGACCGACGGCGAGGTCGGCCACGAGTGGAAGGAAGGCGTCCCGACACTGGTCTTGACCACCACGGGCCGCAAGACCGGGCAGGAGCGCAAGTTCGCCCTCATCTACCAGGAAGTCGACGGCAACCCGGTGATCGTGGCCTCCAAGGGCGGCGCGCCGAACCACCCCGGCTGGTACTTCAACCTCGTCGAGCACCCCGAGGTCGGCGTCCAGGTCAAGGCGGACAAGTTCACGGCCCGCGCCCGCACGGCCGAGGGTGAGGAGCGCGCGAAGCTGTGGGAAAAGCTCGCCGCCGTCTGGCCGGACTACAACGAGTACGCCAAGAAGACGGACCGTGAGATCCCGGTCGTGGTGCTCGAGCGGGTCTGAAGTTCTTCACTGTGATCTGCGCCGCGTTCGGCGCGGGCGTGGGCCGATCCGGCCGGTCGTGGGCTACGAATGACACCCATGGACCGCTGGACCGCGCTGGACCTCGAGGGTGAGCTGCTCACCCGACGCCAGATGATCGCCTACGGCCGGCGCTTCGCCCGCGCCGGCCGTGGCGCCTGGTACAGCTTCGCGATCGAGGTGGTCTGGCAGTTCCTCGTCCAGACCACCCGGTTCCGCGTCCGGGGTTCGCACCACATCCCCAAGTCCGGCGGGGTGCTCGTGGCGTCGAACCACCTGTCGTTCGCCGACCCGACGACGCTCACCGCGTTCTGCCTCGCCTCCGGCCGCGTGCCGCGTTACCTGGCGAAGGCGTCGCTGTGGAAGCTGCCGGTGGTCGGCCGCGTGATGCGCTCCGGACGGCACATCCCGGTCTACCGCGGCGCGGCGACGGCCGCGGAGGCCTACCGCGACCTGGTGGCGTCCGTCCGGGCGGGCGAGTGCGTCGCGATCTTCCCCGAAGGCACCTTCTCGAACGACCCGGACGGCTGGCCGATGCGCGGCAAGACCGGGGTGGTGCGGGCGGCGCTGGAGACCGGGGCCCCGGTGATCCCGGTGGCCAACTGGGGGACCCACCACCTGCTGCCGTCGACGGCGAAGGTCCCGCGGGGGCTGCCGCGCAAGACCGTCGAGCTGGTCGCGGGGCCGCCGGTCGACCTCTCGGACCTCATCGGCCGCGAGCTGACGCGAGCGGTGCTGGAGGAGGCCACGGCCCGGATCATGGCCGCGATCACCGAGCTGCTGGCGTCGATCCGGGGCGAGCAGCCGTCGGTCGCCGCCTGAAAACTGTCGGTGGTGGGTGAGAACCTGCCGGCATGACGATTTCCGGGTTCTCCTTCGAGCGGATCCCCGTCGGGGACGTGCGCCTCGGCGTCGCGCACGGCGGCGGTGGTACTGCTGCACGGGTTTCCGCAGACCCACCTCGCCTGGCGGCAGCGACAAGCCGCCGGGTGACTGCTCCAAGGGGCGGATGGCCGCGGAGGTCGTCGCGCTGGGGCACGAACGGTTCGCGCCGGCCGGGCACGACCGGGGTGCGCGGACTACCGGGCGAGCGCGACGGCGGACGTGGCGCACGACGCGGCCGACCGCGCGGCCGGAGGAGGTGGTCGCGGCGCTGCGTGAGCTGGTCGCCGCCTGAGGCCCGGGTCACCCCGCCCGGAGACGCCCCGAAGGGTAGTTTCGAGGTATGAGTGCACAACACTTTGATGTCGTCGTGCTGGGGGCCGGAGTGGGCGGCTACGTCGCGGCGATCCGCGCGTCCCAGCTGGGGCTGAGCGCCGCGGTGGTCGAGGAGAAGTACTGGGGTGGCGTCTGCCTGAACGTGGGGTGCATCCCGTCGAAGGCGCTGCTGCGCAACGCCGAGCTGGCGCACGTGGTGACGCAGGAGGCGAAGGCGTTCGGCATCTCCTCCGACAGCCCGATCAGGGTCGACTACACGGCCGCGTACGAGCGGAGCCGGAAGGTCGCCGACGGGCGCGTCAAGGGCGTGCACTTCCTGATGAAGAAGAACAAGATCACCGAGTTCGACGGGCACGGCACCTTCCTCGACGACCACACCCTCGAGGTGAACGGCGAGCGGCTCACGTTCGGCCACTGCATCATCGCGACCGGCGCGACCACGCGGCTGCTGCCGGGGACTTCGCGCAGCGAGCGCGTGGTGACGTACGAAGAGCAGATCCTGTCGAGCGAGCTGCCCTCGAGCATCGTGATCGCCGGCGCGGGCGCGATCGGCGTCGAGTTCGCCTACGTGCTGCACAACTACGGCGTCGACGTCACGATCGTCGAGTTCCTCGACCGGATGGTGCCGCTGGAGGACGCCGAGGTGTCGGCGGAGCTGGCGCGCCGGTACCGCAAGCTCGGCATCAAGGTGCTGACGTCGACCCGCGTCGAGTCGATCGACGACTCGGGCTCGTCCGTGCGGGTGACGGTGTCCTCGGAGAAGAACGGCGAGCAGGTCCTCGAGGCCGACAAGGTCATGCAGGCGATCGGCTTCCAGCCACGGGTGGAGGGCTACGGCCTGGACAAGACGGGGGTCGCCCTGACCGACCGCGGCGCGATCGCCGTGGACGGCCGCGGCCGCACGAACGTCGAGCACATCTTCGCGATCGGCGACGTGACGGCGAAGCTGATGCTGGCGCACGCGTCGGAGTCGATGGGCGTGGTGGCGGCGGAGACGATCGCGGGCGCGGAGACGATGGAACTCGACTTCCCGATGATCCCGCGCGCGACGTACTGCCAGCCCCAGATCGCCAGCTTCGGCTGGACGGAGGAGCAAGCCCGCGAGAAGGGCTTCGACGTCCAGGTGGCGAAGTTCCCCTTCACGGCCAACGGCAAGGCCCAGGGCCTGGGCGACCCGGGCGGCTTCGTGAAGCTGATCAGCGACGCGAAGCACGGCGAACTGATCGGCGGGCACCTGATCGGCCCGGACGTGACGGAGCTGCTGCCGGAGCTGACGCTGGCCCAGCAGTGGGACCTGACGGTGCACGAGGTGGCGCGGAACGTCCACGCCCACCCGACGCTGGGCGAAGCGGTGAAGGAAGCGGTCCACGGCCTCGCCGGCCACATGATCAACATGTGAACCCCGGGCTGTCCTGGCCGGCGAGTTCGCGGGTCAGGACAGTTCCCCGGCGCTGCCCGGACCTTCCTGCCGAATCTCGCAGCAGAAGCCATGCGGACCGAGTCCAGGTTTCCGTTCGGTTTGCGTCGATGCCTGACGATGAGCATGCGCATGAGTGGGGAGCCTCGGCCGCTGTTTTCACGGTGATCTTGTACCTCGGCGGGGTGATCGGCAACGCCGCATACGATGCACTGAAGGCAGTGGCGAAATCTCCAAGACGAGAGATGGCAGTACGACTGCGCTCTTGCACTTGAGGACGGGCTGGTTTCGTTCAATCGGATCGCGCGTCGCCTGCGCTGAGCGAACGGCGGGACGTGAGGTCGAGCCCATCCGTGCAGGTCAGTGCGCGAACGTGTGATCAACACGTAGGGACGTCGAAGCGGAGTTCCGGCCGGTCCCAGCGCACCTTCGGCGGGTTCGCCGGGATCGTGCCGGTGCGCCGCGCGCCCATCCGGACGTAGAACGGCAAGGCGGGCGGGTGCGACACCACGCGCACGCTGTCCAGCCCGCGCTCGCGGGCCTCGGCGAGCATGTGCTCGATCAAGCGGGCGCCGATGCCGAGCCCCTGCGCCCGGTCGGCGACGAAGAGCAGGTCGAGTTCGGCTGCCAAGAGCGTGTAGAAGCCCAAGATTTCGCCGTCCCTCGTGGCGGTGAAGGTCGGGTGGGCCTCGACGTACTCGGGCGTGACCGCGTACCCGTCCAGGATGGACGCGTAGTCGCCTTGGTAGGCGGAAGAAGCGTGCATCAGCGCGGTCAGGGTGCCGGCCTGGCCCGGCGTGGCGCGGACGATCTCGATCTGGCCCATGCCCGCCAGCCTACGATGACGGGATGACGGACCTCGACCGGCTGCGGAACGTCCTGTCCCGCAACGAAACCCTCGTCGAACTGCTGCGGCGGGCGCGCGGGTTCGACCTGCCGGGCTGGTACCTCACCGCCGGGTGTGTCGCGCAGACCGTCTGGAACGTCCTGACCGGCCGGGAAGCGACGCACGGCATCCAGGACTACGACCTGTTCTACCACGACGCCGCGGACCTGAGCTGGGAAGCGGAGGACCGCGTCATCCGGTCGGTCGCCGCCGCGTGCGAAGACCTTCCGGCCGACGTCGAAGTGCGCAACGAAGCCCGCGTGCACCTCTGGTACGAAGCGAAGTTCGGCACGCCCTGCCCGCCCTTCGCGAGCACCGAGGCGGCGATCGACGCCTTTCCGGCCGTCTGCTCGTGCGTCGGGGTGCGGCTCGCGCGCGATGGCTCGTGGCACTTCCACGCACCGCACGGGCTCGACGACCTCTTCGCCATGGTCGTCCGGCCGAACCCGGTGCTCGCGCCGCGGGCGGTCTACGAACGGAAAGCCGCCCGGTGGTCGGCCGGGTGGCCGGAACTGACCGTCTTGACCTCGAGGTAACTCGAAGTATCAGACTGACGCTCATGAAAGCTGTGGCGTTCACCGAATCCGGCGGTCCCGAAGTGCTCCGCGTCCTCGACCTGCCGGAGCCGCACGCCGGGCCGGGGGAGGTTCGCGTTCGGGTCAAGGCCGCCGGGGTGCAGCCCTACGATGCCGCCGTGCGGGGCGGGTGGGAACCGCCCGGGCTGGCGCTCTCCTGGCCGCGTGTGCCCGGGAACGAGTTCGCCGGCGTCGTCGACGAGGGCGAACTCGAGGCCGGTACCGAAGTTCTCGGCTTCACCGCCGTGCGGGCCGCCGCCGAGTACGTCGTCGTGCCCGTCACCGACGTCACGCCGAAGCCGCCGGAAATGCCGTGGGAGGTCGCCGGCGGGTTCACCGCCGGGATGCAGACCGCCTCCATCGCGCTGGAAATGCTGAACCCGCGCGAAGGGGAGACGCTGCTCGTCCACGGGGCCGCCGGGGCGGTCGGCACCGCCGCCGTGCAGCTCGCGAAACTGCGGGGCGCGCGGGTGGTCGGCACCGCGAGCGCGGTCAACCAGGACTACCTGCGCGAGCTGGGTGCGACTCCCGTCGTCTACGGCGAAGGGGTGAAGGACCGCATTGTGGCCGCCGCGCCGCAGGGCATCGACGTCGTGCTCGACGGGGCCGGCGGAGAAGCGCTCGACGTCTCACTCGAACTGGTGAAGGCGCGGGATCGGATCCTCACCCTCGTCGAGCACGGCCGGGCCGCCGGACTCGGCGTGCTCGTCGCGAAGTCCGGGCACTCCGCCGCGCGGCTCGCCGAGCTGGCGGCGCTCTACGCCAAGGGCGACTTGCGGTTCCTCGTGCGCCGGACCTACCCGTACGCCGAGGCCGCGGCCGCACATCGGGAAATCGAAACCGGGCACGGCCGCGGAAAAATAGTTCTCACGTTTTTCTGAGCGACCCGCACTCCGGAACGTTCCAGGATGTGGACGGGAGGGCCTTCCCGACTTTGGTCGCTGGAATCCGGCTCGGTCACTCCTTAGATTCTCCCCATTACACCCGGTCGGGTGTCATTCGGTCGAGTGGCCGAGTACCACAGGGAGACATCGATGGTGAGATTCAGCCGGGTCGCCGCGCACGCGGTTCCGCTGACGGTCGGCGCGCTGCTGCTGACGACGGGGGTCTCGGCGGCGCAGCCGTCCACGGTGGACGCGGCGGCCGCGCGCACCGAAGCGGGCATCGGCGCACTGCAGAGCATCAAGAAGAGCCTGAGCCCCGCCGAGCGCAAGCAATCGAGCCAGCTGGTCGTCGAGAAGCGGTTGCGGGCCGACCGGTCGCTGGCCGCGAAGCTGCCCGAATACCGCTCCGGCGTCGGCGTCAGCAACGCCGGCACCGTCTCGGTCGACATCGCCGCGCACGGGAAGGCCGTCGCGAACGCCGTCACGGCGGCGGGCGGCGCGGTCCGCTCCGTCTCGCCGGACGGCGCCGTCCGCGCCGACCTGCCGCTGTCCGCCCTCGACGCGATCGCCGGCCGGGCCGACGTCGCCGAAGTGAAGCCCGCCGCCCAGGCCACCACCTGGAGCGAGCCGGGCAACCGCGACTTCCGCACGGCCGCCCGGACCGCTGCCGCGCAGGCCGCCGCCGCGACACAGGTCTCCGAAGGGGACAAGGCGCACGGCGCCGACACCGCCCGCACCACCTACGGGGTCAGCGGCTCCGGGGTGAAGGTCTGCGTGCTCTCCGACGGCGTCGACTCCCTGGCGAAGTCGCAGGCCGCCGGCGAGCTGCCCGCGGTGGACGTCCTGTCCGGCCAGCAGGGCAGCGGCGACGAGGGCACCGCAATGCTCGAGATCATCCACGACCTCGCGCCGGACGCGACCCTCGGCTTCGCGACCGCGTTCACCAGCGAAGCGAGCTTCGCCGCGAACATCCGCGCGCTGCGCAGCACCGGCAACTGCCAGATCATCGTCGACGACGTCTCCTACTTCGACGAATCGCCGTTCCAGGACACGCAGGTCGCGCAGGCGGTCAACGACGTGACCGCGGCCGGCACGCTCTACTTCTCCTCGGCCGGCAACTCGGGCAACGCCACCGACGGCACCAGCGGCTACTACGAGGGCGACTTCCGGGCCTCGTCGGCGAAGATCAGCGGCGTCACCGGCACCCCGCACGACTTCGACCCGAGCAGCACCACGCAGAACTTCGACGCGCTCTCGGCGGGCTCGCTCGGCAAGCCGGTGACGCTGTTCTGGTCCGACCCGTGGGGCAAGTCCGCCAACGACTACGACCTGTTCATCCTGAACTCCGCGGGCAGCGTCGTGGCCTCCAGCGAGAACGCGCAGTCCGGTTCGCAGAACCCGTACGAGATCGCGTCCGTGCCCACCAGCGGCTCCGGCTTCAAGGTCGCCGTGGTCAAGTACAGCGGCGCCGACCGCTTCATCGCGCTGAACGTGATCCGCGGCCGGTTCGTGGCTTCGGGCTCGCTCAAGGCGTTCAGCACCAACGGCGTCACGAACGGCCACTCGGCCGCGGTCAACGCGTTCAGCGTGGCGGCGGCGCCGGCGGCGGGTGCGTTCACCCGTCCCCTGGAGACCGGTGACCCGGCGAACCCGGCCGGCCCGTACCCCGGCCTGTACACGGCGTCGAGCAAGTGGGAGCGCTTCTCCTCCGACGGCACGCGCCGCGTGTTCTACAACGCCGACGGCACGGCGATCACCCCGGGCAACGTGTCCTCGACCGGCGGCACGGTCCGCGCCAAGCCGGACATCACCGCGGCCGACGGCGTCGCGACCTCGGTGACGGGCTTCCAGCCGTTCTTCGGGACGTCGGCGGCGGCCCCGCACGCGGCGGCCATCGCGGCCCTGCTGCTGTCGGGCAAACCCACGGCCACCCCGGCCGACATCCGCACGGCCCTGGTGTCCTCGTCGATCGACCTGGGCGCGCCCGGCTTCGACACGGTGACGGGCAACGGCGTGATCATGGCCGGCCCGGCGCTCGCCGCGCTGGGCGTGGCGGCGAAGTAAGGCGGTTCCTTCCGAGCGGGGTCCGGCGCGCGCCGGGCCCCGCTCGTCATTTCCCGGACACGAGCAGGTGGAAGCCGAGGCCGCTGTGGGCGACCCGCTCGTGGTTCCGCAGGGGCAGTCCCGCGCCGTCCAGCGCGGACTCGAGCTCGGCCACCGGCCGGATGCGGAAGCCGTTGTCGGTGAGCATCCGCGCGCGGCGCATCAGGTCCGGGTCGCCGATGCCCAGCACGAACCGCCCACCCGGCCGGAGGACCCGGGCCACCTCGGCGAACGCGCCCGCGAGGTCGTCGACGAAGTGCCGTGGAGTCCCGCCAGGCGAACGGCTCGGACAGTTGTCCCCAGCCCCGCCGTGATGTGGATGGGCGGGCCACAACGAGCCGATTTGGCGAGTGCGGTCGGTGGGCGCCGATAGACTGGACCTGGGGACGCCCCGTTACCGTTTTCGTAGTTCCTGCTCAAGGAGCTGTGGTCACCAGGTCGGCATGACTGACGCCCCCAGTCGAAGGCATGATCCGGGGGGTGGTGTCACCGGGTCTGGTGGCATCGACCGACCGCTGATAGGGACACGGCCACCGGAAGGTAGGTCTCGATGCCCCTATTGTTCGTCAAGCAGCTTGGCGGCCAGGAGCGGCCTGTGGATCGGGTGCGGTGATGATCCGGTAGAGCTCGCGGGCGATGTAACGTTTGAGGCACCGGACGGCTTCGCGTTTGGTCTTGCCCTCGCGGACACGTCGGTCGATGTAGTCGCGGGTGCGTTGGTCCCAGCGCAGGCGGACCAGCACGATGCTGCGCAGGGCAGAGTTCGCTTGGCGGTCGCCCCCGCGGTTGAGCCGGTGGCGTTGCGTCCTGCCCGAGGATGCTTCCACCGGGCTGACACCGCACAGCGCGGCGAAGGACGCTTCGCTTCGCAGGCGCTCGGGGTTGTCGCCGGCGGCGATGAGTAGGGTGGCAGCCGTGTCGGGGCCGACTCCGTAGGTGTCGAGCATGGCGGGTTTGTGGCTGGCCAGGATCGCGGCGGTCTGCGCGTTGAGGTCGGCGATCTCCTGGCTGAGCCGGTCGATCCGGACTGCGAGCACATGCAGGGTGTATCGGGCCGCGGCGGCGCTGTCGGATGGCGTGGCGGGTGTCCATGCGATGCACCGCTGCACGAGCTTGGCGGTGCTGAGGTCGCGCAGTTCGTCGCGCAGCGCGGGGTCGGCGGAGACCAGGATGGCCTTGAGTTGGTTGATGGCTTGGGTTCGGGACTTGAGGGCGGAGGTCTTGGCCACCTTGAACATGCGCAGCATTTCCACTGGCCCCTGCCCGCCCTTGGCCAACGCGCTGGCCTGGCCGTTCAGTACGGATCGGGCGGCGGACTCGGCGTCGATGGCGTCGTTCTTGCCACGCCGTCGGCGGTTGGCCTTGTCCGGCTGGTTGACCTCGAACACGTCGATGTCGACGGCTGCAAGGTGGCGGGCGAGCGCAGCTCCGTAGGAGCCCGTGCACTCCACGCCCGCGCGCCGCACGGTGCCGAATCCGCGCGTCCACTTCACCAGAGCCTGATATCCGGCTCTGGTGGTCGGAAAAGCTTTGTTGGCAAGCAAAACGCCCAACCCGGTGACGACCGCGGCGACGTGGAAGTCCTTGTGGGTGTCAACTCCCACGACTACCTCTTGGCCGTCGCGGTCCTGGGGCTGGGAGGAAGGACGAGGGGTTCTCGGCACGGTCTGCTGGCTCCTGCTCTGATCGAAACGCCGGTGGCTGGCCGACGCCGGGCTGATCAGGTGGTCAGGACTGTGAAGATGCGCAGTGCGGCAAAGCCCCTATCGGGACACGCCCCACCAGCCCGGCGGCAGCAAGCACCGCCCCGGGACCGAGGCCGACGGATCGAGACAAAGACACACATCGGTCAGTCGTAACGCGGGTCAGGCCACGGCCCGGGGCGGCACCCCTTGATCATCACAGTCGTAACGTGGGTGCCGGCGCTCGATGCCCAGCCCGGTGACCACCCACGACGAACGAAACGGCATGGTGGATGAGCAGCAGTTTCGGGGTCTTTCTCGGCCTGGACGTCGGCAAAGACGCCCACCACGCAGTCGGTTTGGACCCGGACGGGAGGCGGCTGCATGACGGGCCGCTGCCCAACACCGAACCCAAACTGAGAGCCCTGTTCGACAAGCTCGCCCAGCACGGAACGCTGCTGGTCGTAGTCGACCAGCCCGCCACGATCGGGGCGTTGCCGGTCGCGGTCGCCCGCGCCGCCGGCCATCAGGTGGCTTACCTGCCTGGCCTGGCGATGCGTCGCATCGCTGACCTCTACCCCGGCCGCGCGAAGACCGATGCCCGGGACGCGTTCGTCATCGCTGACGCGGCCCGCTCGCTGCCGCACACGCTGCGGCCGGTCGATGTCGGTGACGAGGCGTTGGCCGAGCTGGAGGTGCTGGTCGGGTTCGACGACGACCTGGCCGGCGAAGCCACCCGGATCAGCAACCGGATCCGCGGCCTGCTGACTGGCATCCACCCCGCCCTCGAACACGCCATCGGACCGCGGATCAGTCACCCGGCCGTGCTGGAGATCCTGTCCCGCTGCGGCGGACCGTCCGGCATCGCCAAGGCCGGCCGCCGCAAGCTCACCGCGATCGCGAAAGTCCACGCGCCCCGGATGGGTGAGCGGCTGGTCGAGGCGATCATGACCGCGTTGGGCGAGCAGACCGTTACCGTCCCGGGCACCGCAGCCGCCGACACGGTCCTGCCTCGGCTGGCCGACAGTTTGAAAACGGTTCTCCAGCAACGCAAGCAGGTTGCTGAGCAGGTCGAGGGGATACTTGATGCCCACCCTCTTGCCGGGGTCCTGACCTCGATGCCCGGCATCGGAGTCAGGACCGCAGCCCGCATCCTGCTCGAGGTCGGCGACGCCTCCAGCTTCAAGTCCTCCGGGCATCTGGCTGCCTACGCCGGCATCGCCCCGGTCACCCGAAGCTCCGGAACGTCGATCAAGGGTGAGCATCCGGCCCGGACCGGCAACCGCCAGCTCAAACGGGCGTTCTTCCTCGCCGCGTTCGCCGCCCTGTCGGATCCGACCAGCCGGGCTCACTACGACCGCAAACGAGCCGAGGGCAAGAAGCACAACGCCGCCCTCATCTGCCTGGCCCGCCGCCGCTGCGACGTCCTCTACGCCATGCTCCGCAACGGCACCCACTACCGACACCCCGAACAAGCTCCCGCGGCGGCTTGACAACCACTGTGAGACTGCGCGGGCAGCCTGGTGGTCGCTGTCAGGATGGTCCGGCGGTGCGGGATGGCTGCCGAGAACGTCGAGCGCTCAAGCCCGAGCCGTGCGGCGCGGATCGGCGCTGCACCGGGTCGTTCTGTTCCGCGCGCCGACGATCCGGACCCGCAGGCCGCTAGGGTGGCCGAGTTGCCGGGCGAGCCCGGCTCGGAAGCTCTCGCGAAGTCCCATGCGCGCAGTCCAGGAGGCGGGATGGCGAAAACGGCGG
Source organism: Amycolatopsis sp. NPDC024027 (assembly GCF_040638975.1). Taxonomy (NCBI): domain Bacteria; kingdom Bacillati; phylum Actinomycetota; class Actinomycetes; order Pseudonocardiales; family Pseudonocardiaceae; genus Amycolatopsis; species Amycolatopsis sp. NPDC024027. Next base: position 362,955 of record NZ_JBEZYY010000009.1, read on the forward strand.
TCGTCACCGGTGCCGGATCGGGCATCGGGCGGGCCGTGGCCCGGGCACTCCTGGAAGACGGCTACCAGGTCGCGCTGGCCGGGCGGCGCGCTTCCGCCCTCGAGGAAACGGCTTCGGGCTTCGAGAACGCGCTCGCGGTGCCCACCGACGTTTCCGACGAGCAAGCCGTCGAGGCGCTCTTCGACGCCGTGCGGGACCGGTGGGGACGGCTCGACCTCCTGTTCAACAACGCCGGGATCTCCGCGGGCGGGACCGTCGCCGACTTGTCCGTCGAGGACTGGAAGCGGACCGTCGACGTCAACCTCACCGGGATGTTCCTCTGCGCCCGCCAAGCCGTGCGGCTCATGAAGGACCAGGACCCGCGGGGCGGCCGGATCGTCAACAACGGCTCGATCTCCGCCCACGCGCCGCGGCCCGCCAGCGTCGCGTATACCGCGACGAAGCACGCCGTCACCGGGCTGACCCGGTCGATTTCGCTGGACGGGCGGGCCTGGGACGTCGCCTGCGGGCAGATCGACATCGGCAACGCCGCCACCGAGATGACCGAGCGGATGGCCGCCGGCATCCCGCAGGCCGACGGCCGGGTCGTCGCCGAGCCGACCTTCGACGTCCGGCACGTGGCCGACGCCGTGCGGTACATGGCCGGGCTGCCGCTCGACGCCAACGTCCAGTTCCTCACCATCACCGCGACGACCATGCCGTTCATCGGCCGCGGCTAGCACCGGCCGTACTCCGGGGGGAGACGAGATGCAGCACCTGCTGTTCGAAGGGGACGACGTCGAGGCGCTGGACGAGGCGGTGACCCGGGAGTTCTCGCCCCACGGCCTGCGCGTCGGCCGGGGGGACCGGGCGCCCGGCCGCTTCCGCCGCCTGCACCGGCAGGGGCTGGCGCTGTACGAGCTGGGGTGGGGTGTCCCGGTGGAGGTCGCGGCGGGCGAACTGCCCGACTTCTACAACGTCCACCTCCCGCTCGCCGGGGAGAGTTCGGTGCGGGTGGCGGGCCGCGAGGTCACCGCGTCGTGCTCGATCGCCGGGCCCGGGATGACCCTGGAGATGTCCCTGCCGGCCGGGTCGGACACCCTCATCCTGTTCCTGCCGCGGGCGGCGGTGGACGACGCCGTCGCCGCGCAGACCGGCGAACCGCCCGCCGCCGCCCTGCGGTTCGTCCCCGCCCTCGCGGACGGCGACCCGGCGATGGCCGCATGGCTGGCGACCGTGCGAGCCTTCGCGCAGTTCGCCGCGTCACCGCTGGCGGCCCGGTCACCGCTGGCCGCCGCGCACTTCGAACAGGTCCTCGTGCACGGCCTGGTGGACCTCCAGCCGCACGACCATTTCGCCGCACTGCCCGCCTACGCCCACCCGGCGCTGCCGCGGGCCGTGCGACGAGCCATGGCGTACTGCGAGGCACACGCGGGCGAGCCGGTGTCGGTCGCCGACATGGCCGCGGCGGCGCGGGTCAGCCCCCGTACCCTCCAGGACCGTTTCCGCGCCGACTCCGGGACCACCCCGGGGGCCTACCTGCGGCGCGTCCGGCTCGACCGGGTGCACCAGGACCTGCTGCGCATCGCGGACGGTTCCGCGTCCGGGACGGTCGCCGAGGTGGCGACGCGCTGGGGCTTCACGCACCTGAGCCGGTTCGCCGCGTACTACCGCGAGGTGTACGGGCAGCTGCCGTCCCGCACCGCCGATCCGGGCCGCGCCGGCAATCCGGAATCCGCGGACCGTCCGGCGGATAACGGATAGAGGGTGGCCGGCCGCCATCCGTAGGCTGAACGACGTCAGGGGGGTGTCCATGCCGGCACGGCCAGGGGGTCTGTGCCGGCATGGACGACTACGGACCCGCTTTCAGGGGATCACCCGCGCCTTCCGGAACTCGTCGAACAGCCGGTAGAACATCTGCTCCGTCTCGACGTACTCGTGGAAACCCGCTCGCCGCGACTTCGACGTGTCCGCGAACATGTCGTAATCCCAGCCGAAGACGAAGTCGCCGAACGACCACGACGACGAAACGTCCGCATAGGATGCCGAGAGCCCGTGCTCCGCGGCCATGAATGTCCACAGTGGACCCTTGTCCGCCATGACGTCCACGAGTGACATCCGCAGCGGCGGCGCGACGTCGAGGCCGAAGTACGCCGCCAGTTTCGGCCAGAGTTCGCGCCAGCGGAACAGGTCGCCGTTCGCGATGTTGAAGGCGCCCTGGTGCCCGGTCGCCCAGACCGTCGCCGACGCCAGGAGGCCCGCGTCGGTCATCTCCAGCAAGCTGTCGTACGCGCCGGGCTCGCCGGGGAACCGCAGTGGCAGCCCGAGTTCCTTCGAAATCGACGCGTACACCGCGATCACCAGCGCCAGGTTCATCGGGTTGCCCAGCGCGGTGCCGCCGACCACCGACGGCCGGATCGCCGACCACGTCCACTCGCCCGCCCGCCGTTCGAGGAACCGCTGCTGGTCGACGTTGAACTCCGGCGGCATGTGCCCGGCGTCCGTCTCGCGCGCCGGGGTCTTGAACGGACCGAGGTGCGCGCCGTAGACCTTGTAGCCCTGCATGAGGCCGACGTGCTGCAAGCCGGGCGCCGTCGCGTCGACGAGGTTCGTCAGCATCGCCAGGTTCGGCGGGACGAGTTCGGCCCACGTCGGCCGGTCCTGGTAAGCCGCGTAGAAGAGGTGCGTGACACCGGTCAGCGCCCCGACCTTGGCCCGGGTGTCGGCCGCATCGAGGAGGTCGACGGCGATCGCCCCCGGCCCGCCTCGCCGGGACAGGCCGACGACGTCCCAGCCACCGTCGGCCCGCAGGTGTTCCACGAGGTTCTTGCCGATGATCCCGTTGGCCCCGGCGACCAGAGCTTTCTTGCGTTCCATGCCGTCAAGGCTGGCCAGCCGGGTGCGATAAGTCCAAGGCTTAGTTGTCACCAAGTCGATAAACTGTGTTCATGACAAGTCTGCGGCAGCTCGAATACCTGGTCACGGTGGTCGACACCGGGTCGTTCACCCGCGCCGCCGAGCAGCTGCACGTGACGCAACCGGCGTTGTCGCACCAGATGCGGGCCCTCGAGCGCGGCCTCGGCGGGCCGCTGCTGGAGCGGCTGCCCCGGGCGGTCCGGCTCACGCCGATGGGCCGGGCGATGCTGCCGCACGCGCGGGCGGCGCTGGCCGACGCCGAACGCGCACGCTGCGCCGCCCGGCTCGCGTCCGGGACGACGGCGGGCGAGCTGCAGGTCGCCACGGTCTACTCGGTCAGCCTCGGCGTCCTGCCGCCCGCGCTGCGCGTGTGGCGGCGCGACCGGCCCGAGGTCGACGTCCGGCTGATCGAGTTCCGGCACGCCGGCGAGCTGCGGGAGGCGATGGCCGCGGGTGAGGCCGACGTGGCGCTCGGCCCGCGGCCCGGCGACTGGGCCGGGCCGGTGCGGGAGCTGGGGGTCGAGGAGTTCGTCGTCGTGCTGCCCGCCGACGGCGCCCGCGAGGACGACGGCACCGGCGAAGTCGACCTGGCGACGCTCGCCGGCTGCGCGTGGGTGCACTACGCCCCGGGCAACGGCCTGGCCGAGCTGGTCGACGCGGCCTGCGCGGCGGCGGGCTTCCGCCCCCGCGCGGCGGTCCGCACCGAGCAGACGGCGGCCGCACCGATCCTCGCGGCCGCGGGCCTCGGCCCGGCGCTGGTCCCGGCCAACGTCCTGCCGGCCCGCTTCGACGGCCGGGTCCTGCGGCCGAGCACGCCGGTCCGCCGGACGCTGACGGCCTACACCCGCGCGGCTCCGGATCCGCTGACCAGGGCGTTCATCGAGACGCTCGTGGAGCACGCCACCGTCTAGAGGCGACCGAGCCAGGGGTGTTGGCCGTAGGTCGTTTCGAGCGCGTCCGCGAGCCAGCGCCGCTGTGCCGCGCCGAGCACCGGCAGGGCGGCGGCGAAGTCCTGCTCGTCCTGGGGGCGGGTGTCGTGGGCCTTGGCGAACAGCTGGACCTCGGGCGCCAGGTGGGGGATGCCCTCGGGTGAGAAGCCGCCCAGCGCCGCGATCTCCCGGCGCACCGCGGGGTTCCGGCGGGAGACCCACTCGGCACCCTCGGCCTGGTCGAGCATCATCTGGATCCGCCACGGCGCGGCCGCCGGCGGGCGGCACACGTCACCGGCGGTGCGGCTCATCGAGAGCCTTCGCGAGCCGACACCCCGAGCATCTCGGATCACCGGCAGCGGGCGCCGTGAAGTCATGCTCGCTCCAGGAGGCGCCCGTGGCTTGGCAGACCCCCAATCCAGTCAGCAGACACCCGCGGCCCAGGACTTACTCCGGCAGCACAGCGGAGCGGGCTCCCAGCTCACGAGACGCCGATCCCCGCCAGTGCCGGGCCGGTGAACGGCGTGGCCGTGACGTCGTGGACCCGCGGTGCCCAGACCGCGTGGCCGTGGCCCGACCACAGCGGCGCCACCGGCAGGTCGCGCAGCAGCTGGTTCTCCGCCAGCCGGTACAGCTCGCCCGCCTCCTCGGGCGTGGCCGCCGCGTCGGCCAGCGCCAGGTTCTGGCGGAAGACCTCGTCCGCGTAGCCCGACTCCGAAGCCAGGAGTGACAGCAGCTCGTACGGGCTTCCTGTCGCCAGTTTGACGTCCAAGGTGGACGGACCGTCGAGCTGGTCCGCGCGCGGGGCGGCCTGTGCCGTCACCGAAACGTCCAGTGCCTTGTGCAACCCGACCACCAGTGCGCGCGTCCAGGCCTCCGCGCCCGGTCCGAAGTAGACGGTCGCGCCGCCGGGGAAGGCCGCCTGCTTCAGCAGGGCCTTGCCGGCCGCCGCGTCGAAGGTGCACGGGCGGCAGGTGCCCGAGCGCTCGCCCGGGGCGTGCGACGGTGGCAGCATCGCCTTGGCCGGGTCGACCTGGTGCGCCAGCGGGCCGGCCTCCAGCGCCGCGCGGTCGACGCCGAGGGCGAAACCGTGGCGGACCGTCGCGTCGGCGAACCGGGGGTTCGTCACCGGGAACGCGAGGTAGCCCGCCTCGGGGAGGGCCCAGGACGCGTGGCGGTCGGCGAATTCGCCGTGCATGGCCTCGTGCCGCTCGCCGGGGACCTCGGTCGCGAGGTCGAGCGTGCCCGCCTTGACCGCGTCGTACTGGGCCGCCGGCTCGCCGACCCGCAGGTCGAGCTCCTCGGCCTTCCCGGCGCCGACGCGCTTGAGGGTGCCGCCCGAACCCGGCCGCCAGCCGCCGTCGAGCCGGTACGGGCCGTTGCCGACCGGGGCCTTCGCGAACCCGTCCCAGTCCTGGGAGGCGAGCACCGACGCCGGCAGCGGCACCAGGCCCGGCGCGGAGAGCAGCGCGGGCACCTGGCCGGACGGCCGGTCGAGGGTCAGCGCGATCGTGTCCGGAGCCGCCGCCGTGATTTCGCGGGCCCGCAGGAGCTTCGTCAACACCGGCGACGAGACCCAGTGCGAGGCGGCGATCGCCCGCCACGTGTCCACATAGGACTGGGCGGTGACCGGGGTGCCGTCGTGGAACGCCGACGGCCGCAGCTTGACCGTCCAGTGCACCCGGTCGGTGCTCTCGATCGACGCCGCCGCGCGCGGGGTGACCTTCCCGGACGTCGCGTCGTAGTCGGCGAGCGGGGTCCACAGCACGCTCGTCACCAGCCGGCCCGCCTGGTCGGCGAGGTCGGCGGGCAGCAGCGTCGCGGGCTCCCGGATGCCGACGGACAGGACACCGGGCCGGGCGGTGTCGGACCCCGAACAGCCCGTGACGGCGAGGGCCACGGCGGTGAGCAGCACGAGCAGGCGCATGCGCCAGTCTTATCAGTCGGTTGGCAACGAAAGACGGTTGTGTCCGGTTGATCTCCGTCGTACCGTTCGGTGGGTCACGCTCGCCAGCGTTCTGGGAGGTTGCCGTGCGCACCTGGTTGCGGTCGTGCTTCGCCGCCGTCACCGTCAGCGCCACGCTGGTCGCGACCGGGCTCCCGGCCGCCGCCTGCGGCGAGGACGACAAACCGGCGGTGCCGGCCACCCGCACACTGGGCGATCCCGGGGCGGTCAAGAACGTCAAGGCCGTCGGCAACGTGCCCGATGCCGCCGGCGCCATTTCGATCAACTTCCTCGACTACGGCCGCCGCGACGTCATGGTCGTGTCCGGCGAGTTCGGGCTCAAGGTGTACGACCTGACGAAGAACCCGGCCGCGCCGAAGCTGGTCGGGCAGGTCAGCCTGCCCGGGCTGTGGGAGACCGAGGACACCGAGGTCGACCAGAACCGCAAGCTGGTGTTCCTCTCCCGCGACCCGCGGGCGTACGGCGGCACCACGCACACCGGCGAGTCCGGGATCTACGTCGTCGACGTCTCGAAGCCCGAGGCCCCGGCGATCCTCAGCTACGTGCAGGTCCCGGCCGGCCACACCACCAGCTGCGTCGACGGCTGCCGCTACCTGTGGACCGGCGGCCCGGCGAAGGCCGACAACCAGCCGGCCGACTGGGGCGGGCGGCCGATCTGGGTCACCGACATCCGCGACCCGAAGCACCCGAAGGTCGACCCGCAGCCGATCGAGCTGGCCCGCAACGACGGCAAGACCGACTACGTCCACGACGTGCAGGTCGACGCGGACGGCGTGGCCTGGGTGTCCGGCCGCGGCGGCGTCCGCGGCTACTGGACGAACGGCGTGCACCGCGACCCGCTGTCCGGAAAGCTCCGCCGCGCCACCGCGCACGAGCCGATCCCGTACGCCGGTGGCGGCATCGCCGAGACGGCGGCGCCCTCGCGGTTCATGCACAACAGCTTCCACCCGGCCGGCCACCGCATCGGCGACGGCGCTTGGCGCGGCCAGGACCTGATCTACGCGACGGAGGAGAACTTCGTCGACGGCTGCGCGGGCGACGGCGTCCTGACGATTTCGTCCTTGAAGGGCTCCTACCACGGCGAAGGCTGGCGTTCGACGCCGGAGAAGCCGTTCCGCCTGGAAAGCGTCGGCACCTGGGGCGTCAACGGCCAGGAGGGCAGCGACCCGGCCTCCGACGACTGTTCCGCGCACTACTTCGACGTCCGCGGCAAGATCCTGGTGCAGTCGTTCTACGCGCAGGGCACCCGGTTCCTCGACGTCAGCGACCCGACGAACCCGCGCCAGATCGCCTACTACCGCCCGGCCGACGCGAGCGCGTGGGCGCCGTACTGGCACGGCCGGTATGTCTACGTCGCGGACAACGCCCGCGGCGTAGACATCCTGCAGCTCGGTTCCTAGGACTTCAGGCAGACCGCGGTGTCGGTCGGCAGCTCCCCGCCGCCGACCGGCCCGCTGGCCAGGAGGACTTCGCCGGCCGGGAGCGCTACCGGGTCGGCCGAGAAGTTCAGCGCGAACGTGAACTCCGTGCCGATCCGGAACGCCAGGACGTCCTCGCCGAGGGAGAGCCACTCCAGCGCGTCCGCCGGAAGGTCCCGCCGGATGCGCAGGCCGTCGCGGTAGAGCGACAGCATCGAGTCCGGATCCGCCGCCTCCGCCGAAGCCGTGTACGCCTTCCACTCCGCCGGCTGGGGCAGCCACGCGTCCCCGGTGCCGAAGCCGAACGGCGGCTCGTCGCCGGACCACGGGATCGGGACCCGGCAGCCGTCGCGGCCCGGGTCGGTGCCGCGGGTGCGGGCGAAGACCGGGTCCTGGCGCAGCTCGTCCGGGATGTCCAGGACTTCCCACAACCCCAGCTCTTCGCCCTGGTAGACGTACAGCCCGCCGGGCAGGGCCAGCGTCAGCAGCGCCGCCGCCCGGGCCCGGCGGGTGCCCAGTTCCAGGTCCACCGGCAGCTCGTGCAGGCGGTTCGCGAACGAGAAGCCCGTGTCGCCGGCGCGGCCGTAGCGGGTGACGTGCCGGGTGACGTCGTGGTTCGACAGCACCCACGCCGCCGGCGCGCCGACCTCGTCGTGCGCCTTCAGCGTGCGGGAAATGACGTCGCGGAAGCGCGCCGGGTCCCACGGGCAGACCAGGAAGTCGAAGTTGAACGCCGAGTGCAGCTCGTCGCGGCGCAGGTAGCGGGCGGCCCGCGACATGTCCGCCAGCCACATTTCGCCGACCAGCACGCGCTCGCCGCCGTAGCTGTCGGCGATCTTGCGCCACGACCGGTAGATCTCGTGCAGCCCTTCCTGGTCGGAGAACGGCGTCTCGTCGCCGTCGTCGACGTCGGGCAGGTGCGGGTCCTTGACCAGGCCGTCGGCGACGTCGATGCGGAAGCCGTCCACGCCGCGGTCGAACCAGAAGCGCAGCACGTCCTCGAACTCCGTGCGGATCTCCGGGTTGTCCCAGTTGAAGTCCGGCTGGCGCGAGCTGTAGAGGTGCAGGTACCACTCGCCGTCCGGTACCCGCGTCCACGCGGACCCGCCGAAGCGCGACTTCCAGTTGTTCGGCGGCTCGGCGCCGTCCGGCCCGCGGCCGGGCCGGAACCAGAACCGTTGCCGCTCCGGCGATCCCGGGCCGGCCGCGAGCGCGGCCTGGAACCAGCGGTGCTCGTCGGAGCAGTGGTTGGGCACGATGTCGATGATCACCCGGATGCCGCGCGCGTGCGCCTCGGCGATCAGGTCTTCCGCCTCGGCGAGCGTGCCGAAGAGCGGCTCGATGTCGCGGAAGTCGGCGACGTCGTAGCCGCCGTCGTCCATCGGCGACGGGTACCACGGGGTGAACCAGATCGCGTCGATGCCGAGGTCGGCCAGGTGGTCCAGCCGGGCGCGGACGCCGGCGAGGTCGCCGACGCCGTCGCCGTTGCCGTCCGCGAAGCTGCGGATGTAGACCTGGTAGATCGCCGCGCTCCGCCACCAGCCGGTCTTGTCGGTCACGGAAGTGCCCTCCTGAGTCGTTGTCGAAAAGATCAGCCCTTGAGGCTGCCGGCGGTCAGCCCGGCGAGGATCTGCCGCTGGAAGGCCAGGAACAGCGCCACCATCGGCAGGCTGGCCAGCACCATCCCGGCGACGAGCACGTTGAGCGGCATGTCGATCGCCACCCGCTGCAGCATCACCGAGAGCGTCTGCTTTCCGGTGTCCGGGAACACCAGCAGTGGCCAGATGAAGTCCTTCCACGCGGTGACCACCGCGAGGATCGACACGACGGCCAGGATCGGCCGCGAAATCGGCAGGATGATCCGCCAGAGCGTGCGCACCGGCCCGGCCCCGTCGAGGCGAGCCGCTTCGATCAGCTCGTCGGGGATCTGGTCGAAGAACCGTTTCAGCAGGTAGATGTTGAACGCGTTCGCCGCCGCGGGCAGCCAGATCGCGGCCGGTGAGTTGATCAGGTTGAGGTGCAGCAGCGGCAGGTCCGTCACCGTCACGTACGTCGGGACGAGCAACGCGGTGGCGGGCAGCATCAGCGTCGCCAGCATGAGCCCGAGCACGACGTTGCCGAACTTCGGCCGCAGCTTCGACAGCGCGAACGCGGCCGGGACGTCGATGGCCAGCTGCGCCAGCCACGCGCCGCCGGCGACGACGAGCGTGTTGAGGAAGTACTTGCCCAGGTTCAGCTGGTCCCACGCGTCGGCGAAGGTCTCCGGGTGCCACTCGTGCGGGACGAGCGTCGCCGGTGTCTGCGCCAGTTCCTGCGGTGACTTCATCGCGCCGGTGACGACCCAGTACAGCGGGAACATGAACGCCAGCACGAACACCGCGAGCGTGCCGGCGAAGACGACGCCGTAGACGACCTTGCCGCGCGGGCTGCGCAGTGCGCCGGGGGAGACGAGGGTCCTCATGACTGGTCCGCCTTCCGCGTCAGCCGGACGTACCACGCCGAGAACACGCCGAGCGCCACGAACAGCAGCAGGCTCATCGCGCTCGCCGAGCCGAAGTCGTTGTAGACGAAGGCGTAGCGGTAGAGCAGCAGGAGCACGGTGACCGTCGAGTCGTCCGGGCCGCCGCCGGTCATCACGTACGGCTCGGTGAACACCTGCATGGTCGCGACGATCTGCAGCAGCAGGAGCACCAGCAGGACGAACCGCGTCTGCGGGAACGTCACGTGCCGCAGCCGTTTCCACAAGCCGGCGCCGTCGAGCTCCGCGGCTTCGTAGAGCTCGCCGGGGATCGTGCCGAGCGCGGCCAGGTAGATCAGCGTGGTGCTGCCCATGTTGGCCCACGTCGAGACGAAGACCAGTGACAGCATCGCCGTCGTGGAGGAGTCGAGCCACTGGCCGCCGGGCAGGCCGGCCGCGCCGAGCGCGGAGTTGAACAAGCCGGGACCGGGGTCGTAGAACCACTTCCACATCAGCGCCGTCACGACCGGTGGCAGCATCACCGGCAGGTAGACGGCGAGCCGGAAGAACGCCTTCGCGTGGCGGAGTTCGTTCAGCAGCACGGCCGTCAAGAACGGGACGGCGAAGCCGAAGACCAGGGCGAGCCCGGTGAACAGCAGCGTGTTGCGCCAGGCGACGCCGAACAGCGGGTCCGCGAAGAGCCGCTCGAAGTTGCCGAACCCGACCCACGTCGGCGCGTTGACGAAGTCGACCTGCTGGAAGCTCAGCAGGACACCGCGCACGATCGGGTACCAGGAGAACAGTGCGAACACCACGAGGGCGGCGCAGAGCAGGCCGTACGCGGTGAGGTTCTCCTTGAGCTTGCGGCGCAGCGTCGCCCGGCGTCGTGCTTCGGGGGAGGCCACCGGGCGCCCGGCCCGCGACGGTTTCGCCGCGGGCCAGGCGAGCAGGCTACTTGACCTGGGCGAGGACACTGTTGACCTTCGACGCGGCCGAGGACAGCTGCTGGTCGAGGTTGGCGTTCTGATCGGTGAGCACCGCCTGCATCACGCTGTCGAGCGCGGCGTAGACCTGCTGCGCGTTCGGCGGCTCGATGCTGCCCTTGATCTTGCCGGTCGTGTCCACATAGGACGTGTAGTTCCGGGCGGGGACGTTGGCGTATTTGGCCTTCAGTGCCAGCTGCTGGTCGCGCACCGCGCCCTGCCAGACGTCCGGGGTGGGCTCGGCGGGCAGGCCGACCGGCTGCTTGCCGTCGACGTACTGCCGGATGTGCTTTTCGAAGCGGTCCGGGTTGAGGTACTTCCACTGGATCCACTCGAGGCCGGCCCTGATCTTCTCGGGCGACGCCTTCGGGTTGAGCATGTAGCCCTCGCCGCCGAGCAGGGTGCCCTGGCCGCCGGGCATGCCCGCGATGCCGTAGTCCTCGTACTTGCCGTTGAACTGCTTGACCAGCACCGGCACGTTGTCCGGGGCGGCCATGTACATGCCGAGCTGGCCGGCGCCCATCATCCGCTGGACGTCCTGCGCTTCGAGCAGTTGCTTGGCGCCCATGGAGTTGTCGGTCCAGCGCATGTCGTGCAGGTACTGGAGGGCCTGCTTGCCCTTTTCGCCGGCGAAGTCGGCGACCCACTTGTCGCCGTCCTTGCGGGCGATGTCGCCGCCCATCGAGTAGAGCCAGCCGGTCATGTGCCAGCCGCCCTGGTTGTTCTTGCTGTAGTCGGCGTACCCGACGACGCCGTTGCCGAGCGCGGAGATCTTCTTCGCGGCTTCGCGGACTTCGTCCCAGGTCTGCGGCGGCTTGTCCGGGTCGAGCCCGGCCTTCTGGAAGAGCGGGCGGCTGTAGAGCAGGCCCATCGTGTAGTTCATCGTGGGCAGGCCGTACAGCTTGCCACCGGCGTCGCGGAAGTTGTCCAGCAGTTCCGGCTTGAGGTCGTTGACGTGCGGGACGCTCTTCGCGGCTTCGGTGATGTCGGCGGCTTGGTGGCGGGCGATGATCTGCGCCGGGTCGGTGAAGTAGACGTAGTAGACGTCTTCGAGCTGCCCGCCGGCGAGCTTCGCGGAGAACGTCTTCGGGTCCATGAAGCCTTCGTGCGGATCGATGTCGATGTTCGGGTGCGCCGCCTCGAACTCCTTGACGTCGGCGTCGAAGACGCTGCGCTCGAACGGCTGGCTGGTCGGCGGCTGACCGGTGACGGTGATCTTGACCTTGCCGCCGGCCGGGGTGCCGGAGTCACCGTCCCCGCAGGCGGTCACCCCGAGGGCGAGACCACCGGCGGCGAGCAGGCACAACGTTCGGCGGGAGACGGTTCGGGACCAGGTACTGCTCATCTCAAGCCTCTTCTCGGGTCGCGACGGCTGTCACGTGATTGCGGTCACTCTAAAGTGGGAGACGCGATGGCCGCAATAACCCGACGAAGTTTTGCAACTTACGAACAGGACTCGAGCGAGCCCGGGCGCGCAAAAGAGCGCGACGGCCGACAAACCGTCGCGCTCTCGCGGAACTCGGGTCAGGCGGTGCGGCGGGCCGTGGACCCGCGGACCACCAGCTCCGGGGCGAACAGCAGTTCCTCGGCCGCCACCTCGCCGCCGTTGATGCGCTTGACCAGCAGTTCCACCACCGCGCGGCCCATCGCCTCGATCGGCTGGCGGGTGGTGGTCAGGGGCGGGTCGGTGCAGTTCATCAGGGCCGAGTCGTCGTAGCCGACCACCGAAATGTCCTCCGGCACCGACAGGCCCTGCCGGCGGGCCGCGCGGATCGCGCCGAGGGCCAGCAGGTCGCTCGCGCAGAGCACCGCCGTCGCGCCGCGCGGGTACAGGCGGGCCGCCGCCGCGTGGCCGCCCTCGATCGAAAACATCCCGTGCTCGATCAGCTCGTCCAGCACCGGCAGCCCGAGTTTCGCCGCGTACGAGCGGAACGCCTCGAGCTTCCGCCGCGACGGCACGTGGTCGGACGGGCCGAGGACGAGGCCGATCTTCTCGTGCCCGAGCGAGCTCAGGTGCCCGACGACCTGCTCGACGGCCACCGCGTCGTCGCACGAGACCTGGGGCAGCCCGAGGTGGTCGACCGCCGCGTTGATCAGCACCGTCGGCAGCCGTCGCTCGACGAGGTGGTGGTAGTGGGAGTGGACCGCGTCGGCCTGCGCGTACAGCCCGCCGGCGAACACCACGCCCGACACCTGCTGCTGCAGGAGCAGTTCGACGTACTCCGCTTCGGACACCCCGCCCGCCGTCCGCGTGCAGAGCACCGGCGTGAAGCCCTGCTGGGCGAGGGCGTTGCCCATGATCTCGGCCAGCGCCGGGAAGATCGGGTTCTGCAGCTCCGGCAGCACCAGCCCGACCAGCCGGGCCCGCTCGCCGCGCAGCTGGGTGGGCCGCTCGTACCCCATCACGTCCAGCGCGGTGAGCACGGCGGCGCGGGTGCTCGCGGACACCCCGGACCGGCCGTTGAGGACCCGGCTGACCGTGGCTTCGCTGACCCCGACCTGGCGGGCGACTTCGGCAAGACGACGCGTCATGGCTGAAACTTTACCGCAATCGAGCGCAAAAGCACGACGTGCGGAACCGGCGCGGAGCTGGTGATCAACGGTCACCGAGGCCGCACATCCCGTTCCTAGCTTGGCCGAGGTGACCACCACCCTCGCCCGCACCACCACGTCTCGCGGCCTGACCGCGCTCGCGGCGCTCGCTCTCCTGCTGGCCGCCTACCGCGGATTCCGCATGCCGGGCGACTGGGCCGTGACGCTCGAAGCGGTCTCGTCGACCGACGGCTTCCACCGCCGGTTCCTCGTCGGCACCCTGCTCCACCCGTTCGCCCTCGCGACCGGTTACGCGTACTGGGTGTTCGCGGCCGCCGCGTTCGCCGTCCTCGCCGCGGTGCTCGGGGTGCTGGCCGTCGCGTTCGCGCGCGCCCGGCACCCGGGCCGGAAGCTCGTGGTCGTCGGCTGGCTGCTGCTGCCCTCCGGCGGCTTCCTCTTCCACGAAGTGGGCTACTTCGACCAGGTCCTGTACCTGCTGCTGTTCGCCGCGCTGGGGCAGCTGCCGCGCCGGCCCGCGGTGGCCTCCGGGCTGATGACAGCCGCGGTGCTCACCCACGAGATCGCGGCGCTCACCGTCCTCCCGGTCTTCGCGGTCGTGCTGCTGCGGCGGTCCTCGGTGCGGGTCACCGCGATGCTGCTCGTGACGCCGGTCGTGGCGGAACTCGCCGTGCTCGCGCTCCCGGCGTCGGGCGCGGGCGCGGTAGCGCGGCTCGAGACCGCGATGGCCTCCGCGGATTTCCCCCCGCGAGCCGACGCACTGGCCTTGTTCGAACGCACCCAGAGCGAAAGCTGGCAGCTGTACTCGATCACCGAAGTGCTGCTGCTCCTGGCCCCGATCTTCGTCGTCGCGGTGGCCGGCTTCCTGGTGCAGCGGCGTGACGTGCTCGCCGCCGCGGCCGTCGCGGCTCCGGCGTTGCTCGCCTTCGCGGGCTGGGACTGGGCGCGCTGGGGGTTCCTGCTGGTCACCAACTTCGCCGTGCTGCTGTGGCTGGGCCCGCCGCGGGAGCTGCGCCCGCTGCCGCTGATCGGGGCCGCGGTGCTGCTCGCGCACCTGCCGCTGCCGTACTTCGACGCGCAGCACCCGCGTGAGCTGTCCTGGCGGGCGGTCAGCGCCTTCGCCGGTCAGGCGTTCTCGACACCCCGGGGCAACCGCACGGTGAACACGGCACCGCCGTCGTTGTGCACCGTGAGCGATCCGCCGTGCGCCAGGACGTTCTCCCGGGCGATCGCCAGCCCGAGCCCGCTGCCCTCGGTCGCCTGACGCGCGTGGTCGCCGCGGGTGAACCGGTCGAACAGGAGCGGCAGCAGGTCTTCCGGCACGCCCGGACCGGCGTCGGCGACGCGCACGACGACGTCCTCGCCGGTCCCGTCCAGAGTGACCGTGACCGGGGCGGCCCCGTGCCGGACGGCGTTGCTCAGCAGGTTCGCCACCACGGTGTGCACCCGCCGCGGGTCGGCGACGACCGTGACGTTCCCGCTCGCCGTCACGGCGGCCTCGACGCCGGTTACCTCGGCGGCGTCGGCGACCAGGTCGGCGAGGTCGACGGGCGCCAGCCGGAGGTCGGCCTTCCCGGCGTCGAACCGGGCGATTTCCAGGAGGTCCTCCACGAGCTTGGCCAGCCGGCGGGCCTGGGTGCCGAGGATGTCGGCGGCGCGGGTGCGGGTGGCGGGCTCGGCGTGGTCGAGGGTGTCGACGGTGGCGATCATCGAGGCGAGCGGGGTCCGCAGGTCGTGGGCGACGTCGGCGACGAACCGCCGCTGCTGCCGGTCTTTCGCGTGCAGCTCGTCGATCGACGCGCCGAGGCGGGCGGCCATGGTGTTGAAGGAGGCGGCCAGGGCAGCGACCTCGTCCCGGCCCTTGACCGGGACACGCGTGCCGAGCGCGCCGGCGCCGAGTTCGTCGGCGGCCGCGGACAACGCCTTGATCGGGCGGCGGATCCGGCGCCCGATCAGGACCGCCACGCCGACCCCGAGCGCGGTCACGCCGAGGGCGACGCGGACGAGCTTCCAGCGCAGCTCGGTCAGGTCGTTGTCGAACTGGCTGAAGTCGTAGAACTGCACGAGGTGGTAGCCGGGCACGGGCAGATTCGCGTTGACCACGAACACTTTCCGGCCGGTCCCCGGCACCCGCGCGTAGGCGGCGCCGAACTGCTCGGGCGCTCGATAGCGGAACAGCTCCTCGCGCACCGCCCGCAGCATCGTGAGTTTGTCCGGAACCGGGATGAGCCCGAGGTACGTGGTGGCGGCTCGCACGACTTCGACCTGCCCGCCGGGCCCCTCGAGCACCAGCGCCCAGTCCGGGATGTCGCCGAGGTGGGTGGGGGCGTCGTCGAGCCACCCTTCGCTGCCCACCTTCGAATACTCTTGGATGACCTTCCGATCGGCCGCCGCGTTGCTCACGGACGACCTGGCGAACCGGCCCAGTGCTTCGTCGGCCTGCACCTGGTAGGCGGAGTACGCCATGACCGCCGTCGCCGTCGTGGTCACGCCGACGATCGCCGCGACGATCCGCGTCCGCAGGCTGACGGCCGGGAGCCTCACCTCGTCACCAGGCGGTACCCGAGGCCGCGGACCGTCCGCAGCAGCACCGGGTTCGCCGGGTCGTCCTCGACCTTGGCGCGCAGCCGCGCGACCGCCGCGTCGACGATCCGCGAGTCGCCGACGTAGCCGTAGTCCCAGACGCGCTTGAGCAGCACCTGGCGGCTGAGCACCTGGTTCGGGTGGTCGGCGAACTCGACGAGCAGCCGGATCTCCGTGGCGGTCAGCGCGAGTTCCTCGCCGGCGCGGGTGACGCTCATCGCGGCGGCGTCGATCGCCAGCTCGCCCACCCGCAGCAGCCCGGCTTCCGGCACGGCCGGCTGCGCGCGGCGGCCGATCGCCTTGATCCGCGCGTCGAGCACGCGCGGCTCGGCCGGCTTGACGACGTAGTCGTCGGCGCCGCACTCGAGCCCGGCGACGACGTCGATCGGGTCGCCGCGCGCGGTCAGCAGCACGATCGGCAGCCGGCTGCGGGCGCGGATGCGGCGGCAGACCTCGAAGCCGTCGATGCCGGGCAGCATGACGTCGAGGAGGACGAACTCGGCGTCGCCCAGCGAAGTCAGCGCGTGCTCGCCGGTGGGAGCGTGGACGACCTCGTGGCCCAGCGCGCTCAACGCCAGTGAAAGCGCTTCGGCCAGCGCTTCGTCGTCTTCGACGAGCAGCAGACGCGGCACTGGTCCTCCCCGGGGTGATCGGTCCGGCGAGACTAATGCAGGGCACGGCGGCCCGGCGGTTCCCGTGCGGAACCGTCGAGCCGCCGTGCGGTTTCGTCACACTAGGCCGCGGCCACCTCGAATTCCGACGCCTGGCCGGCGGGCCAGCCGGTGTTGCCGGTGAACGTCAGCCGCACGAACCGCTGCGACGTCGTCGCGAACGACACCGACGCCGTGTTGCCGGACGCCGGGTCGAACGTGTAGTCGCGCGAACCCACCAGCGTCGTGTACGAGCCGCCGTCGGTGCTGCCGGAGATCGTCACGGTCTGGGTGCGCGCACCCCAGGCCGACGACGGCGGCAGGCGAAGCGTCACCTTGTTGATCGACGCCGCCGCGCCGAGGTCCACCGTCAGCGTCTGCGGGAACGCGTTGTTCGCGCTCTCCCAGTACGAGTTGGCGTCCCCGTCGTCGGCGTTCGCCGGCGGGAACCCGCCCTGCTGGGACGACGAGCTGATCGCCTTCCCCCGGGCGAGGTTGGTGCCGGGCTGCGGCGGCTGCGGCGGGCCCGAGTTCGGTGCGGGCCAGGTCGAGCAGTCGCCCCAGGTGCCGGTCCAGCCGCTGTTGCCGGAGCCGGTGAAGGTCATCCGCGGGATCGACGTCGGGTAAGGGCAGTTGTACGTCCCGGTGACGCCGACACCGGACGCGGTCAGGTTGCTGATCGACACCGACCCCTGCGTCTGCGACTGCGCCACGAACGTGCCCACACCCTGCACGGAGACGCCGTCGATGGTGATGCCCTGGATCGGCTTGCCCGCGCCGTTGCCGTCGATGAACTGGATGGCCTCGTACGGGCTCTGGATCGCGGTGAACCCGGTGACGCGGATGGTCACGCCGGTGATGGCCTGGTCGCGGGCGTCGAACCACAGCGCACCGACGCCGAACTGCCAGTTCGGGTCGAGCGCCCCGGCCCGCAGCGCGGTGTTGCTCGACAACGTCACCGTGCCCGACAGCGGCACCGAGTTGAACCGGTTCGCGACCAGGTAGCCGCCGCCGAGGGCGTTGGTGTCCTGGACGAGGTTGCCGCTCACCGTGTTGTTCGAGCCGCCGTACAGCGCGATGCCGTTGGCCAGGTTGGGCTGCACGACGGTGTTGTTGGCGATGGTGTTGCCGGAGTCCGCCTGGCCGTTGGACCACAGCGCGAGCCCGTCGTCGCCGTTGTTGCGCAGGTAGTTGTTGCGCAGCGCCGAGTTCGTGACGGCGCCGTCGAAGTTCACGCCGTCGGCCTGGGTGTCGAGGATGCGGTTGTTCTCGATCGTGAGGTTCGAGGACGCGCCGTTCATCAGCCACAGCCCGCACTTCGTGTCTTGGATCCAGAGACCCGACACGACCGAGCCGGAGCCGAGGACGCCGTGGAACGCGTTGTCCGGGCTGCCGTCGTTGCGTTCGGTCACGTCACCGAAGACGGCGAAGTCGGACAGCTTGATGTTCCCGGACGCGCTGCCGTTGTTGAAGATGTTGTTGCCGTGCAGCACGGTGTACCACTGGCCCGCGCCCCGGACGGTCGTCTGGTCGATCTGCAGTGCCGACCCGATTTCGAAGCGCCCTTGCGGCACCCACAGTTCCCGGCCTTGCGAACGGGCCGCGGCCAGGCCGTTCCGGAACGCCTGCGAGTCGTCCGAAGCGTCGTTCGCGGTGGCCCCGTAGTCGGTGACCGACAGGGCGTTCGCCGGTTTCGTGCCCGCGCCGCCGACCTGCTCGAAGTCGGCGAGGTCGATGGTCGCCTGGCCGACGTCGCCGGAGTCGGCCTGCACCCGCACCTTCGCCCCGGCGGCCAGGTTCTGGCCCAGCAGCAGCCGGGCGTCGTCGAAGAAGTGGTGCGTCTTGGCGCCGGGGATCCAGCTGGTGTCCACATAGGAATACCGGGACGTCACGGGCAGCGCCAGCCTGGTCCCGTTGACGGACACCGTGAGCCGGCCGGACGAGCCGTCCGGCACGCTGTAGTGGACGTTGATCGAGTTGGCCGCCGCGGGCAGCGTGAACTCGACGTACTGGCCGGTGGTGAGCTTCACGGCCTGCCGCCCGGACGCTTCCGAAGCGACGCTGGCCTGGGTGTAGTCGGGGCCGACGGCCGAACCGGTCGTGGCCGAGCACTCGGCTTCGACGGTGCGGAACGGCACGCTCGCGCCGCCGGACGCCGTCGTGGGGCAGGTCGCCGCGGCCGCCGGTGTGCCGCCGGAGAGCACGGCCAGGCCGGCCGCGGCGAGTGCGGCGGCCATCAGCGCCGCGCCGCGGGGAAGGGAAGACATCGTCGGCACCTCTCAGGACGAATAGGCTTCGAGTTCGGACAGCTGCCCGGCGGGCCAGCCGGTGTTGCCGGTGAAAGTCAGGCGCAGGGTGCGCTGCGAGGTCGCCGGGAAGGTCACCGTCGCGGTGTTCCCGGACGCGGGGTCGAAGGTGTAGGTCGCGGCGGCCTTGACGCCGTCGACCGAGATCGTCTGGGTCCGCGCGCCCCACGACGGCGGCAGCTTCAGCGCCAGCCGGGAGACGGTGACCGTGCCGCCGAAGTCGACGGTCAGCGACTGCGGGAACGCGTTGTTCGTGCTCTCCCAATAGGAGTTCGCGTCGCCGTCGACGGCGTTGCCCGGCGGGTAACCACCTTGCGACCCGGACGCGCCGACCGCCTTGTGCAGCGCCAGGTTCCCGCCCGGCTGGGTCGGGGTGGTGGTCGGCGGCGTGGTGGTGGGCGGAGTTGTCGTGCCGCCGTTGTCGGAGCCGTAGACCGGGGTCGGCCACGAGCCGCAGTACGTCGTCGTCCAGCCCGAGTTGCCGCCCTGGTCGGCGAGACCGCTCATCGCGTCGGGCCCCAGGCAGTTGTAGACCCCGGCCCGGCCGATCCCGGTCGCGACGACGTTCTTCACCGACCCCGACGGCTTCGCCTGCAGCTGCCAGGCGAACGTGCCGGCGCCGGTGATCCGGACGTTCGTGAAGTGCACGTCCGTGGTCGCGCTGTCGATGAACTGGATCGCCTCGTAGCTGTTGTCCAGCAGGTCGTTGTCGGTGACGTCGATCCGGCCGGTGATGGCCGAGTCGCGGCCGTCGAACCACAGCGCGCCGACGCCGAACTGCCAGTTCGAGTCGAGCACGCCGGTGCGGATCGCGGTGTTGCGCGCGACGGTCGTGGTGCCCGAGAGCGGCACCGCGCTGAACCGGTTCGCGATGTGCAGGCCGCCGCCCTGGTCCTGGTTGTCGGCGACGACGTTGTCGGACACGGTGTTGTCGTGCCCGCCGTAGACGGCGATGTTGTTGGCCAGGATCGGGAGCAGCACGGTGTTGAAGGAGAACGTGTTGTGGTGGTCGGCTTGGTGCTCGGACCACATCGCCAGGCCGTCGTCGCCGGTGTTGCGCAGGAAGTTGTTCGTCACGGTGACGTTGCTGATGCCCTGGTGCAGGTTCAGCCCGTCGGCGGTCTGGTCGAGGATCCGGTTGCCGGCCACGGTGAGCCCGTCGAACGGCCCGTCGAGCCACAGCCCGACCTTCGTGTGCTGCAGCCACAGGTTCTGCACGACCGAGCCGCCGCCCAAGGCACCGCCGATGGCGTTCGACTGGTCGCAGTCGACGCGCGCGTCGACCTGGCCGATGATGGCGAAGTCGTAGAGCTTCACCGCACTGCTGACCCCGGGCACGGCGGGGTTGCCGGGGTACGTCGGCGTTCCGCAGCTCTCCGGTTCGCCCTTGCCGAAGATCCCGGCGCGCGGCCCGGTCAGCACCGAGTACCAGGGCCCGGCGCCGCGGATGGTCACCTGGTCGACCGTGATGTGGTGGCCGAGGGTGAAGGTGCCGGCCGGGATCCAGACTTCCTTGCCCTGGCCGCGGGCCGCCGCGACAGCCGAGTCGAACGCGCCGGCGTCGTCGCTCGTGTCGCCCGCCGTGGCGCCGTAATCGGTGACGGACACCGAGTTCGCCGGCCGGGTCGCGGCCGCGCCGACCTGCTCGAAGTCGGCGAGGTCGACCGTCACCGGGGTGACGTCGCCCGCATCGATCTGCAGCCTGATCTTCGTCCCGGCCGGGTACGACGTGCCGAGCAGCGCGCGGGTCTCGTCGTAGAAGTGGTGGGCGTGCCCGTCACCCGGGTTGTTGGTGAACGGGTACGAGCCGTAGTACCAGGCCCACTTCGACGTCAGCGGGATGTCCCGGTTGTGGGCACCGCCGGCGTAGAGCGAGATCGTCCCGCTCGCGGAGTCCGGGACGCTGTACCGGAAGTCGATCGAGTTCGCCGGTGCGGTGAGGGTGAACTCGACGTACTGGCCCTGGCCGGACAGCGTCACCGCCTTCCGGCCGGAAGCTTCGCCGGCGAGGGTGCCCGCGGCGCGGTTCGGGCCGATGACCTGACCGTTCGTCGCGGCGGTTTCCGCTTCCTGCTCCAGGAAGGGAACCGTCGCGCCGCGGCCGGCGGCGAGCGCGGCGGTTCCCGCCGGAACGGCGGCGATGGTGAGCCCGGCGGCGGCGATCACGGCCGCGGCGAGGGCGCCGAACCTGAACTTGGGCGCACTGAACACAGAGCTGGGAGTCATGGGCGGCACTGGCCTTTCCGCAGCAGGTGGGGACCTCTGTGACCGGGATCATACGAATCCCGGACAAGAAATCGCAATAGTCGGACGAACTTACGCAAGTTTGCGACAGAAATTGACGGCTGCGCCGGATGCCCGACGTCCGCTTACACCCCGCGGAGCAACGACCGGGCAGCCGCGTTCCGCTGCTAGTTTCTGGACATGAGCCAGCGACGTGCGGACGGGAGCGCCGGGGACGCCGACTACGGCGCCATCGGCGGGGTCTACACCGACTACCGCAAGCCGGATCCCCGGATCGGCCAGTACATCGTCGACGCACTGGGTGACGCGCGAACCGTGCTGAACGTCGGCGCGGGCGCCGGCGCGTACGAACCGGAAGACCGCGAAGTGACCGCTGTCGAGCCGTCCGCCTCGATGCGGGCGCAGCGCCCGGCGGGCCTGCCGCCGGCGGTCGACGCCGTCGCCGAGAAGCTGCCGTTCCCGGACCGGGCGTTCGAGGGCGCGATGAGCACGTTCAGCGTGCACCAGTGGAACGACCTGTGGGCCGGCCTCAAGGAGCTGCGCCGCGTCACGCGCGGCCCGATCGCCATCCTCACCTGCGACCCGGAGCTGCTGCGCCGCTTCTGGCTGCTCGACTACGCGCCCGAAGTGATCGAAACCGAGGCCGGGCGCTACCCGTCGGTCGACGACATCGCCGACGGCCTCGGCGGGCACACCTCGGTGGTCGGCGTGCCCATCCCGATCGACTGCACCGACGGCTTCAACGAGGCCTACTACGCCCGCCCCGAACGCCTCCTCGACCCGGGCGCACGGCTGTCGTGCTCGGCGTGGAGCTTCGTCGACGATCGCGTGCACCACCGCTTCGCCGCGGAACTGCGGCACGACCTCGACGACGGCACGTGGGAACGCCGGTACGGCAAGCTCCGCGAGCAGCCGGCGTTCGAGGGCTCACTCGTCCTCGTCGTCTCGGACCCCACGGCGTGACCCCGCCGCCGTTCGACCCCGAGCTGGCCGCGGCCGTCGACGAGCTGCGCGCCGGCCGGACCCCGCTGGTGACGCTCGACGACATCCCCGCGCGGCGCGAACTCGTCGCGGCCGACTTCCGGACCGTCGCGGAGCTGGCGGCCGCGCACCCCGGGGTCACCTTCCGCGAGGAGCGCGCCGGTGATGTGCCGCTGCTGGTCGTCACGCCGGCGGACCGGGCCCCGGCCGGCGTCCTGTACCACGTGCACGGCGGCGGGCTGATCGTCGGCAGCCACCTCGGACCGGACGTCCCCAACCTGCTGGGCTGGGCCGGGGAACTCGGCCTCGCCATCGTCTCGCCCGGGTACCGGCTGGCGCCGGAACACCCGTACCCGGCGGCCGTCGAGGACTGCTACGCCGGTCTGCTGTGGACGGCCGAGAACCTGGGCATACCGGTCATCGGCGGCATCAGCGCGGGCGGCGGCCTGGCCGCGGCGACGACCCTGCTGGCCCGCGACCGCGGCGGCCCGCTCCCGATCGGGCAGCTGCTGATCTGCCCGATGCTCGACGACCGCAACGACTCGGCGTCGGCCGTCGACCTCGACGGCCGCGGCCTGTGGGACCGGACGGCGAACCAGGTCGGCTGGACGGCGTACCTGGGTGACCGCCGTGACGTCCCGGCCTACGCGGCACCGGCCCGCGCCGAGGACCTTTCCGGCCTGCCGCCGGCGTTCCTGGACGTCGGCACGGCCGAGACGTTCCGCGACGAGGTCGTCGCCTACGCGAGCCGGATCTGGCAGGCGGGCGGCGACGCCGAACTGCACGTCTGGCCGGGCGGCTTCCACGGCTTCGACGCCATGGTGCCCGAAGCGGCGCTCAGCCGGGCGGCCGTCGCCGCCCGGCTGACCTGGTTGCGGCGCCTACTGGGCCAGTAGTTCCTGCAGCTCGGCGACCGCCTTCGTGAGTTCTCCGGCGAAGCGGTCCATCTCCGCCGAGACGTGCTTCGGCGTGCTCAGGTAGATGTTCCAGCGGTCCGGCAGCAGCACGTAGGCGATGCCGATGCACTGCGGGCTGGTCGAGCCGAAGCCGAAGTACTGGATGTGGACCGACGGCGCCGAGCTGGTGCTCAGGTAGTCGTCGCGCATCTTCAGCCAGCCCGGCGAGGTGTAGAGGGCCGGGGTTTCGGTGTCGCCACCGCGTTTGCCGATCAGCTGCAGCTCCCACAGGTGCTGTTCCGGTGCGTCCCCGGCCTGGCACTCCTTCGCGCGGGCAACGTGCTTCGCCGCCGCGGCCCGGAACGCTTCGCGCTTTTCCTCCGCGGAGGCGTCGGAGGTCAGGACGTCGGCGAAGCGCACGACCTCGGGCGTGACGACCCGCATGGCCTCGGTCCGGCCGTTCTGGAACTGCCGGGTCGCGATCGACTCGTAGGTCGCGCCGGTCAGGCCCTTCGCGCGGCGGTGGGCCAGCTGGTACGCCATCTGCGCGAAGGCGTCCGGGGACATCCCCAGCTCCTTCGCCCGGTTCGCCCCGAAGTCGAACGACACGGTCGCCGTCGCCGTCGCGTCCGCATAGGCCTTGAAAGCTTCCCGGGCGGCGCGGGCGTCTTCGCGGAGGGCGTCGGCCAGCGCGAACTCGACGACCTCGTAGCCGGGGACGCCGTCCGCCGGTTCGCGCTCCTCGCGCGAACCGCTCAACAGCGCGTCGGTGAAGCCGAGGATCGTCGTGCCGTCGAGTTCGCAGTGCTCGACGTTGATCCCCGCGGTGCCGTCCTCGAACACGATCAGCGACACGGCCTTGTCGTACCAGCGGTTGTCGCCGTAGAGCAGCCGGTCGCCCGCTTCGAGGGCGTCCGCCGGCGTGAAGTCGTCCAGGCACAGGCAGAACAACGCGGTCTCGATGGTTTCCAGCGCGTCGGCGTTGCCCGCTTCGAGCAGCGCGGCCCGCGAAGCGGCCCACTCCGCGCGCGCCTTCGTCGTGAGGGGGCCGGCCGGGACGTCGGCGACGTGGTCGTCCTTGAGGATCGCGCGCAGGCCGTCGGCCAGCTGCGCCGGCGAGTAGGGCCGGCCGTCTTCGGCGAGGACGTCCATCCGGAACGGCGTGCCCTTCACGAACACGACGATGTGCCGCTCGGGCGACGGGAACCGCGTGCGTGAGGTGTCGAGCAGCTCGCCCGGGATCCGCGTCGCCGAGAACAGGTACTGGTGCTGCACCATCGACTGCGGCGTGCCGCGCAGGAGCACCGGTGGCACCAGCTGGCCGTCGAGCTTGACCTTGTAGTCCACCGCGGACGCGGTCAGCTCGGCCGCGCGCTCCACCTGGCCGAGCGGGGAATCCTGGAACAGGAAGAAGAAATTGGCGTTGAGCGCGATCCGGTCGCGGCGGCCGAGGTAGCGGTACGGCCAGAACGTGTCGAGCCAGCTGCGCACGCCGGGCGAGCGGTCGTATTCCTCGAGCCGGGCCTGCAGCGCCGGCCCGGGACCCGCCAGGAACTCCGCGACCGCCGCTTCGGTCTCCGCCAGCTCCTCCGGCGTCAGCAGCGGAGCACACCACTCGAGGAAGCGGCGGCCGCTGTCTTCCAGGGTGGGGACGGGGACGCGGGGGAGCCGGTCCTCGTTGCCGAAGGTGCGGGTGGACCATTCCGGACTGCTCACGGTCATCCTTCTGAGTCGGTTCGGGGGGCCGGGTGGCGGAGCCCCCGGCTCGGGGCGAAGCCCCGAATGTCACAGGTTGGGAAGTTCGAGTTGAGGCAAGCCTGCAGGACGGGAAACATACAGCTGGGCGTAGAGCCACCCGTCGGACTCCAGTCCGGTGGGGTCGACCCCGGCCGCGCTCAGCGTGTCCAGGATCTGAGTCTGCTCTTCGGCGGAGGCGAACTGCCGCTGCCGGAAGACGCCTTCGACGCTCGTCGTCTCGTATCCCAGCTCGGCCAGGCTTTCGGCGATCGGCTCGTAGGAGAACATCCGCAGCACGAAGTGCGCCATCCACGGCCGCGCGCCGCGGGCGACCCGGTTGAGGGTCTTCTCGGTGACATACCCGACGCAGCCGGTCGAGATCACGAGGTCGACGTCGTCCAGTAACTTTTGCTGGGTGCCGTCCGGGTCGTCGCGTTCGAGGTCCGCGTGGATCGCTTCGTCGAGGAAGCCGGCGGAAAGCGCGTACTCGAGGGCCGGGGCCGAGCTGTCGAGGCCGTAAAACCGCGGGTTGCCACTTCGGACGCGCTTCCGGTCCGTCTCGACCAGCGCCGCGTGGTCCAGCGCGCGCACCGCCGGATCCGTGTAGTGGGCGTAGAGATCGTCCATCGTCGCTTCGCAGCGCTGCAAGGCCGCGTTGACGCCGTACGAGCAGCCGACGTCGAGAACGGTCGGCCGCTCGGCGGGGTGCTCGGCGATCAGCCGTGCGAAGTACGGCTTCGCCAGCTGCGGGATTTCGTAGCCGACGCGGCGCAGCGTGCCGAAGAACGGCCTCGGGTCGGGCGCGGTGTAGATGTGGTCGAACGAGATCTTGCCGGTCGAGTCGAAAGGCACAGGCCAGGCTCCTGATCTAGTCGCAGCTCCGCTGTCCGTTGAGGGCGGCGGTGGGGGCATGGATGGACTAGTCGAGCAGTTCGTCGCCGCGGGTGGCGCGCTCCGCGAGGTGGGCGGGCAGGACGCGGCCGAACAGCTGCCGGGTCCGCTCCGCGCTGCCGATCACCCCCGGGCGCTCGCTGTAGGCGAAGATCGCGGAGTGCCGCGCGATCCCGCCCTTCACCGTACTGACCCGGTGCAACGCGAAGCGGCCCTTGAAGAGCTGGAGATCGCCCGGTCGGAGAGCGAGCCGCCGGACCGGCCGGGTGTCGCCGCCCAGCACCGAGCGCACGGCGGGGAAGTTCTCGTCCGCGGCGGACCGGATGCCGGGGCAGTACTCGAAGGTCCCGCCGTCGTCCGCCGCCTGCGTCAGCATGCTGACGGTGTGGGTGTTCGTGTCGAAGTGCCACGGGTGCGCGCGGCCGGGCGCGATCACGTTGAGCGTCAGCCCGGACAGCGGGTCGGCCAGCTCGTGCAGCTCCGGCAGCCCGAAGCAGTCCGCGACGAACCGCCGGAACAACGGGCTGGTGTAGAGCCGGCCGATGATCGACGACGGCGGGATGCGGTCGCGCGCGACGAAGGCGTTGCCGCGTTCCATGATCGTCCGGCCGGGGTGGCCTTCGGGCAGCGGCTCGTCGATCGCGGTGTTGTAGGCGTTGACCTTTTCGATCTTCGTGTAGGCGTGCGGTTCGAGCGCGGCGCACTCTGCGCGCAACAGGTCGTGCAGCTCGGGGCGGATGAAGTCGGCGAGCACGCTGCAGCCGGCTTCGGCCAGCTCGGCACGGGTGCGGCCGACCGTCTCCCGCCACGCGGGGCGGCCCGGATCGGTGAGCGGGTAGCGGTCGGTGTCGACCATTTCCAGTGGCGCTACGGAGGTGCTCATCGTCGAGGTCCCTTCCGGCGGTGAAGGAACAGAGTTAGCACAAAAGGCCGCTGGTCAACCGTCGGTTTGTGAGCGGTGACACACGGTCGTCAGTTGCCGATCCGGCTGGCCCACGCGCTGAGCTTGACGGTGTCGGTGGTGCCGAGGTCGGTCTCCAGGGGCTGCTTCTGCGCGGGTTCGCCCGGCACGGGAACCACCGAGATCGCGGCGCCGGTGTGCTTGTCGCCGCTGGTGACGGTCGCCGACCAGGCGAGCACCGACAGCGCCTTCTCGCCCGGCTGGAGAGTCAGGTCCTGCGGGCCCGGATCGGGCGCGAAGTAGGAAGTCTCGTGCAGGACCTGGACGTCGAGCGGCGCACCGTCGCCCGCCAGGATCTTCAGGTCCGGGTAGCCGGTGACCTTGCGCGGCGCGGAGTCCCGGTTGGTCAGGGTCAGCACGCTGGCGCGGTGCCCGAGCCCGGCTTCGACCTGACCGACCGAAAGGGACAGCCCGCTCGACGGCGGCGGCCCGTACGTCGGGCTCGGTGTCGTCGTGGGCACCGGCGCGGGCGGTGGCGGCGGTGTGCTGCACCCTGCGAGAAGTGCGAGAACGATCAGCGGCGCGAAACGAGAAACCCCCATGCGGCGCAAGAGTAGCGGACGCAGTGAATGACTCATTCCTCTCGTCAGACGACAGGAATGAGTCATTCACTGCATCACCTCACGGCGTCAGCAGCGGCAGGAGCGGCTTGCGCACCTGCGTGGCGACGCCGTCCGAAGCTTCCGCCGCGGCGAGCCGTTCGGCCGACGGCCGTCCGTAGCCCGTGGTGCGCTGGACCAGCGGCCGGCCCAGCGGCTCGACCATCGCGCGCATGTCGCTGATCGTCTTGTACGACCCGTGCGACGCGCCCGCCATCCGGCTGATCGTCTCCTCCATCAGCGTGCCGCCGATGTCGTTGACGCCGCCCTGCAGCACCGCCCGGCTGCCCTCGGTGCCGAGCTTCACCCAGGAGCTCTGGATGTTGTCGATCATGCCGTGCAGCAGCAGCCGGGACAGGGCGTGTACC
Source organism: Amycolatopsis sp. NPDC024027 (assembly GCF_040638975.1). Classification (NCBI taxonomy): domain Bacteria; kingdom Bacillati; phylum Actinomycetota; class Actinomycetes; order Pseudonocardiales; family Pseudonocardiaceae; genus Amycolatopsis; species Amycolatopsis sp. NPDC024027. Next base: position 390,370 of record NZ_JBEZYY010000009.1, read on the forward strand.
GCCCGGTTCTCGTTCTGCGTTGCGCCCGGGCGGGCCAGGCCGGCCAGGTAGATCGGCGAGCTCTGGTGGATGAACGGCAGCAGCACGAACTCGGTGAACCCGCGTCGCCCGTGCTTCTCCAGGCCTTCGCGCTGCAGCCGCGCGAGCAGCTTGAGGTGCGCGACCCAGTGCGCGGGCGTGTCGACGTGGCCGTACATCATCGTGGACGTCGTCGGCAGGCCGACCTCGTGCGCCGTCGTCACCACCTTGATCCACTCCGACGTCGGCAGCTTGCCCTTGGTGAGCACCCAGCGGACGTCGTCGTCGAGGATCTCCGCGGCCGTGCCCGGCAGCGAGTCGACGCCGGCTTCCTTGGCCTTGATCAGCCAGTCCTTCAGCGACAGGTTGGTCCGCGAAGCGCCGTTCACGACCTCCATCGGGCTGTAGGAGTGCAGGTGGATCTCCGGCTGACGGCGCTTGACCTCGGCCGCGAGGTCGAAGTACGCGGTGCCCGGCAGGTCGGGGTGGATGCCGCCCTGCATGCAGATCTCGGTCGCGCCCGCGGCCCACGCCTCGTCGACGCGGTCGCCGACCTGCTCCAGCGAGAGCGTGTACGCGTCGGCGTCGGTGCGACGCTGTGCGAAGGCGCAGAAACGGCAACCCGTGTAACAGACGTTCGTGAAGTTGATGTTCCGCGTGACGACGAAGGTGACGTCGTCGCCGACCGTCTCGCGCCGCAGGTCGTCGGCGAGCTTCGTGAACGCGTCCAGCTCCTTGCCCTCGGCGGACAGGAGGGCCAGCGCGGCGTCGTCGGAGAGCCCGGCGGGGTCTTTTTCCGCGCTGCGCAGGGCTTCCAGGACGGTCGAATCGAACTTCTGCGGTCCGGTCTTGATCCGGTCGCCGATCTCCTTCCAGTCCCCGTACACGGAGTCGAAGTCGCTGCGGCGGTCCTCGGTGCGGCCGCTGGTGTCGATCTCGGTGTGCAGGTCGGTGCGGCCGGACTCCTGCCAGCCGCCGTCCGGCTCCTGCCACGGGATGCCGACCGGCAGCGCGTCTTCGCGGGCCATCCCGGTGTCGTAGTCGACGAGCGCGGCGACGTGCCGCGTGATCCGCGGGTCCAGCCACGGCTCGCCGGCCTTGACGTACTCCGGGTAGATGGTGAGCCGCTCCTTGAGCTCGAACCCGGCCTTCTCGGTGCGGCGCGCGAGCTCGTCGATCTGCGGCCAGGCGCGTTCCGGGTTGACGTGGTCCGGGGTCAGCGGCGAGACGCCGCCCCAGTCGTCGATGCCGGCGCGGATCATCAGGTCGTACTGGTTGCCGATCAGGTTCGGCGGCGCCTGGATGCGCATCTTCGGACCGAGCACGAGCCGCGCGACGGCGATGTTCGCGGCGAGCTCTTCGAGGTCGGCGTCCGGGGTCGCGCGCATCTTCGTGTCCGGCTTGGCCCGGAAGTTCTGCACGATGACTTCCTGGATACCGCCGTAGGTCTTGGCGACCTTGCGGATCTCGAACAGCGCGTCCGCGCGCTCCTCGAACGTCTCGCCGATGCCGATCAGCACCCCGGTGGTGAACGGGACGCTGCTGCGCCCGGCGTCCTCGAGCACCCGGAGCCTGACCGCGGGGTCCTTGTCGGGGGACCCGTAGTGCGGGCCGCCCTTCTCGCTCCACAGCCGGGTCGCGGTGGTCTCGAGCATCATGCCCATCGACGGCGCGACCGGCTTGAGCCGTTGGAAGTCCTGCCAGGTCAGCACGCCGGGGTTGAGGTGCGGCAGCAGGCCGGTCTCCTCCAGCACCCGGATCGCCATCGCGCGGACGTAGGAGAGCGTGTCGTCGTAGCCGTGCGCGTCCAGCCACTCGCGGGCGGCCGTCCAGCGGTCCTCGGGCCGGTCGCCGAGCGTGAAGAGGGCTTCCTTGCAGCCCATCTCGGCACCCTTGCGGGCGATGTCGAGCACCTCGTCGGGGGACAGGAACGGCGATTCGAGCCGGCCGGGCACGGTGACGAACGTGCAGTAGCCGCAGCGGTCGCGGCAGAGCCGGGTCAGCGGGATGAACACCTTCTTGCTGTAGGTGATGACGCCGGCGCGCCCGGCCTCGGCCAGGCCCGCGTCGCGGATGCGCGAGGCGTACTCGGACAGCTGGGTGAGGTCGTCACCGCGAGCGTGCAGCAAGACGCTCGCTTCGGCTACGTCGAGTGTCTTCCCGTCACGCGCCCGGGCGAGCGCGCGGCGCATCGCGGAGGCGGTCGGGGCGGTGGCGTCGGGTTCGGGTCCCATTCCACCCACGCTAGGACCGTCCTCGCGGGACCAGCCAGTGTGTGTTCCGCACCTCTGGTGGCTCCGTGGTGGGGGTGATCGTCGTCGCTGGTCAGCGGGTTCGCGTGGTTGTCGATCAGCCCCCGGGCGTGTATTACCTAAAGGGTGGCATCGGTGGTCGGCAAGAAGATCGGCGGACGGACCTACTACTACCTCGCGGAGTCCGCCCGCGTGGACGGCAAGCCGCGGGTGGTGACCCAGCGTTACCTCGGCACGGCCGATGAGATCGCGCGCGCCGTCCCGGGCGGCGAACCCGCCTCGGCGTCGTACCGGACGTACGGCGACGTCGCCGCGGTGTGGGCGACGCTGGCCCGGCTGGACTTCGTCGCCCGCGTCGACGACGTCGTGCGCGCGAAGCCTTCGCTGGGGCTCACCCTCGCCGTCGCGGTGCTGCACCGCGCGACCGCTCCGGAGACGCCGATCGGCTCGTGGTGGGAGACGAGCGCGGCCGCGGACCTCGTCCGGCCCCGGCTGTCCACAGTGGATGGCCTGTGGCGGGCTCTGGAACGGCTGACCCCCGAACGCATCGCGGGCATCGAAGAAGCCGTCGCCGCCGCCGTGCTGGCGGTGCTCGACGACCACGCGGCGCTCGCCGTCGACGTCCCGCAGTTCGCCGCCTTCGCCCCGGCGGACTGCACGCTGCCGTCGGCCTGCCGGGGCGTGCTCGCCGGAGCGGGCCTGCGGGTGACCCGCGACGGCGCGATCCCCCTGGCGTCCCGGCTGTACCGGCGCGACGACGGCACGGCGCCGACGTTCGCCTCGGTCATGGAAGGGCTGGGCCCGGCCACGCTGGTCTTCCACGCAGGTCAGGCGGCCCAGCTGGACCTGGGCTCGCGCAGCGGCTTCGTCGGGTCACTGCCGCTGACCGACCACCCGGAGCTGCTGACCCAGCCCGCGTCGGCACGCAAGCGCGTCGATCCCGAGCGGTTCGCCGGGCTCACGGCGCTCGACACGCACGCGGTCGTCGACGGCGTCCGGCGGCGGGTGATCCTGACCCACTCGGCGACGCTGCACGCGGCGCAGTCCCGCGCGTTCGCCGACGAGCTGGCCACCGCGACCCGCGAGCTCGACGGGCTCGCGGAGGCCCTGGCGGCGGGCACCCACCGCGGCGACCGGGCCCAGGTCCACGCCGAGATCGGCCGCGTGACCCGCGGCCGCCGCATCGAGCGCGTGCTCACCGCCGTCCTGAGCGGGAACCGGCCCGGCGAGATCCGGGTGGAGCGCCGGATCGACTCCGCCGCGCTGGCCCGGCTGGACGACGAGTTCTTCGGCAAGCAGGTGCTGGTCACCGACCAGGACTGGCCCATCGGCGACGTGGTCACCGCCTACCGGGCCCGCACGCACCTCGAATCGACGTTCCGCTGGCTGACCGGACCCGCCGTCACCGGCCCGACCCCGCGCTGGGAGTGGACGCGGCAGCGCATCGCGGCGCACGGCCTGGTGTCGATGCTCGCCGCGACCGTCACCCACCTGATGCGGCGCGAGGCCGACCGGGCGGGGATGAACCTGTCGGTGCGGGAGCTGCTGGACCAGCTCGCGGGCGTCGGCGAGCTGGTGCTGCGGTACCCGTCGACCGGCGGGCGGCCGCGGGCGAAACGCCTGCTGACCGAGCTGGACCCGGGTCAGCAGGCGTTGTTCTCCCTCTTTCAGGACTCCCGGTAGATCTGCAGCGCCGAGAAGCTCTGGACCACCGGCATCAGCTCGATGACGTTGATGTTCACGTGCCGGGGCTGGCTCGCGGCCCAGTGGACGGACTCGGCGACGTCGTCGGCGGTCAGCGGGGTGGTGCCTTCGTACACCTTGTCGGCCTTGGCCTGGTCGCCGTCGAAGCGGACCTTCGAGAAGTCCGTGCCGCCGACCATGCCGGGCTCGATGTTGGTGACGCGCACGCCGGTGCCGTGCAGGTCGCTGCGCAGGTTGAGGCTGAACTGGTGGACGAACGCCTTGGTCGCGCCGTAGACGTTGCCGCCGGGGTAGGGGTAGGTGCCGGCGATCGAGCCGATGTTGATCACGTGCCCGCGGCCGCGCTCGACCATGCCCGGCAGCAGCGCGCGCGTGACGTGCGTGAGGCCGCGGACGTTGGTCGCGATCATCTCGTCCCAGTCCTGGAGGTCGGCCTTGTGGGCGGGCTCGAGGCCCTTGGCCAGGCCGGCGTTGTTGACCAGGACGTCCACCTGCTGCCAGTCCGCGGGGAGGTTGGTCACGACGTCCTTGACGGCCTCGGGGTCGCTGACGTCGAGGGTGACCGGGAGAACGGCGTCGCCGAGCTCGCCGGCCAGCTCCTCGAGCTTGCCGGCGCTGCGGGCGACGGCGATCACGCGGGCGCCCTCGGCGGCGAACCGGCGCGCGATGGCGGCACCGAAGCCGGCGCTCGCGCCGGTCACGAACACGGTCTGCTGGGTCATGGGTGAACTCCGCTGTCGTTCAGGAAGGTGCTGAGTGCCTCGTCGAACTCGGTCTCGCGCTCCAGGTTAGGCAGGTGGCCGGCGCCCTCGACCACCACCAGGGTGGAAGCCTTCGTCTTCCGGTGGATGAGCTCGGCGTCGGCCACCGGGGTGAACTCGTCCTCGCTGCCGACGACGACCAGCGTGGGGACGGCGATGTCGCTCAGTCCCGGCGTGTAGTCGGGGCGCTCGGCGCGTCCCCTGAGCGCGGCCGCGGCTCCCTCCTGCGGGGCGTTGCGCATCATCGTGCGGACGTGGCTTTCGACGTCCGGCCTGTTCGCCCGGGTCTGCTTCGAGATCATCTTGGGGAGGAGCTCCTCGGCGTAGCGCTCCATGCCTTCCGCGGTGATCCGGTCGGCGGTGTCGTAGCGGGCCTGCTTGGCCTCGGGGGTGTCGAGGCCGGCGAAGGTGTCGGCCAGGACGAGGGCACTCGCCCGGCCGGGGTGGTCTTCGACCAGTTGCATGACGATCTGGCCGCCCATGGAGAGGCCGCCGAGGACGAACCGGTCCAGCTCCAGGTGGTCGGCCAGGTCGACGAGATCGCGGGCGAAGACGTCGAGACCCGTCTTCGTGTCTTCGGTGGGGGACTCGCCGTAGCCGCGGAGGTCGGGGGTCACGACGCGGTAGCCGCGGCTCGCCAGGCGCTCGGCCTGGGACCGCCACATCGAGCGGTCGAAGGGGTGGCCGTGGACGAGGAGGACCGGTCGCCCGTTCTTCGGGCCGAGGTCGTCGTGCGCGAGTCTCATGCGGCCGACGCTAAGCGGAGCTTTGCTGCGGAGCAATACGGCGCAATGTAGTCGGAGCAATGTTCTTTCGGTGGCGCTCCCGGCCGGTTCGGGGCAGACTGAGCCTCGGACGGGCTCCGTCATGGGGTCTGACCTGCGCTGATCTTGTTAAGGGACCCCCCTGTTTCGGGCCCTTTCGGGGCATGTAAAGTTCTCCAAGTCGCCAGGGAAACCGGGTGGCCACCGGGACACGAACCAAGCTCTCGCGGATCGCGATTGAGTGGGTGTCCCACCAAAAACTGCTAGGAATGACTCGCTTCGAGCGGGCCGCTTGATCGCGGTGTACTCGGGGTGTGTTGCTTGAGAACTCAACAGTGTGCTAGTGAACTAAGCCAGTAGAGCTTATGTATTGAACCTCGTATGAGGTTCCTTTGAGAGCATTAATT
>NZ_JBEZYY010000010.1:0-86492 GCF_040638975.1 Amycolatopsis sp. NPDC024027
ACCCGACCACCCCGAACCCGCTACCCCACCCACCGCAAAAACAGCCGACAAGGCAAGAAGACCACCACACGTTAAAACCCAAGGACTCATTCCTGACGTCAGACGTCAGGAATGAGTCATTCACGACATGCGCTCAGCCCACGTAGCGGCGGGCCTTCGACTCACGCTGGGGTGCTTCCAGCAGGCGCAGGCCGTGTTCGACGTGGTGCGGGACCACCCGGCGGTCCCGCAGCACCGACGGGAGGCCGCGGGCCACGTCCAGCAGCGCCGCCGCCGTGGCCAAGTCCGCCGGCGCGGACCGCAGCACGTCACGGCCGCGGCGGAACACCGCCGGCCAGGGGCGGCGCAGCAGGAGCGTCCACAGCGTGTTGCGGATGCCGAGGCGGCGGCGGTGGCGCGGGTCGCGCAGCTTCGAGGGCGCGTGGTGGATCACGACGTCCTCGGCCCAGCACATCCACCAGCCCCGCGCGGCCAGGTCCAGGGCGAACAGCTCCTCCTCGCCGCCGAGCCACATCCGCGTCGAGAAGCCGCCGACCTCGCGGAACGCGCTGACGCGCACCGCCGTCAGGCCCGCCATGATGCCGAGCAGCGCCGGCCCCGGCAGCCAGTCCGGCCCCGGCACCGGCGACTCGCGCAGCTCCGGGGTGATCGGGTCCTCGGCCAGGCCGGGCTCGACCAGGCAGCGCCCGGTCACCGAGCCGAGCCCCGGATACGCGTCCAGCAGGTCGGCGGCCCGGGTCAGGGCGCCGGGTTGCCACGTCGTGTCGTCGTCGCAGAAGGCCACGTACGGCGTCGTCACCTCCTCGACGGCGATGTTGCGCCCCACCGCGCCGAGGTTCTCCGCCAGCGGGAACAGGCGGACGCCGGGGAATTCGCGGGCGACCATGCCGGCCGTGCCGTCCGCGGATCCGTTGTCCGCGACGAAGACCGGCGCGGCGTCCGGCAGGGACGTCATGTGCGCCAGCGTCTCGCGCAACTGCTCGCGGCGGTTGCAGGTGATGATCACGACCGAGATTCGCGCCATTCGGCGGTCCTTTCCAGAGTCCGGGCCTGGTGTTCGACGTGGGCGGGCAGCACGCGCCGCGAGCTCAGCGCGCGCGGCAGCCGCGGCACCGCACCGAGGACGGCGCCGGGGGCCCGCACCAGCGTCCGCGCCACCTCGCGGCGGCAGACCCGCGGTGGGCGGCGCAGCAGGGCGATGAGCAGCCGGTTGCGCAGTTCGGCCCGGCGGCGCCACGACGACGGCGGCCGCGACCGGGACGGGTGGTGGTGGGCGCGCAGGCGCCCGACGTAGCAGACCTCCCAGCCGCGGGCGGCCAGGTCGTAGGCGAGCAGCTGCTCCTCGGCCCCGAAGTGCAGCAGCGGGCTGAACCCGCCCACCTGCAGGTACGCCGTGCGGCGCACGATCGCGGAGCAGGCGAGGAAGCCGAGCACCAGGGGCCCGGGAGCGCCGGCCGGGTGGCCCAGCGGGCTGCGCTCCATTTCGGGCGTCACCGGGTCGTCCCGGCATTCCGGGCCGACGAGGGTGCGCGCGGCGAGCAGGCCGGTGCGCGGGTGCTCGTCGAAGATCCGCTCGGCTTCGGCCAGCGCGTCCGGCGCCCACCACGAGTCGTCGTCGCTGAAGGCGATGTACGGCGTGTCGGCCGCGATGACGCCGAGGGTGCGCGCGGCGGCGCCGAGGTTCTGGGGCAGCCGGATCACGCGCACGTTCTCGTGCCGTCCGGCGACGTCGGCCGTGTCGTCCTCGGAAGCGTTGTCCAGCACGATGACCGGCGGCCGGGGGTCCAAGGAGGACAACCGGCCGAGGGTGCGCGCCAGCTCGGTGGCGCGGTTGCGGGTGGCGATGACGACGGTCGTGCGCGCGCTCATCGCGATCCCACCAGCTCGTCCACCAGCGCGGCCAGGGACGCCGGGTGCGCGGGCGGCCGCACCGGGGCCGGCAGGCACCACTCCAGGCGGGCGTCGAGCAGCGCGGTGTCGCCGGCGTCCTCGGCCGCCACCACCGGCCAGTCCAGCGCCTTCCCCTGCGCGGTCACCTTCCCGCCGCCGGCCACCGGGTCGACGGCGAGCACCGGCACCCCGGCCTTGAGCCCGAAGACCAGCCCGTGCAGCCGGGTCGTCACCACGGCGTCCATTTTGGACACCAGTGCGGCGAACTGGTCCGGGGTGGCGCACCGCTCCCAGTCCGCGTGCGCGAGCCGGGTGTCCAGCGGCACGCGGGCGCAGTCCAGGCCGGCGAGCCAGCCGGTCAGTGCCTCGTGGACGTCGCCGTGGCGCCCCGCGCCGCCGTATTCCGGCTGGTGCGGCGCCAGGATCACGCCGAGCACCGGCGTGGGCGACACCGGCGCGCCCAGTGCCAGGTCGAGCTCGGCGGTGACGCCGTCGTCGCGCGCAATGACCCGGTGGAACCCGGTGACCGCCGGGTCTTCGGCATCGGGCACGGACACGCCGACCGCGATCCGGCGGCAGGAGGCATAGCGCTCGTGCAGCGAACGCACCTGCGGCCCGTGCACCGGGCCGCAGGCGAACACCACGTGCGTGTAGTCCTCGGGTGGCGCGTCGGGCAGGTGCAGGGTGCCGGGCCGGAAGCCGGGGCTCCACGCGACCCGGTGGTCGATCCCCGCCTCCGCCAGCGCGTTCCCGGCCGCGCGCAGGCTGAGGACGTCCCCCGCGGTGGCTTCGCCGTGCAGAAAACTGGCCCAACCGGTGAGCAGAACTCGCATGGTTCGGGCGTTTACCCGCTCTCCACCGCCTTACACGGTTTTGCGGCCGCCGGGGCCGGGTAGCCGCCACGGCATGACGGATCCGGGAGTGACCAGGCGGTTCGGGCGTGCGGTGGTGACCGGGGGTGCCGGCTTCGTCGGCGCGCACCTGTGCGAGCTGCTGCTCGAAGAGGACATCGAAGTCGTCGCCGTCGACAACCTCGCGACATCGTCGGCGGACAGCCTGGACCACCTGCGCCGCCACGAGGGGTTCCGGTTCGTGCGGCACGACGTCACGCAGCCGATGCCGCTGAGCTGCGAAGCCGACGTCGTCTTCCACCTGGCTTCGGCCGCGTCGCCCCGCGACTACCTGGCCCTGCCGCTGGAAACCCTGCGCGCGGGCTCGCGCGGCACCGAGAACGCGCTCGAGCTGGCCCGCCGCGACGGCGCCCGGTTCGTGCTCGCTTCGACCAGCGAGGTGTACGGCGATCCCCTGGAACACCCGCAGCGCGAAGGGTATTGGGGCAACGTCAACCCGACCGGCCCGCGCAGCGTCTACGACGAAGCCAAGCGCTACGCCGAAGCGCTGACGTCGGCCTACCGCCGCGAATACGGCGTCGACACGGCGATCGCGCGGATCTTCAACACCTACGGCCCCGGCATGCGCCCCCACGACGGCCGGATGATCCCGGCGTTCCTCGGCCAGGCGCTCAAGAACGACCCCATCACGGTCACCGGCACCGGCGAACAGACCCGGTCCATCTGCTACGTCGAGGACACCGTCCGCGGCCTGCTGGCCCTCGCGCGGGCGGACCACCCGGGGCCGGTCAACATCGGCAACCCGGGCGAACTGACCGTCCGCCAAGTGGCGGAACGCATCAAGGACATCACCGGGTCCGGCTCCCCGATCGAATACGTCGACGCCGTCGTCGACGACCCGCAGCGGCGGTGCCCCGACATCTCCCTCGCGCGGGACGTCCTCGGCTGGGAACCGAAGATCGACTCCGACGACGGCCTCCGTCGCACTGCGGCGTGGTTCCGCCGGGCGCCGTCGCGCTGAGTAGCGACGCCCAGGGCTTATGCGCGCCATCGTTTATCAACGACTTCGCCGGGTAGCGCTATAGGCGAGAGCGGGCCCCACGAGTCCGCACCGGAACGCCAGAGGCAGGTCGATGCGCATACTCGGGATCAATGCCGTCTTCCACGACCCGGCCGCCGCGCTGGTGGTGGACGGGGAGATCGTCGCCGCGGCGGAGGAAGAGCGGTTCAGCCGCCGCAAGCACGGCAAGCAGGCGGTGCCGTTCTCCACGTGGGAACAGCCCGCCCAGGCCGCCGCCTGGTGCCTGGCCCAGGCGGGGTTCTCCGCGAAGGACCTCGACGCCGTCGGATACTCCTACGACCCCGCACTCGTGGAGCCGGGCCTGGCCGGGCACGACCCGAGCGGCGAGGAGCTGCGGACGGAGTTCGCGAAGCGGGCGCCGCTGTTCCTGAAGTCCGCGCTGCCCGGGCTCGACCCGGGCATCGTCAAGTTCGTCCGGCACCACGTCGCGCACGCCGCGTCGGCCGCGCTCGCCGCGCCGTTCGGTGACTGCGCCGTGCTCGTCGCCGACGGCCGCGGCGAGAGCACGTCCTATTTGGCCGGCGAGTACCGCGACGGGCGGTTCAAGGAACTGGCGGCGCAGAAGCTGCCGCACTCGCTCGGCCTGCTCTACGAAGACCTCACCGAGCACCTGGGCTTCGCGCGATCCAGCGACGAGTACAAGGTCATGGCGCTCGCCTCCTACGGCAAGCCGGAGTTCCTCGACGAACTCTGCGAGCACGTCCACGTCACCGGCGACGGCGGCTTCCACGCCTCCGGCGTCGACCTGGCCTCGCTGGCCCCGCGCCGCGAAGCCGGCCAGGAGCTGACGTCGCGGCACGCTGATCTGGCCGCGAGTGTCCAGAAAGTCCTCGAAGACATCCTGCTGGAGCTGACGGACTGGCTGCACGAGGCCACCGGCCAGCGCGACCTGGCGATGGCGGGCGGGATCGCGCTCAACTGCGTCGCGAACAGCCGGCTGCACGCGGAAGGCCCGTTCGACCGGATCTGGGTGCAGCCCGCCGCCGGGGACGCGGGGACCGCGCTCGGCGCCGCGCTGCAGCTGGCCGCCGAAGCCGGGGAACGCGGGACTCCCATGGGGGACGCCGGCCTCGGTCGCGGGTGGACCGACGAAGAGCTCGAAGAGATCCTGATCAAGGCGAAGCTGCCCTACGAACGGCCGGACGACCTCGCCGAGACCGTCGCCGAAGCGCTGGCGAACGACGAGGTGATCGCCTGGTTCCAGGGCCGCGCCGAGTTCGGCCCGCGGGCGCTCGGGCACCGGTCGCTGCTGGCCCACCCGGGCCGCAAGGAGAACCTGGAACGGCTCAACGACGTCAAGGGCCGCGAGCAGTTCCGCCCGGTGGCGCCGATGGTGCGCGCCGAGCGGGCGGCCGAGATCTTCACCCGCGGCCCGCTGCCCAGCCCCTACATGCTGTTCGTGCACGACGTCGCCGAAGAATGGCGCGACCGCATCCCGGCCGTCACCCACGTGGACGGCACGGCCCGGGTGCAGACCGTCGAAGAACGCGAAAACCCGGTGCTGGCCCGGATGCTGGCCGGGTTCGAGCGCCGGACCGGCCTGCCGGTCGTGATCAACACCAGTCTCAACACCGCGGGCCGCCCGATGGTCGACTCGCCCCGGGACGCGCTGGAGTGCTTCGGCTCGGCCCCGATCGACCTGCTCGCGCTGGGGCCGTTCGTGCTCCGGCGTCCCCGACCCACCCGAACCGGCGCGGCGTCGCCGGAGGAGAAGGAGGTGCCGTGATGGAAGACCATCTCGCCGCGCTGGCCGAAGCCGCCGGCCGGGCCCGCGAATCCGCCCCCAAGATAACCGCGTGGGGCCGGCACCTCGCCGGGGTGTTCGAGGCCGGCGGCAAGCTGCTCGCCTGCGGCAACGGCGGCAGCGCGGCCGAGGCACAGCACCTGACCGGCGAGCTCGTCGGCCGGTTCCGCCACGAACGCCGTCCCCTCTCGGCCATCGCGCTGCACGCGGACACGTCCGCGACCACGGCGATCGTCAACGACTACGGCGACCACGAGGTCTTCGCCCGCCAGGTGCACGCGCACGGGCGGCCGGGTGACGTCCTGGTGTGCCTGTCCACCAGCGGTGGCAGCCAGAACGTCGTCGCCGCCGCGAAGGCGGCGCACGAACTGGGCGTGACGACGTGGGCGCTGACCGGGCCGGCCCCCAACCCCCTCGCCGCCCTGTGCGACGACGCGGTGACGGTCGAAGCGCCGACCGTCGCGACCGTGCAGGAAATGCACTTGGCGCTGGTGCACGGCCTGTGCGCGGCCCTCGACCACGCGCTCGGAGTGACCGCGTGAGGCCGCTGGTCGTCCTCGGCGACACGCTGCTGGACGTCGACCTCGAAGGCACCGCCGAGCGGCTGTGCCCGGAGGCGCCGGTGCCGGTGGTCGATCTGACGGCCCGGCGCCGCCGCCCCGGCGGGGCCGGCCTGGCCGCGCTGCTGGCCGCGCGCTCGGCGGCCGAGGTCGTGCTGGTCACGCCGCTCGGCGACGACGAAGGCGGCCACGCGCTCACCGGCCTGCTGGAACCGGACGTCACCGTGCTGCCGCTGCCGCTGGGCGGCACCACGGTGTGCAAGACCCGGATCCGCGCGGGCGGGCAGTCGTTGCTGCGCCTGGATTCCGGCGACGGCACGGCGACCGCCGACCCGCTGCCCGCCCGGGTGCACGACGTCCTGGCCGAGGCCGGCGCGATCCTCGTGGCCGACTACGGCCGCGGCCTGACGCGCAACCCGGACGTCCGGCGGCTGCTGCGCGAGCTGGCCGAGCGGATCCCGGTGGTCTGGGACCCCCACCCCCGCGGCGCCCAGCCGGTGCCCGGCACGCGGCTGGTCACCCCGAACCTCGCCGAGGCGCGCGCGGTGCTCGCCGGGCACGAGGAGCCGGCCGAGCTCGCCAAGCTGCTGCGCGGCCACTGGCACGCCGACGCGGTCGCGGTGACCACCGGGGCCCGCGGTGCGGTGCTGGCCGACGGCCTCGGCGAAACGACCGTCCCGATCCCCGCCGCGGCGCGGCTGCCGGGCCACACCGCGCCCGACACGTGCGGTGCGGGCGACCGGTTCGCCGCCGCGGCCGCCGCCGCCCTGCTCGGCGGCGCGGACACGACCGAAGCCGTGGTGACCGCGGTCGAGGCGGCCGCCCGGTTCGTCGCCGCCGGCGGTGCGACCGCGCTGTCCACGGACGAGGGCCCGGTGCCCGACCCGCAGCCGGCGACCGACGCCTTCGGCCTCGCCGAGCGGATCCGCGGAACCGGCGGCCGGCTGATCGCCACCGGCGGCTGCTTCGACCTGCTGCACCCCGGGCACGTGAGCCTGCTGCGGCAGGCCCGCGCCCTCGGCGACGCACTCGTCGTCTGCCTCAATTCCGACGCGTCGGTGCGGGGTCTCAAGGGTCCCGGCCGGCCGCTGGTCCACGACCGCGACCGCGCCCGGCTCCTCGCCGCTTTGTCCTTTGTGGACGCCGTCGCCGTCTTCGACGAGCCGTCGCCCACCGCCGTCCTGGAGAAGCTGCGCCCGGACGTGTGGGTGAAGGGCGGCGATTACGCGGAAGCGGACCTGCCCGAACGCGAAGTGGTCGAACGGCACGGCGGCGAAGTCGTGCTCGTCCCGACCGTGCCCGGCTACTCGACCTCCCGGCTGGTCGCCGCGGCGGCCAGTGCCTGACCCCCTCGCCCGCGAAGGAGAGCGATGCGACCCCTCGGCAACGTCCTGATCACCGGTGGCGCGTCCGGCCTCGGCGCCGCCACCGTCGACGCCGTCCGCAAGGCCGGCGGCACCCCGTACGTCCTCGACCGGGTCCGTCCCGACGACCCGGCGGAATACGTCGAGGCCGACCTGACCGACACCGCCGCGACCGAGGCCGCGGTGCGCGAGCTGGCCGAGCGCGCGGGCGGCCTGGACGGTGTCTTCACCGCCGCCGGCACCGACGCCTGTGGCCCGCTCGGCGAAGTGCCGACCGAAGACTGGGAGCGGGTCGTCAAGGTGAACCTGTTCGGCACGGCCGCGGTGATCCGCGCCGCGCTCCCCTCCCTGGAACGCTCCCGCGGCACGGTCGTCACCGTCGCCTCCACCCTGGGCATCAAGGCGGTGAGCGACGCGACCGCCTACTGCGCCTCGAAGTTCGGCGTCGTCGGCTTCACCCGGGCGCTCGCCGCCGAGCTGGCCGGGCGCGTCGGCGTCACGCTGCTCATCCCGGGCGGGATGTGGACGCACTTCTTCGACGACCGCACCGACCAGTACAAGCCGCCGCCGGACGCCAAGCTCAACCAGCCCGAGCACGTCGCGAACACCGTGGTCTTCGCGCTGCAGCAGCCGCCGGGCGCCGAAGTCCGGGAACTGGTCGTGTGCGCGTCGGAGGAGGGATCGTGGCCGTGAGTGCCGCGGTCCTCGTGCTGCGCGCGCTCGGCGTCGGGGACCTGCTGACGGCGGTGCCCGCGTTGCGCGCCCTGCGGGCGGCGTACCCCGGTGACCGCCTGGTGCTGGCCGCGCCCGAGAGCCTGCGGGACCTGGTGGAGCTGATCGACGCGGTCGACGAGCTGCTGCCGACCCCGAAGCTCGGCGAGCTCGCCTGGCCCGGCCCGCCGCCACGGCTCGCCGTCAACCTGCACGGCAGCGGTCCGGAGAGCATCCACGACCTCATGGCCGCCGATCCCGCCGAGCTGCTGACCCACCGCCACCCCGACTTCCCCGACGTGCCCGGTCTCGAGTGGCGCGACGACCTGCACGAAGTGGACCGCTGGTGCCGGCTCGTCGAATACCACCACGTGGCGGCGGACCGGTCGGCGCTGGCCCTGCCCGTGCCGCCGGGCCCGAGTCCCGCCCCGGACGCCGTCGTGGTGCACCCCGGGGCGGCGTTCCCGGCCCGGCGCTGGCCGCCCGGGCGGTTCGCGGCCGTCGTGCGGGACCTCGCCGCGCGCGGGCACCGCGTCGTGCTCACCGGCAGCGCCGCCGAACGCGACCTGGCGGTTTCGATCGCCGAGGCGGCCGGGCTCGGCGAGGACGCCGTGCTGGCCGGGCGCACCGGCCTGGCGGAACTGGCCGCGCTGGTGGCCGGGGCGGCGCTCGTCGTCTGCGGCGACACCGGTGTCGGGCACCTCGCCACGGCGTTCGGCACGCCGTCGGTGCTGCTGTTCGGCCCGACCCCGCCCCGGCTGTGGGGCCCGCCGCCGTCCGCGCGGCAGCACGTCGTGCTCTGGGCCGGGAACGTCGGCGATCCGCATGGCGAGGAGCCCGACGGCGGCTTGCTGCTGCTCGGCGAAGAGCGCGTGCTCGCGGCGACGCGGTCGGCCCTGGAAATGCGGGTGGCGCATGGCTGACCACATCGGGATCGTCGGTGCGGGCTACGTCGGGCTGACGAGTGCCGCGTGCTTCGCGCGGCTCGGGCACCGCGTCACCTGCGTGGACGCCGACGAGTCCAAAGTGGACGATCTGAGCCGGGGCGTGGTGGCCATCGCCGAACCCGGCCTGGCCGAGCTGGTCGGCCATGGCCTCGCCGACCGGACGCTGAGCTTCACCACCGCCCAAGCGGAGCTGTACGGCACGGACCTCGTCTTCCTGTGCCTGCCCACGCCGCCCGCCGAGGACGGCCGCCCCGACCTGGGCGTGCTCGAACACGTCGTGCCGCAGCTCGGGCGGCTGCTGCGGCCCGGCTGCGTGGTGGTCACCAAGTCGACCGTGCCGGTCGGCACCGCGGCGCGGCTGCCCCGCCTGCTGGGCCGCGACGACCTGCCGGTCGTGGCGAACCCCGAGTTCCTCCGCGAAGGGCACGCCGTCGACGACTTCCTGCACCCGGACCGGGTCGTGGTCGGCACCGACCCGGCGGACTCACCGGCGGCCCGGCGGGTCGCCCGGCTGTACGAGCCGACCGGCGCCCCGGTGGTGGCGACCGACTCGGCCAGCGCCGAACTCGCGAAGTACGCGAGCAACGCGTTCCTCGCCGTGAAACTGTCCTACGTGAACGTCCTGGCCGAACTGTGCGAGCGGTTCGGCGCGGACGTCCGCGAGGTCTCGCGCACCATGGGCCTCGACGCGCGGATCGGCCCGGAGTTCCTCGCCCCCGGCCCCGGCTGGGGTGGTTCGTGCCTGCCGAAGGACACCTCGGCCCTGCTGCACGCGGCCGAGGCGGCGGGCGTCGACTTCGGCATCCTGCGCGACGCGGTCCGCGTCAACGCCCGGCAGCGCGCCCGGGTGGTGCGGGCCGTGCGGCAGGCCGTGACGGGTACTCCCGCCGGGTCCCTCGCCGGAGCCCGCATCGGCCTGCTGGGCCTGGCCTTCAAGGCGGGCACCGGCGACCTGCGCGACTCCCCCGCCCTCGCCGTGGCGGCCGAACTCGCCCGCGCGGGCGCCGAACTGACCGCGCACGACCCGGCCGTCAGGTCCGTGCCCGACACCGAAGCGGTCCAGGTCGTCGACGACCCGTACCTGGTGGCCAAGGCCGCCGCGGCCCTCGTCGTGCTCACCGAGTGGCCCGAGTTCCGGGAGCTCGACTGGGCCCGGCTGGCGGCCGCGGCCGACCGGGCGGTCGTCGTCGACACGCGCAACCTGCTCGATCCCGATGCCCTCGCCGAGGCCGGGTTCGCCCACATCGGCGTCGGCACCCATCCCAGGAGGCAGTCATGACCCTGCGCGTCCTCGCGCTGACCTGCACGCTCAAGCCGTCGCCGTCGAAGTCGAGCAGCGATCTCATCGCGCGGCAGCTGCTCGACCTCTTCGCCGAACGCGGCGCCACCGGCGAGCTGGTCCGCGTGGTCGACCACGACGTCCGCCCGGGCGTCGAGGCCGACATGGGCAACGGCGACGAATGGCCGGGCATCCGGCGCAAGATCGCCGCCGCCGACGTCCTGCTGATCGCCACCCCGACGTGGGTCGGCCACATGTCGAGCGTGGCGCAGCGGGTCCTGGAGCGCCTCGACGCCGAGCTGTCCGAAACGGACGACGAGGGCCGGCCGGCGATGTTCGGCAAGGTCGGGGTGGCCGCGGTCGTCGGCAACGAGGACGGCGCCCACAAGATCATCGCGGACCTGTTCCAGGCGCTGAACGACGTCGGTTTCACCGTCCCGGCCCAGGGCGCGACCTATTGGAACGGCGAAGCCATGCAGGGCGGCGACTACCAGGACCTCGACGAGACGCCGGAGGCCGTGGCCTCGACGAACGCGACCCTGGTGCGCAACGCCGTCCACCTGGCCACAGTGCTGCGCGAACAGCAATACCCGACCAAGTGACTACGCCATTCGAGTGATATCGCTGCGCCGGACGAGTGTGGCGCAGGCCACGTGGGCAACCCCCCGGCGTCGTCCGTCCGCGTCAGGGGGTTCCACCATGCCGAACCGTGTCATGATCAGCCGCGACAGCAAGCCGATCCCCTGCGAAGAATGCGGGCTGCCCACGTTGCACGTCGCGCGGCTGGTGTCCGGTGACGGCACGCTGCTGGGCCAGACGATGGTGTGCACGGCCTGCCGCCGGCACCGGTCCGAAGCCGAAGCGGTCGCGGTCCAGTAGCTTTCAGCGTCTCTCCAGCTGCTCCAGGAGCAGCCGCGCGGGCAGCGTCAGGGTCCCCAGGCCCAGCCGGGCCGGGACGCCGTCTTCTTCCGCCGTGACCAGGCGCTTCTCGAGCTTTTCGAGCAGTGCGCGGCATTCGTCCAGCTCGACCGGTTCCCCGGCCATCGCCACCGACTGCACGGCTCCGGCCAGGTGGTGCATGAGGTCGGCCAGCAACTCGCGCGCGTCCGGCCAGGGGTACTCGAACGGGTGCTCCCGCCGGCCCGCCGTCGTGCGGACCGCGGCGAGCAGCTGCGACACCGCGGGCCAGAGCCCGATGAGCGTCCGAAGCGGACGTTCGTGGCGCGTCCCGGCGGAGGGCCGCGTGCGGCGCAGGTTCAGCATCCGCCCTTCCCGCGTCAGGCCGACGGCCTCTTCGGCCGCCAGCACCTGGCTGCGCGTGTCCTGCTCGTGGGACAGCAGGCCGTCGAGGTCTTCCGGCGGCTCGTCCCGGCGGATCAGGTCGGACAGCGACTCCAGGAGGTCGGCCAGCGCTTTCCCGAGCCGCCCGGCCGCCGCGGCCAGCCGTTCGCCGTAGAGGGGCGGGAAGATCAGGGTGTTGACCGCGACGCCGATGGCCGCGCCCAGCGCCGTTTCGAGCAGGCGGTCGCCGAGCAGGACGGGTTCGCGGGCGGTGCCGTAGGAGATCACGAGCATGCCGGTGACGCCGACCCAGACGCCGGAGTCGCCGAACCGCCGCCAGCTGCCGGCGAGCAGGCCCAGGAAGACAACGGTGGCGAGGGCGACGGCCTGCCACGGGATGAACTGGCCGGCCACGGCGGCGAGGACGACACCGGAGGTGACCGAGCCGACCTGCTGGAGCCACCCCCGCAGCGACCGGTAGACGGTGGCTTCCACGAGGAAAACGGCCGCGTAGGGAGCGAGAAAGGGTTGCGGCAGCCGGAGGACGAGGGTGGCCAGCAGCCAGGCGGCGGTCGCGGCGAGGGTGGCTTTGGCGCTCTGGACGAGGATCCGGCGTTCGCGGCCGGGGACGCGGAGAGCGCGGGCGACCCAGCCGACGGGGGTCCGGTCGTGTCGCTCGTCGTCCGATGAGGAGTTTTCGGGGCGCGGCAGCCGGAGCATACGAGCGAACCGGCGCGCTGGGGTGCGGCCGTGGCGCTGCCCATCCGGCGAGGAATCGGGGGTCCGCTCATCCTGGGCCGCGCGAGCAGCCCCGCCGCCGGAAGTCGGATCGTGCCGCTCCCCTACCGGGGAGGAACTGCCGCTCCGCTCATCCCGGACCGCGCGGGCAGCCCGGCCGCCGGAGGCTCGATCGTGCCGCTGCCCATCCGGCGGGGAATCGCCGCTCCGCCCATCCGGCACCGCGTGGCCCTCCCTGCCGTCAGAACCCAGGCCGTGCCGCTCGCCCTCGGGCGAAGAGCCAGCGCTGCTCTTCGCGCGGCCTCCCCGATCCGCCTCCCCCGGCGAACCGGGCCCTTCCTCCTCCGCCGGCCGGTCCTCGCCCGGTCTTTCGCGCTGTCCGGTCATGCGGGCGGGGCGATGTGCACGAGCTTCGTCTGGGTCATCTCGTCGAGCAGCTCCGGCCCGTAGCCGTACCCGTTGCCGCTTCGGGCGCGTGGGTGCGCCGCTCCGCCGGGGGCGCCGCCGAACACGTTGTTCACCTTGACCGTGCCCGCCGGCAGCTCGCGCCACGCTCGCTGCGCGTGGGCCATCGAAGCCGTCAGCACCGTCGCCGCCAGTCCGTAGTCGCCCGTGGCCGCTTCGGCCAGGCCCTCGTCGAAACTCTCCACCACCCGGACCGGCGCCACCGGGCCGAACGTCTCTTCCGTCATCACGCGCAAGTCCGGCGCGCAGCCGGTCAGGACCGTCGCCGGGTAGTGCGCTCCGGGACCGTCCGGAACCGAACCTCCCGTCAGCAGCCGGGCGCCGCGGGCGACCGCGTCGGACACGTGGGAATGCACGTGATCGCGGTGCCGGCGGTCGACCAGCGGGGCCAGCGTCCGCGACTCGGCCTCCTTCACCAGGGCCGCCAGGAACGGCTCGGCGATCGCCGCACACACGTAGATCCGCTCGACCGCCACGCAGATCTGGCCCGAGTTGGCGAACGCCCCCAGCGCCGCCTGGCCGGCCGCCCACGCCGGGTCGACGTCCTCGTCGATCACCAGCGGGTCGTTGCCGCCGTTCTCCAGCAACGTCTTCGCGCCCGTCGCGGCCGCGCTGGCGGCGATCGACCGGCCGGTCGCCGTGCTGCCGACGTGGGCGATCACGTCGACGTCGTCACGCATCGCGAGGATCGCGCCGACCCCGCCGTCGCCGTGCAGGGTCTGCAGCACGCCCTCCGGGAAGACGCCGCCGAGCACCTCGCCGAGCAGCTGCCCGGTGTGCGGGGCACGCTCGCTCGGCTTGTGCACCACCGTGTTCCCGGTGGCCAGCGCCGCGCCCAGGAGCCCGCAGGCGACCGCGACCGGGTCGTTCCACGGGGTGAGGGCCACGACCACGCCGTGCGGCTCGGGCACCATCAGATCCGTCGCGCCGACGTCGCCGAGCAGGCTGCGGCCGCGGTGGACCGGGCCGAGCTCGGCGTACTGGGCCAGCGTGCCCGCCCCGGCGAGCACGCCTTCGCGGGCTTCGTCCCGGGGCTTGCCGGTCTCCGCTTCGTTCGTCTTCGCCAGCTCGTCGGCGTGGGCCCGCAGCCGCTCCGCCGCGGTGTGCAGCAGCGCCCCGCGTTCGGCGGCCGGGGTCCGGGCCCACTGCGCGCGGGTCCGGCGGGCCAGCGCGAGCGCCGCGTCGATCTCGGCTTCACCCGCGGCCGGCACAGTGCCCACCACGCTGCCGTCGGCCGGGTTCCGGATTTCGATCGTCCCCGCGGTCATCCGCACCTCCTTCTCGTCGCTCGCCGGTTACCCGCGCGCGACGGCTTCGACACGCCGTTTGATCACCCCCGCCCCGGGTATCCGGTTCCGGTGACTGCTTCGCTCGACTACACCGTGGTGATCCCCACGACGGGCCGCGAGACGCTTCGGCCACTCCTGGAAACCCTCCTCGGCGGGCCCGACCCGCGGCCGGCGGAAATCCTCGTCGTCGACGACCGCCCTGGCGGGTCCGATCTCGACGTCCCCGGTGGGGTCCGCGTGCTCCGCTCCGGCGGGCGCGGGCCGGCGGCGGCGCGGAACCTCGGCTGGCGCACCGCGAAGAGCGAGTGGATCGCGTTCGTCGACGACGACGTCGTGCTCGCCGCCGACTGGGCGCGGCAGCTCGCCGCCGACCTCGGCTCGCTGCCGCCGGACGTGGCCGCCTCCCAGGGCCGCATCACCGTCCCGCTGCCGGCGGACCGGCGGCCGGCCGACGACGAGCGCGGCACCGCCGGCCTCGAGCACGCCCGGTGGATCACCGCGGACATGGCCTACCGCCGTCGCGCACTCGTCGAGGCGGGCGGTTTCGACGAGCGGTTCCCACGCGCCTTCCGCGAAGACTCCGACCTGGCGCTGCGGGTCGCCGAGGCCGGGCACCGGATCGACCAGGGCGAACGGCTGACCACGCACCCGGCCCGGCGGGCCGGGTTCTTCTACAGCCTGAAAGCCCAGCGCGGCAACGCCGACAACGCGCTGATGCGGGCCAAGCACGGCGTCCTCTGGCGGCAGCGCACCGGCGCCGGGCACGGCCGGCTCGGGCTGCACGTACTGTCCACAGTGGCCGGTCTGGCCGCGCTCGCGCTGCCGGTGCTGCGCCAGCGCGGCAAGGCGCTGCTCGCGGCCGGGGTCTGGGCCGGGCTGACGGCGGAGTTCGCCACCCGCCGGATCCTGCCGGGCCCGCGGACACCCGGCGAAGTGGCGCGCATGGTCGTCACCAGCGCCCTGATCCCGCCCGCCGCGTGCTACCACCGGCTGCGCGGGGAGATCGCGGCCCGGCGGCCGCGGCCCGAGGTCGCGGTGCTGTTCGACCGGGACGACACGCTGATCGTCGACGTCCCCTACCTCAACGACCCGGACGGCGTCCGCCCGGTGCCCGGCGCGGTCGAGCTCGTCCGCGGGCTGCGGGAGCGCGGCATCCCGATCGGGGTGGTGAGCAACCAGTCCGGTGTCGCGAAAGGACTGATCACGCCCGAGCAGCTCGACGCGGTGAACGCCCGCGTCCAGGAGCTCTTCGGCCCGTTCGGCACCTGGCAGGTCTGCGTCCACGACGACGGCGACGGCTGCGCGTGCCGCAAACCCGCGCCCGGCATGGTGTTGCGCGCCGCCGGGGAGCTCGGCGTCGACCCCGCCTCGTGTGTGGTCATCGGCGACACCGGCGCCGACGTCGAGGCCGCGCTGGCGGCCGGCGCCCGAGCGGTGCTGGTACCGACGCACCGCACGCTCGAACCGGAGATCGCCCGGGCCCGCCGGCACGCCGCCGTCGCGCGGGACCTGTCCGAGGCGCTGCGCGTCGCCGGGGTCGCCGGATGACCCGGGTGCTCGTCGCCCGCCAGGACAACCTCGGGGACGTCCTGCTCGCCGGGCCCTGCGTCCGCGCGGTTGCGGCGTCCGGGGCGCAGGTCACGCTGTTGACCGGACCGCACGGCCGCGCCGCCGGCGAACTGCTGCCGGGCGTGGCCGAGGTGCTCACCTGGACCGCACCCTGGATCGACCCCGACCCGCCGCCGGTGACCGCCGAGGACACCGGCGCGTTCGTCTCGCTGATCCGGTCGAAGTCGTTCGGCCGCGCGCTGATCCTGACGTCGTTCCACCAGTCTCCGCTGCCGCTGGCGCTGCTGCTGCGGCAGGCCGGGGTGCCGTGGATCGGCGCGATCTCCGAGGACTACCCGGGCAGCCTGCTCGACCTGCGCCACCGCGTCGACGGCGATCCGCCGGAGCCGGTCCGCATGCTGTCGCTCGCCGAAGCAGCCGGGTTTTCGCTGCCACCGGACGACCACGGCGCCCTGGCGCTGCGGCGCCCGCTGCCGAACACCGCCCGGCTGACCGGCGGCGGGGCGTACGTCGTGGTGCACCCCGCGGCGTCGGTGCCCGCCCGCCAGCCGTCGGCGGCCTGGAGCCGCGAAACGGTACAGGCGCTGGCCGCCGACGGGCACCGGGTGCTCGTGACGGGCGCGCCGTCGGAGCGCGCGCTGACCCAGGAGGTGGCCGGGACGTCGGCGGTCGACCTCGGCGGCCGGACGACCGTGGCGGAGCTGGCGGCGGTGCTGTCCGGCGCTCGCGTGGTGGTGGCGCCCAACACCGGCCCTGCGCACCTCGCCGCGGCGGCGGGCACCCCGGTGGTGTCGCTGTTCGCCCCGGTCGTGCCGCAGGAGCGGTGGGCGCCTTACGGTGTCCCCACGGTGGTGCTCGGCGACCAGCACGCCCCCTGCCGCGCCACCCGCGCCCGCGTCTGCCCGGTCCCGGGCCACCCCTGCCTCGACACGATCGACCCCGCCGACGTCTGCCGCGCGGTGACGGCCCTCGCGCTGCCGGGGGTCGTCTCGCCGGTCCCGGCCGCCGCAACGCAATGAATGACTCATTCCTGGCGTCGGACGCCAGGAATGAGTCATTCAAGACGACCGGCGTCAGCCGCCGATCTCCTTGCTCACGCCGCTGGGCCCCTCGTAGGTCCGGTCCGGCAGGCCGCGCACGACGTCCAACGTGGCCGGGTCGGCGCCGTTCTTCTCGGCCGCCCGCACCAGGTCGGCCCGCTTCGCCGGGTAGTCGACGCCGGAGAGGTACTTCTGCAGTTCGATCGGGTTCGGCTTGCTCACGGGAACTTTCCTTCCGTTCGGGAGCGGCGCGGTTACCCCGCTGTCCGGCCGACACACGCCGGCCGCCGGGGTTTAGTCCCCGGCGGGGGTGGTAGCCGACCGGGAACGAAAGGAGCCGCCCGTGTCGCTCCCGGCGCCCCTACCCGCCGAAGCCGCTTCGCCGCGGCGTGCCGTCGTCACCGGTGCCGACTCCGGGATCGGCCGCGCGGTCGCCGCCGCCCTCGCCGGCGGCGGCCTGGACGTCGGCATCACCTACCACTCCGACGCCGACGGCGCGGAGGAAACCGCCGCGGAGGTCCGTTCGCACGGCGTGACCGCGCACGTCCGGAAGCTCGACCTGACCGAGTTGCCCGGCGCCGCCGACGTCGTCGACGCGTTCGCCGAGGACCTCGGCGGCATCGACGTCCTGGTCAACTGCTCCGGCACGGGCAGCAGCGAACTCGCCGTGGACCTCGGCTACGAGAAGTGGCGCCAGGTCCTCGACGTCGACCTCGACGGCGTCTTCCTGCTTTCGCAGCGCGCGGCCCGGCACATGATCGACGCCGGGCACGGCGGCCGGATCATCACGATCACCAGCGTCCACGAGCACGTGCCCCGCGTCGGCGCCGCGCCCTACTGCGCCGCGAAGGCCGGCGCGGGCGCGCTGACCCAGGTGCTCGCCCTGGAGCTGGCCCAGCACGGCATCACCGTGAACTCCGTGGCCCCGGGCGAAATCTCGACGCCGATGACGGGACAGGCCGACGCCGACCCGCGCGAGCAGGACCGGCCAGGCATCCCACTGGGCCGCCCCGGCCACGCGGCCGAAGTGGCGGCCGCGGTCGCGTTCCTGGCGACCCCGGCGGCCGGCTACATCACCGGCACGTCGCTCGTCGTCGACGGCGGCCTGCTGCTGATGGGCGCCCAGCACGGGACCGCTTACCGCGGTCACGACTGGCGTTCCCCCTGAGACCAGGGGCCCGCGTCCTGGCTGCAGGGACCGGCGCGGGCCCCGGCCGTGGGCCGGACGGCGGACCCCCCAGCCCGCCGTCCGGCCCCTTCCACTTGTCCGTTTTCCGCACGCGTGACGGGGTATCCGGCCGCGAAGGAAGGAGACCCCCATGTCGTCCGCCGAAATCCGCTCCCGGAGCGCAGCGTCCTGGCTCCGCCCGGTCGTCGCCGTCCTCGGGCTGCTCTACCTCGCGCTGGGCATCGCCGGGTTCCTGACCCCGGAAACCGCCGCGGTCGGCCACGAGACCGGCCGCGCCGTCTGGATCTTCAGCGCGACCCCGCTGCTCAACCTCGTCCACACGGCGGTCGGGGCGCTCGGGCTGCTCGCCGCGACCCGGCGCAGCGGAGCGCTCATCTACTGCTGGGTGCTGTTCGTCGGTTTCACCGGGATGACCGCCTACGGCATCCTCGCCACCGCGCTCGTCAACCCCGAGGACCCGATCAACCTGAACTGGGCGGACAACTGGCTGCACGGGCTGACCGCGGCCGCCGCGCTGGTGCTCGGCATCGTCGCGGCGCGAGCGGTCAACCGGACCGCCGCGCGCTCGCGGTGATCCCGGTCGTTTCGGCCCGTGGTCACCGGGTAGCCGGGGAAGGACACCGCGTCAAGGAGGTTCCCCATGCACCGCGAACCAGACTTCCCGCCGCGGGGCGGCGGCGCATGACCACGAGTGAGGCGGCGGTGGGTGAACCCGCCGTCGTCGTGCACTACCGGCTGCACGCGGGCTTCGCCGTCGGATTCCCGTGGGTGCGCCGGATCCTGGGCGCGCGAGCCGGGCTGGAGCTGGACGCCGCCGGCCTGCGGGTCCGGTTCGGGCCGTGGCTGGTCGAGACGCCGCTGAGCAACCTCGCCGGAGCGGAAGCCACCGGCCCGTACCGCGCTCTCCGCGTCTTCGGCGTCCGGCTTTCGCTGGCCGACCGCGGCCTGACCTTCGGCACGACCACGCAAGGCGGCGTGTGCCTCCGGTTTCGGGAACCCGTCCGGGGCATCGACCCGTGGGGACTGCTCCGCCACCCGGGGCTGACGGTGACGGTGTCCGAACCGGAACTGGTCGCCGAAGCCATCAACCGGATCGTGGCGGACTCGTGACGGCGGCCCGCATCCTGGCCGTGGCGATCGACTGCCGCCAGCCGGACCTGCTGGCCGAGTTCTGGGCCGCGGCAGTGGGCAACGGAAAGACCCGCACGTGGACCGACTCCCACGGCCTCACGTACCGCCAGGTCGACTTCGACGACGGACCGGCGCTGTTGTTCCAGCCGGTGCCCGAGGAGAAGACCGTCAAGAACCGGCTGCACCTCGACCTCGCGCCGGTGGCGGGCGACCAGCGGGCGGAGGTCGAACGCCTGGTGATGCTCGGGGCGAAGGTCCTCGACGATCCGGACGACGACCCGTGGATCGTGCTCGCCGACCCCGAGGGCAACGAATTCTGCGTGCTGCCGGCCCGCTGACGCCGTCCACGGTTTCGAGTTGAGTCTCCCTCGAGGGGAGACGGCAGGCTGTGGTCATGAACGACGAGAACCTCCTCACGATCGGGGCACTGGCGGCGCGGACCGGGTTGTCCGTCAAGACGATCCGGTTCTACTCCGACAAGGGGATCGTGCCGGCGACCTGCCACAACCCCGCCGGCTACCGCCTGTACGACGTGGCTGCCCTGGCCCGCCTGGAACTGGTCCGCACGCTCCGTGCCTTGGACGTCGATCTGCCCACCGTCCGGCGCGTGCTGGCCGATGAGACCTCGCTGGCCGAGGTCGCCGCGGCGCATGCGGCGGCGCTCGATGTGCAGATCCGGGCCCTGCGTCTGCGGCGTGCCGTGCTGGCAGCGGTCGCGAACCGGGAATCGAGCCCTCAGGAGATGGAGCTGATGCACAAACTGGTGAACCTGTCCGACGCCGAACGGCGCCGCTTCGTCCACGACTTCATCGATGACACCTTCGGCGGTGTGGACGCCAATCCGGCCATGGTGGAGCTGCTGCGTTCGAGCATGCCGGAGCTGCCCGATGACGCCACGCCCGAACAGGTCGAGGCGTGGATGGAGCTCGTGGAGCTGGTCCAGGACACCGGGTTCCGGGCCGCTGTCCGGCGGATGGCCGAATACCAGGCGGCCCAGCGCGCCGAGGGGGACACGACCGGCCTGCACCACGAACTGACCGAGGCCGTGCGCGAAGAAGTCGGCCGGGCACTGGCCGCGGGGATCGCCCCGGACTCGGAGCAGGCGGGCGGCATTGTCGCCACGCTCAGTGCGCGCTACGCCGAGACTTTCGGCAAGGCCGACGACGATCGGCTGAAGGAGTGGATCCTCGAACGGCTCGACGTCGCCAACGATCGTCGGGTCACGCGGTACTGGCAGCGGGTGGCCGCCATCAACGGCTGGCCTGCGCTGCCGGATCTGGAACCGGTGTTCACCTGGTTCGGCCGGGCACTGCGGACTCGGCTCGACGGACGGGAGGCCCGCGCGGGTCAGGCTTGCCCGACCGGGTCGCCGGCGTAGGCGGCCAAGCGGTCGTCGAAGCCGTCCGCGGTGCCGGGTCTGCGGAAATCCGGGGGATCCGGCCGGCCGGGGTACTTTTCGCCGTACAAGCCGGTCACGAACTCCACGACGGCTTCGGGCGGCGGCAGCACGTCCTCGCCCAGGTAGGCCAGCACGATGACGTCGTCGCCGGTCGCCGACTCGACCGCGGCGGCCCAGCCGTCGCGTTCGTCCCACAGCAGCGCCGTCTCGTGGGCGGGGAACCGCGCGAGCCGCCGCTCCAGCGCGACGTACGCACCGGCCGGGACGTCCACCTCGCAGAACCAGGCGGGTGCGTCCAGCTTGGCCGCGACGGCCAGCAGGTACTGCCGCAGCCCGCGCGCCGCCGCGCCGAGCCCGTCCCGTTCGCTCATCCCGCTCCCGCCCCTTCGGTCGGTGCCCCATCGGGTGATACCCCGTCACCCACAGGGTCAACCCGGGGCGCCCCGAGTGGAGCAGCACGTCACCGGCGGTCCTCTTAGGAGCGCACCGGGTCACGAACCGAGCAGCTCCAGCACATCGTCGTCGCCCAGCTGGCGGAAATCGGCGTACCACTGACCGACCGCGCGAAAATCCGGCGGTTCCGCGACGCAGACGACGTCGTCGGCTTCGGCCAGCAGCCGCGCGACCGCACCGGGAGCGGCGACGGGTGCCGCGAAGACGAGCGTCCGCGGCCGGGCCGCGCGGATGTCGCGCAGCGCCGCCGTCGCGGTGACGCCGGTCGCGAGCCCGTCGTCCACGAGGAGGACGTCACGGCCGGTGAGACCGGCGGGTGCCCGGCCGGCGCGGTAGCGCTCGAGCCGGCGGCACGCTTCCGCCCGTTCCCGGGTCTCGGCCCGGGCCATCCGCGCGGCGGTCAGCCTCAGCGCGTGCAGGCCGGCCTCGTCGTAGATCGCCGGTCCGTCCGGGGTGACCGCGCCGACGCCGTACTCGCGGTGGCCCGGCGCGCCGATCTTGCGGGCGACCGCGACGTCCAGTTCGGCACCGAGCCGCCGCGCCACGACGGCGGCCACCGGCACGCCGCCGCGGGCGAGCCCGAGCACGACCGGGTCGGCCCAGGCCCGGCGCCGCAGCTCGGCCGCGAGCCGGCGGCCGCCGTCCTCCCGGTCGGCGAAGACCCGCGGACCGGCCTGCCGCGCGGGCATCAGGTCACGGGCGCCACTCGTCGCGCCAGTCGGGGTGGGCTTCGTACACCGACGCGACGAGCTTGACGGAGGCGTCGTCGTGGACGTCGCGGATTTCGCGGCGCAGGAACTCGGCCTTCTCGGCGAACGGCACCGGGTGCCGGTCCTCCATGGCCTCGACCGGCCCGCCGACCAGCAGCAGGCCGTCGTCGTCGTCGGCGTACATGATCCGCAGGCGCCCGCGCCGCTCGGCCTCGTCGATCTGCGGCAGTTCACCCGCCCGGACGCGCTCTTCGTCCTCCGCGAGCCGGGCGAGCACGAATTCGTCGAGCTTCGCCGTCGTGGTGTCGTCCAGATTCGTCATGGGCGCGGGATACCCGCGGGGCCACGACCTCAAGCGTCCGCGCGGCTCAACCGCCTGGCGACCGCGAACCCGGTGCCGAGCAGGACGGCGCCCCCGGTGAGCCACGGCCACAGCGGCATCGAGCCGTCCGAGTCCGGGCGGTCCACCGCGGCGGCGGCCGGCACCGCGGCCGCCGGGCCCGCCACGGTGAGCCGGAACGGGACGGTGCCGGAGACCGGGTGGCCGTCGGCGGAGGTGACGCGGTACCGGATGGTGTAGGCCCCGGCCGGGCCGAGCGGACGCAGCGGCGCGGAGACCCGGGCGTCCACAACGGACACCGGACCCGCCTCCCAGTGCGAAGTCCCGTCGGGCCCGAGCACCGCGAGTTCGGTGAACCGGTTTTCCACCGGCTCGTTGAACTCGAGCACGGCCTCGGCCGGGCCGGCGGCGACCGACGCGTCCGCGGCCGGCGAACTGGACACCAGGACGCTGTGCGCGTCCGCCGCGGGCGCGCCCAGCAGCACCGCGCCGCCGGCGGCCGCCAGCGCGGCGGCGATCCGGACCGGGAAAGACCAGCGGGAAGTCATGTTTTCTCGCCTTCTCGGGAATTCGAGCGATGCCGGAACCGTAGCGAGCCGATCCGGGGTCATGACGGGAGGTCGTGAAACGGCTGTGTTAACCAATTCTCACCGTCGCGGCGCACCGCCACCCGAGGATCGGGCAAACCGGGCAGCTACTCCGACAGTTAGCCTGCCCGGTCACCCGAACAGTCCAGCAAAGGCGGCTTTCGGCCCAACAACTCACCGCGTCACGCCGTCTGCGGGCCGCTCGACTTAACCTGTCCTTCACGTGAAGATCACCCCGCGAAACGTGGCGGCTGGTTTATTGCTCCCACATCCCGCTTTTCCCCACCGCTGGCGGAATTGCCGTTTCCCGCGAGCGAATTCCCCATTCCCTGGAGGACGAAACCGTGCGAGGACCCGCCCTGCGCCGTGACCACGTCATCGCCGCGAGCCTGGCCGGCGCCGTCGTGATCGTCGTCGGCTACGCCTCCGGCCTCGGCCTGCGGCCGGGCACCGCCGCGGCCACCCCGCCCGCGGTCGCGGACGGCGGCCACCCGGCCACGCCGCAAACCCCCGGCGCGCAACCGGTTCCGGCCGGCCAGCTGCCCGCGGGCGGGCCGGTGTCCCCGCTGCCCGCCATCCCGGTGGGCGACCAGCCGGCGGACCCGGTGCCGTCGATGCCGTCGATGCCCGGCGACACCGGCGTGGTTCCGGTCCCGGATCCGGGATCCTCCGAGCCCGGCACCCCGCCTCCCCCGGTGGCCTCGCCAGAGCCGACGACACCGGCGCCACCGCCGCCCGGAACCGACGTGCCCGCGTGTCAAGCCGGTGTGCCGCAACAGGTCCTCGACACCGTCGGCGGGCTGCCCCTGCTCGGCTCCCTCACGACCGGGCTCGGGGTGACCGGGCCGGACGGGGCCGCCGCACTGATCCTCGGCTACTGCCGCTCGGCCGACGGCGGGCTGACGCCCGCGATGGTGCCGGTACCGACGCTCACCGTCCCCAGTGGACGGTGAGCCGTGGACCCCGTCAAGGGCTGGTACGTGCTCGCCCGCACCGTCGACTACGCCGGTCTCACGCTGTTCGCCGGCGGGCTGCTGTTCCTCGCCGTGCTCTGGCCCGCCGGCGCCGGCCACCGCGGGGCTCGTTCGGTGCTGGTCACCGGATGGGTCCTCGGCCTGGCCGGCACGCTCGCCGGCCTGGGCCTGCAGGCGGCGTGGGCCGCGCAGCGCCCGCCCGGCGACTTCCTGGCCTGGGACCTGATCGGCCAGGCGCTGGACAGCCAGTTCGGGCGCATCTGGTTCGCCAGGGCACTGCTGTGGCTGCTCGGCGGGGTGGTGCTCGCCTGGCTGCTGCAACGCGGCCGGGACGCGGCCACGGCGTTGCCCTGGCGCGTCGGGGCCGGAGCGATCCTGCTCGGGCTGCTCCGCACGACCGGGCTCACCGGCCACGCGGTGGAGAGCACCCGGCCCTGGCTGACGCAGCTGGCGGACTTCGCGCACCTCGCGGGCGCTTCGGCGTGGATCGGCGGGCTGGCCGTGCTGCTGTTCGGCGTCCTGGCCCGCCGTGACCCCGAAGAGCTCGCCTCGGTGATCCCCCGCTACTCGAAGCTGGCGATGACGTCGGTCGCCGTCGTGGTCGCCGCGGGCGTCGTGCTCGCGTGGCAGACCGTCGGCAGCGTCGGCCGCGTGTTCGGCACGGCCTACGGGCGGACGCTGCTGGTCAAGCTGGCCGTGCTCGCCGTCGTGCTGCTGGCCGCGCAGTTCAGCCGCAGCTGGGTGGGCCGCCGCCTCGACTTCGCCGTCGTCCTGCGCGGGGACACCGCCACCGTCCGCCCCTTCGTCCATTCCGTCGCCGCCGAGACCACGCTCGTGCTCGTGGTCCTCCTCGCGGCGAGCTTCCTCGTCACGGCCAGCCCCGGCCGCTGATGGCCCTGCGAAAGGAGTCCTCGATGGACAACCCCACCCCCACCGCCCCCGAGCAGCCGGAGGTGGTGCGGCGACGGCGGAGCTGGCCGGTCGCCGTGGCGGTTCTCGCACTGGCGACGGCGTTGTTCAGCCTCGCCACGCTGCGCGGCGACCGGACCGAGCAGGCCGCGCCGGGCCAGGCCGCGAACGTCGACCTGGCCGCCCTGGCCCGGCAGGGTCCCCTGGCCGTCCCGCTGTACCAGGGACTCGCGCAGGAACAGGCGGGCGGGGCCGCCCCGGCCGCGGCGCCGTCCACCAAGTCGGTGGACGCCATGGGTTACAAGTTCTCGCCGGCCGACCTCACGATCGACGTCGGGGACACGGTGACGTGGACCAACCACGACACCGCGCCGCACAACATCGTGGTCACCGACGGGCCGGAGAAGTTCACCTCGCCGACCCTGCAGACCGGCCAGACCTTCAGCCACACCTTCACCAAGGCGGGCAAGTACTCGTACTACTGCTCGATCCACCCGGACATGAAGGCGACCGTCACCGTGACCGGCGCGGCCCCGACCAGTGCACCGCCGACCGCCACCCCGACGTCCGCTCCGACGTCCGCCCCGACTTCGGCACCGAGCCACTCGATGCCGATGCCGTCCACCCCGGCCGGCGGCGGCTCCTGCGTGCCGAAGGCGGTCCTGCAGCCGATCCTCGACCACATCAAGAGCGCGCACCTCGAGACCTCACCCGGTCAGCAGGTGCAGGACATCCTCAACCTGGACCAGTACCTCAAGACCCACACGGTGTGGCTGGAAACCGTGCTCGCCCCGGTGTTCGACGGATCGGCGGGCCAGGTCGCCACCGACACGCTCGCGCCGATCATCGCGCACATCAAGAGCGCACACCTCGAGGAGTCGCTGGGCCAGCAGGTGACCGATCTGCTGAACCTCGACCAGTACATCAAGACGCACACGGTGTGGCTCGAGAACGTGCTCACCCCGTTGCTGAACCAGGCGAGCTGCTGACGCTCGCCGTCGTCACGGGTGGCCCGGTTCCCGGCCGGGCCACCCGCTCCCATCCCCGGAGGCCACTCTTCATGTCCGACACCGCCGTCCTGCCCCGGACCGGCTACACCCTGCGCCGCGACCGCTGCGTCATCGAGATCTCCTCGCGGCCACCGCTGATCCGCGGGCGGCTCACCGCGACCGGCGGGCACTGGACGCCCGGCTCGGCGCTCACGGTCACCTTCGACCCCGGCTCGCTGCGGACCGGGATCCCCTTCCTCCGCCGGGCGTTCCGCGGCGACGAGCTCACCTTCACCGCCGAAGAAGTCGCCGAGGACCCGTTCGTCGTCGATGGCAGCGTGGCCGGGCGGGCGGTGCGCCTGCGCGGCGACGTCCGGCACCGGGACTCCCGCGGCGTCGTCGTCTGGGCCGCCGGAGCCGTCCTCCCGGCCCGCCGGAAACCACCGCGCGCGGGCCGGTTCGGGCGGCTGCTGGCCCGCCGGCGCCTGCGCGTCGAGATCGCGATCGAGTTCGTCCGATGAGGCGCGCCGCCCTGGCCGTGGCCGGTCTGCTCGTGTTCCTGAACGTACCGCTCGCGAGCCCCGCCGCCGCGGCGACGCAGCAGGTCATGATGCAGGGCTACGCCTTCTCCCCCGCCGCGCTGACCGTCCGGGTCGGCGACACGGTCACCTGGATGCAGCACGACGAAGCCCCGCACGACGTCGTCACGACGAGCGCGCCGGTGGCGTTCCGCAGCCCGCAGCTTTCGGCCGGGCAGAGCTGGAGCTACACGTTCCGGCAGGCGGGCACGTACCAGTACTACTGCTCGGTGCACCCCGACATGCGGGCCTCGGTGACCGTGCTGCCGGCGCCCACGACCGCGCCGCCGAGCACGGCTACCCGGCCGCTGCCGTCCCGGACCGTGGCCGGCGCGGTGCCGGTGGCCACCACACCTCCGGGGAGCACTCCCCCGGCGACCACGTCCGCGGCCGCCGTCACCCCGGCAGCTCCGGCCACTTCCGCCGCCGCCGAGCCGCCGCCCGTGGTCCAGCAGGCGACCGCGGCGACACCGGCGACCCTGGACCCGATGCTGCTGGTCGCCGGGCTCGTCACCGGGATCGCGGTGCTGTGCCTGCTGCTGCTGAGCTCGCGGCGGGCGTGAATTCCTGTCCGGAACCTGTCCCAATAAAGGACTGGACCAATAATATCGGCTCGGCAGAATGGGAGCATCGCCCTTCAGCGCGGAAGGTGACCGATGCACTTCCTGGCTTTCCTGACGACCCTGGCCCTGGCCGCCGCTCCGGCCGCCCCGGCCACCCCGGCTACCCCGGCCTCCCCGGCCGCGGCCCCGGCCGCCGCTCCGATCTGCGACAAGTACTGCGACGCCCGGGATCCGGCGCTGTCGCCCGGTGACCGCGAAGGGAGCGCGGCGACCACCGGGTCACGCCGGATCTCCCTGCACCTCGACGACGGCGACGACATGGGCTGGGCGGTGATCACCGGCGGCGGCGCCGGCGACCACGTCTGGCTGGACCGCTCGTTCGACGCCGGGCGCACGTGGGCCTCGGGCAGCAAGCTCGGCGACACCGCGACGCCGTCGGGCGCGACGGGCTACCGGACGCTGATGTACAACGCCGACGACTGGGCGAACAAGGGCGTGGGACTGCTGCGCGCCTGCGGGCAGCCCGCGGGGTCGGGAACCATCGCCTGCACCGGCTGGGCCCGCCCGACCTGGAACGCCTGGGACCGCCGCACCGCGGCGGCGACGGCCCTGATGGAGCGGTACAACCTCGGCACCGGCCTCTTCGACACGACCGGGTGGTGGAACTCGGCCAACGCGCTCACCGCGGTCATCGACAACGCCCGGATCAGCGGCATGGGCAGCTACCGCTACGCGATCGACACGACGTACACGAAGAACCTGTCGGCGCAGGGCGGCAGCTTCCGCAACGACTACCTGGACGACACCGCGTGGTGGGGCCTGGCGTGGGTGGACGCCTACGACCTGACCGGTGACGGCCGCTACCTGAACACCGCCCGCGCCGACGCCGACCACATGTACGCGTACTGGGACGGCGTCTGCGGCGGTGGGGTCTGGTGGAACACCTCGCGAACGACGAAGAACGCCATCCCGAACTCGCTGTACATCCAGCTGAACGCGGCCTTGCACAACCGCATCCCCGGCGACACCGCATATCTGGCGCGCGCCCGCGCGGGCTGGACGTGGTTCTCGGGCAGCGGCGTGATCAACAGCGGGAACCTGGTCAACGACGGCCTCAACACGGCCACGTGCGCCAACAACGGCCAGCCCGTCTGGACCTACAACCAGGGTGTGCCCCTGGCGGCCCTGACCGAGCTCCACCGCGCCACCGGCGACGCGAGCCTGCTGACCAAGGCTCGCGCGATGGCGAACGCGTCGACGACGAACGCGGCCCTCAACCCGGGCGGGATCCTCCGCGACCCGGGCGAGACGGCGGGCGGCGGCGGCATCGACGGCCCGACGTTCAAGGGCGTGTACGTCCGGGACCTGGCGGTGCTGAACGCGGCGCTGCCGGATCACCCGTACACGGCATATCTGCAGCGGCAGGCGAACGCGGCGTACGCGAAGGACCGGAACAGCGCGGAGGCGTACGGGCTGTTGTGGGCGGGCCCGTTCGACCAGACCGACGCGGCCCGGCAGCAGAGCGCGCTGGACCTGATGAACGCGGCCCCCTGACGCCGCGGCGGCCGAGCGGGCACCGGCCATGCGGTGAATGACTCATTCCTGTCGCCGGACGACAGGAATGAGTCATTCACTGCGTCAGAGGGTTTTCTCCAGCCGGCCGGACAGCAGCTTGATGAACCGCGACGGGTCGGCCAGCTCGCCGCCCTCCGCCAGCAGGGCCATGCCGTAGAGCAGCTCGGCCGTCTCGGCCAGGCCCTCGTCGTCCGGCCGGGCAGCGTGCGCCTCGCGCAGCCCCGTCACCAGCCCGTGCTCCGGGTTGAGCTCGAGGATGCGCTTGATCGGCGGCAGCTCCTGCCCCATCGCGCGGTACATCTTCTCGAGCGTCGGGGTCAGGTCGTGCGTGTCACCGACGATGCACGCGGGCGACGTCGTCAGCCGCGACGAGAGGCGCACCTCCTTGACGGTCTCGCCCAGCGCCGTCCCCATCCAGGTCAGCAGGCTCTCGAAGTCCTTGTTCTGCTGCTCGCGAGCGACCTCGGTGGCCTTCTTGTCCTCTTCCGACTCGAGGTCGACCTGGCCCTTGGCGATCGACTGGAACTGCTTGCCGTCGAAGCCCGGCACCGAGTCGACCCACATCTCGTCGATCGGGTCGGTCAGCACCAGCACCTCGAAGCCCTTGGCGCGGAACGCCTCCATGTGCGGCGAGTTCTCGATCGCGGACCGCGATTCGCCGGTCATGAAGTAGATGTGCTCCTGGCCCTCCTTCATCCGCGAGACGTAGTCGCGCAGCGAAGTCGGCTTCTCGGCGTCGTGCGTCGAGGCGAACGAGGAGATCTCGAGGATGGCTTCGCGGTTCTCGAAGTCGTCGAGCAGGCCCTCCTTGACCGCCCGGCCGAACTCGCGCCAGAACGTCGCGTACTTCTCGGCGTCGGCGGTCATCATCGTCTTGACCGTCGAAAGGACCTTCTTCACCAGGCGGCGGCGGATCAGCTGGATCTGCCTGTCCTGCTGGAGGATCTCCCGCGAGACGTTGAGCGAGAGGTCCTGCGCGTCGACGACGCCCTTGACGAACCGCAGGTACTCGGGGACGAGCGACTCGCAGTCGTCCATGATGAACACGCGCTTGACGTAGAGCTGGACGCCGCGCTTGCGCTCGCGCAGGAACAGGTCCATCGGCGCGTGCGAGGGCAGGAACAGCAGCGCCTGGTACTCGAACGTCCCCTCGGCCTGCAGCCGGATCGTTTCCAGGGGGTCCTGCCAGTCGTGGCTGACGTGCTTGTAGAACTCGTGGTACTCGTCCTCGGTGACCTCGCTCGACGAGCGCGCCCACAGCGCCTTCATCGAGTTGACGGTCTCGACCTCGGCGGCTTCGCCCTCGCCCGTCATCCGGATGGGCCAGGTGATGAAGTCGGAGTACTTCTTGACGATCTCGCGGATCTTCGCCGCGGACGTGTAGTCGTAGAGGTGGCCCTCGGTGTCCTCGGGCTTGAGGTGCAGGGTGACCGCGGTGCCCTGGGGCGCGTCTTCGACCGGCTGG
Source organism: Amycolatopsis sp. NPDC024027 (assembly GCF_040638975.1). Classification (NCBI taxonomy): domain Bacteria; kingdom Bacillati; phylum Actinomycetota; class Actinomycetes; order Pseudonocardiales; family Pseudonocardiaceae; genus Amycolatopsis; species Amycolatopsis sp. NPDC024027. The sequence continues at coordinate 29,672 of NZ_JBEZYY010000010.1, forward strand.
ATCGTGTACGTGCCCTCGCCGGCCGACTCCCAGCGGACGCCTTCGGTGGTGCCGGCGCGGCGCGTCACGAGGGTGACCTTGTCCGCGACCATGAAGCTCGCGTAGAACCCGACGCCGAACTGCCCGATGAGGTCCTGCGACGCCGCCGCGTCCTTCGCCTCCTTGAGCTTGGTCAGGAAGTCGGCGGTGCCGGACTTGGCGATCGTCCCGATCAGGGCGACGACCTCCTCGCGGGTCATGCCGATGCCGTTGTCGCGCACCGTCAGGGTCCGCGCCTCCGGGTCGGTCTCGATCGCGATGTGCAGGTCGGACGTGTCCGCCTCGAGGTCCTTGTCGCGGTACGACTCCAGCCTCAGCTTGTCGAGGGCGTCGGAGGCGTTGGACACGAGCTCCCGCAGGAACGTGTCCTTGTTCGAATAGATCGAATGGATCATCAGCTGGAGCAGCTGACGCGCTTCCGACTGGAACTCCAGCGTCTCGATCGGGGCAGTCACTTCCATCCCTTTCCGCATGTCCGACGGCCGTTGTTGGGTCGATCCTACCGAGTGGGTCCGACAGTTCCGACCGCGCACTTTATGAACGCAATCCCCGAGCCGGCGGCTCCCGGTGTGATGCTGGCCACGCCCCGCTGCCGATCAAGGAGGATCGAGTGCCCGGACGCTTCCCCCGATGGGCGGCCGTGTTCGCCGCGGCCTGTGCCCTGACCACCGCCTTCGCCGCGCCCGCCGCCGCGGGCGGCGTCGCCGACCACCCCGTTCCCACCACCGGCTGCGGGCGCGCGCCCGGGTTCCCGGCCGGCGTGACGACCACCCGGCACGTCACCTCGGGCGGCCTCGACCGCGAGTACACCGTCCACCTGCCCGCCGGGTACCACCCGTGGCGGCCGTACCCGCTCGTCCTGTCCTTCCACGGCCACAAGCGGACGTCCCAGTACCAGGAGGAGCTGTCCGGCTTCTCGGCGCTGGACACGATCGCCGTCTACCCGCAGGGCCTGATCGGCACCGACGGCGAATCCGCCTGGACCGGGGCGCCCTACTCGGCCGCCGCGGACGACGTCCTGTTCACCAGTGACCTGCTGACCGCGCTGCAGCGCACGCTGTGCGTCGACCCCGGCCGGATCTTCGCGGCCGGCAAGTCCAACGGCGGCGGGTTCACCGGCGTGCTCGCCTGCCGGCTGGCGGGCCGGATCGCCGCGTTCGCGCCGGTGTCCGGCGCGTTCTACCCGCAGGGCGGCGCCTGCCACCCGAGCCGGCCCGTGCCGGTCCTCGACTTCCACGGCACGGCCGACACGACGATCCCCTACGCCGGCAATCCGGCGAAGGGCCTGCCCGCGATCCCGGACTGGCTGGCCGCCTGGTCCACAAGGGACGGTTGCCGGCCCGCTCCGGTGTCGTGGACGCCGGTGGCGGGCGTCGTCGCGCAGAAGTGGCTCGGCTGCGCTCTCGAGCACTACCGCGTCGAAGGAGCCGGACACGTCTGGCCCAGCACCCGGCCCAACAACGACTCCGCGACGCCGACGGTGATCGACGCGACCCCGGTCATCTGGCGGTTCTTCCGCAGCCATCCGCTGCGGTGAAACACGATTGACGCAGGTCAGGCCGCTCGGCGACGATGTTGCGCACAAGTTTCCGGCTTTCACGAAGGAAAAGGTGCGCCATGAAGGTTCTCGTTCTCAACGCCGGCTACGAGCCGCTGCAGACCGTTTCGGTCCCGCACGCGATCCGCATGCTCGTGCGCCACGTCGCCGAGATCCACGAAGCCGAGGAGGGCCTCGCCTACGGGCTGTTCCCGCGCCCGAAGATCGTGCGGTTGCTGCGGTACGTCGTCATGAAGTGGCGATATACGCAGCCGCCGCGCTGGTCCCGGCGCGGCGTGCTGGTCCGTGACGGCTACCGCTGCGCCTACTGCGGGCAGCGCGCCACCACCATCGACCACGTAACGCCGCTGAGCCGCGGCGGCGCCCGGACCGACTGGCTCAACACGGTCGCCGCGTGCGGGGGCACGGCCCGCAGCTGCAACGCCCGCAAGGCGGACAAGCTGCCGGGCGAGGCCGGGATGAAGCTGCGCTTCACCCCGTACGTCCCGGCGTGGGAGCAGCTGCACCGGCCCGGCGCTTGACGCGGCCTGCCCGCCTGCACACCGGCGGGCAGGCCGTTAGGCTCGAACCGATCGCCACCCGCATCCGTGTGTGCTGTGTGCTCTGGGGAAGGCCGGGGAGGTCGCCGTGACCGACGCAGGAGAGCTGATCGCCGGGCGCTACCGGCTGGCGATGAGGATCGGCCAGGGATCGATGGGCGTGATCTGGCGCGCCCGCGACGAGCGGCTCGACCGCGTCGTCGCGGTCAAGCAGCTGGACTACGACGCGGCCATCGGGCCGGCGGCCAGCCAGCAGGCGAGCCAGCGTGCCCTGCGCGAAGCGCGGTTGACCGCGCGCCTGCGGCACCCGCACGCGATCACGGTGCACGACGTCGTCGAGGCACCCGGCGGGCCGTACCTCGTCATGGAGTACCTGCCGTCGCGCAGCCTCGCGGAGATCCTGCTGGACCGGGAGACCCTCCCCGCCGAAGAGGTGGCGCGCATCGGCCTGCCGGTCGCGTCGGCGCTCGCGGCCGCCCACGCCGAGGGTGTCGTGCACCGCGACGTCACGCCCGGCAACGTCCTGCTCGGGGAGTCCGGCGTCGTCAAGATCGCCGACTTCGGCATTTCCCGCGCCACCGGCGAAGGCACCGTGACCGGCGGCGGGTTCATCGCGGGCACGCCGGCCTACCTGGCACCCGAAGTCGCCGGCGGCCACGAAGCCGAATTCCCGGCCGACGTCTTCTCCCTCGGGGCGACGCTCTACCGCGCGCTGGAAGGCACGCCCCCGTTCGGCAACGACGACAACGCGATCACGCTCCTGCTGCGCATCGCGAAGGAGGAGACCGTCCCGCCGCGGCACAGCGGGCCGCTCGCCGAAGTGCTCACCCGCATGCTGCAGCGGGAGCCCGAAGCGCGCCCGTCGATGGCCGAGGTCCAGGAGCTGTTCGAAGCGGTCACCGGCGGCCGTCCCCTGCCGCCGCCCCGGCCGCGGCCCCGCGCCGGGACCCGGCTGCTGCGCGTCCGCCGCCCCCGGCGCCGGCTCGTCCTGGCGTCGGCCGCCGGCGCGGTCCTGCTGGCCCTCGGCGTGGTGATCGGCACGGTGCTCGTCCCCGGCGGCACGACGACCGTCGCCGCACCGGTTTCGTCCGTTCCCGCGGCCTCTCCCCCGGCCTCGACGCCCGCGAGCCCGACGACGCCGGCCGACCTGGGCTGCGCGGCCCGCTACGAGGTGACGAACTCCTGGCCCGGCGGCTACCAGGTGCAGGTGACGGTGCGCAACGACCGGACCGCGGGCCTGTCCGGCTGGCGCGTCCGCTGGCAACTGCCCGCCGGTCACCGCATCAGCGGCTTGTGGAACGGCACCTTCACGGTCGATGGTTCGACGGTGACGGTCGAAAACGCCGGCTGGAACGCCAAGCTCGACGCGGACGCGACGACGACGTTCGGCCTGATCGCCTTGACGCAGAACGGAAGTGCCGACGCCCGGCCGGCGCTCACCTGCCGGACGCTCTGACCATCGGGAGGTCCCGTGCGGCCCCACCACGTCCGGGACCGGCGCCGATCGATCCACTTCGACGGCCGGACCGTCACACTCAAGGTCGCCACGAAGTCGCTCGGCTTCCTCCCCAGCGACACCCCGCATCGGTTTCCGGTCGCGAAGCTGACCGACGTCCGGCACACCGCGGCCACCCGCGGGAAGCCCGGCGAGATCGTCTTCGTGGCCCCGGACGCCCCCACGGAGGTCGTCGCGAACGTGCCCTACGGCTGCGACAAGCTGCCGGGCAACACGTTCCGCTACGGCTACTCGAAGCTCGCCGCCGTCAAGGAATTCCTGGAAGCCGTCGAAAAGGCGCGGAAGAAGTAGCGCGTTGGCCCGATCGGAGGCAATTCGCCGAACATCCTGACCCGGCTCAACAGTCCGGGCGGCCGGCCCGTCGGTAGTGGTGATCACTCACCACACGGAGGCGCCAGTGCGAAGAAGATTTTCGATGTTCGCGGTCCTGCTCGCCGGTGCGGCGGGCGTGGCCGGGCTCGCCCCGCCGTCCGCGGCCGCCGCGGTTTCGTCCTCGACCGTCACGCTCGTCACCGGGGACCGGGTGACCGTCCGGACCGCCCCGGACGGCCGGGACACGTTCGACGTGCAGCCGGCCGCGGCCAAGGGCATGGCGCGGGCGCTGGTGCACCTGCGGCTCGCCGGCCGGGACTACGAGGTGCCCGGCACCGCGCTGCCCTACCTCGGGCGCGGACTCGACCTGAGCCTGTTCGACGTCAAGGCGCTGCTGGCCGGCGCCCGGGCCCCGGTGGACACCGCGACCTTCGGCGCCGCACTGGCCAAGCAGTTCAAAGAGGACAGCGCCCGCGGCCGGTTCGGCGGCCAGGGGTTGTTCGCCGGCGGCGTCCGGTACGCCCTCGCGGGAGCGCCGAAGCGGCAGGCCGCCCAGCCGCGGTCGGTGATGCGGACGGTGTCCGTCGACGCCACGGACATCGCGGGCAAGCCCGCCGACACCGGTATCGCGTTCCTCTACAACACCGACGACGGCGACACGCTCGCCGCCGACGAGAACTTCAACTACTTCTCCGGCGGGACGGCCAAGTTCAGCGTGCCGGACGGCAACTACAGCGCGCTCGGGGTGTTCTGGACGTCCGACGCCGACGGCAACCCGACCGAGCTGCGGTTCAGCGCGCAGCCGGAGTTCGCGGTGAAGGCGGACGGAGGAGTCCGCGTCGACGCGAAGCGGGCGTCCAGCAAGCTGACCTGGGTGACCCCGCGCCCCGCGTTGCTCGACGACACCGGCTTCCTGTTCCGCCGGGCCGCCAAGACCGGCCCGGCGCTGCTCGTCGACTTCGACGCCGGGCCCGGTGTGCCGATCTCGGTGTCGCCCACCAGCGCCCCGGTGCGCACCGGGGCGCTGCAGACCTATCCGTACAGCAGGCTCGTGTCCCCGCCCGGGCCGGGCACGCCGTACGAATACGTGCTGCAGAAGGCCAGCATCGGCGTGATTCCGCAGCAGCGGTACGTGATCACGGCGAAGGACGTCGCGGCGGTCGACGCCACCTACTTCAGCGAGTACTCCTCGCTCGGCCTGCGCCAGCGCAGCGGGATGTTCTCGTTCGAGGACGTCAGCGGCCATCCGTCGCACCCGATCCAGCTGCCGCGGAAGCAGACCGAGTACGTCTCGGCCGGGCCGGATCTGGCGTGGTTCGGCGGGTTCTCGAAGTACGTGCTGCCCGGGCCGTTCCCCGGCTGGGCCGGCGGCCAGCACGAGCAGTTCCACACCTACCGGGGCGGCTCGTCGGTCACCGAGGACTGGAACCGCTTCCCGCTGCACCCGGCGGGCGAGGTGGCGCTGCTGCCGCTGACCGACGGCCGCGCCTACACGCTGCCGGGCGCGACGCGGGCGGGCGACCTGGTGCGGATCGCGATCACGCCGTTCAGCGACAACCAGCCCGGCCACACCGGTTTCGGCTTCATCGGCGAGCCCCGGGACACCATCGCCGGGTCCTACCGGTTCACCCAGGACGGCACCACTCTGGCCGAAGGCAGTCCGCGGAGTGTCGCTACGGTCGGCTTCGACCAAGAGGTCACGCCCGGCCCATCGACGCTGGGGCTGACGATCGACGCCGGGCGCACCGGGCCGATGTACCGGCAGAGCACCGCGACCCACACGGAGTGGACGTGGCGGTCGCAGCACGTCGAAGGGGTGACCCTGCCGCCGACGCTGTACTGCGCCCGCGGCGCGGACGGGCCGGACCGGGACTGTGCGGTCGAACCGCTGCTGACGCTGGGGTACGCGGTCGGCGGGCTGCGGCCGGACGGGTCCACGCCGTCCGGCCCGCAGGGCCTGGACCTCACGGTCGGGCACCTGCAGCAGAGCACCGGTTCGCCGGTGACGGCCGCGACCGTGCAGTACTCGACCGACGGGACGACCTGGCAGGACGCGACCGTCACCGCCCGCGGCGACGGTGTCTTCCACGCGGGCTTCACCGCGACCACGGAGGCGTTCCGGGGCACGGACGTCTCGCTGCGCGTCACGGCGGCCGACGCCGCCGGGGCGACGATCGCCGAAACGATCACCGCCGCCTACCACGTCTACGTGTCATGAGGGGACTGTCCACAGTGAACAGGAGATGGCTGGGAGTGCTGGCCGCCGCGGTGGCGGCGATCGGACTGGTCACGCCGGCGGCGAGCGCGGCCCCGGCGCCGCGGGCGGCGTGCCCCGAACGGCCGGGCGTGCTGCGCTGCCTCACCACCTACACGTCGGGCGCGGCGCGCGCCTTCGGACCGGCCGGCTGGGGCGCCGACGACCTGGCGTCGGCCTACGGGCTGCCCGCCTCGGCGGGGCCGGACACCGTCGTCGGCATCTCGATCGCCTTCGACGCCCCGAACCTGGAGGCCGACCTGGCCGCGTACCGCGCGCAGTACGGCCTGCCGCCGTGCACGACGGCGAACGGCTGCTTCCGCAAGGTCAACCAGCAGGGGGTGGCCACGCCGCTGCCGGAGACCGACTTCGGCTGGGCCATGGAGTCCACATTGGACGTGTCGATGGTGTCCGCGGCGTGCCCGTCGTGCCGGATCCTGGTCGTGGAGGGCAACTCGCCGGGGTTCGCCGACCTGGCGGAGACGGCGGACACGGCGGTGCGGCTGGGCGCGAAGGTGGTGTCGAACAGCTACGGCGCCCGCGAAAACGGCGCGGCCCTGGCGTACGCGAGCCACTACCAGCACCCGGGCGTGACGGTGGTGGCCTCCTCCGGCGACCGCGGCTTCACGGCGGCGAGCTACCCGGCGGTCCTGGCGTCGACGATCGCGGTCGGCGGGACGTCGCTGGCCCGAGACCCGGACTCCGCGCGCGGCTGGACGGAGTGGGCCTGGCCGTACGGCGGCAGCGGCTGTTCGGCGTACATCGCGAAGCCGAAGTGGCAGCGGGACACCCATTGCGGCAAGCGAACGGTCGCGGACGTCTCGGCCGCAGCCGAGGACATCGCGATCCACTACGCGGACGCGGGCGGCTGGACCCGGGTCAGCGGCACGAGCGCTTCGGCGCCGTTCATCGCGGGCCTGATCGGCCGTTCGGGCCACGCGGGGGCAATCGGACCGGCGGACGTGTACGCCAACGCGGCCTCGTTCACCGACGTGACCACGGGCCACAACGACCCGGCCGGAGCAGGCAAGAAGTGCGGCGGCGACTACCTGTGCGTCGCGGGCCCGGGCTACGACGCCCCGACGGGTGTCGGGGTACCGGACGGGCTGGCGGGCTTCTGAGGGAACCGGTGGCGTGGGCCGGCTGCCCGCGCCACCGGGACCGCCGGGCAGTTCCCGGGCACCTGGCGGCCCGTACCCTGGCGGCGCGGCCACCGGCGAGGGCGCAACGTCAGCCCGCCGTGCCCCGCACCCGACCGAGCAGCTCCCGGCCGCCAGACGGCCGGCCACGGCGACCCGCACCCCACCTCCGGCGCGGCCACCGGTGGAGGGGCACAGCGTCCGCCTCGCCGGGGCTCGCACCCGACCGAGCAGCTCCCGGCCGCCAGACGGCCGGCGACGGCGACCCGCCCGCACCACCGCCGCGCCGACCGGCCGCGGCGCCCAGAGCGCTGTCAAGCCCCGCCATGGCCCGGGCGGCACAGCCCGCGCTCGTAGGCCAGCAGCCCCGCGGCCGTCCGGTGCGCGCAGCCCAGCTTCCGCACCACCGTCGCCACGTGCTCCCGGACCACCGGTTCCGGCAGCTCGAGCCGCTCGGCGATCTCCGCGTTCGTCAGGGCCGCGCCGACCGCCGCGAGCACCTCGGTCTCGCGGGCCGACAACCGGTCCACCGCCGCCAGCCGTTCGTCGCGTGGGCCGGACAGCCGGGTCGCCGATGCCACCCAGCGGCGGGAGGCGTCCGGGGACAGCACCACGTGGCCGTCCGCGGCCAAGCGGACCACCTTGATCAGGTCGCGCCGCCGGGCCGATCGCAGCAGGAAGCCCGCCGCGCCGTCGCGGAGGGCGCGCAGGATGCCCGCGTCCGAGTCGAACGTCGCCAGGGCCACCACCGCCGGACGGCCGGTCAACGCGTCCGGCCAGCCCAGGCGCAGGTCCAGCAGCAGCACGTCCGGCAGGCGCCGGCGCAGGGTGACCCGGGCCGCCGTCGCGTCGGGGGCCGCGCCGACCAGCTCGATGCCGTCCGCCTCCTCGAGCACCGTGCTCAGGCGGGCTCGCACCGCCGGGTCGCGCTCGGCCACCAGGACCCGCACCGGTGGCGGCGCGAGCACCTCGTCAGTCCTTCGGCCGCAGGCGGATCAACGGCAGGTCGGTCTTCGACGCCCCGACCAGGTCCCGGCCGCCCGGGCCGCGCAGCCGCACCTCGCGGAACCGCACCGACGAAAGCTGCGCGGCTTCGATCGGGTAGACGTCGCCGTAGCGCTTGATCTTCGCCACCAGCTCCTTGCCGAGCAGCTCGACCAGACCGGCGTGCCGGGTCGCGCCGCCGCCCAGCGGCACGTCCAGCTGCTTGCGCACCTCGGGGAACCGCTGGTCCAGCTCGACGGCCAGCTGGTGGATCGTGACGTAGGCCCGGCCGAACTCCGAGGCGTCGGGACCCGGCGGGATCTCCTGGAGCACCTTGATGAGCTTGTCGTCCATCCCGAGCTTGTCCCACAACGTCACGTCTTAATCCTCCGCTCACGACCGCCGTTGGTCTACCAGAGGACCGGCACGCGGTCCACTCCCCCGGTGACACGGTTGGTCCGGACCTGGAGTTCATCGACGCCGACGGCCAGGCGCAGCCCCGGGAACCGCCGGAACAGCGAGCCGAACACGACGCGCAGCTCGGTGCGCGCGAGGCTGGCGCCGATGCAGAACCAGCCGCCGTAGGCGAAGGAAAGGTGCGAGGTCGCCTTGCGGCCGGGGTCGAACGCGGCCGCGTCGGGGAACACCGACGGGTCCCGGTTGGCGGCCCCGAGCGCCAGCACGACCGCGTCACCGCGGGCGATCTCCACGCCGCCGAGCTCGACGTCGTCGTGCGCGTACCGCAGGACGCCGAGCCCGCTCGGGGCGGACAGCCGCAGGATCTCCTCGACCACGCCGTGCACCCGCCCGTCGGGGTCGGCGGCCAGCGCGTCCCGGCGGGCGAGGTCGGTGAGCAGGTAGAGCACGCCGAGGTCGATCCGGTTGGACGTCGTCTCGTGGCCGGCGAACAGCAGGCCGGCGGCGAGCCGGGCGAGGTCGTCATCGCCGAACGACGGATCGCCGGCCTGCGCGCGGACCAGGTCCGAGACGACGTCCTGGCCGGGAGCGCGCCGCTTGGTGGCGGCGAGCCGGCTCATGTAGGCGGCGAACTCGTCGAGCGCCGCACCGGCGCCGTCGCCGATGTCCATCCGGCCCATCCGGTCCGACAGCACCCGGAAGGTGTCACGGTCTTCGGACGGGACGCCGAGCAGTTCGCAGATCACCAGCACGGGCAGCGGGAACGACAGGTGCTCGTGCAGGTCGACCGGGCCGCCGGCGGCGCGGGCCCGGTCCATGGCGTCGAAGCAGCCATCGGCGAGTTCCCGGACGTGGCCGGCGAGCCGCCGGATCCGGTTCGCGGAGAAGGCCGGCACGAGCATCCGCCGCATCCGCGCGTGGTCGGCGTGCTCGGTTTCGTGGTCCCCTTGCGGGCGGCTGAGGATCGCGGCGTCCGAAAGCGCCGACGCCTCCTCCGGCGCCGGGTGCGAGCGCCCGAACCGCGGATCGGTGAAGACGCTCCGGACCTGTTCGAATCCGGTGACCAGCCAGGCCGGATCCCCGGTGGGGGTGGTCACGGCGACCACGGGTCCCTGCCGGCGCAGCACCTCGAAGAGCGGCGCGATGTCCAGGACGTTCGGCCGTGCGAACGGCAGGCGCGGGCGATCCGTGGTGGCGGTCATGGGTTCTCCTCCCGGGCGCGCGGCCGATCGGCGCGGACACGGACGGGCCGGTCACCGGCCGCTCCCCCGGTCCCCCCGCGATCCACGGTACTCACCGGAGGCGGCCGCCGGGCCCGGAACACCGGTTCCCGCCCGATCGGGCCAGCGGACGTGCCCGGAGGACCGAATCTGTCGGTGCGCCCCGGTATCGTGGAACGCGGGGGCCCGGAGGCCAAGCCCCGGCTCGGGAAAACCGCGGCCCGAACCAGCCACGCGGCGCCCCGGATTCCGCCTGGCAGGCCCAGCCGACGATCCAAAGTGGACCGGAAGGCCGCCTCCCCGACAGCACGGATCCTCCCGCCGCCGGGGTCGCGATCAGCCTGCGCATCGCGGCGGCGATCGTCATCAGCGGCGGCCCTGGCCTGGCGCTGGATCATGACGGAGCCCGGTGCCGGAGAGTCGGCTCCGGCGGTTCGGCGTCGCCCGTCCGGGGTAACCCATCGGCGCTCAACCTTCGGGGCCGTTCACCCGTACTGATCCCCGGCAGGAAGTTCGGCGAAGGGGACGACGGATGCGCAGGACCGGGGTGGTGACCCTGCTGGGTGCGGTGCTGGTCACGGCCGCTTGCTCGGCGCCGCGCACCACGACACCGAGCCCGATCGCGGAGCCGGAGCCGCTGACCACCACTTCGGCCGCGCCACCCACGACCTCCACGACCACCCCGCCCCCACCCGCGCCGCCGTGCGCCGTCACCACCGGGGCGTGCGTGAGCCTGCCGCAGCGGCTGGCCTGGCTGCTGCGGGACGGCCGGGTGGTCCGCGGCCCGGTCCCGGCCGGGTTCGGGCCACCCGACCAGGCGACACCCGCCGGGTCGTTCCGCGTCGTCTGGAAGGACCGCGAGCACCGCAGCAGCCAGTACGGCACCGACATGCCCAACTCGGTGTTCTTCGCCGCCGGCGGCATCGCCTTCCACGCCGGGCCGCTCGACGCGCCCTCGCACGGCTGCGTCCACCTGACCGACGCCGATGCGGCGGCGTTCTTCGACGGGCTGAACGTCGGGGACGCCGTGCAGGTCTTGTAGGCTCCTTCCCCGTTGGACACTCCCACTGTCGTCTCCCGGCTGCGCGCCGCAGGCTGCGTGTTCGCCGAAGACGAGGCCGATCTCCTCGTCGCCGCGGCCACGTCCCCCGCGGAACTCGGTGCGCTCGTCGAACGCCGGGTCGCCGGGCTGCCGCTGGAACACCTGCTGGGCTGGGCGGAGTTCCACGGCCTGCGCGTCACCGTGCGGCCCGGGGTGTTCGTGCCGCGGCACCGCACCGGGTACCTGGTCGACGTCGCCGTCTCGCTCGCGCCGCCGGACCCGGTGGTGCTCGACCTCTGCTGCGGCTCCGGAGCACTGGGCGCCGCGTTCGCCGCCGCGCGGCCGCCGCGTGAGCTGCACGCCGCCGACGTCGAGGCCGCCGCGGTCGAGTGCGCCCGGCTGAACCTCCCGAATGCCCACGTCCACCGGGGCGATCTCTACGACGCGCTGCCGTCGTCCCTGCGCGGCCGGGTCGACGTCCTCCTCGCGAACGTGCCCTACGTCCCGACCGAGGCCGTCGCGACGATGCCGCCGGAAGCGCGCCTGCACGAGCCGCTGGTGGCGCTCGACGGCGGCGCCGACGGCCTGGATCTCGCCCGCCGCGTCGCCGCGGACGCGCCGGGCTGGCTCGCTCCGGGCGGGACCCTGCTGATCGAATCGAGCGAGCGGCAGGCGCCGGTGCTCGCGGAAATCCTTGCGGCGGCGGGATTGTCGCCCCGCGTGCACTCCTGCGACGAGCTGGGCGCGACCGTCGTGACCGGTACCGCGGAACCATGACCTCACGTTCCGGCGCTCCCGGACGTCTACCTGGTGTGATCGTGAAACCGTTCGAGCAAGTCGTGGCCGAGCACGGGCCGATGGTCCTCCGGGTCTGCCGGGCCGTGCTCGGGTCCGCCGATGCCGAAGACGCCTGGTCGGAAACCTTCCTGGCCGCGTTGAAGGCGTACCCGGAGCTGCCCGCCGACGCGAACGTCCAAGCGTGGCTCGTCACGATCGCGCACCGCAAGGCCGTCGACGTCACCCGCGCGCAGGCCCGCCGCCCGGTCCCGGTCGGGGACGTCCCGGACCGGCCCGGCCGCGCGGACGCGTGGAACGGCGACCTGTGGGACGCGCTGGCGAGATTGCCGGACAAGCAACGCCTCGCCGTGGCCTACCACTACCTGGCCGGGCTGCCGTACCGCGAAATCGCGGAGATCACCGGAGGCACCGCCGATGCCGCCCGCCGGGCGGCGTCCGACGGCGTCAAAGCGCTGCGAGCCTGCTACCCCCTGGAAGGAGCGCACTCATGACGGACATGTTCCAGTTCTTCACGAACGAGGTCCTGCTCGACCCGAACCCGATGCACGAGCGGCTCGTCGCCGACGCCGCCCGCCAGGGACTGCTGGACGTCGCCTACCACATCGTCGACTCCCCGGTGGGGCCGCTGCTGCTGGCGGCGACCGAGGAGGGCCTGGTGAGGGTGGCCTTCGACCGCCAGGACCACGACGGCGTGCTGGCCGAGCTGGCGGCGATCATCAGCCCGCGGATCCTCCGGGCCCCGGCCCGGTTCGAGCAGGTCACCCGCCAGCTCGAGGAGTACTTCACCGGCGAGCGGCACGCCTTCGACGTCCCGCTGGACCTGCGGCTGGCGCGGGGGTTCCGCCGGGCCGTGCTGGATCACCTGGCCGAGATCGCCTACGGCAACACGGAAAGCTACGCGCAGGTCGCGGCGGCGGCGGGGAGCCCGAAGGCGGTCCGCGCGGTCGGCACCGCGTGCGCGCTGAACCCGTTGCCGGTGGTGGTGCCGTGCCACCGGGTCGTCCGGTCCGACGGGTCGTACGGGCAGTACGCCGGCGGGGAAGAAGCCAAACGGGCCCTGCTGACGATGGAGGCGGCGTGACGGCCTTCGAGGAGCGCGTCGCCGCGGCCGACTGGGCCGCGGTGGCCGCCGAGGTCGACGACTACGGCAGCGCCCTCCTGCCGCGGCTGCTCAGCCCGGCCGAGTGCGCGCGGCTGGTCGAGCTGTGGGACGAACCAGCGCACTTCCGGGCGACGGTGAACCTGCGTCGCCACCGCTTCGGGGACAACGGCGACTACCACTACTTCGCTTCGCCGTTCCCCGAACCGGTGCAGCGGCTGCGGCAGGCGCTCTACCCGCGGCTGCTGCCGATCGCGCAGGACTGGGCCGCGCGCCTCGGGCGGCCGGCCGAGTGGCCGTCCACTTTGGACGAGTGGCTGGCGGTGTGCCACGCCTCCGGTCAGCGGCGGCCGACGCCGATCCTGCTGCGCTACGAAACGGGCGGCTGGAACGCGCTGCACCGCGACCTCTACGGCGACAAGGTGTTCCCGCTGCAGGTGGTGATCAACCTGAACGACCCGGGCACCGACCACACCGGCGGCGAGTTCCTCTTGGTGGAGCAGCGGCCACGCGCGCAGTCCCGAGGCACGGCAACGCTCATCCCGCAGGGCCACGGCCTGGTGTTCACCACCCGGGACAGGCCGGTCCGCTCGGCCCGCGGCTGGTCGGCGGCCCCGGTGCGCCACGGCGTTTCGGTGGTCCGGTCGGGCCGCCGCCACACGCTCGGCCTCGTGTTCCACGACGCGGCATGACCTCGCTCGAACTGGCGGCGCTGCTCGGCTTGCTCGGCCGGGCGCGGCACATCGTGATCGGCACGGATTCTGCCTCCCGGCCCGACGGCGAGCGGATCGCCGCGGCCTGGGGCGGCCTCGTGCTGGCCACGGTGACCTGGCCCGAAACAGCGGCGTCGTGGCTGCGCCAGGCCCGTCGCTTCGCGGCGCCGGAGCCGGACGCGTGGGTGGTCGCCACCACCCCGGCCGGCTGGGCCGGCATGACCCGCCGGCTGCTGCTGTCGACGTCGTGGAGTCCACATCGGACGATCGCGACTTCGGCGCTGGAGGGGTTCGCGCTCCCCGGCCTGCGCGGCGCCCGCGCCGACGGGACCACTTGGGAGAACCGATGATCGTGTCAAGCGACAGCTGCGGCTGTGACCGGTGGTGAGGGATGGAACTCACGGCTGTCGCGCAGCAGGGCCCAGATGACGTCGACCAGGCGGCGGGTCAGGGCGATCAGGGCTTGGGCGTGACCTTTACCCTCCAGTTCCAGCTCCTGCCGCGCCAGCCGCGCAGTCAACGGCGCGATCACCGATTCCCCCGCCAGGGCCACCGTGCCTTCGCCGGCGAACGCGACGGCCATCCGGTTGACCAACCGGCCCGGGACGTAGACCACGGGCTCTCCGGTGGCCGGCACCTCCAGGAACAGCGACCACACGCAGATCTCGATCAGCGGCCAGGGCGTCCAGAACATCCCGTCCTGAACACCACCAATCTTGGGAGAACCGATGAAACACGCTGTGGTGGATTCCCCGATCGGCCCGCTGACCGTCGTCGGCGACGGTGCCGTCGTGACCGGTCTGTACTTCCCGAACCACTGGACCCGCCCGGACCGCAGCACGTTCGGCGAGCGCGACGACACGGCGTTCCCGGAGGCGGCGCAGCAGCTTGCTGAGTACTTCGCCGGCCGGCGCACGGTGTTCGACGTGCCGGTGCGGGCGGACGGCCCCGGCTTCGACCGCGCGGTGTGGGCCGAACTCGCCAAGATCCCGTACGGCGGCACGGCGACGTACGGCGAGCTGGCCCGGGCGGTCGGCGGCCTGCCGCACGAGGTCGGCGCGGCGGTCGGGCGCAACCCGCTGAGCATCCTGGTGGCGTGCCACCGCGTCGTCGGCAAAGGCGGGAAGCTGACGGGCTACGCGGGCGGGGTGCCGCGGAAGGCGTTCCTCCTGGACCTGGAGCGGCCACCGGCCTCGGGGCTCTGGTGATCAGACCCGGCCGAGCAGCAGCGTCACTCCCAGCCCGGTCATCGTCACGGCGATCACGACGTCCAGCACGCGCCACGCCATCGGCTTCGCGAACACACCGGCCAGCCGTCGCGCCCCGAAGCCCAGGGCACTGAACCAGACGGCGCTGGCCACTCCGGCGCCGAGGCCGAACAGCCACCGCCCGTCGCCGTGGGCGACCGCGACCGAGCCGAGCAGCAGGACCGTGTCGAGGTAGACGTGCGGGTTCAGCCAGGTGAAGGCCACGCAGGCGAGCACGGCCTTCCGCAGCGGCGTGCGGTCCTCGCCGACGGTCATGACGGACGGCCGGAACGCCCGCCGCGCGGCCAGCGCGCCGTAGCCGAGCAGGAACAGCCCACCCCCGACGGCGATGACCCCGATGGCGGTCGGCCACCGCGCCAGCACGGCCCCGATCCCGCTGACCCCGAGCCCGATGAGCACGAGATCGGACACGGCACAGATCACGACCAGCGGCGCCACGGCCCCGCCGCGCAGGCCTTGCTGCAGCAGGAAAGCGTTCTGGGAGCCGATCGCGACGATCAGCGAGAGGCCGGTTCCGAATCCGGCCAGCAGAAGAGGCAGCACCCCGACACGGTATGACCGGCGAGCTGCATTACTCCAGCTAAAGATCCTTACGTAACGTCAGCGCTTCTAATGCCGATGGGTCGGCCCGTCAGTGCACCGCAGCCTGGAGCTGGGCGGCGTGCGCCTGGGCTTCAGGGAGAGCCGGGCTGCAGAACTCCGTCACCATCGCCAGGATGCGGCCGGACGCCGCAGCGGGTGATGCGGTCAGGTCCGGGCTGGACGCGACGGTGATCTGGCGGGTGGCCGTCTCTTCGCTCATGCTCCACGTGCTGTACCCCGGCACGTCCCCGGCGTGGCCCCAGACATCGGGTGCGCCGGGGCCGCAGATGCCGGCCAGGGAGAGGCGCATCAGCCCCAGCCCGTAGCTGAGCAAGCCGCCCTGTCCCGGCCACGGAACCGTGGTCTTCATCTGCGCGAGCACGTCGGCCGGCAGGAGTTCACCGTCGAACAGCGCGCGGAAGAAGCGGTTCAGGTCGGTGGCGCTCGAGATGATGTTTCCGGCACCGAAGTAGCGGCTGAGGTTGTAGACGGTGACGTCCGTCAGCCCGTGCGGCGCGGGGTAGAGCTGCTCGTAGCCGCGGATGGCCGGGTGCGGCACCAGCGGGAAGTCCCGCGGCAGGAACGTGTCGGCCAGGTGCAGCGGACCGGTGATCCAGTCGGCGAGCACCTGCTCGAACCGACGGCCGGTGAGCTTCTCCACCAGCAGGGCCAGCACGTTGTAGCCGGTGTTGGAGTACGACCAGCTCGTGCCGGGCGGGAAGAGCAGCGGCTGCACGGTGCTGTCGTGGATCGCCTCCACCTCGCCGAAGTGCTCGAACCGTTCGGTGTCCACCTCCGCCAGGGTCGTCCAGGTGTACTGCGGGGCCAGGTCCCGCGGCAGGCCGCTGGTGTGCTGCAGCAGCTGGCGGACGGTGATCGGCTCCGGGTAGGGCAGCAGGCCGGGCAGGTACTTCGCGATCGGCTCGTCCAGCCCCAGCCGGCCCTTCGCGGCCAGTTTCAACACGAGTGTCGCGGTGAACGTCTTGGAGACGCTGGCGATGCGGAACCGCCCGGCGGTGTCGGGCTTCGCCCCGGTGACGACGTCACCGAGGCCGGCGCGCCCCCGCCAGCGGCCGGCCGGATCCGCGGCGACGGCGATCATCCCCACGTTCCCGGCCTGCACAGCGGTATCCAGCGCGGTCTGCCGTGGGTCCGTGGCCGCGGCGGCGACAGCGGTGCCGCTACCGGTGAACACGAGCACGGCGCAAGCGGCGGAAACGACCAGTCGACGCATGATTCCCCCCGGATGTCTGCGGTCCCCCCGACGGTAGCGCAGTCCGGCCGGTGCGGTAAGGGAAGTGCGCGTCCCCAGCCTGTCGGACCGGAAATTCCGCGGCGTGCGGCAGGATCACCCCATGGACGACTACCCGAACCACGACGCGGTGGGCCTGGCCGCCCTGGTCCGCGAAGGCCAGGTCACCCCGGCGGAGCTGCTCGAGGCGGCCCAGGCCCGGCTGGCGCAGGTCAACCCGCGGCTGAACGCCGTCGTGCGTGCGGTGGACCCGCCCGCGGCCGCGCCGGACGGGCCCTTCGCCGGCGTTCCGTTCCTGATCAAGGACCTCCACCAGGACCTGGCCGGAACGCCCACCAGCGGCGGCTCGCGGTCGATGGCGGCGATACCCGCCGCCGAGACCAGCACCGTGGTGCAGCGCTGGCTCGATGCCGGGCTGGTCGTCTTCGGCAAGACCAACACCCCCGAATTCGGCGCCAAGGGCATCACCGAACCGGACCTGTTCGGGGCCGCCCGCAACCCCTGGAACACCGGCCACACGCCAGGCGGGTCCTCCGGCGGTGCGGCCGCCGCGGTCGCCGCCGGGATCGTGCCGTGCGCGGGGGCCAGCGACGGCGGTGGCTCCATCCGGATCCCGGCGTCGGCGTGCGGGCTGTTCGGGCTCAAGCCGTCACGCGGGCTGATCCCGGCCGGGCCGTCCCGCGCCGAAGGACTCGGCGGCACCGCCACCGACGGCGTGATCTCCCGCTCCGTCCGCGACACCGCGGCCATGCTCGACGTCCTCGCCGGCCCGACACCGCTCTCGCCCTACCTCGCCGCCGGTCCGCGGACTCCCTTCGCGGACGAGGCCGGGCGCGACCCGGGCCGGCTGCGCGTGGCGCTGTGCACGGCCAGTGCCATCAACCCGGCCCCGCACCCGGAAGCCGTCGCCGCCGCGCGCGCGGCCGGTGATCTGCTCGACGAACTCGGGCACGACGTGGTGGAACTGTCCGCGCAGCCGTTCGACGACGCCGCCCTGGCCCGCGACTTCCTGACCAGCTGGTTCGTCAGCTGCGCGCACGCGATGGCGGAATGCCGGGCGGCGAGCGGAGCCGGCGACGCGGCCTTCGAACTCGACACCCGCACCATGGCCGCGCTGGGGCGGGCCACCAGCTCGGTCGACCTGGTGCGCGCCATCGAACGGCGCCACGAGCACACCCGGCGGCTCGCCGGGTTCCACGAGTCCTACGACCTCCTGCTGACCCCGACGACGGCCACCCCGCCGCCGCGGATCGGCGCTTTCGAATCCCCGGCGCCGCTGCGCGCGGCACAGCGGGCCCTGCTCGCCGCCGGGGCGGCCGGGTTGCTGCGGCACACGCCGGTGGTGGAACGGATGATCTCCGACAACCTCGGCTGGGTGCCCTACACGCAGCTGGCCAACCTCACCGGCCGCCCCGCGATGAGCGTCCCCCTGCACTGGACCGCGGACGGCCTGCCGATCGGCGCCCAGTTCGTCGGCCGGCTCGGCGCCGACGACACGCTGTTACGGCTGGCGGGCCAGCTCGAACGGGCCCGGCCGTGGGCCGAGCGCCGACCACCGCTGAATTAGTCTCGCAATCGGGAAAACCGGCGCGTTCGTCACGGCCGACGGAAAAGTCACGAGACGACGGTGACGTCCACCCGAAACTTTCCGGCCGTCAATCCTTCGGTGTCGACGGCGATGTACCAATGCCCGTCGGACGGAACTCGAATGTCCAGCCGCCGGTTCGTCGCGACCCCGCCGACCATCCGATAGGCACTTCTCCGCCGATAGGATTCGACGTTCTCCGCGCTCAACAGGCGAACGTTCACCACGGCGTCAAGACGCACGCGCACCACGGCCGCCCGGTGGAGCCAACCCAAATCCACCACGACCGGTTCCCACCGCACCATAATCCCCACCGCGACGATTCATCACGCACCAGAGTCCCCCCCCCCCCCCCGGGAAACGCCAATACCTTGTGCGTATCGATCGCCACCGAATGACGCGGCGTTACAAAACAAGAAGGGCGAAACAAACGAACCGAAGACGGTGGAGTGGGATCGGCTTCACGCGCCGTTCTTCGCCGGAAACCGCGCCGGCGTCAGTCCGCCACACCCGGGAACGCACCCACGCCGTGTTCCACGAGGTCGAAGGCCTGGTCGATCACCGCCACCTGCTCCCGCCGGACCACTTCCGCGTCGTCGCCCGCGATGACCCGGCCCATGGCGTGCGCGAACACCGTCGTGATCGCCGTCGTCAGCAAGCCCGCCACCATCCGGGACCGGAACGCGTCACCCGTCTCCGCGACGAGCACCGAAGCGAAGGCGTCCGCGATCTCGCGCTCCTGCTCGTACCACCGCGCCATCAGCGCCGGGCTCGACGTCAGCACCCACCAGAAGCCCGGGCCACCGGCGATCGCGCCCGAGAGCGGGTGCCCCGTGGCCAGCAGCTCGCGCTGGTGACGACGCAGTGCTTCACACGGCGACACCCCCGCCGGCCGGGACCGCACCACCGCGGTCAGCTCCGCCAGGCGGTCGGCGTGGCGGTCCAGGAACAGGTCCTCCTTGCGCGGGAAGTAGTTGAACACCGTCATCTTCGAGACGCCCGCCGCCTCGGCGATCTCGGCCACGGTCACCTCCTCGAAGCCGCGCTCGACGAACAAGCCTGTGGCCACGTTGGAGATCAGCAGGCGCGTGGCCTGCTTCTTCCGCTCGCGCAGTCCCGGATCCGGCATGCCCCGAGTATAGACCGAGCCCAAAGTTTGACTCGGTAAAAGTTTCCCGGCATCATCGGAGCCATGAACAGGGATGTGGTGATCTCCGGGGGCGGACCGGTCGGCTTGATGCTGGCCTGTGAACTGCGGCTGGCGGGCGTGGACGTGCTCGTCGTCGAACGGCTGCCCGAGCCGGACCAGACGATCAAGGCCGGGTCGGTCAACCTGACCACGGCCGAAGCCTTCTACCGGCGGGGGCTGCTGCCCGCCATGGACGAAGTCGTGCAGCAGAACTTCGCGCAGATCCAGAAGTTCCTCGAATCACGCGGCGGAGGTGGGCCCAAAGCCGTCCCGGTGGGGCACTTCGCCGGGATCATGGTCACCTCGGGCGGCGTCGACTTCGCCGACCCGGCCTTCCGGGACGTCGGGCCCGCCGCCCGGGTGGTCGTCATCCAGCAGCAGGCCGTCGAGGCGATCCTCGCCGCGCGGGCCGCCGAACTGGGGGTCGAGATCCGGCGCGGTGCCGAGCTCACCGGGTTCGACGCCGACGACGACGGCGTGACCGTGCAGCTCGGCGATCGGGAAACCGTGCGCGCCGGGTGGCTCATCGGGTGCGACGGCGGACGCAGCCGGGTCCGCAAGCTGGCGGGATTCGAGTTCCCCGGGACCGATCCGGCCATCACCGGGCGGCAGGCGATGGCCGACCTGACCGGCGCCGACGCGCTGCCCGCCGGGTGGCAGCACGGCACCGGCGGCCTCTACGTCGTCGGGCCGACCCCCGGCCGGTTCCTCACCGTCGAATTCGACGGGCCGCCCGTGGACCGGGACGCGCCGATCACCGCGCAGGAGCTCGAAGACAGCCTCCGGCGGGTGTCCGGTGCGGACGTCCGGGTGACGAAGGTCCACAGCGCGACGCGCTTCACCGACAACGCGCGCCAGGCGACCTCCTACCGCCAGGGCCGCGTGCTGCTGGCCGGGGACGCGGCGCACGTGCACTCCCCCTTCGGCGGGCAGGGCCTCAACCTCGGCATCGGCGACGCCGTCAACCTGGGCTGGAAACTCGCCGCCACCATCCACGGCTGGGCCCCCGGCGGCCTGCTCGACACCTACACGACCGAGCGGCACCCGATCGGCGAGTGGGTCCTCGAGTGGACCCGGGCGCAGGTCGCGCTGATGCGCAGCGACGTGCGGACGAAGGCGCTGCGCCAGGTCCTCACCGATCTCCTGCTCACCGGCGACGGCGCGACCTACCTCGCGAAGAAGCTGTCCGGGGTTCTGCACCGGTATCCGATCGACGGCGAGCACGACCTCACCGGCCGCGCCGCGCCCGACTTCGCGTTCGCCGACGGCACCCGGCTCGGCGAACGCCTCCAGGACGGCAAGGCGCTCCTGCTCGACCTCGCCGACCACGGCGACCTGCGCGAGACGGCGAGCGGCTGGGCCGGCCGGGTCGGGGTGCTGACCGCGAAGTGCGACAGCGAACCGGCGCTGACGGGCGTGCTGGTCCGGCCGGACGGGCACATCGCCTGGGCGCGCGAGGACGGTTCCACCGCCGGCCTCGACGCGGCGTTGCGCAGGTGGTTCGGCGCACCCGCCTGAGGCGCGGACCGGGCAGGATGGGCGGGTGATCGGACTCCACCCGCCCATCGAGCCCTACGAGCACGGGCTGCTCGACGTCGGCGACGGGCACCACGTGTACTGGGAGACCTGCGGGAACCCGGACGGCAAACCGGCGGTCGTGCTGCACGGCGGCCCCGGCCAGGGCTGCCTGCCCGGCATGCGGCGGATGTTCGACCCGGCCCGGTACCGCGTCGTGCTGCTGGACCAGCGCGGCTGCGGCCGGAGCCTGCCGCACGCGGCCGACCCCGCGACGTCACTGCGGCACAACACCACGAGCCACCTCGTCGCCGACCTCGAACGGCTGCGGGAGCACCTCGGCATCGAACGCTGGCTGGTGACGGGTGGCTCGTGGGGCACGACGCTCGCGCTGGTGTACGCCGAGCGCTTCCCGCACCGGGTGACCGAGATCGTGGTCAGCGCGATCAGCACCACGCGCCGATCGGAGATCGACTGGCTGTACCGCGGCGCCGGCCGCTTCTTCCCCGAGGCGTGGCAACGCTTCCGCGAGGTTGCCGGGGACGACGACGTCGTCGGCGCCTACGCCCGGCAGCTGGCGGACCCGGACCGGCGGGACCCCGCCGCCCTCGCGTGGAACGCCTGGGAAGAGACGGTGCTGTCCCTCGAACCGGGCGCTTCAGGAGGCGTCCACAGTGGACCGCCGGACGACGCGCTGCTGGCGTTCGCCCGGCTCACCACGCACTACTACGCGCACGTCGGCTGGCTCGAGGAAGGCGCGGTGATCCGCGACGCCGGGCGCCTCGCGGGCATCCCCGGCGTGCTGATCCACGGCCGGCTCGACCTCAGCTGCCCGGTCACGACGGCGTGGGAGCTGGCCGAGGCGTGGCCGGGCGCCGAACTGCTCGTCGACGACCGGTCCGGGCACCGGGCGAGCGATGTCCAACGCGCCTGGAAGCTCGCCGCGTTGGACCGTTTCGCGCGCTGACCGCGGCGACTGTCAGGCCTGGCCCTCCGCGGCCAGCTGCACCGCGACGTCGATGATCATGTCCTCCTGCCCGCCCACCAACGCGAGCTCGCCGCACCGGCGCAAGATCGCCTGCGCCGGGACGCCGTAGCGCTCCGCCGCGCGCTCGGCGTGCAGCAGGAAGCTCGAGTAAACCCCGGCCCAGCCCTGGACGATCGCGTTGCGGTCCATCTTCGGCCAGCGGTGCAGGTACGGGCGGACCACCTCCTCCGCCGCGTCGAGCAGGGCGCCGACGTCGAGGCCCGTGTCGATCTCCAGGCGGTCGAACACCGCCGCCAGGACCTCCGTCGGCGAGTTGCCCGCGCCCGCGCCCAGTGCGCACAGCGATCCGTCGATGTAGCGGACGCCCGCTTCGTACGCCAGGACCGAGTTCGCGACGCCGAGGGAGAGGTTCTGGTGCCCGTGGTAGCCGACCCACGCCGTGTCGCCCACCTCGGCGACCAGGGCTTCGAAGCGGGCGCGGGCCTCGTGCATCAGCAACGCGCCCGCCGAGTCCGTCACGTACGCCGCCTGGCAGCCCGCGTCCACCATGATCCGGGCCTGCTTCGCCAGGTCTTCCGGCGGTGTCCGGTGTGCCATCATCAGGAAGCCGGCCGTCTCCATCCCGAGTTCGCGCGCCAGGCCGAAGTGCTGCGGCGAGACGTCGGCTTCGGTGCAGTGCGTCGCCACCCGGACCATCTCCGCGCCCGCGTCGAACGCGCGCCGCAGGTCTTCGGCGGTGCCGATCCCCGGAACGAGCAGCACCGCGATCTTCGCCTGCTTCGCCTCCTCACGCGCCGCGGAGATCAGCTTGAGCTCGTCGACGGCGGAGAAGCCGTAGGTGAACGACGAGCCGCCGAGGCCGTCGCCGTGGGTCACCTCGATCACCTCGACACCCGCACGGTCGAGCGCGCGCACCGTGTTCCGGACCTGCTGCTCGGTGAAGCGGTGCGCCATCGCGTGGCTGCCGTCGCGCAGCGTCGTGTCGATGATCCGCACGTCGTGCTTCAGTTCTGGGCGGCCGGTGTCCACTGATTCGTTCGCAAGCTCACTCATGCCGGCACCTCCTGCTTCGCGCGAGCCATCAGCTCGCCCACCCGGGCGGCCGCGGCGGTCATGATGTCCAGATTTCCGGCGTACTCGGGCAGGTAGTCGCCGTTGCCGCGGACCTCGAGGAAGATGCCGACCCGCGCGTTGCCGTCCCACTCCTCCCGCGCGTCGTCGAACTGCGGGTCCGCCCGCAGCGCGTACCCCGGCACGTACTGGCGGACCTGGTCGACCATCTCGTGGATCGACGCGGTGATCGCCTCGCGGTCGGCGTCGAGGCCGATCGCGCAGAACACCGTGTCCCGCATGATCATCGGCGGCTCGACCGGGTTCAGGATGATGATCGCCTTGCCCCGCCCGGCGCCGCCGATCTCGGCCACCGCCTGCGACGTCGTGCGCGTGAACTCGTCGATGTTCGCCCGCGTCCCGGGTCCCGCTCCGCGCGAAGCGACCGACGCGACGATCTCGGCGTACGGCACCGCGGTCACCCGGGAAACGGCGTGCACCATGGGGATCGTGGCCTGGCCGCCGCAGGTGATCATCGAGACGTTCGGCGCGTCGAGGTGCGCGCCGAGGTTCACCGGCGGGCACACCATCGGGCCGAGGTGCGCCGGGGTCAGGTCGATCGCCTGGATGCCGGCTTCGGCGTACCGAGGGGCGTTCGCGGCGTGCGCCTTCGCCGACGTCGCCTCGAACACCAGCTGGGGCAAGCGATCCTGGCGCAGCAGCCAGTCGACGCCTTCCGCGGATGCCTCGATCCCCTGTGCCCGGGCGCGCTCCAGCCCGTCGGACTCGACCACACCGACCATGTAGCCGACTTCGATCACTTCACTGCGTCGCAGCTTGGCCAGCAAATCGGTGCCGATGTTGCCGGGGCCGACGATCGCCGCCATCACGGGAGCCATGTCCCCGACGGTCGCACCGTGGCCACGGCGGACGACAGTCAGGCGTTCCGTTCACCGGAACGCCCGGTCCGGCGCCGGACGGCCGGCGCCGTGAATCACCACCGCGGCGAGCAGCGCGGCCACTCCCCCGCAGGTCATCACGGCCGGGACCGGCACCGCGCCGTAGGCCGTGCCCCACGCCACGAGGGTCACGAGCGCGCCGATCGGCCCGGTGTGCGGCAGGGCGAAGACCGCCAGCGCGATCACCGCCGCCGCGAGCGCGAAGCCCTTGCCGTGGCGCCCCGTCAGGACAGTGCCCGCGATCCCGGCGACGCCGTACGCCAGCAGGTAACCGCTGAGCACCTCCGGCCGGACGACGTCCCGCAGCAGCGGCGTGACGTAGGTGTAGGTGCCGAAGTGGGCGAGGACGACGAGGAAGGTCACCAGCAGTCCACTTCGGACACCGCGGCGCCGCAAGAGTCCACTCAGGACGCTCAGCCGGGTGGCTTCCGACGGCGGCAAGGGCGGGGTGAGGAGGACCAGGGCGACGGCGGTCGCGAGGCTCAGGACGCCCAGGAGGCAGAACGCCGTCCGCCAGCCCGCGAGCTGCCCGGCCAGGGTGCCGAGCGGCACGCCCAGCACCGAACCGAGGGGCACCGCGGCGAAGATCACCGACGTCGCTCGCGCGGCGGCGGCCGTCCCGACCAGCCGGGGCGCCAGGCCGGCGCCGAGCGACCAGAAGCCGCCGATGACGACACCGACGAGGAACCGCCCGGCCAGCAGCACCCCGAACGCGGGCGCGGCGGCGGTGAGGAAGGCGGCGGCCGCGAGCAGGCCCAGGAGACCGCCCAGCAGCAGCCGCCGGTCGACCCGGCCGGCCGCGACGGTGACCACCGGCGCGGCGACGGCGGCGACGAAGCCGGGCACGGTCATGGTCCAGCCGGCGGTCCCGGCCGAGACGCCGAACCCGGCCGCGATCGGCGTCAGCAGCCCGATCGGCAGGATTTCGATCGTGACGATGGCGAAAATCCCGACGGTGACGGCGAAGACGGCGGGCCACCGCGGCGGTGAGGCGTTCATGGGGCCAGTGAACCGGCGGCGAATCGCGGAAGCCGGCAGGTTTGCGACGGCTTGATCGCCGGACCGGGGTCACGGCGGATTTCCGCCGGTTTGATCGACTCGCGATCGGGGAAGTTCCGGAAAGCACCCGATCGAGGAGGTTTCGATGGCCGACCGGCGTTGGCACTTCATCCCCGCCACGGCTGCGCAGTGCTGGCTGTTCCTGGGCGTGGGGGCGGTTCTGCTCGTGTCGAGCATCCTCACCCTGACCGGCACCGAAGGCCGGGCGCCCGTTCCGGCGGTGATCGCGGCGGTGGCCGCAGTGGCCCTGATCGTCCTCTCCGCCGTCGGCCTGGTCCGCCCGAAGCTGCGCGGCTGACCGGCCGGGCCCCGTGGCGGCGCCGGGGCCCGGCCGGAATTCCTTACAGCTCCTGGTGATCCGCGTGCTCGACGCGGGCCTCCGGCACCGGACGGCCGTCACTCACCCGGAAATCGGTCACGTCGTCGAGGACGAACGTCGGCGTGCCCGCCACCTGGTCCGCACGGCCGTGGTGCACGTCGGCGTCGGTCACGTCCCGCAGGACGTAGGCCGGTCGCGTGTCCGGCTTGCCGAACCGCACATCGACGTTGTCCCAGCTGATTCCCCGGGCGTGCCGGACGAAGAAGCCGTACGCCGGGAGCGTGCCGAACATCGACGGCTCCGGGTAGGCGGTTTCCAGCTCCGGCGGGTTTTGCACGGCGTCGCCCGGCGTGAGGCCACCCGCGAGGTGGTGGCGGATGTTGCTCAGCTTGACGTCTTCGATCGGGTGGCCGGGGATCCCGGCGAGGCACGACGGATAGCGAGGGTCCGCGTCGATCGTCGTGACATCGCTGATGCTCACCCGGCGCAGGAACCCGACCGGGATCCCCGCCGGCCCGCGCATCCGCGCGCCCAGCCGGAGGAACAGCGGCATCTGGACGTCGCGCATCGTCAGGTTGCTGATCGTGACGTCCTCCAGCCACCCGCCGTCGACCGTCTCCAGCGCCAGGCCGCGGCAGTGCTCGAAGACGACGTTGGAGATCGCGATGTTGCGGAACCCGCCGTTGGATTCGGTGCCGAACTTGACGCGGCCCGTGCGGCCGTACCCCGCGGTCTTGAACGTCCCGCCGACGAGCGTGCCGAGGTCGTAGCCGCTGACGAAGCAGTTGTCGATGGTGACGTTTTCGGTGTCGCGCACCTCGTTCAGCGCGTACGTGCTCTTGAGCACGATGGCGTCGTCGTTCGGCGAGTTCACCGTCGTGTTGGCGATCCGGACGTTCTTGCAGCAGTCGATGTTGATGCCGTCGCGGTTGGTGTCGATCACCAGGCCGTCGATGCGGAAGTTGTCGACGCCGGTCGGCAGGATGCCGAAGTGCCCGCCGTTGACGATCGTGATGTCGCGGATCGCGACGTTGCGGCACAGCTTGAGCGCGATCGCCTTGTTCCCGTTGAGCGGCGCGGATTCCGCGCTGCCGCCGGCCACCAGGCCCTTGCCGTCGATCTTGCCGGGCCCTTCGATGGTGATGTTCTCGAGGTTCTCGCCCCAGATCAGGCTGTTGTGCCAGTGGCTGTGCCCGAAGTCCTGGTACGGGTTGCCCGCGCCCGGTTCGGCGGGGTCGTAGCCCTGGCCGCCGGCCGGCGCGGCGGCGAGGATCGTCGCGTTGGCACCGAGGTACAGCGCGATGTTGCTCTTGAGGTGGATGGAATAGCTTGCGTACGTCCCGGCCGGGAAGTACACGGTTCCCCCGCGGGTGGCGGCCGCGTCGATCGCGCGGTTGATCGCGGCGGTGTCGATGGTGCGCCCATCGCCTTTCGCGCCGAACTTCGTGACGTCGAAGAAGCGGCCGGGCGAGCTGCCCGGTTCTTCGGCTTCGGCGGCCTGAGCTCCGGTCAACGGCAGGGCGGCGCCCGCAGCGCCCGCGGCTCCCCAGGCGACGACACGACGGCGGCTCAACGCTCTTCCCACAAGATCTCCCTTGTCACGCAACGGCAGAAGCACTGCTTCCGACGGCGGATCGGGAACGCGACCCAAGCTAAAGGCAAAAGATCGGATGAGTCAAGCTCGTCCCCGCGCTCGCCCAACGTCGCGAATGACTCATTGGGGACCTCCAAGGTCCCCAATGAGTCATTCGCGGCACCCGCGGCACTTTCAGTCGAGCACTTCGCGCACGGTGCCGGCGGCGACCGTCAGGCGGCCTTCGCGCATGGCGAACCCGAGGCCCGGGCTCATCGCGACCGGCTGCCCCAGCTCCACCGTCAGCGAAGCCGCGTCGCCCGGCCGGACGACCGTGACGCCCTCGGCGAGGGCGACCACCCCCACGACGTCGCTGGTGCGGAAGTGGAACTGCGGCCGGTAGTTCGCCGCGAACGGCGTCCGCCGGCCCCCTTCGGCCGCCGACAGCACGTGGACGTCCGCGCGGAACCGCCGGTGCGGCCGGACGCTGCCCGGCAGGCAGACGACCTGGCCGCGCCGAACCTCGCCGCGCTTCACCCCGCGCAGCAGGACCGCGGCGTTGTCGCCCGCCTCGGCGCGGTCCATCGGCTTGCCGAACGTCTCGAGCCCGGTGGCCACGCTGGTCACCGCCGGGCCGAGGCCGATCACCTCGACCGCGTCGCCGACGGCGAGGGTGCCCTGCTCCACCGCGCCGGTCACGACGGTGCCGCGGCCGGTGATGGTGAGGACGTTCTCGATCGGCATCAGGAAGGGCAGGTCGAGCCGCCGCGGCGGGATCGGCACGTGCTCGTCGACGGCGGCGAGCAGGTCGAGGACGCGCTGGGTCCACCGCGGGTCGCCCTCGAGCGCGCGCAGCCCGGAGACCCGGACCACGGGCACGGCGTCGCCGTCGAACCCGTAGCGGGTCAGCAGCTCCCGCACCTCGAGCTCGACGAGGTCGAGCAGCTCCTCGTCGTCGGCGAGGTCGGCCTTGTTGAGCGCGACCACGAGGTGCTCGACCCCGATCCGGCGCGCCAGGACGACGTGCTCGCGGGTCTGCGGCATCGCGCCGTCCTGCGCCGAAACCACGAGCACCGCGCCGTCCAGCTGGGCCGCGCCGGTGATCATGTTCTTGACGTAGTCGGCGTGACCCGGCATGTCCACGTGCGCGTAGTGCCGGGTCGGCGTCTCGTACTCGACGTGCGCGATGTTGATGGTGATGCCGCGCTCGATCTCCTCCGGCGCGCGGTCGATGCGGTCGAAGGCGACGTAGCGGTTGGCCCCGCCCTGTTCGGCCAGGACCTTGGTGATGGCCGCGGTGAGGGTGGTCTTGCCGTGGTCGACGTGGCCCATCGTGCCGATGTTCAGGTGCGGCTTGGTCCGCACGTAGTGCTGCTTGGTCATGGGTTTTCCCTGCGCTGGAACGAAGAACGCGCGAAACCGGGCAGAGCGCGTCGACCCTCCCCCGGCGGTTTCGCGCCCTGGGCGGGGAAGCCGGGGAAGGGTCAGCTTCGAGCGCCGGTCAGCCGTGCCGACAGGGCGCTCGGCAGGGACAGGCCTGCGAGCGTCGCGCTATCGGACACGGGGAACATGACCGGAAGGGTGTCACGCCCGCCGGGGAGCTGTCATCCGGTTTTCCCGCGGCCGCATGATCAACGCCGCGACGTGGTACACGCACGGATCTTCGCCGCGATTGGCGTAGGAATGGGTTGCGTCGGCGGGAAAGTACACCGAATCGCCCGCCGTCAGGACGTACTCGGCGTCGCCGACACCGAGGCTCAGCGTGCCCGACTCGACGGCGACGAACTCGTGGGAACCCGGGGCGTACGCGGGGAACGAGCCCGCGTCGCAGCCCGGCGGCAGGGCCGTGCGGATCCACTCGAAGTTGACGCCGGGGACGACCGGGGTCAGGACCGTGCGGTGCCAGCCCCCGGGTTCGGCGATGTGGTCCTGCTCCGCCGCGCGGCGGACGATCACGCGGCCGGTCTCCAGGTCGGCGAGCAGCCGGGAGAGGGACAGCCCGAGGCCGTCGGCGATGCGGGACAGCACCACGACCGTCGGCGTCTTCTCGCCGCGCTCGATGGCCGACAGCATGCTGACGCTGACCCCCGCCTGCCCGGCCAGGGCGCTCAACGCCAGCCCGCGGTCCGCCCGCAGGTCGTGCAGGTGACGGCCGAGGGAAACCGGATCGATCATTCCTCTATAATAGCGACTATGTCCACTATAGCGGAAGCGACGGAGGCCGACGCCGAAGGCATCGCCGCCGTCTTCGCGCCGTACGTCACCGATTCCGTCGTCACGTTCGAAACCACGCCGCCGACCGCGGAGCAGTGGCGCGCGAAGATCCGCGAGAGCGCGTGGCCCTTCCTCGTGCTGGCCGAAGCGGGCGAGATCCTCGGCTACGCGCTGGCCGCGCCGTGGCGGCCGAAGCCGGCGTACCGGTTCTCGGTGGAGACGACGATCTACCTCGCGCCGCGGGCGGCCGGCCGCGGCCACGGACGGCGGCTGCTGGACGAGCTGGTGAAGCGGTGCGCGGCCGCCGGAGCGCGGCGGGCGATCGCGGTCATCGTCGACTCCGGCAACCCGGCGTCACAGCGTCTGCATAGTGCGGCCGGCTTCACCGACGCGGGCGTCCTGCGGCGCGTGGGGTTCAAGCACGACCGCTGGCTCGACACCCTGCTGATGCAGCGCGAACTCGGCTGACGACGCACGTGAGGCCGCCGCCGGCGAGAACCCGCTGCGCTGAACTCAGCGCGGGCGGGACTTCGCCCGCAGGTGCAGCCGCTCCCCCTGTTTCCCGAACAGGCTGAGGATCTCCGCCGGGCGGCCGTCGACCGCGCCGAACCAGTGCGGGAGGCGGGTGTCGAACTCCGCCGCCTCGCCCGGGCCCAGCGTCAGGTCGCGGTCGGCCAAGACCAGGCGCAGCCGGCCCGAGAGCACGTAGAGCCACTCGTACCCCTCGTGGACCTGGGGATCGGGTTCGCCGGTCTCCGGCTCGAGGATCATCTTGAACGCCTGCGGCGCACCCGGCTGCCGGGTCAGGGGCAGCACCGTCATCGTCGCGCCGTTGTGGCGCGGGATGCGCCGCGCGGTCAGGCGGACCCGGGGGTCGCCGACCTCCGGCGCGCCCACCAGCTCGTCCAGCGGCACCTGGTGGGCCTGGGCGATCGGCAGCAGCAGCTCCAGGCTCGGCTTGCGCTGGCCGGACTCCAGCCGCGACAACGTGCTCTTGGAGATGCCCGTCGCCGCCGACAGGTCGGCCAGGGTGACCCGCCGCTGCGTGCGGACCCGCTTGAGCCGGGGGCCGACCTCGGCCAGGGCCTGGGTGATCGCGTCCGTCATGCTCCCAGGAAACCCGCTTGTCCCGGAAATGGCAACATTAGTTGTCGAATCCGCCAAGGCGGGTTCATGGTGGCGGCATGAGCGAAAACAACAGCTTCGACGTACTGGTGGTGGGTGGCGGCGCCGCGGGACTCAGCGCCGCGCTGATGCTCGGCCGGGCGCGGCGGCGCGTCGCGGTCGTCGACTCCGGTGCCCCGCGCAACGGGCCGGCGGCGCACATGCACGGCTTCCTCTCCCGCGACGGCCTGCCGCCGTCCGAACTGCTCCGGATCGGCCACGATGAACTCCGCGGCTACGGCGTGGAGCTCCTCGAAGACCGCGTCACCCGGCTCGACCACGGCTTCGCCGCCCGCTTGGCGAGCGGCCGGGAGCTGACCGCGCGGCGCGTGCTGGTCGCGACCGGCATCCACGACGACCTGCCGGACCTCCCGGGCCTGCGGGAGAGCTGGGGCACCGACGTGGTGACCTGTCCCTACTGCCACGGCTACGAAGTGCGCGACCAGCCCCTCGGTGTCCTCGGCACGCAGCCCGAGAGCGTCGAGCACGCGCTGCTCGTCCGGCAGTGGTCGCCGGACGTCGTGTACTTCGCGCACACCACGGAAGTGTCCGAAGAGGACCGGGAACGGCTCGACGCGCGCGGGATCCGCGTCGTCGGCGGCGTGGTGACCGCGGTCCGGCGCGAACACGGCCGCCTCACCGGCGTCGAGCTCGGGGCCCGGTTCGTGCCGCGGACGGCGCTGTTCCTCCGCACCCGGACCGTCCCGCACGACCAGCTGCTGCGCGACCTCGGCTACGCCGAAGGCGACGTCGACGCGACCGGGAAGACCGGGGTGCCGGGCGTGTGGGCCGCCGGGAACGTCGTCGACGCGCGGGCGACCGTGATCGTCGCCGCGGCCCAGGGCGCGGGCGCCGCCGCGGCGCTGAACCACGACCTCGTCACCGAGGACGTCCGGCGGGCGGTCGACACGTTCGGCGGCTTCTCCCCCGCCGCGGAACGCGCGGCGGCCGGCGCGCGCTGACGTCCTGGCTTCCGGCGGCCCGGCGTGCCAAGCTCGGCGGATGCGCCCGACGCTGTACGAATTCGCCGGCGGCGACCCCGCGTTCCGCGCGCTGGCCGCCGCCCACCACGAGCGCTGCCTGGCCGACCCGGAGCTGAACCACCCGTTCTCGAAGCTCGATCAGCACCCGCAGCACGTCGACCGGCTGGCCTGGTACTGGGCCGAGGTCATGGGCGGGCCGCCGCGGTTCTCCGCGGAGTGCAGCGACCACTCGGCGATGCTCCGGATGCACGCCGGCAACGGCGACATGAGCGACCTCGGGCGCCGGTTCGTGGCCTGCTTCGTGCAGGCCGCCGACGACGCCGGCCTGCCCGCCGATCCGGAGTTCCGCGCCGCCCTGCGGTGCTACATGGAGTGGGCGGTGGCCGAGGTCCTGACCTACCCGGGCCCGCCCGGCGAGGTGCCCGCCGGGCTGGCGGTGCCGCGCTGGTCCTGGAACGGGTTGCAGCCGGTGTAACGACCGGGGCGGCCACCGCGTCTTGCAGGCGACGACCGGCTGTGGAGGTCCGTCGCCAGAGCCGGTCCGGGCAGGTTCCCCCCACCCGCCCGGACCGGCTCGTTCACCACGTCCGATATCCGCGAGCGCCGCCGCCGCGGGCCGGGCCACACTGGCCGCCATGCTCCTCGACCGCTTCCTCCTCGCCTCCCGGGGCTTCGAGCACCACCTCCGCAGCGTCCCGCCGGACGGCTGGGCCGCGCCGACGCCGTGCGCCGAATGGGACGTGCGGGCGCTGGTCAACCACATGACCCGCGGCAACCTCAACTACGTCGGCCTCCTCCGCGGAGCGACCCGGGAGGAGTTCCTGGCCCTGCGGGACGCCGACGCGCTCGGCGACGACCCCGTCGCCGCGTTCACCGGCTCGGTCCGGGCCTGCGCCGCCGCGTTCGCCGAGGAAGGCGCGCTGGAGCGCGTCGTCGACTACCCCCTCGGCAAGCTCACCGGACGGCGGGCACTGGCCGTGCGCACGACGGACAGCACCGTGCACACCTGGGACCTCGCCCGCGCCCTCGGCGCCGACGAGACCCTCGACCCGGGCCTGGTCGCCTGGATCGACGAGGATTACGAGGCCATTTTCGCCGGTCTGGCCCTGGGCCCGCGGTTCTTCGCCGAGCCGCCGCCCGCGGCGCCCGGCGCGTCCCGCCAGGACCGGCTGCTCACGCGGTTCGGCCGCGATCCTCGCCCAGCCGGCTGACCAGCTCGGTCAGCGCGGGCCCGAGCGGCCGGTCGACCCGCACCGACGCGTAGCGGTCACCGCGGGTTTCGCCGCGGTTGACGATCACGACCGGCTTGCCCGCGTTCGCCGCGTGGCGGACGAACCGGAGCCCGGACATCACGGTCAGGGACGAGCCCAGCACCAGCAGCGCCGCGGCCTCGTCGACCAGCCGGTAGCACTGCTCGACCCGCGGCCGCGGCACGTTTTCGCCGAAGAACACCACGTCCGGCTTCAGGACACCCGCGCAGGCCGCGCACGGGACCGGCCGGAAGCCGCGCACGACGTCGGCGGGCAGCTCGACGTCGCCGTCCGGGTTGATCCGGGTGGCCGCGCCGGTGAAGCCGGGGTTGGCCGCCCGCAGCCGCCGGTCGAGCTCCGCGCGCGGGCTGGTGCGACGGCAGTCCAGGCAGATGACGCGGTCCAGGCTGCCGTGCAGCTCGACGGCGTCGGCGGTGCCGGCCGCCTGGTGCAGGCCGTCGACGTTCTGGGTGATGACGCCCGAGACGTAGCCGCCGTCGCGCAGGGTGGTGACGGCGCGGTGGCCGTCGTTGGGGTCGGCGCGGGCGATCGTGCGCCAGCCGAGGTGGCTGCGCGCCCAGTACCGCTGCCGGCCTTCGGCGCTGGTCACGAACTCGTCGTAGGTCATCGGCGTGTGCCGGCGCAGGCTGCCGCTTTCGCCGCGGTAGTCGGGGATCCCGGATTCGGTGGACAGCCCGGCACCGCTGAGCACGGCGACGCGCCCGCGCGCGACGACGGCAGTCAGCTCGTCGAGGCTGGACGTCCGCGGCAGCGGCGCGTCCGCCGAAGTCCAGGAGAGGGTGGGCCGGGTCCGCACCAGGCCAGCGTACGGGGGCCGGGAAGGATCTTCTCGAACCAGTGATCGGCGTAGTGCTCGTCGGTGAACGGCGCGACCTCCCGGTAGCCGGCCGCGCGGTAGAGCGCGATCGCCTCGGCGAGCACGCGGTTCGTCTCCGGCCGCACGGTGCGGACGCCGGCTCCGAGGCCGCGCGCCGACGGCGCCACCCACATCGGCTTGATCTCGGCGGGCGCGCCACCGGGCCGCTTCAGCGCGAGGCGGAACGTCGACGGCGGCGCAGCCGCACGTGCAGGGAGGAACAACCGGGTGTCCGCCGGCATCGCGGTGGCTTGCGCAGCGGGTGGGTCGCCGTATCCTCGGAAGGGACCGAGGCCGTGCCGGTGGGTCGTGGAGGGGTTGCTGTGCCTGAGCCTGTTCTGGTGTCCGTGGCCGCAGCTGCCGCGGGGAGGGTCGTCGTGGGGTTGTACGACCTGATCAAGACCAAGTTCGCCGGTGATCCCGCGGCGTCGGCCGTGCTGGCGGCCGCGGAAGGGACGGCGCAGGATTCACCGCAGGTCCGGGAGCTGGCCGAAGTCCTGGAAGCGGAGCAGGCGGCGGATCCGGCGTTCGGTGAACGGCTGCGCGCCGAGTGGGAACGGGCGGCGGACGGGCAGCGGGCCGAGTCCGGCGGCGTGGCCAACCGGATCTCCGGCAGCGTCGGCGGGAACGTCCTGCAAGCACGCGACATCGAGGGCGACATCACCTTCTGAGGCAGGCGCTGCTCTCTGCCCGCCGTCGAAACCGGCCGGCGCTCACCCGACAGGCCCGTCCCAGACGGAGTCCGCGTCCGCAAAAGACTTCAGCAGCGTGATCAGCCCGGGATCGCCGCGGCCGTTCAGCTGGTCGGAGGCGATGCGGCGGGCGACTCCTGCGAGGAAGTCGGCGATCTGGACCCGGGCGTCGGAGCGGGAGTCGACGAAGCGCACGTCCGCCAACCGAGGGCCGAGGGTGGCCTTGAGCTGCAGCACTCGCTCGGCGGTGAGGGCCAGCTGCTCGTCGTGGATCACGGCGACCGGGGTGTCGCCGGTGCTCCAGTGCCGGACCGTGTGGATCACCGCGGGCACCAGCGGATCCAGCACCGGCACCAGGCCCGGGTCGCTCGCCAGCCGGGTCCGGTAGGCGGCCACGCGCTCGCCGCCACCGCGGAACCGGCCGACGATCTCGCCGGCTTCGCCCGGGACGGCGGCGAGTTCGTCCACCAGCGCGAAGAACTCCGGCGGCGACGTCGTCACGCCGCGGCGGGGCTTCAACCGCAGCACGCTGGTGAACGCGGTCAAGGCGAACTCCCAGCGGGCGGCGCCGAAGGCCGCCGGACCCGTGCGGTGGAGGGTGCGGGCCATCGCTTCCGTGCCGTCCTCGGCCAGCAGGTCGACCGCGGCCCGCACGGCGAAGAACGTCTTGTCGGTCAGGTGCACGTGCCCGCGGCCGGCGAGCGGGCCGTCCGGGGCGAGCAGCCATTCGAGCACCGCGCGGTGCTTGGCGCGGAGCAGGTGGTTCGCCTTGTACTCCTCGGCGGGTGAGCCGATGCGGGCCCGGATCTCGCGGACGCAGGCGGCCGCCTCCTCCGGCGTCAGCCGCACGCCGGCGTGGGCGAAGACGTCCGTCTCGCCGCCGAGGAGGTTCTCGCCCTCGGAGCCCGACTCGTCGCAGGCGATCTCGACCGGGCGCACCGGCCCGATCATGCCAGACCGGGCCCGGCCCCGGCGACCGGATTCACCGGCCCGGAGCCCCGCCGTGGAGTCTGCTGTGGACGATCGGGCCCGGCCGTCGCGCAGGCCTACGCTTGAGCCAGCGTGATCTTGCCGTTCGCCACCGTGATCGGCTTCTTCTCCAAGGGCTTCGACGCCGGGCCGTTCGCCACCGCACCGTCGGCGATGGTGAACTTGCTGCCGTGGCACGGGCAGTTGATGGTGCCGTCGGCGACGGTGTCGACCGTGCACCCCTGGTGGGTGCAGATCGCCGAGAAGGCCGCGAAAGTCCCCGCCGCCGGCTGCGTCACCACCACCCCCTTGTCCGCGAACACCTTGCCGCCGCCGACCGGCACGTCCGCGGACGCGCCGAGTTCGGTGCCGGCGGGCGCCGGGGCGGCCGACGTCCCGCTCGGACTGCCGCCGTAGGTGCTGCAGCCGGCCGCCAGCCCGGCGCCGAAGACCGCGAGTGCCGTCCGGCGCCCCAGCACCAGGTCCGTTTCGTCGTCGCGCACTTTTCGTCCTCCGAGAGCCATACCGCTAGAAGGTCAAGCCGGACCGGGTGAAGAACCACAGCGAGGCGCTCAGCCAGAGCCCGACCAGCGCGGTGAAGGCCAAGCCGCCCACCAGCGGGAGCGACCAGCCGGGCGCGCCGTCCTTGCGCAGCAGGAGCATCTTCGCGACGAACACACCGTAGAAGAAGCACCCCAGCAGGGAGTGCAGGAGGACGCGGGTGTCGAACGCCTGGAACCCGAGCGCGTAGAGGCAGTGCATCGCCACCGGGATCGACACGAGGAAGGCCAGCCGTCCCGACCACCGGTGGATCGGCGCGATCCACGCGGGAGCGGCACCGCCGAGCTTGCCGTACATCGCCAGTGCCGAGCCGAGCTGGACGAGGGCGAGCACGACGACGACCGTGGCGAGCCACGCCTTCACCGCCTGCGGACCGGAGAAACCGGCCACGTTCACCGCGACCCCGGTCGGCGTGTG
The DNA here is from genome assembly GCF_040638975.1 of Amycolatopsis sp. NPDC024027. NCBI lineage: Bacteria > Bacillati > Actinomycetota > Actinomycetes > Pseudonocardiales > Pseudonocardiaceae > Amycolatopsis > Amycolatopsis sp. NPDC024027. The sequence continues at coordinate 65,768 of NZ_JBEZYY010000010.1, forward strand.
CAGGCTGCCGTAGACGCCGAGCGCCACCGAGACGACGGCGCCGGCCACCAGCGGCACCACGAGCGCGACCGCGGCGCGGTGGCCCGCTGCCGGGGCGGTCATCAGAAGTCACCGTTCCCGGCCAGGCCGCTGATCGCCTCGGCGGTCACCGGGACGCCGTCGACGGTGGCGGTGGCCGCGGCCGGATCGAGCGGCGGAGCGGCCGCCGGGCCTTCCTCCGTCTCGAGGATGCCGACCTGGCTGCCGTCGGGCTGCACGATCCAGCCGACCTTCGCCGCCTTGCCCTTCACCTTCGGCGCCGCCCGGTAGAGGCCCGCGGGTTTCTTCGCCGCCGGCACGGTGAACCGGTACGTCTTGCCCGCCGCCGTCACGGTGCCGGTGGCCGAAGTGACGTCGAAGCTGCCCGTCAGGGCGGCGTCCGGGGCGCCCTTGAGGTCCAGCTTGCCCCCGGCGGTCACGCCCTGGAGCCAGGCTTCGAGCTTCTTGCCGTCGCAGACGTAGGCGATGGCGTGGCCGTCGCGCGCCGACACCGCGATCGACGCGCCGCCGCCGGTCACCTTCCCGGCGTAGTCCGCCCGCGCGGGCACTGCGGGTTTCGGCGGCTCGGACGTCGTCGCGGGCGGTGCGGTCGTCGTGGTGCTCGCGGCGCCCACCGCGCTCGCGGCTCCGGCGACCGACGGCGCGCCGGTCCCGGCCGCCAGGTCGGCGATGCTGATCCCGACGGCGAGCACCGCACCGGCGAGCAGCGTGCACAACGGCCCCGGATGTTTCATGGTCTTCCCCGCTTCTCCCGGTCCACCACCGTGTCCGCCACACGGACTTCGGGCCGAAACGGCTCAACGCTACGCGCCGAAAAGAGGTATTGCTTAGCCCGTGCAACCGGGTGGCCCGTGGTTGACTGGCCGCATGCTCCCCTGGGACGGCGAACTCGCCGGCCGGCTCGACCGGCACACCGTGACTTCCGAGCTGCTGCGCGGCAATCCGCTCGGCGACCCGCACGATCGGCCGCTGTGGGTGTACGTCCCGCCCGGCTACGACGACGGCGACGAGCGCTATCCGGCGGTCTACGTCATCCAGGGCTACACCGGGCACCTGGCCATGTGGGCCAACCGGACCCCGTTCCGGCAGCCGTTCGTGGAGACGGCCGACGCCGTCTTCGCCGCCGGTGCGCCGGGGTGCCTCGTGGTGTACGTCGACGCGTGGACCGCTTACGGCGGCTCGCAGTTCGTCGATTCGCCGGGGACCGGCCGCTACCACTCCTACCTGTGCGACGAGATCGTGCCGTGGGTCGACGAGCACTACCGGACCCTCCCCGGCCGAGAGTCCCGCGCGATCACGGGCAAGTCGTCGGGCGGGTTCGGCGCGATGATCACGCCGATGCTGCGGCCGGAGCTGTTCGGCGCGCTGGCGACGCACGCGGGCGACACGCTGTACGAGCTGTCCTACGTCCCCGACTTCGGCAAGGCGGTCCGCGCGCTGCGCGGGTACGACCAGGACATCCAGGCGTGGTGGGCGGACTTCCGGAGCCGCCCGGCGTTCACCAAGCCCGAAGACGAGAGCCTGCTCATGGTGCTGGGCATCTCGGCGTGCTTCTCGGCCCGGGACGACGGGACGCCGGAGCTGCCGTTCGACCCGCTGACCGGTGCACTGCGGCCGGAACAGTGGCAGCGCTGGCTGGACTGGGACCCGGTCCGGATGGTGGCGGGCCACGCGGAGGCGGTCCGCTCGCTGCGCGCGGTGTGGATCGACGCGGGCACGAGCGACGAGTACTTCCTCGACATCGGCGCGGAGGCGTTCCGGGCGGAGGTGGCCCGGGCGGGCCTGCCGGACGACCGCGTCCACTTCGAGCTGTTCGACGCCGGCCACGGCGGGATCGACTACCGGTACCCGCTTTCGCTGGCCTGGCTGGCGGATCGGCTGGCCCGCTGATGGTCACCGAGGCCGATCTGGCCCTCCCCGGCGGACGCACCCTGCACGTCTACGACACCGGCGGCCCGGCGCGGCTCACCGTCTTCTGGCACCACGGGACCCCCAACACCGGGGCGCCGCCCGGGCCGCTGCTGCCGCTGGCCGCGGAGCTCGGGGTCCGGTTCGTGTCCTTCGACCGGCCGGGCTACCGCACTTCGACGCCGGTGCCCGGGCGGACCGTCGGGAACGCCGCCGAGTGCGTCGCCGCCGTGGCCGATGCGCTCGGGATCGGTGAGTTCGCCTTGATGGGGCACTCCGGCGGCAGCTCGCACGCTCTCGCCTGTGCCGCCCTGCTGCCGGAGCGGGTCCTCGGCGTGGCGAGCATGGCCGCCGTCGCGCCGTTCGATGCCGGCGGGCTCGACTGGTTCGGGGGCATGGCCGCCGCGAGTGCCGGCTCGCTGCGGGCCGCCACCGAAGGACGGGCCGCCAAGGAAAAGCACGAAGCGGCCGCCGAGTTCGATCCGGCTGTCTTCACCGAAGCCGACCTGGCCGTGCTCGGCGGGTCGTGGTCGTGGCTGGACGAGGTCGTCCGCGCGGCGCTCGCGGACGGGCCCGGCGGGCTGATCGACGACGACCTCGCCTACGTCACGCCGTGGGGCGGCGACCCCGCGTGGATCACCGCGCCCGTCCTCCTCCTGCACGGCGAGCAGGACCGGATGATCCCCGCCGCGCACAGCGCGTGGCTCGCCGGGCGGTGCCCCGACGCCGAGTACCGGCCCGTGCCCGGCGAGGGCCACTTGTCCGTGCTGCGCCACGCCGCCGACGCGCTCACCTGGCTCGCCGATCAGGGCAGCAGGGCCAGCGAAGCGACCACCGGCGCGAGGTAGAGCACCGGGAACGCCAGGTGCGTGTACGCCCGCGCCCGGGCCACGGTGACCAGCGCGCCGCTGAAGTACAGCACCAGGCTGATCGCCGCCGCGATGCCGACCGGCGGCCAGAAGAGCCCGGCGAGCAGCCCCGCCGCGCCGGCCGCCTTGGCCGTGCCGAGCAGGTTCCACCACGACCGGGGCACGCCGTACTCGGTGATCGGCTCGACGACCCACTTGGCGCGGGTGAACATCGAGACGGCCGAGAAGCCGACCCAGGCCGCGGCGGCGATGGTGACGATCAGGTGAGCGGTGTGCATCGGAACTCCTCGGGGTTCGCGAGCCCCGGGGTCGGGGTCCGTCACCCCCACGACTCCGCGGTCCGGGCCGATGTGACAGCCCCGCACGTGACGCCCGTCACCGCTGCCCGAAGTGCGCCACGACCATTTCGGCCAGCGCCGTGACGTCGGCGTCGACCATCGGCTCGCCGGTCATGCCCATCCGGTGCAGCAGCGCGCCGACCACGACGTCGACGAAGAACAGCACCCGGCTCTCCGGTTCGCCGAGGGCGTCCTGGAGCGCGAGCCGGTACGGGTCCTGCAGCCGCGAGGACAGGACCGCGCGCAGCGCCGGATCGCTGACGGCGTCGCTGAACACGCCGGCGAACGCGTCGCCCACTCCGGGTTCGCCGATCTTCGCCGCCGCCCAGCGGATGGCCGCGGTCAGGGTTTCCGCCCGGCTCCCCCCGGCCAGCGGCGCCGGGCCGAAGGCGTCCAGGAGGCAGTCCACGATCAGCTCGCCCTTGGACGGCCAGCGCCGGTAGATCGTCGTCTTCGCCACGCCGGCCGCCGCGGCGATGCGCTCGACCGTGGCCCGCGCGTAGCCGAGCTCCTCGACCGTGCTCAGCGTCGCGGCGAACACCGCGTCGTGGACGCCGGCGCGGGGCCGGCCCGGCGGCCGGGCGGAGGAAGCCATGGCGGGAGCCTACCGGTTTTCGCTACCGTGGGTTTCGATACCTCAGGTTTCGAAACTAGGGAGTGATCGTGACCGGACAGCCGATCGTGCAGCGCCCGCCGGAGCCGGACTGGCCGGCGATGAGCACCGAAGAACTGCTCTCCTACCGCGCGGCGGAGAACCGCTTCCGGGCGTCCGCCGCGGCGCGGGCGGTCACCGGGGAACCGGACCCGGACGCCGTGATCGAGTGGCGGGAACTGGCGTTGCCCGGCCGCGACCTGCCGGTCCGGGTGTACCGGCCGGCCGCGGGCGACGGTGTCGCGCTGCCGCTCGTGGTCCACGTCCACGGCGGCGGGTTCGTGGGCACGGCGGTGCAGAGCGACTGGGTGAACAGCCGGCTCGCCGCCCGGTTGCCCGCGGTCGTCGTCTCGGTCGAACACCGGCTCGTCGCCCCGGACCACCCGCTCCCGGACGCCGTCGACGACGGCTGGGACGTGCTCCGGCACCTGGTGCGGGACGCCGGGGCGTGGGGCGTCGACCCGGCACGGGCCGCCGTCTTCGGCGAAAGCTGCGGCGGCCTGATCAGCGCGCTGGCCGCGATCCGGGCCCGGGAGGCGGGGCTGCCCCTGCGGGCCCAGGTGCTGGTCAACCCGGCGGTCGACGCGACCGAAGGGCTGTTCGACCACCCGTCGGTCACCGAGTACGCCCACACGCCGACCCTCGGCGTGCCGGTGCTGCGCCTGTTCCGGCGGCTCGCGGTCCCCGCGGGCACCGACGCCCGCGCGGTTTCCCCGCTGCACGCCGACGACCTGGGCGGATTGGCCCCGGCGCTGGTGGTGGTGCCGACGCACGACCCGGTGGCCGATCACGGCCGCCGCTACGCCGGGCGCCTCGAGGCGGCGGGGACTCCGGTCCGGCTGTCCGAGTACGCCGGTGCGGGGCACGCGTTCCTCAGCATGCCCGGCCTGGTATCACAGGCCCGGCATGCCGAGGCCGCGGCGGCGGAGATCCTCGGCTTCCTCAGGACCTCGTTCGCGGCGGACCGGGCATGAGCGCGGCGCCGAGGAACGACGAGGACCGGATCGACGGCGAGGCTCTCGGCGGCGTGGCGGCCACCTGCCTGTGGACGCTGCGCAACCGCGCCGAGGAGTCGCGGCACCCCGGCTCGGCCTTCGCCGACCCGCTGGCCGAACGCCTCCACCGCCGCATCTCCTACGACTACGCGCGGTTCGGCAAGCCGGACCAGATCCACCCGCTGCGCGCGGTCGCCCTGGACTTCGCCATCCGCGCCTACCTGGACCGGTATCCCGCCGCCACGGTGGTCGCCCTCGGCGAGGGCCTGCAGACCACCTACTGGCGCCTGGGGCGGCCCGCCGTCGACTGGCTTTCGGTGGACCTGCCGCCGGTGATCGACCTGCGCCGGCGCCTGCTGCCGCCGGAGCCGCGGATGACCGCGATCGCCGCCTCGGCCCTGGACCGCGACTGGCTGGACGTCCCCGATCCGGCGCGGGGCGTGTTCATCTCGGCCGAAGGCCTGTTCATGTACCTCGACCGCGACGAGGTGTTCGCCTTGATCGCCGACTGCGCCGCGCGGTTTCCCGGCGGGCAGCTGTTCTTCGACTCGATCCCGCCGTGGCTCAGCAAGCGGACGCTGAAGGGCGGGCCGCGGGGGCGCCCCCCGTTTTCCACGCTACCGGCCGGCACCGACAATTCCGGCCTGCGCCTGTCGGCCCGCTACACCGTCCCGCCGATGCCGTTCGGCCTGACCGTCTCCGAAGCGGCGCGCCTGCCCGGCCGGATTCCCGGGGTCGCCGGCGTCGAAGACGTGCAGCCGCCGCCCGGCCGGAAGGCCTGGCGGCCGGGCACCTTGCGGAAGCTGGCGAACCTGCCCGGCCTGCGCGACCTGCGCCCGTCGATCAGCTTGGTGAGCTTCGCCGGCCCGCGGTGACCGTGGTGCCGTGCCGGGGAGCCGGCACGGCACCGTCCACTGTGGAGATTCAGCGGGCCGGAAACAGCGGCAGCAGCTCCTGGTGGCGGCCGGCGCGGCGCAGCACCGGCGAGCCCGGCCGGTCCGGTTCGCGGACGCCGGCCCGCAGCGCGGCCAGGAAGCGCACGACCTCGCGCGGCGGCGGCAGGATGTCCTCGCCGCCGAGGTAGGACAGCACGATCATCTCCTCCCCGCACGCCGCCTCGACGGCGGCCGCCCAGCCGTGCACCTCGTCCCAGAGCAGCGCCACGTCGCGCTCGGGGTACCGGCGCAGCCGCCAGTCCACCGCCAGGTACGCCGACACCGGGACGTCGACGTCCACGGTGCAGGATTCCAGGCCGAAGCCGAGCGCGCGCGCCACCTCGCCGAGATACGCGCGCAGCCCACGCTGGAACCAGAATTCGAGATCGGCGTCGATCAGGCCGGACACCCGTTTCCTTTCGTCACGTTCGACAAGACCGGCAACGGCCGCCACATCATTGTCTTTCGCCACCGCGACGGCTGTCGCGCTTCGTGCGTAGCACCGTACCGACTTCGCGGACTTCGGCGCACCGCCGAACATCCGCACTTGCGGGTTGTGCAGCGACACGCCCGTCTGCACGTGCAGCAATCCATTATGGACGATCAAATCCCCAGGTGAAGACGTTTTCCGGCAATTCTTCGGAAACACACCCGCGCCGGCGGTACTAATGGTGGTTGCCGAAGTTCAGCCGAACGCAGGAATCGGGACGCGGATGCGTTCCAGATCGGCGAACAGATCTCCGAAGTCCTCGACGCGCGCCAGGACATCGCCCGCGGTGAACCTCAGGTGCGTCACGTGCCGGCAGGCGCGGACCTCGTCCCACGTGACCGGAGCCGACACCGTCGGCTCGTCGCGCCCGCGCAGCGAGTACGGCGCCACGGTGGTCTTGACCGGGTTGTTCTGGCTCCAGTCGATGAAGACCTTGCCCGGGCGCAGGTTCTTCGTCATCCGCGCCACGACGAGATCCGGCGTCTCGGCGGCGAGCCGCTCGGCCAGCGCCTTGGCGTACTGCGACGGCTCCCCGCCGTCCGTCGTCACGACGCCGGCGTACAGCTGCATGCCCTTGGAGCCGCTGGTCTTCGCCACCGGGGTGAACCCGTCCTCGACGAGGACGTCGTAGAGCCGTTCGGCGACCCGGCAGCAGTCGACGACCGTCGCGCCGGGCCCCGGGTCGAGGTCGAACACCAGCCGGTCCGGGGTGCCGCGCTCGTCGCCGGGCCCGACGGTCCACTGGTGGACGTGCAGTTCGAGGGCGGCGAGGTTGGCCGCCCACACGAGCTCGGGCAGGTCGTTGATCAGCGGGTAGGCGATGATCTCGGGATCCTTGCCACGGCCGCCGACGCTCAGCCGCGCGGTGCGGACCCAGTCCGGGGCGTGCCGGGAGACGTCCTTCTCGAAGAACGAGGCGCCGGTGACGCCCTCGGGGAACCGCACGAACGTCATCGCCCGGTCGCGCACGTGCGGCAGCAGCACCGGCGCGATCCGCGTGTAGTAGTCGAGCACCTCGCCCTTGGTGAAGCCGGGCCGCGGGTAGAGCACCTTCTCGAGGTTCGAGAGCGTCAGCTGCCGCTCCCCGACCCGGACCGTGATCCTGCTCCCCGCCACGGCCCCACGCTACCTCGGCAGAACGTGCCCGGAGATCACCCGCGCGACGAACCGCTCCGCGACCTCGCGCAGCTTGACGTTCTCCCGCTGCGACTGCTCCACCAGAAGGGCGAAGGCGTCGTCGGCGTCGACCTGGCGGATCGCCATCAGCATGCCCTTGGCCTGGTCGATGACCGCGCGGGAGGTCAGCGCCGTCCGGAGGTGCTCGGCGGTCTCCCGCGCCTTCAGGTACCGGTGGTACACGCGGAGGATCGCCGCCACCGCGGCCGTGTAGAGCTCCAGCAGCTGGGCTTCGACCTCTTCGAAGCCGTCGTCCTGCCGCCCGTAGCAGTTGATCGCGCCGGAGAACCGCTCATCGGCCACCAGGGGCGCGGCGAGGAAGCTCCCGAACCCCGCCTCCCGGGCCCCGCCGGCGAAACGCGGCCAGCGCTCGACCGCGTCGGACACCGTCGTGCGGACGATCTTGCCGCCGCGGACCGCCTCCAGGCAGGGACCGTCGCCGATCCGGTACTGCTCGCCGTCGAGGTCGTCCACGACCGCGCTCGTGGCGGTCGCCGTGTGCGGCACCTCGCCGGTCACCAAGGTGACCGAGGCCTCGTGGACGCCGGGGACGGCGTGGCGCACCTGCAGGCAGATGTGCTGCAGCAGGATCCGGAAGTCGTCCTCCTCCCGCAGCACGGCGGTGAGGGCTGCCAGCGCCCCGGTGACCTCGTCGAACAGCGGCGAGACGGGTGCGGTGGGGTCCGGCCGTTCCATGTGAGCTCCTCCCGCTCGGGCGCGAGTGCCTTCGGGTACCCACTCGGCCGTCGTTCCATGTCCGCCGGCGTGCGGGTGTGGTCCGGACCGCTCAGCAGCCATCCGGCCGACGCGCGACCGCGGCCTCCTGGTCGCCGAGAAGCGCCCGCCGCAACGGCTCGCGCCACCCGGCACGCTCCAGATCGAAGGCACCGAATTCCCCGATGAACACGGGAAGCCGGTGCTCTCGTCCCCAGGACGCGACCTTGGCCAGATCGCCGCGCACGGCGTCCTCGTCGGCGGCGCCGCCCCAGGTGCGGCCGAGCCAGCGGCCGGCCCCGGGTACCCAGCCGGCGCCTTGGTGGGTGAACTCGAACGGCGCGTAGTAGTGGATCGTGGCGATCAGGTTGCCGTCGGCGGGCACGGCGAGCGCGGGGAGCGCGTCGAGGCTGTTCATCCCGGCGGGCCCGATGATCACGGTACGCCCGGGGTCGGCCGCCCGGACGACGGCGAGGGCCTCGGCCAGCACGGCGTTCCACCGGGCCGCCGTGAGCTGACCGCGGGGTTCGTTGAGCAGTTCGAAACAGAGCTGCCCCGGATGGCCGGCGTAGCGGGCGGCGATCTGCCGCCACAGCGCGAGGAAGCGGGGCCGCTGCTCGTCCGGCGCGGCACAGAGCTCGTGGTAGTGGTGGACGTTCACCACCACCTGCAGACCGCGGTCGAGCGCCGCCGCCACGCCGGCGTCGACGCGCCGGGCGAACGCCGGATCGATCGCGTACGGCGGCCCGGCCTCGGCGTGCGCCGACCACCGGACCGGCAGGCGGACGGTGGCGAAGCCGGCCTCGGCCACCTCGTCGAAGTACCGCCCGTCGAGCGGCAGCTCCGGGCCGTCGCCCAGCGCGTCGAGCGCGTTGCCGAAGTTGATGCCCCGCCCCAGCCACCGGTTCACCGGGCCAAGCTACCGCGCCCCGGATCCGCCGGACGGGTTTACGAGTGACCCCGGATTGGTAATCAGCGGCCATGTCGTCGGAACAGGCCTCGCCGGGCGAGCTTCCGCTGGACGGTGAGCTGGCCGCGGTCGCCGCCCGGATGTCCGGGTTGCTGCTGTCGCGGGAGACCGTGGAGTCGGTGCTGGAGCTGATCGTTTCGCTGGCCGGGACGACGATCCCCGCCGCGGCGGGCGTGGGGGTCACCCTCGTCGACGCCGGCGGCGGCTTCGTCACGACGAGCGCTTCGGGCCCGCTGGTGCGCGAGGCCGACACCCTGCAGTACGAGCTGGGCGAAGGGCCCTGCCTGGCCGCGCTGGCCGGGCGCGCCCCGCAGCGGATCGACGACGTCACCACGGAACGGCGCTGGACCCGGTGGTGCGCCGCGGTCGCCGGCTCGGGGCTGCGGTCGGTCGTCACCGCCCCGATGGTCACCGACGGCGACTGCCACGGCGCCATCAAGATCTACGCGACGGCCCCCGGCGCCTTCGGGCCCGTCGACGAGGGCGCGCTGGTGACCTTCGCCGACCGCGCCGCGGTCCTCGTCGCCAACGCCCGCGCCCACGAACGCGCCGGCCGGTTCAGCGAGCGGTTCAAGGACACCCTGCGCGACCGGGACCTCGTCGCCATGGCGAAGGGCTTCCTCATGGGCCGGGACGGGCTCGGCGAGGAGGCGGCGTTCGACCGCCTCCTCTCGCTGGCCCGCGCCGGCGGCACCAGCCCGGCCGAAGCCGCCGCCCACCTGGTCGGCCCCGCGCCGCGGGAAGCGTGAGCGCATGCGTTTCCTGCCCGAGGAGGAACAGCGGCGGCTGATCGCCGCGTGCTTCGCCCGGAGCGACCTGACGCTCGAACAGCTGTGGATGCGGTACTTCGCGCTCGGCGGCAGCCTGAGCCTGCTGGAACTGGACGCCTACCTCAACGCGCTGGTCACGCTCCCCCGCGTCGACCGCGACATGGTCGCCCACGCCGTCAACGAACGGCTGGACGAAGTGACCGGGCCGGCCCGCGCGCCCTACAGCCACTCGCTCCAGGACGCGAAGCCGTTGCACGGCCCCCTGAAGGCACTCGTCGACCTGCTCGACGGCGCGCACCGCGCACCGCCCGAGCGGCTCCCGGCGGTGGTCGCCGAGGCGGGCCGCGCGCTCGACCTGACGATCGGCGTCTACCTGGCCGACTACGACCAGCGCACGCTCGTGCCGCTGCGGCCCGGCGCCGCGGAACTCGACATCGACACCACCGTCGCCGGGGACGTCTACCGCCGGGCCGCGACCCTGACCCGCGACGGTACCTTGTGGACAGTGCTGCTCGACGGCGTCGAACGGCTCGGGGTGCTCGAAATCGTCCCGTCCGGCGACGCCGACCCGGACGACCCGGCGCTGCGGGAGCAGTGCCGGTGGCTGTCCGCGCTGCTCGGGCACCTCGTCACCATCACGACCCAGTACGGCGACGGGCTGGACCGCCGTCGCCGCCACCGTCGCCGCGGCTCCCCCGCCGAGCTGCTGTGGCAGAGCCTGCCGCCGCTCACCGGCGCCACCGAAAGCGTCGTCGTGGGCGTGAGCGTCCAGCCGGCGTACGACCTGTGCGGCACCGTGTTCGACTACGCACTTTCGGAGGAGCGCGCGCAGCTGGCGATGTTCGACGCCGGCGCGCGCACCGCCAGCGCGAACACCGCCGTCGTGTCCGCCCTCGCCGCCCACCGCGCCGCCCGCCACGGCGGCGCCTCCCTCGGCGAGCAGTTCGCCGCGGTCGCCGCCGAGCTGGAAAGCATTCAGGACGCGCCGGCCGTGCACGGCGTGCTCGCCGAGCTGGACCTGGCCACCGGCGTCCTGCGTGTGCTCGGAGCCGGGCAGGCCCCCCTGGTCGTCCGCCGCGGCGAGGCGCTCCCGCTCACCGGGCCGGCCGCCCCGCGGTTCTCCCCGGCCGGCGGACCGCCCCCGGTCACGGAGCTCCGGCTCGAACCGGGCGACCTGCTGGCGCTGTGCTCGCGCGGCGTCGCCGAAACCGTGAATGGTGCCGGGCAGCCGTTCGGCCGGGCCCGGATCGCCGGGCACCTCGGCCGGGACGCCGCCGAACTGCCCCCGGAGATCGCCCGCCGCCTCACCCGGGCCGTCCTCACCCACGGCGGCGGCGAGTTCCGGCAGGACGCGGGCGTGCTGGTCGCCCGCTGGACAGCCCGCCGACAGTGGCCGGTGGGCGAGCTCGGGTGCGGCACGGGCTCACTCGCCCGCTGAGCCGCTCAGCGCCTGCTCAGCCGATCGCCCGCCGGCCGCCCGGTGATCCGAAACAGGCGCGCCGGCGTCCGGCTGTTCGCCACCACTCCGAAGCGCCGGCCCGCCGCACCGGTCCGCTCAGCCGCTCAGCAGGCGGGCTCGTGCACCTCGGCCGCCAGCAGCTCCCGCAGCGCGTCCGACAACGACGCGAACATCGGCACCACCGCGGCCAGCCCGGTGATCCGGAACAGCCGCGCCAACGTCCGGCTGTTCGCCACCACCCCGAACCGCCGGCCCGCCGCACCCGCCCGTTCAGCTGCCGCGGCCAGGGCCCGCGCGCCGGCCAGGCCGACGAAGGCCACCTGCGTGAGGTCCACCACCGTCGTTCCCGGTGGAGCCGATCCCAGCTCGCGCTCGAGGATCGGCAGGGTCAGCGCGTCGATTTCGCCGGTGAGGGTGAGCACCAGGAAACCGGGGCGGTACTCCGTCCGGCGCGCGGTGAGGGGCGCGGACCGGGTGGGGACCGGAAAGGTGGGGGACACGGGTTCGGTTGGCCTTCCGCGCCGGCCCGGGGCCGGCGACGCAGTGACGTATCAGGACGGTGACGTGATCAAGGACGGGATCTTGATACCCAAACACCCGTTCGGGAAACGCTCTCCTTCACGGCGAGACACTCGTGAAAGCCGACCAGAGCCGTTCCGCCGCCTCACGGGACGGGGCGCCGGGGCGGATCTCCCGGAGGCCGTCGGGCGAAGCGGGCAGCCGGCCCCCGAGGTGCTCGACGAGAGCGACGGCGAGCTCGCGGACCTTGACGTTGAACTCCTGGCTGGCGCGGCGCAGCGTCTGCCAGGCCTCTTCCGGCGAGCACCGCCGGACGGCCATGATCGCGCCCTTCGCCTGCTCGATGGCGGCGCGGGAAGCCAGCAGGTCCAGCATCTGGTCGGGGTCGCCCGCGGTGGCGGTCTCGGCGACCACCAGCGTCATCTCGGTGAGTTTCGCGTAGCGCCTCAGGACGTCCAGGGTTTCCGCGCCCGGTCGCCGGTCGAGCGTGACCGACAGCACGAAGGCCCCGTCTTCGTCCCAGTACCCGGGCAGCGCGACGGCGCCGCGGATGGCCGCGACCGCCGAGCCGCCGTCGAAAACGGTTTCGCGGGTCAGCTCCGGCCAGCGCTCGTCGCCGAAGAGGCGGTCCGTGACGACCGGCTCGCCGGTGGCGTGCGCGACGGGGGCCGGGCCGCCGTGCGCCAGCTGGGCGGGCAGCACCTGCTCGCCGACCCCCACGGCGGCCAGCACCCGCAGCGGCCGCTCGCCGCGGCTGACGGTCAAGCCCGCGCCGAGCCAGCCGGGCAGCTCCCCGGCGATGCGCTCGAGCAGCGCCTGCAGCAGTTCGGCCAGGGGTCTCCAGCGATCCGCCGCGTTCACGAGAGTCTCGGTCACCGCACCTCCTCCGGTCTGGGTTCCCTTGATTTACCGCACGGCGCGGCCGTCCGCCTCCGACGCGGCCGGAGTTTGTGGGACCGGCCACGCGGAAAGGCGAACCAGCAGGGCCGTCCGGGGGAACCTGATCACCCGGCTGCGTTCAGCAGCGGTCCAGGAGTTCCTGTTCCCGCACCACCGGCAGCGAGAGTGTCCGGTAGCCGACGTCGTCGAAGAGGACGGTGAGCTTGTCGTCCTCGACGGTCATCACGACGCCACGGCCCCACTCGGCGTGCCGGACGACGTTCTCCGCGCGGAACTCCCCCGCGGGCGGGCGGTCTTCGGCCGCGGCACCCGCTTCACAGGTGTCACAGTGACCGCACGGCTTCGCGAGTTCCTCGCCGAAGTACCCGAGCAGGTACCGGCGGCGGCAGCCGGTGGTCTCCGCGTAGGCGCGCATCATCTCCACCCGCGAGCGGACGAGCTCGGCCGCCCGCTCCGCCGCTTCGAGCGCCCGCCCGATGACGGCAGCGGTGTCCGCCCGGCCGGCGGTGAGTGTGCACCGGCCGTCCGGCCCGGTGACCACGTCGCCGCAGCGTTCGAGCAGGCCGAGGGCGCGGGTCCGCCGCGCGGCCGGGCCGGGGACGGCCTCGGCGAGCTGCCGGCGGCCCAGTGGTCCCGGTTGCAGCGCTTCGACGACCGCCCGCAGCTCGGCCTCCGGCGGCGCGGACCGGGTGAGGAACCGTTGCCGCGCCAGGTCTTCCGGCCGGTAGCAGAGCAGGACCTCCGCCGGTTCGCCGTCCCGGCCGGCGCGGCCGATCTGCTGGTAGTACGTGTCGACCGAGTCCGGGACGGACGCGTGCACGACGAACCGCACGTCGGGTTTGTCGATGCCCATGCCGAACGCCGAGGTCGCCACCACGACGTCGGTCTCCCCCGCGGCGAACCGCTCGTGCACCGCGTCGCGGTCGGCGGCCTTCATCCCGGCGTGGTAGGCGAAGGCACGGACGCCGCGGCCGGACAGGGCCGCGGCGTACTCCTCGGTCTCCCGGCGGCTCGCGGTGTAGAGCAGGCCGCTGCCGGGCATCGCCGCCACCCGGTCCACCACCGCCGCGCGCTTCGCGGCGTCGTCGGTGAACCGCGCGACCGCCAGGTGCAGGTTCGGCCGGTCGAAGCTCGCGATCACCCGCACCGGCTCCCGCAAGCCGAGTGCCGCGACGATGTCGTCCCGCACCGGCGCGGCCGCGGTGGCGGTGAGGGCGACGACCGGTGGCCGCCCGAGCCGCTCGACCACCGGGGCCAGGCGCAGGTAGTCGGGCCGGAAGTCGTGGCCCCACGCCGAAACGCAGTGGGCCTCGTCGACGACGAACAGCGACACCGCCGCCGCGGCCAGCCCGGCCACGACCTCGTCCTTCGCCAGCTGTTCCGGCGACAGGAAGACGTACTCCGCCGTGCCGCCCCGGATCGCGTCCCACACGCGGTCCCGCTCGGCCGCCGACTGCCGCGAGTCGAGGGCCACGGCGTCCGGCACGGCCGCGGCGTCAAGGCCCTCGATCTGGTCCCGCTGCAGCGCCAGCAGCGGCGAGACGATCACCGCCGGCCCGGGCAGCACCAGCGCCGGCACCTGGTAGATCGCCGATTTCCCCGCGCCGGTGGGCAACACCACCAGCACGTCCCGCCCCTCGCTCGCCGCGCTCATCGCCTCGGCCTGCTCGGCGGACAGCTCGGCCCAGCCGAAGCGGTCCGCGGCCAGCCGGCGCAGCTCGGCCACCTTCCCGTCGCTCATGGCGGCAGGGCTACCCGGGACGGCGCCCGCCAACCACCGACCCGAACGAGCGGTTTACCCGGCGGCGCGGCCGGGGTAGCCGATCGGTGATCCGAGGAGGCGCCATGACCCACCGGTGGTCCCGATGATGTTCAGCGAAGTCGTCGTCGCCGGGCAGATCGCCCGCGACCTGGTGATCGAAGTCCCCGACGCGCCCGATGCGGACTCGTCGGCGCCCGTGAAGCACCGGCAGGAGCTGCTCGGCGGGAAGGGCGCGAACCAGGCCGTGGCGCTGGGCCAGCTCGGGATGTCGGTGTCGCTGGTCGGCGTCGTCGGCCGCGACCGCACCGGGGACGCGCTGCTCGCCCAGGCCCGGGCCGACCGGATCGGCACCTCGCACGTGATCCGCCGGGCGGGCACCGAGACGGCCCTGCTCGTCGACGTCGTCGAGGACCACGGCCGGCGCCGCTACCTCGAGCACATCCCGGAGGGGACGCTGCTCACCGAGAACGACGTCTTCGCCGCGTCCGCCCCCATCTCGGCCGCCGCCTCCCTCATCGTGCAGCTGCAGCAGCCCGCACCGGTGGCCCTGCTGGCGGCCCGGCTGGCGCACACGGCGGGCACCCGGGTCGTGCTCGACGGGGCGCCGGAGTCCGACACACTGACGGCCGACCTGCTCGCCCTCGCCGACGTCGTGCGCGCCGACGGTCACGAAGCCGAGCTCCTCACCGGGCAGCCGGTGGCCGACGTCGCCGCGGCCGCGCGGGCCGCCGCCGACCTCCGGCGGCGGGGGCCGTCACTGGTGGTGCTCGAAGTCTCCGGCCAGGGCAACCTGTTCGCCGGGCCGGAGGGCACCTGGTTCGTGCCGGACGTCGAGACCGAGGTCGTCGATCCGACCGGCGCCGGTGACGCGCTCGTCGCCACCCTGACCGCGGCGCTGACCCGCCGCCGTCCGCTGGAGACGGCGGCGAGCTTGGCCGTCGCGGCCGCCGCGGCGACGACCGGGCACGCGGGTGGGCGGCCACACCTGTCCCGCGCGGAACTCGACCGGCTGCAGCCGCGGGCGCTGGAAACCGTCCGGGCCTGAGGCCTACAGGCCCGGCAGCTTCTGTTCGAGGCCGAGCAGCACCGAGAACGGGTCGCCGTGCTCGGCCAGGCGGCCCGGGACGTCCCGGATCGTCCACCGATCCGGTGCGAGCCGCGGGTCGTCCAGCTCGTCCCACTCCAGCGGCACGGAAACCGGCGCGCCGGGCCGCGGACGGACGCTGTAGGGCGCGACGAGCGTCTTGTTCAGCACGTTCTGCGTGTAGTCGAGCCGGGCGCGGCCGCGGCGCTTGTCCTTCGTCCAGGCCCAGCTGACCAGGTCGGGCAGCACGCGCCCGATCGTCCGGGACACCGTCTCCGCCCAGGTGCGGGTCTGCTCGAACGTGCAGTGCGGGGCGATCGGCACCCACACCTGGACGCCGCGCTGCCCGGTCACCTTGGGCCGGCCGGTGAGGCCCAGGTGCTCGAGCGCGGTGCGGTGCAGCCGCGCCAGCTCCAGGACCTCTTCGAACGTCGTCTCCGGGCCCGGGTCGATGTCGAACAGCACCCACGTCGGGTGGTCGACGTCGGCGGCGCGGGAGGTCCAGGCGTGCAGCTCCAGCGCGCCGTAGTTCGCCAGCCAGGCCAGCGTCGCGACGCTGTCGGCGACGACGTACCGCTGGCTCTCCCCCGGCTCGGCGCGCTCGTTGCGCCAGGTGGTCAGCCAGTCGGGCGCGTGCCGCGGGACCTCCTTCTGCCAGAAGCCCGCCTCGGTGACACCTTGGGGGAACCGGTGGGTGTTGAGCGGGCGGCCGGCCAGGTACGGCAGCATGACCGGGCCGACGGTGGCGTAGTACCGGATGAGGTCCCGTTTGGTGACGGGCTCGCCGCCTCCGACCGCGGGGAAGAGCACCTTGTCCAGGTTGGTCAGGGCCAGCTCGCGGCCCGCCACCGACCACCGGCCCTTCACGCCCAAGGCGTCGAGGGCGGCCAGTTCGTCTTCGGTGGGGGCCTGCCAGCCGCCGACGGATTCCTCCGCCTCCGTGGCCGGGCGGTCGCCGTGCCACAGCGCGTCGGGAGCGGCCGCGACCTCGTCGTTGGTGCGGCCGCTCTTCACCGAGCGCGGGTGGTCTTCGGCGTCCCAGCCGGCCTGCGCGTGCTCGTCCTGCTTGTGGAGGAGGAACCACTGGTCCTTCTCGCCGCGGCTGGTGCGGACGAGGACGAACCGCCCGGCCAGCTTCTCGCCCTCGAGGTCGAAGTGCAGCGTCCCGGCCTCGATCGCGCGGGCCGCGTCGGGTTCGACCGGCCGCCAGACGCCGCGGTCCCAGACGATGACGTCCCCGCCGCCGTACTCGCCGCGCGGGATGACGCCCTCGAACCCGGCGTACTCGATCGGGTGGTCCTCGACGTGCACGGCCAGCCGGCGGGCCTTCGGGTCCAGCGTCGGGCCCTTCGGCACCGCCCAGCTGACCAGCACGCCGCCGAGTTCCAGGCGGAAGTCGTAGTGCAGCCGGCGAGCGCGATGCCGCTGCACCACGAACCGGTGGCCGTCCGGACCGGCGGCCCCGCCGGCCGGCTCCGCGGTCCGGTCGAAGTCCCGCATCTCCTGGTAGCGCCGCAGTTTGCGGGCCGGGTCTGCTGCCATGCCCGGGGAGTACCCACTCAGTCCGGCGACGACCAGGGCGGGTTCTTCTTCGCCAGCTCCTCGTATTCGGCGACCTCCTGCGGGGTCGGGTCGGTGCCGGCTTCCTCGGCGAATTCCTCCGGATCGGTGACGTCGTCGCCGGGCTCGGTCATGGTCAGCCTCCCAGTGCGCCGCGGATGAGGTCGCGCGCCCGGTCCATGATCGCCGCGGGCGCGCCCAGCAGCAGGTTCGCCTTCGCGCTTTCGACGCCGGGGTGCGGCCGGGTCGGCCCGACCGCTTCGGCCACCCTGGCGGTCGCGGCCATCGCCCGCAGCCGCTCGGGCGGGCGGTGGGCCCGCAGCAGCGGGAACTCGTCGCGCTCTTCGTGCTCGGCGTGCGCGAGGACGTCCTCGCGCAGCTGGACGAGCAGGGTGTCGAAGCCGTCGGCTTCCGGGCCCATCTTCTGCAGGGTGGTCAGCAGTTCCTTGGCCCGGTGCTCCTCGCCCAGCCGCGCCTCGACGACGGGTTTCGCCGCGGGCTCGAGGTCGCGGATCTCGGGGTGCACGACCAGTTCCTCGGCGGTCTCGTGCACGGCGAGCAGCCGCACGAGGTCGTGGAACAGGTCCCGTCGCCGGTCGCCTTCCGCGGTCTCCAGCGCGGCGAACAGCTCGCGGATTTCCCGGTGCTGGCGCTGCAGGAACTCGATGACGTCCTCGTCGTGTTCCGCCATGAACGGCCTCCTCCTTGCTCGATGCTCGGTCGGAAGCGGCGTTCCCCGTCCCGGACGGGTTACTCGTCGCCAGGGGCGACTGTGAGCCACAGCGCGCCGGCGACGGCCACGACGAGCCCGGCGACGGTCCACCAGGACCACCAGCCGAAGAAGGCGACGACGAGCCCGACGGCGAGCAGCACGCTCCCGCCGACGGAGGCGGTGTCCGGGTTCCCGGCCCGGGCGGTGAAGGCCATCAGCCCACCTGCCCGTCGACCGCGGCCACGACGAGCGCGGCGCACCGCGCCACGGTCACGCCTCTTTCCTGGGCCATCGAAACGAGGGCGGCCTGCGCGGCCGGACGGCTGAGTCCTTGCGCGGCAAGGACTTCCAGCGCCAGGCCGACGACATCACGGGCGGGCGGGGCGGCGGTGCGCACGGGCATCGAAGACCTCCGGCTGATTCGGCGGCGGAAAGAATGCGACCGGGTACCCCGCCACACCGGGTTTCACACCCCTTCACCGATCCGGGTGAGGCGGAGCGGGTTCAACTCCCGGCGAGCCACACCCGTGGTCTCCGGGGTACCGGCCGTCCACGCCCCCGACTACCTACGCTGAAGACGTGACCGACGCGTGGGAATGGGACCCGTCCCTCTATTCGGGCAGCGCGCCGTACTACGCGCGGGGCCGCGCGGCGTATCCCGCGGAGCTCGCCACGGCCTTCGCCACCGAGCTCGGGCTGGACGGATCGGGACGGCTGCTCGACGTCGGCTGCGGACCCGGGTCGCTGACGCTGCCGCTGGCCGGGGCGTTCGAGGAAGCGGTCGGGCTCGACGCCGACGGGGACATGCTCGCCGAAGCGGCCCGGCTGGCGGCGGCCGCCGGGATCGGGAACTGCCGGTGGGTGCACCGGCGCGCGGAAGAACTGCCCGCGGGGCTCGGCTCGTTCCGGGTGGTCACCTTCGCGCAGTCGTTCCACTGGTTCGACCGGCCCCGCGTCGCCGCCGCGGTGCGCGGAATGCTCGTGCCGGACGGGGTCTGCGCCCACGTGCACGCGTCGACGCACGAGAGCGTGCACCCCGCGATCGCGGAGCTGGTGCGCGAGTACCTCGGCCCGGTGCGGCGTGCGGGACGCGGATCGCTGCCGGACGGCACGCCCGGCGGCGAGGCGGCGGTCTACCGCGCGGCCGGGTTCCACGGCCCGCGGCGGTTCGAGGTGCCGGGACGGGTCGTCACCCGGACGGTCGACGAGGTCGTCGCCGGGGTGTTCTCGCTGTCCAGTTCGGCACCGCACCTGTTCGGCGAACGGCGGGCCGGGTTCGAGGCGGACCTGCGGCGGCGGCTGGCCCCGGCGGAGACGTTCACCGTGCGGCTGCGCGAGGTCGCCGTCGACCTGTGGTTCACCAGGGGTTGTTGAAGTCCTCTTCCTCTTCGACGGCGGTGCGGGGCCGCCGGGCGGCCCGCGGCTCGTCCCGCACGGGCCGCGGCGCCGGTTCGAACCCACCGGGGCCCGGATACGCCTCCGCGTCGAAGGCGGAGGCCGGTTCGGCGTGCGACCGGTCGGTGCTCCAGCCGGACTTGGTCTTGCGCTGGGCCATCTCGCGGACGTGCTGGACGTACCGCTCCGCCGCCTGGACCTGCTTGGTCATGTACTCGTGGGACCGGGCCTTGATCTCCTCGCCCTGCTGTTCGCGCAGGGCACGGCGATCGGCCTGTTCGCGGACGAGGCCGTCGAGCTCGGCCCGCATCCCGGCGATGTCGGTCATGTGTCCTCCTACCTGGTCCGCGGCTCTTCGTCGTCCAGGGAACCGATGATCCGCCGCCCGGGCTCACCGAGGTTGTCGAAGACGGCGCCGTCGATCCGGTACGCGGACGCGCGGCGCTCGGTGTCGCCACCGCCACCGCCCTGGCCACCGCCCATGGCCCCCATGCCGGGCATCCCGGACATCGACGAGCCGGCCGACCCGGGTGAGCCCGGCGCACCGGACGCCGCCGCGAAGGCGGCCGCGGGCTGCGGCTGGGCGGCGCCGGCGCCGGTGTGGGCACCGCCGGAGACGGGGGTGTCCCCGAGCCCGGCGGCGGCCGGGTCGAAGCCTGCGCCCGAGACGCCGGCGTGCGCGCCTCCGCCGATCCCGGCCACCGAGGGGCCGGGGTGTGCACCGCCACCGCCACCGCCGGAGTGCGCGCCGCCGGGCGAACTGTCGCCGGCGCCGTGGTGCGAGTCGCCGGTGGCACCGGGCGAACCATGCCCGCCGCCATGCGAACTGTCGCCGGTGCCGTGCGAACCGTCACCGGCGCCGTGGTCCGAGCCGCCGTGGTGCGAGTCGCCGCCGGGCGCGCCGGTGTCGTTCGGCGCGAGGTCCTCGAGGGTGCCTCGGTGGGTGGGCAGGTCGTCGAGCTGCTTCTCGGGCGTGTGGCCGAGGCCGAGGGCCCGGTCCGGCTTGTCGTCCTCGCCCAACGTGTACGTCGTCGGGGTGCCCTTGCCGTCGTCGACGGTCACCGTCGTCGGACCGTCCGGCCCGTCGGGGCGCTCGGCGGTGATCTCGAGGCCGCCGTCCTTGATGTGGATCTTGCCGTCGGGGCCGGGGCGGTAGGTGTCCGCGTCCGTCCCTTGTGGACCGTCGGTGGGCTTGCCGTCGCCGGCCCAGTCGAGCTTGAAGTCCTTCGGTTCGCCGGGACCGTCGCCGACCTTGATGTCCATCTTGCCGTCGTGGTCCGGCTCGGTCATCTCGAAGGTCTTGTCGCCCTGCTTGACCTTGAGGACATCCCGATCGTCGTCGCCGAGCAGGCCGTCGGGCTTGCCGTCGGGATTGCCACCGGGATCCGTCTCGATGCCCGGGCCGCCGAACTCCTTCAGCGCATCCGCGGCCTTCTTCTTCGCGTCCTCCGCGGCCTGTTCGGCCGCGGCCTTGCCGT
>NZ_JBEZYY010000010.1:86589-341925 GCF_040638975.1 Amycolatopsis sp. NPDC024027
CGTCTTCGCCCGAACCGGTTTCGCTGCCACCCGAGCCCGAGCCCGAACCGCCGCCCGGCTCCGTCTGGATGCCCGGACCGCTGAACTCCTTCAGCGCATCCGCGGCCTTCTTCTTCGCGTCCTCCGCGGCCTGTTCGGCCGCGGCCTTGCCGTCTTCGCCCGAACCGGTTTCGCTGCCACCCGAGCCCGAGCCCGAACCGCCGCCCGGCTCCGTCTGGATGCCCGGACCGCTGAACTCCTTCAGCGCGTCCGCAGCCTTCTTCTTCGCCGCCTCGGCAGCCGCGGCCGCGGCGTCCTGGCCGCTGTCGGACGGCGGCGTCATCGACGACGGTGCCGTGCTGTCGGATCCCGGCCCCGAACCACCGCCGGAGCCCGAACCGCCACCTGAGCCCAGGCCCGCTCCGGCGCCGGAGTCGGTCTGGATCCCCGGGCCGCTGAACTCCTTGAGCGCATCCGCGGCCTTCTGCTTCGCGGCCTCGGCCGCCTGCGCCGCCTGCTGCTTCGCCGCCTCCGCCGCGGAGCCGTCGTCCTGGCCGGGTGGAGAGTCCGAACCACCGCCCGCGGAGCCACCACCTGCCGAGCCGCCACCCGACGCCGTGGACCCGTCCGGGATCGGCGGCACCTGACCACCGCCACCGCCCGCTCCCGAGCCGCTACCGGAACCGCTTCCGGAACCGGCACCGCTCGGCAGGTCGGCCCCGGCGCCGCCACCGGCCCCCGAACCGCCGCCCGGCGCACCGGCCCCCGAGCTCGTGTCGGGAATCGGCGGCACGTGACCGCCACCCCCGCCGGCCCCCGAACCACTCGCTCCGGAACCCGAGCCCGACCCCGAACCGGCGCCGGACCCGCCCGAACCCGAGCCCGAACCACCGCCCGAACCACCGGCACCGCCGCCGGAGCCGCCGGCCGTACCGGCTCCCCCGGTCCCGGACGCACCCGGCGTGCCGGACCCACCGGGCAGCGAGACGCCCTCGAACTCGTTGCGGATCCCGCCCATCACCTTGTCGAGCGCGTCGTACGCCTGGTCGACCAGGTCCTTCGTGTCCTTGCAGGTCTTCGCGAACCCCTGGTACAGCCGGTCCCACATGTCGGGGTTGAACTGGTTCTGCACCCACTGCTTGGCCAGGTCCTGGCCGTGCTTCTTGATCTCGTCGCCGTCGCAGCAGCCCTGGTCGTTGAGCGTCTTGACCAGGTTCGTCCCGAAGTTCAGGTCCATCCAGCCCGCGATCTGGGCGAGGTCCTTTTCGTTTCCGTGCTCGCCGTTGGCGACGGCGACGACCTTCTGCGCCATCGTGTAGTCGGCCTTGCCGACCAGGTCGGTGTACATCCCGATGACCGCGTCGGCCTTGCCCTTGCACAGCTGGAACACCGTCGTGGCGGTGCTCAGCGTGGCCTCGCTCGCGTTGCCGAGCGTCTGGGACAGCTTGGCCGCCTTCGGCTGGATCTTGTCGTTGTAGGTGTCCGACGCGGCATCGGCACCCGCGCCGCTCCAGCTGCCGAACAGGGTGCCCAGCTGCGAGCCGGTGTCCTGTTCCGTCCGGTCCACCGTCTCCGAGCCGCGCTTGAAGTGCCCGGCGTCCGCGACGAAGTCGGCGAAGCTGATCCCGCGCTGCTCGTCGAACGGCGCGCGGATGTCCTTGTCGAGGTCGATCGCGCGGGTGTTGCCGCGGCAGTCGGCCGGGATCTTCGCCAGCAGCGAACCGAACGTCTCGAACAGCTTCAGGGCGGGCGCGGCGGCGTCGAAGATCTCGTCGGACGTCTTCGTCCCGGTGGCGCCGGCTCCGTCGCCGGTGGCGGCGGGCGGCTTCGTGTCGTCGAGCTTCTTCTTGCCGTCGTCGACGGCTTTCTTTTCCTGGTCCTCGTTGTAGCTGTTCTGGTCGCCGCTCGCCTTGGCCTTGTCGTAGGCCTCGTCGACCGACTGGCCGGCGAACAGCGGGTTCGCCGCGTAGGCGTTCGCGTACTTCTCGGCTTCCTGCCGCTTCTGCTTGATCTCGTCCGGTTCCTGGTCGGCCAGGAACGGCGGCGGTGGCGGGTTTTCCCGCAGCCAGCTGCTGATCAGCGCGCTCTTCTGCCCGGCGGGCACGCTCGGGTCGTCGAGCAGCGCCTTGACGTCGGACCACTTCTTCTTCTCGGCCATCAGAGCGAGCCCCCGGCGTTCGTGATCGCGCCCGCCTGGTTGTCTTCGTTCGCGCCGTAGTTCGAGCCGGCCGTGCCGAGGTTCGTGCCGAACGAGCCGAGGGTGCTGCTGTAGCCGGAAACCGCGGCCCACAGCGCCTGGGCGCCGGCGGTGTACTTGGCCGCGTGGGCGCCGTGCGCCCGGCCGAACTTCTCCGCCGTCACCTGCGGTGCCTGCAGGTCCGGGTTGTCGTCCAGCAGGTTTTCCGCCAGGTCGCCGATGGTCTTGGACGCCGCCGACAACGCTTCGGTCGTCGCGGTGTACCCCCCGCCGCTCATTTCAGCGCCTCTCCTGAAGATCCTCGAGTTCCCAGTGCTTCCGCGAGCACGCCGGCCACGGACCCCACGTCGGTGAACCGGTCGAGCCGGTCCAGGTCGATCGTCACCCCGTAATAGATCTCCAGCGCCGCCAGCAGCTTGATCCGCCCCTTCGAGTCGATGCCCAGCTCCTCCAGGGGCGCGTCGGGCTCGACGAGAGCCGGGTCGAGCCGGAAGGTGTCGCAGACGACCTTCGTGACCTCGGCGCGGTGATCACCCACGGTCGCCACCATAACGTGCTTTCGCGGCCGACCGGGCGACCTTGCCGCTCGATGTGCGCGGAAGTCCACCGGAAGGGACCAGACGTACCGCGCGCAGCGTGAGACCGTGTTCGCGCGACACCGCGCGCAGCACCGCCCGGGTCACCTCCCGGTCGTCGGCGTCGGCGCCGCGCGCCCGCTCGGCCACCACCACCGCGCCCTCGCCGCCCGAGTCGGAGACGCCGAACGCCGCGACGCGGTCGCGCCGGATCGCGGGGTGGGCCTCCGCGGCCGCCGCTTCGATGTCCTGCGGGTGGAAGTTGCGGCCGTCGATGACGATGAGGTCCTTGAGCCGTCCGGTGACGTAGAGGTCGCCGCGGTGCACGACACCGAGGTCGCCGGTGCGCAGCCAGCCGGCGAGGCCGTCGAGCTCGGCACCGAACGCCGTGGCGTCGCCGCGGCCCCAGTAGCCGGCCGCGACGTTCGGGCCGTGCACCCAGATCTCGCCGACCAGGCCTTCGGGCTGTTCCCGCCCGTCCCGGACGATCCGGACGAGCTGCCCGACGGGACGGCCGACGGACACGAGTTCCTGCCCGCCGTCGGTTTCGACGGCCCGGCCCTGCGCGAGGGCTTCGCGGTCGAACACCGCGCCACGCGGCCCCTCCTCGCCCGCGCTCGCGACGTACACGGTGGCTTCGGCGAGCCCGTACGACGGCCGGTGCGCCTCCCGCCGGAACCCGCGTGGCCCGAACACCTCGTGGAAGCGCTCGATCGTGCGCGGCCGGACGGGTTCGCTGCCGTTCAGCGCGACCCGGACGTCCGACAGGTCGAGGTCCTCGCCGGCGCCGGCCTCGGCGGCGAGGTCGTAGGCGAAGTTCGGCGCGGCGGTGAACACCGCGGGGTACCCGGCGAGCTGCCGCAGCCAGCGCGCCGGCCGGTGCACGAACTCGGCCGGCGCCATGAACACCGATCGCCCGCCGGAGAAGACGGGCAGGCACAGCAGCTGGATCAGGCCCATGTCGTGGAAGAACGGGATCCAGCCGGCGCAGGTGGTGCCCTCGTCGACGGCGTAGGCGAGACTGCCCTGCCAGCAGGCGGCGACGATCGCGCGGTGCGGGATCACCGCGCCGGCCGGCTCGCGCGTCGAGCCGGACGTGTACTGCAGGTAGGCCGGGCTGTCCGGCGGCACCGGCACCGGATCGGCGCCGGGCCCGGTGAGCTCGTCGACCACCACGACGCTCTCGTGCGCGGGCAGTCCCGGCGCCGCGGCCGACGACGTCAGCCACACCCGCGCGCCGCTGTCGGCGAGGACCCCGGCGAGCCGCCCGGCCTGCGCGGGGCTCGACGGCGCCATCAGCGGGACGGCGATCAGGCCGGCGGCCAGCGCTCCGAAGAACGCCAGCGGGTAGGCGAGGTCCTGGCCCGCGAGGATGGCGACGCGCTCCCCCGGCCCGGCCACCCGGCGCAGCTCGCCCGCCACCACCCGGACCCGGGCGGCGAACTCCGCCCACGTCAGCGTGTGCTCCACGCCGCGAACGTGGTCCTGGTGGGTGAACAGGGGCCGGTCGTCATCGGCGCGGGCGAACAGGCACGCCACGATCGACGTGCGCAGCACGGCCTCGGGCACGGTCGCCGGCGCGGTCGGACGAGGCACGCCGCGCAACCTACCGGTCCGCCGAAACCCGGTTCACCCCCGGGGCGAGCGCGGGTACGGTCGCTGACCATGGCCTCCCCGGAAGCGCTGGTCTCCGCCCTCGCGGACCCGGACCGGCTCCAGCTCTTCGCCCGCATCTGCACCGGCCCCGACGGGCTCGAGGCGAGCCAAGCCACCGCCAAGCTCGCGAAGCGGCTCGTCGACGCGGGACTCGTCACCGTGACCGAGGGCCGCTACCGGGCCGTGCCGCCGGTGTTCCGCGACGCGCTCGCCAAGGCCCCGGTCGATCCGCTCGACGCGCTCTTCCGCCACGGGCGGCTCGTCTCGATCCCGCATTCGGGCCGGCGGCGGCAGCTGCTGCTGGCGTACCTCGCCGAGCGCTTCGAACCCGGCCGGCTCTACAGCGAGCAGGACGTCCGCGAGAAGCTCTCGATGGTCCACGACGACCACGCGACGCTCCGCCGCTACCTCGTCGACGACGGCCTCCTGCAGCGCAGCAACGACGGCGGCGCCTACGGCCGTCCGTCGGAAGCGCGCGCGGCCGGCTGAGTCGCCGGGAGGTCGAACAGCGCCAGGACGTCGGCATCGGCGAACACGACGTTGTGCGCGACCCGCCCGCCCCGCACGGTGAGCACCTGCAGGGTGTGCAGCCGGAACACCCCGGCGTCGTCGCGGCAGTAGGCCACGAGCGCGGGCCGTCCGTTGGCGGCCGTGCGGGTCATGCGCCACTTCGTGCCCCGCATCCCGAACACCCGTTCCAGGAACCGGCCGTAGTCGCCGCGGCCCCGGAACCACAGCGGCACCGGCGGCATCTCCATCACGACGTCGTCGGTGAGCAGTTCGACGAGCCCGGCGACGTCGGCGCGTTCGAACGCACGCAGGTAGCGGTCCACGACCGCTTCGACCGCGGTGTCGTCCGGCTCGGGCACCTCGTCCGCCGACAGGCCGCCCAGCCCGGCGCGGGCGCGCTGCAGGGCGCTGTTGACCGCGGCCGGGGTCGTGTCGAGGAACCCGGCCACTTCCGCCGCGCTGAACTCGAGGACGTCCCGCAGGATCAGCACCGCGCGCTGCTTCGGCGGGAGGGTCTGCATCGCCGCCAGCAGCGCCAGCCGGAGCGTGCCGCGGCGGGCCAGGCGCAGGCCGGGGTCGTCGAGGCGGGCGTCCGGGAACGGGTGCAGCCAGGGGATCTCGAACGACGGCGTCAGCGGGGCGCCCGGGTCGTCGCTCGGGCCGCCGAGCCCGGACGGCAGCGGCCGCCGGGCCCGTCCTTCGAGCGCGGTGAGGCAGGCGTTGGTGGCGATGCGGTAGAGCCAGGTGCGCACCGAGGCGCGGGCGGGGTCGTAGCCCGCCCACGCCTTCCACGCGCGGACCAGCGTCTCCTGCACCAGGTCCTCGGCCTCGTGGACCGAGCCGAGCATGCGGTAGCAGTGCGCCAGCAGCTCACGCCGATGCGGTTCCGTGCGCGTCGCGAAGTCCTGCATCGTTCTCCCGTCGCCGGCGGCTTCCGGTGGGGTGTACCGGTACCGCCGCCGGAATTCATCGATCCGGCGGGAGAAATCTTCCTACAGGTCGTCGAAGTCCTCCGGCCGCAGGCCGTCGAGCTCGGCGCGGAACCGGGCCACCTCGGCTTCGGCGTCCAGCACGTCGGCGGCCGGCCCTTCGGCTTCCTGCTCGACTTCGAGCTGCACGGACGCGACGTCCAGCACCTCTTCGGCGACGCGGATGGGCGCGCCCTGGCGGAGGCCGAGCGCGACCGCGTCGCTCGGGCGAGCCGAGACGCGGGTGCCCGAGGCGAGCACGAGGTCGGCGTAGAAGATGCCGTCCCGCACCTCGGTCAGCTCGACCGCGGCGAGGCCCTGGCCGAACGCGGCGAGCACGTCGCCGAGCAGCTCGATCGTCCCCGGGCGCGGCTGCGCGATCTGTTCCCGGGCGCGCACGAGGGCCTCCGCCTCGCCGTACCCGATCATGATCGCCAGCCAGCGGCGCGCGCCCTCCGGCTCGCGCAGCAGCATCAGCGGCGCCTCACCGGGCACGGGAACGGCCATTCCCACCACTTCGATCGGAATCACGCTGACCACCGCCCCGTCCGTGTCGTGGGACTCCTCCGCGCGCGAAGTACCCACTACGGCGGGTCGGCAACCCGATCCGGCGGCCGGGTTTTCCGAAAGCGGGCTCTTCTCCGCTGCGGAGTCCGCTCCGGCGCCTTGCCCGGCGGCGGCGGCCGCTGTCACCGTCGGGACGTGGAACCGACGATTTCGCGCAGTGTGACCGTCTCCGCCGACCCGGACACGGTGTGGTCGTGGGTCACCGACCTGCCGCGGATGGGCGAGCTGAGCCCGGAGAACGTCGGCGGCCGCTGGCTGGACGGCACCGGCCCGGAGCTCGGCGCGCGGTTCCGCGGCCGCAACCGCAACGGCGAACTGCAGTGGTGGACGCGGGTGCGGGTGGTCGCGTTCGAGCCCGGCCGCCGGTTCGCCTTCGACGTGCGCACGCCGCTCGGCTCGCGGGTTTCGCGGTGGGAGTACGTGCTGGCGCCGGCCGCGGACGGCTGCGTGGTCACCGAGAACTGGTACCGGATCGGCAGCTGGGTGGTGCGGAAGTTCATGGGGCCGCGCGTCACCGGCCGCGCCGACCGGCCGGGGTACAACGTCCGGTCGATCGAGCACACCCTCGCGGCGCTGCAAACCCGGGCCCGACGGGCCCGCCAGGTGGCCTGAGTCGCTTCGAACAGGTGGGTCTCTTGTTAGGACCCACCCTGTCCAGCTAGGTTGCTTTTTCGAACCTAGGAGGACCATGCTGCCCAGTGCACCGAAGCCCGGCCTCGTGCTGCTCGTCGTCTCGACGGCCGCGTTCCTCGCGAGCCTGGACACCTTCATCGTCACGATCGCCTTCCCCGGCATCCGGGCCGCGTTCCCCGGCGACGACCTGGCGACGCTGTCGTGGGTGCTCAACGGCTACACGGTCCTGTTCGCCGCCTGCCTCGCCCCGGCCGGGCGGCTGGCCGATCGCTACGGCCGCCGCCGGCTGTTCCTCGCCGGCGTGGCGGTGTTCACCCTCGCCTCGGCGGCCTGCGCGGCCGCCCCCTCGATCCCCGTGCTGATCACCTTCCGTGCGGTGCAGGCGATCGGCGCCGCGCTCGTCATGCCGACTTCGCTGGCGCTGCTGCTGACGGCCTTTCCGCCGCACCGGCGGCCGATGGCGGTCGGGGTCTGGGCGTCGGTGGGTGCGGCGGCCGCGGCCCTCGGCCCGCCGGTCGGCGGCCTGCTCGTCGAGGCGTCCTGGCGCTGGGTGTTCCTGGTCAACCTGCCGATCTGCGCGGCGACCCTGCTGGCCGGCCCGCGGGTGCTGCGCGAGTCGCGGGACACCTCCACCGGCGTCCCGGACGTCCTCGGCGCCGCCGGGCTGCTGGTGGGCGTCGGCGCTTCGGCGTACGCGCTGGTCGAGGCCCCCGACCGCGGCTGGGGCGCGCCGCCGGTGCTGCTCGCGTTCGCGGTGGCCGCCGTCGCGCTGGCCTGGGTCCCGCTGCGCTCGGCGCGGCACCCGGTGCCGGTGCTGGACCTGCCGGCCCTGCGCGTCCCGACGTTGTGGCTGGCCTGCCTGACCACCGGCGTGTTCGCCGCCGGGTTCGCCGCGATGCTGTTCGGCAACGTGCTGTTCCTGACGTCGATCTGGCACGACTCGATCCTGGTGGCCGGGCTGTCCCTGGCGCCGGGCCCGCTGGTGGTGGTGCCGGTGTCGATCCTCGGCGGCCGGTTCGTGCACCGCTTCGGGCCGGGCCCGGTGGTCGCCCTCGGCGGCGTCGCGTTCGGAGCCGGCGTGCTGGTCTGGGTGCTGGGCATGCGATCGGTGCCCAGCTACGCCGCGTCGATGCTGCCGGGCCAGCTGCTGACCGGCCTCGGCGTCGGGCTGATCCTGCCGAGCCTTTCGGGCGTGGTGGGCACGGTCCTGCCGCCGCCCCGCTGGGGCGCGGGCTCGTCGATGGTGAACACGGCCCGGCAGATCGGCACGGTCCTGGGCACGGCGGTGCTGGTCGCGGTCTTCGCCGGGACGCCGGACCTGGCGGACTTCCGGCGGGGCTGGCTGCTGATCCTGGCCACGGCGGCGCTGACGAGCGCCGGCGGCCTGCTGATCGCCGCCCGGCGGCGCACGGACCACTACGCCGAGCCCCAGGCCTCGTCCAGCACCGCGAGCCCGGCGTCGATCCCGGCCGGCGGGATCGAGCCGTAGCCGAGGACCACTCCTTGGCGCGGAAAACCGCCGCACAGATCGGAAAGCGTCTGGATCGCCGCCCCGGCCGCGGCCGCGCGGGCCACGATCGGCTCCAGGTCCGTGCCGTCCTCGGCCAGGGCGCACAGGTGCAGGCCCGCCGCCGACGGCACCGCGCGCAAGCGGCCCGCGAACACCCGGTCCAGGGTCGCGGTGATGCGCTCGTGGCGGTCCGCGTAGACCTTCGTCGCGCGGCGGAGGTGCCGGGCGAACAGGCCTTCGTCGATGAACCCGGCCAGCGCGGCCTGCGCGGGCAGGTCGCCGTGCCAGCCGGACAGCCGGCGCGCGTGGTGCAGCGCGTCGCGCAGTGAGGCCGGGGCGATCAGGAAACCCAGGCGCAGCATGGGAAGCAGCGTCTTCGAGAACGAGCCGACGTAGGCCACACGGCCGTCGCGGTCCAGGCTCTGCAACGGTTCCAGGGGCCGGTCGGAGAACCGGAATTCGCTGTCGTAGTCGTCCTCGACGACGACCGCGCCGGCACGGGCCGCCCACGCCAGCAGCGCCGTGCGGCGGGCGAGGGACATCGGCGTGCCGAGCGGGAACTGGTGCGACGGCGTGACGTAGACCAGTTTCGTCCGCGGCGGCAGCGCGGCGACGTCGAGCCCTTCGCCGTCCACCGGCACTCCGACGACGTCGGCGCCGTGCGAGGCGAAGAGCTGCTTCGCCATCCGGTAGCCGGGCTCCTCGATGGCGACGCGGTCGCCGGGTTCGAGCAGCACGCGGCAGAGCAGATCCAGGGCCTGTTGCGCGCCTTGGGTGACGAGCACGTCGTCGGCACCGGCGCGGACCGAGCGCGAGACGCCGACGTGCCGCGCGATCGCCGCGCGCAGCCCGGGGTGGCCGCCGGGTTCGGCGTAGTGCGCGAACCCGGCGGCGTCACGCAGTTCCCGCGCGAGCAGGCGCCGCCAGGTGTCCAGCGGGAACAGCGTGGCGTCGGGGATGCCCACGCGGAAGTCGAACACCGGGGCGGGGGCCACGGCGGCCGGAGCCGGCAGGGACCGCCACACCGCCTTCGGCTGCGGCCCTTTTCTCGACGGCGCGGCGCGCGGCTTCGGCGTCGGGAGTTCCCCGCTGACGTACGTCCCGGCGCCGACGCGGCCGGTGAGGAAACCGTCGGCGGTGAGGCGGTCGTAGGCGACCGCGACGGTGTTGCGCGAGACGGCCAGGCGCCGCGCGAGCTCCCGGGTCGGCGGCAGCCGCTCCCCCGCGCGAAGCCTGCCGTCCAGGACGGCGTCTCGCAGCTGGCGGTAGATGCGGACGCTGAGGTCGCCGCGGCCGGCCAGGCTGACGTGGAAGTCCATCCGGCGAGGCTACATTGGCCCAATCCGGCTGGTCGGAATTGGATCTGGGATCGGGCCAAAGACCGCTCTACCGTTCTTCCCATGACAGCGCTCCTCGAACGTCCGAAGACCGGGCGCCCCGGCCGTCTGCTCGCCGCCGCCCAGCTGGCCGGCTCGCTCGGCGACGGCGCGTTCCTGACCTGCTCGGTGCTGTTCTTCACGCGGATCGCCGGGCTGACGCCGGCCCAGGTGGGGCTCGGGCTCACGCTCGGCTGGGCGGTGGGCTCGGTCGCGGGGGTGCCGCTCGGGCGCCTCGCCGACCGCCACGGCGCCCGCGGTGCGGCGGTGCTGCTGGCGCTGGCGACGGGCACCTCGATCCTGGCGTTCCTCGTCGTGCGCTCGCCAGTGATGTTCGTGCTGGCCGCGTGCCTCTACGGCAGCTGCCAGACCGGGCTGGCCGCGGTCCGCCAGGCCCTGCTGGCCGCGCTGGCCGATCCGGAGCGGCGGACGCGCATCCGGGCCCACCTGCAGTCCGCGGGCAACGCCGGCCTCGCGGTCGGCGCCGGCCTGGGCGGCCTCGCCCTCTCGGCCGACACGGCCTCGGCGTACTTGACGGTGTTCGTCCTCGACGCGGCGGCGTTCGTGGTGACCGCGGCGCTGCTGCACCGGCTCCCGGCGGTCCCGCGGCCGGCGTCGCCGCGCACGGGGGCACCGAAGTCCGCCGTGCTGCGCGACCGGCCGTACGCGCTGGTGACGCTGCTCAACGCGATCCTGCTGCTGCGCATGCCGCTGCTGAGCGTCGCGATCCCGCTCTGGATCGTCGAACACACCGCGGCGCCGGGCTGGACGGTGTCGGCGTTGTTCGTGCTCAACACGGTCGTGGTGGTGGTCCTGCAGGTCCGCGTCGCGGGCCGCCTGACGACCCTCGCCTCGGCGGCGCGGATGGTGCGCCGGTCGGGCGTGGTGCTGCTGGCTTCGTGCGTGGCGTTCGCGCTGTCGGCGCTGGGCACGTCACCGGCGGTGGCGTTCGCGGTGCTCGTGGCCGGGGCACTGGTGCAGGTGCTCGGCGAGATGCTCCAGTCGGCGGGCTCGTGGGAGATCGGCTTCGCGCTGGCCCCGGCGGACAAGCAGGGCGAGTACCAGGGTTTCTTCGGCACGGGGACATCGGTGGCCCGCGCGGTCGGCCCGGTCCTGCTGAGCACGGTGGTGGTCGGCGGGGGCTTCGCCGGGTGGCTTGTCCTGGGGGCGGTGTTCGCGGCCGCGGGCTGGGCGATGGGCCCGGCGGTCCGCTGGGCGGCCGCGACCCGCTGACGCCGACCGCCCCGAGGCCACCTTGGGCGCTCGGGCGGTTCGGCCGCTCGGGCGCTCGGGCGCTTGGGGCGCTTGAGCCGCTCGGGCCGCCAGGGCCGCTGGGGCGCTTGGGCCGCTGGGCCGCCAGGGCCGCTGGGCCGCTGGGCCGCTCGGGCCGCTCGGGCCGCCGGGGCGCTTGGGCCGCTTGGGCGCTCGGGTCGCTTGGGCGCTCGGGCCGCCGGGGCGCTTCGGCCGCGGGCGCTCGGGCCGCTTCGGCCGCTGGGGCGCTCGGGCCGCTCGGGTCGCTGGGGCCGCCGGGGCGCTTCGGCCGCGGGCGCTCGGGCCGCCTCGGCCGCTTGGGCGCTCGGGCCGCTCGGGTCGCTGGGGCGCTCGGCCACTCAGGGCGAGCCGGCTACTCGCTGACCTGGGCCGCCGCGGTCTGGTGCAGGGAAAGGTCCTGGCCCGCCGCCGGGTCCTGGGCCCATGCGCCCGATTCCGCCGTCCACGTCTGGCCCGCGAAGCTCACCTTGTCCACGCCCAGCGCCTCCGCGCGGCCGACCAGCCAGGTCGCGTACGTCCAGCCCTGGGCCGCCGGGTGGGGGCCGCTGAGGGTGGCCGTGCCCAGCTCCGCCGTCGCCGTCCCGGGGAGGTCCGCGGGCGCCGCCAGGGTCAGGTTGCGGCAGGTCAGCGCGGCCGGGAACTGGCCGTTGAAGGCCGCCGCCATGGTGCGGGACTGCGACTCCCACTGCGCGTACGCGTCCGGGGCACCCGACCGCTGGACCGCCTGCGCCGCCTCGGTGATCGGCAGTGCCTCCCAGTTCGGCAGCTTCTCGAGCTTCTCGTAGAACTCCGTCGCCGCGTAGACCGGGTCGCGCAGCTGGGCGATCGTGCCCCAGCCCTGGCTGGGCCGCTGCTGGAACAGCCCGACCGAGTCGCGGTCACCGCCCTCGAGGTTGCGCAGCTTCGACTCCTGCAACGCCGTCGCCAGCGCGACCGTCGCCGCGTGGGCGGGCAGCCCGAGCTTCGTGCCGACCGCCGCGATCGTCGCCGCGTTGTTCATCTGCTCCGGGGTGAACGTGGAGCTGGACGCCTTGTCCCCCGGCCGCGCCACCGTGCACCCCGGCGTCCGGATCTCGCCGCGCGTGTACGCCACCACCACGACGATCCCCGCGGCCAGCACGACGACCGCCACCAGGACCATGGCCAGCTTCAGGCCACAACCGCGCACCCTGCCTCCCCTTCACCCGTTCGCACCAGTCTGCCCAATAGGAGGACGCGGTGCGCCGGGCGGGGTTCAGTGGGCGGCGCCGAGGAAGATCGGGTTGGACATCGCCACCATCGCGTTCGGCACCGTGGTGTTCGGGCCGCCGGCCGGGCGACGGACCTCGACCCGCACCCAGCGGCTGTAGCGGGGGTAGGTCGTCCAGGTGACGGTCGCCGCGCCGGAGTCGCCGATCGGCTCGGTGTGTTCCGGGCCGAGCTGGTCGAGGAACGTCACCGTCGTCCCCGGCACGCCGGCCACGACCGCCTTGACCGTCACCGGTGTCCCGGTGCCCGCGGCGAGCCGCTCGCCGATGCCCGCGCTCGCCCCGCCGCCCGAGACGGTGAAGTCCAGCTGCACCGACGCCGATTCCGCCAGCCACGAACGCCCGGCCGCGAGCCCGGCCAGGAGTTCCCGGCGGCGCAGCCGGTCGGCGAGCACGACGGTGTGCGGCAGGGCCACGCGCTGGTCCGGGTTGTGCGCGTCGGAGTCGCCGATCGCCGGGATGAAGCGGCCGCCGCGCAGGAGCCCGTCCCAGTGGATGACGCTCGCCTCGTCGTCCTGCGTCCAGGGGCCGTTCCACACCTCGACGAGGTCGGCGATGTCGTAGGCGAATTCGTAGGTGCAGCCGAAGCAGTTGGCGAACGGGTGCGCCGCGGTGACCAGGCCGCCGGCCCGGTGCACCTGGTCGGTGAAGCGCCGGAAGTCCCGCGGGTCGGCCGCGCGGTAGCGCCAGTCGATCCAGGTGCCGGCGGGCAGGCCGATCGCGGGCCAGTGCCCGGACCGGGTCGTCACCTCTTCGCCGTTGAGGATCAGCAGGTCGTCGGCGGCGTGGTCCCCCCAGACCAGCTGCGAGCTGGACGTGTTGTGGTCGGTGGAGACGATGAAGTCGAGGCCGGCGGCCCGGGCGTCGGCGACGAGCTGCTCCGGCGTGCGGCGGCCGTCGGAGTGGACCGTGTGCAGGTGGCTGTCACCGCGGTACCAGGCGCGGCCGCGTTCGCGGGCGGGCGCGGTCTCCGGCGCCGGGTTCGGCTTGAACGGGGTGCCGTCCGGGCCGAAGGTCAGCGTGATGTCCACCCGGTAGTCCAGCCCCTGCGGCGCCACGGTGTACGGGCCGAGGACGATGTGCCACCGGCCGGGTCTGATCGGGCCGGCGAGGTAGCCGGGGGTGGCTTCGGACGCGCTGATCGAGAACCGGTCGCGGAAGCCGCCGGACCAGCCGCGGAAGCCGCGCGCGTTGCCGAGGTCGTGGCCTTCGGGGCCGAAGATGCCGATGTCGCAGGCGTTCCCGCGGGTCCCGGCCGGCACCGGCGGCCGGTCGTAGGAGTACACGACGTCGATTTGCCGCACCCCGCGGGGAACGTCGACGGGCAGGTAGTACCAGTCCGGTACGTCCGGTTCCAGCGTGCCGGTGACGGTCCGGGTCCGGCTGCCCGAGCCGCCCGGCTGATCGGCGAACGCCACGCCGGGCAGCATCCCCGCGGCCGCCGCCACCCCACCGGCCCGCAGCAGCGTCCGCCGGTCGAAGTCCCCAGGATTCATGCGCACCTCCGCACCCGACGCTAGGCGCGCCAGGCCGGCGCGGACACCAACCGGCGGTGAACTTTCGCCGGACCCCGGTCAGGGTCCGGCGCGCTTCGCCAGGATCTTCGCGAGGGCGACGACGGTGACGGCGGCGGCCAGCCCGAGCCGCGTGACGTCGACGGCGGGAACCCAGGTGACCGCGCCGTCGCGGACGACGAAAGCGCCGACGGGCCGGGCGAGCACCCCGAAGCCGGCACCCTCCCGCCCGGTCGGTGGGCCGTCTCCGCCGCCACCACCGCCGCCGCCGTAGACGGCCGCGGCGGGGATGACGACGACGCCGTCCCGCTCGACCGGATCGCCGTAGACGAGCCGGGCCGAAAAGATCCGCCGCGCGGCCGACGCCACCTGCTCCAGTTTCATCCCGCCATTCTGGCCGCCGAACCGGTTGCGGCGCCGCGGAACTTCCGCGATCCTGCGCTGTTCCGCACCCGGGCGGAGCGTTCGGAGAAGACGATGACCCCGTTGCGGCGCGGCCTGGCCGCCAACCCCGCCACCCCACCGGAAATCCTCCCCGTCGACGCGCCCCAGCTGGTCCGCCGGCGGATGGCGTCCCGCAACGACCTCGCCGCCGACGTCTACGCGAGACTCGCCGAGGACGACCTACCGGGCGTCCGGTGGGACCTCGCGAGCAACCCCGCCGCCGTCGCGTTCCTGCCGCCGCCGCTCGCCCGCGATCGCAGCCGGGAGATCCGGCAGGCGGCCGCGCGGAACCCCCGCGTCCCGCTCGGGCTGCTGGCGGAGCCGGCGCTCGAGACCAAGATCGGGCGAGCGCTCGTGCCGCGCGTCGCCACCGCGACCGAAGCCGAGCTGCGGATGCTCGCCGGTTCCGCCGCGGCGGAGGTCAGACGGCTCGCGGCGGCCCGCCCGGACCTGCCGGCCGGCCTCATCGCCCGGTTCGCCGAAGACCCGGACGTCGGCGTCGCGCGAGCCGTCGCGGCGAACCCCGGCCTGAGCCCGGCGCAGCTGCGGACCCTCGCCCGCCACGGCGCGACGGTCGCCGCCCGGATCGCGGCGAACCCGCACTGCCCGGCCGGCCTGGCCCGCGCGCTGCTCGCCGGCGCGCCGGTCCGCTCCCTGCGCGCGCTCGCCCGGCACCCGGGCCTGCCCGCGGAGTCCATTGTGGATCTTCTGGGCCACCCCGACGAGCGGGCCGGCACCGCCGCCGCGGCCAACCCGGCCCCGCCCGTCGCGGTGATGTCCACTGTGGCCGGTGCGGGCCGACCGGTTCCCGGCCCCGCGCAAAAATACTCCACGGAATCGGTGCAGCGCTGAAAAAATTGCGCTGAAGGTGTGGCAAAAAGATGTATCCGATTGTTTTCACCGCGGTGGCAGCTACCGTCCGATCGCTGCATTCTGCCACTCACGGGGAGGAATCATGGCACTGCTGAAGAACGGCGCGGTCACCGCACCACCGGGTGCGACCGCCGGCGCACGGGCGCTGACCTCGGCCGATCCGTTCGGCTCCGGGACCGGCGTCGCCGCCGATCGGGGTGCGAACCGGTACGGCGTCTGCTCCATCGAGGACTTCCCGCCCGGGATGAACGACCTTTCCTACACCCATGAGGACGCGGGCGGTTTCTACAATTACG
This sequence comes from Amycolatopsis sp. NPDC024027, assembly GCF_040638975.1. Lineage (NCBI taxonomy): Bacteria > Bacillati > Actinomycetota > Actinomycetes > Pseudonocardiales > Pseudonocardiaceae > Amycolatopsis > Amycolatopsis sp. NPDC024027. Next base: position 102,207 of record NZ_JBEZYY010000010.1, read on the forward strand.
TCAAGCAGTTCGCCGCGCCGAACTACTGGTACACCGACGGCGGCGTGCTGTCGTGGATCTACGGCGAGCAGTACGACGACTGGCAGGGCACCTACGGCTTCGACGCCTGCGTCGCCGAGTACCACTCCGGACACGGGACCATGGACGGGAACGGCGTCTTCTGGATGCCCATGGGCGGCACCTGGGGCGAGTCGGCCTGGGCGAGCTCGGCCGACATGCGGCTGGGCAACGAGGTCGCGCGCTACCTGTTCTTCTCCACCTGCCTCTCGCTGCGGATCGGCGACGGCAACAGCCCGATCCGCACGTGGGACGCGGCCAACCTCGGCCTCCGGATGATCTTCGGCTTCGAGACGACCAGCGTCGACAGCCCGAACTACGGCGCCTACTTCTTCAGCAAGTGGAACGGCAACGGCCACAAGTTCGGCAAGGCGTGGCTGGACGCGTCCTGGGACATCGACCACCACCAGGCGCCCTCGGTCGTCGCGTGCGGGGCGACGCAGGCCGAGGCGCAGGACCGGCTGTGGAACGAGGGGGCCTTCTCGAGCGCCGCCGCCTCGAAGAACTGGTGGTGGTGGACCTGGTACGACGCCGCCAAGAGCATCCGGGCGCCGGAGCTGGAGCTGCCGGGCTCGGCGCAGACCGCCCGGTTCGCCCCGCCGCGGCTTTCGGCCGCGCGGCTGGCCGAGCTGGCCGGCCACTACGGCGTCCGGCTCGGCGGCGGGGTGCCGGACGACGCGATGGGCCCGCACGGCGTCGTGCTGGGCGACGGCCAGGGCGGCCCGCGGCTGAGCGTCGACCACCGCGGCGTCCGCGAGATCACCTTCGCCGACGCCGACGGCACCGGCCGGGACGCGCCGAGCGCGGACGAAGCCGTCCGGATCGCCCAGGACGCGATCGAGACGTTCGGCCTGGCCGACGGCGTCGACCTGGTCGCCGACAAGGTGCGCCACCAGTACCACGCCGGCGGCACCGCCGACGACGTCGCCGACCCGCGGGTGCGCGAGACGCACGTGGTGTTCACGCAGCTGGTCGACGGTCACCCGGTCGTCACGCCGGGTCTCGGCGAGGTGCGGGTCGGCATCGACGGCGGCGGCACGGTGACGACGATCGTCGACGCCACCCGCGAGGTCGAGCGGCTGACCGAAGGCGCGCCCACCGCGCCGCCGTCGGCCGGCGCGGCCACCCGCGATCCATCCACTGTGGACGAAGCACTCGACGCGCCGCTGCAGCGGCTGCTGCGCCGGCTCTCGGCCGGCGGCCGCGTGCCCGCCGAGGTCCGCACGATCCCGGACTCGACGGCGGTCGGCTACGCGCTGCGCGGCGACGACGGCACGCCGGTCGTCCGGCGGACCGTCGAGGTCGACTGTGGTGCCGGGCTCGCGAAGCGGTACGTCCTGGAGGCGCCCCTGCGCTGACCGGCAAACCGGGCGGGCCGGCACCACGTCGGGGGGTGCCGGCCCGTCGGTTTCGCACGATCGGGTGTAGATCCGCGGTATCCGGGGCACCCGTCAGCGACACCTGTGCTCCAGGGGGAGCGCGCCGTACCGAGGGGAGACCGCGATGACCTTCGATTTCGTCAGCCGCTGGCTGGGCAGGCATCGCGAGCGCCCCGGCGTCACCGTCGACCTCGCGTGCGGTGGCCGCGTCACCCTGCGTGAGATCGACGGGCGGCCCGTGCTGGTGGTCACCACCGCGCCGGGACCGGACGGCCGGTCCGACGTCGCCGCCGTCCCCCTGTCGGAAGCCGAGCGCCGCGAGCTGGGGCAGGTCCTGGAGTCCGACGTCGTGCTCGCCTCCTGATCGCTTCCGCGTCACCTGCCGTTCGCGCGCCCGCAGGGCGCTTTGTCGCGAACCTCGCGTGAAAGCGGGTCCGCGCGGTGTGGCGCCGGTCGCTTTTTGTATGGTTTCCACAACTCAGCCGCCTCGGCATGCGCCATGGCGGACATTGGTCCCGGCCCCGGTCATCCACCAGGGTGTAGACAAGTGCAGGCGACGTTCCAGGACAGGTACGTCGCCTTCTGCGCGTGGTACTTGGGAGGCTCAGCCGGTGTTCAGTCGTGTCGCCATCGTCAACCGCGGAGAGGCCGCGATGCGGCTCATCCACGCCGTCCGGGATCTGTCGGCGGAAACCGGGACGCGGATCGAGACGGTCGCCCTCTACACCGACGCCGATCGCACCGCCACGTTCGTCCGCGAGGCGGATCTGGCCTACGACCTGGGTCCGGCCTCGGCTCGCCCCTACCTCGACCTGGCCAAGCTCGAGCGGGCGCTGGTCGAGACGAAGGCCGACGCCGCCTGGGTCGGCTGGGGCTTCGTGGCCGAGGACCCGGCCTTCGCGGAGCTGTGCGAGAAGGTCGGCGTCACCTTCGTCGGGCCGAGCGCGGACGCGATGCGCAAGCTCGGCGACAAGATCGGCGCGAAGCTGATCGCCGAAGAGGTCGGCGTGCCGGTGGCGCCGTGGAGCCGCGGCGAGGTCGCCACGCTCGAAGACGCGCTGACGGCCGGCGAGCGGATCGGCTACCCGCTGATGCTCAAGGCGACCGCGGGCGGCGGCGGGCGCGGCATCCGCATGGTCGCCTCCGGCGAGGACCTCGCCGACGCCTACGAGCGGACCAGCTCCGAAGCGCTGCGGGCGTTCGGCTCCGGTGTCGTGTTCCTGGAGCGCCTGGTCACCGGCGCCCGGCACGTCGAGGTCCAGGTCATCTCCGACGGCGCGACGGCGTGGGCGCTCGGCGTCCGCGACTGCTCGGTGCAGCGGCGCAACCAGAAGATCATCGAGGAGTCGGCCTCCCCGGTCCTCTCGCCGCCGCAGACGGCCGAGCTGAAGACGTCGGCGGAACGGCTCGCGGTGGCCGTGGGCTACCGCGGCGCGTGCACCGTCGAGTTCCTGTACCACCCGGGCGAGAAGCTGTTCGCCTTCCTCGAGGTCAACACCCGCCTGCAGGTCGAGCACCCGATCACCGAGATCACCACCGGCACCGACCTGGTCAAGCTGCAGCTGCACGTGGCAGGCGGCGGCAAGCTCGAGGGCGATCAGCCGGCCGAGAGCGGGCACGCCATCGAGGCCCGCCTCAACGCCGAAGACCCCGACCGCGACTTCGCCCCCTCCCCCGGCCGCATCGCGCGGCTCGCCCTGCCCGCCGGCCCTGGTATCCGCGTCGACACCGGCGTCAGCGAAGGCGACACCATCCCGGCCGACTTCGACTCGATGATCGCCAAGATCATCGCCTACGGCCGCGACCGCGACGAGGCCCTCGGCCGGCTGCGCCGCGCGATGGCCGAAACCACGGTGATCATCGAGGGCGGCGCGACCAACAAGAGCTTCGTGCTCGACCTGCTCGACCAGCCCGAGGTGATCGACGCCAGCGCCGACACCGGCTGGATCGACCGCGTCCGCGCCGAGGGCCGCCTGGTCACCCACCGGCACTCCGCGATCGCGCTCGCCGCGGCCGCCATCGAGGCCTACCAGGACGAAGAAGAGATCTCCGTCCAGCGGCTGCTGGTCACCGCGCACGGCGGCCGCCCGCAGGTGCAGCACGAGAGCCGTCCGCTCGACCTGAAGCTCCGGGGTGTCGGCTACCGCGTCTCCGTCGCCCGGGCCGGGCGGACCCGGTTCCGCGTCGGGATCTCGGCCGGGGCGTCCGACGTCCACCACGCCGACATCGAGATCGACCGCTTCGACGCCCACAGCGGCCAGATCCTGGTCAACGGGCGGCGCTTCCGGCTGGTTTCGGCCACCCACGGCCCGATCCACCTCGTCGAGGTCGACGGCGTCACCCACCGCATCAGCCGCGACGAGGGCGGCGTCGTCCGCTCCCCCGCGCCCGCGCTGGTCGTCGCCACGCCGTTGTCCGTCGGTGACGAGGTCGAGGCGAACGCGCCGATCCTCGTGCTGGAGAGCATGAAGATGGAGACGGTGCTGCGCGCGCCGTTCCGCGCCCGCGTCCGCGAATGCCCGGTGTCCGTCGGCAGCCAGGTCGAGACCGGCGCGCCGCTGATGCGCCTGGAACCGCTGGCCGACGGCGCCGAGGACGAGGCGGCCGACGAGACCGAGACCGTCGAGATCGAGCTGCCTTCGGTGCCGGACGGCGTGTCCGCGGCCGAGCGCGTCGAACGCGGCCTCAACGACCTGCGCAGCCTGCTGCTCGGCTTCGACGTCGACCCGGCCGAGCGCAAGCGGCTCCTCGCGACCTACCTGGAGGCCCGGGCCGAGCTGGGCAACCGGCCGGTCGAGGGCGAACTGGAGCTGCTCACCGTCTTCGCCGACCTGTCCGAGCTCAGCCGCAACACCCCGGGCGGCGAACTCGACACCGAACCGGGCAGCCCGGTGCACAGCTCGCGCGAGTTCTTCCACAGCTACCTGCAGAGCCTCGACGTCGAACGCGCCGGCGTCACCGAGGGCTTCCAGGCGAAGCTCAAGCGCGTCCTCGCGCACTACGGCGTCACGGACTTGGAGCGCACGCCGGAGCTGGAGGCCGTGGTCTTCCGGATCTTCCTGGCCCAGCAGCGGACGGCGGCCGACGTCGCGGTCGTCTCGGAGCTGCTGCGGCAGTGGCTGGCCGGGGCACCGCCGGCCGAGCCGCTCAGCGAACGCGCCGGGCTCACCCTGGAGCACCTGGTCGAAGCCACGCAGGTGCGCTTCCCCGCGGTGTCCGACCTGGCCCGCGGTGTGGTCTTCCGCTGGTTCGCCCAGCCGCTGCTGCGCCGCAACCGCGCCCGCGTCTACGCCGCCGTCCGCACCGAGCTGAGCTACCTCGACCAGCACCCGGACGCGCCGGACCGCGCCGAGCGGATCCAGGCCATGATCACCGGCTCGCAGCCGCTGGTCCGGCTGATCGGGCAGCGGATCGGGCGGCCGGGCCGCGACCACGCGCCGCTGCTGGAGGTGCTGACCCGCCGGTACTACGGCAACCGCCGGCTCTCCGGGGTCGCCGTGCGCGAAGCCGGCGGGCACCGCTGGCTGACCGCCGAGCTGAACGCCCCCGAAGGCGTGCTGCCGCTGGTCACTACCGCCGTCGACATCGCCGAGCTGCCCGTCGCCCTCCGCGCGCTCGGCGAGGTGGCCACCGACGGGGTGGTCGCCGACCTGTACCTGCGCTGGGAAGACCAGCCGGAGGTCGACGCGACCGCGGAGCAGCTCGGCGCGTTGCTCGCCGACAGCCCGCTGCCCGCCGGCGTGCGCCGGTTCGTGATCACCGTGGCCGGCACCGGCGGCGCGGTGATGCACCACCACTTCACCTTCGAACGCGAGGGGGTCGGCTTCACCGAGAACAGGCTGATCCGTGGCCTGCACCCGCAGATCGCCCAGCGCCTGCAGCTGCAGCGGCTGCGCGAGTTCGACCTCACCCGGCTGCCCTCGGCCGACGAGGAGATCTACCTGTTCAAGGCCGCGGCGAAGACCAACCCGGCCGACGAGCGGCTGATCGCGATGGGCCAGGTCCGCGACCTGACGCCGCTGCGCGAGGCCGACGGACGGCTGGTCGCGCTGCCGGCGCTCGAGGACGCGGTGACCGCCTGCCTCGACGCGATCCGCAACATCCAGGCGCAGCGGCCGCAGAACAAGCGGTTCGACACGAACCGCATCATGATGTACGTCTGGCCGCCGACCGACCTGACCACCGAGGAGCTCAACACCCTCGTCCAGCGCATCCTGCCGACCTCGGTGGGCGCCGGGCTGGAGGAGGTCCAGTTCCTGGCGCGGCGGCGCACGGACGCGGGCAAGCTGACCGAGCTCGCCGTCCGGATCGCCCTCGACCCCGGCCACGGCGCGCGGCTGCACGTCGAGGCGCCGTCGACCGAGCCGGTGAAGCCCCTCGACGACTACCGCCTGAAGGTGCTGCGCGCGGCGCGGCGCGGCAATGTCTACCCGTACGAGCTGACCGACCTCCTCGCCGGGCCGGGCGGCACCTTTGCCGAGCACGACCTGGACGACTCGGGTGCCCTGGTCCCGGTGGACCGGCCGAAGGGCAAGAACACCGCGGCGATCATCGCCGGCGTCGTCACGACCCGGACCGAGCGGCACCCGGAGGGCGTCACCCGCGTCGTGCTGCTCGGCGACCCGACGAAGTCGCTCGGCGCGCTGTCGGAACCGGAATGCTCACGGGTGATCGCGGCGCTCGACCTGGCCGAGCGGATGCAGGTGCCGCTGGAGTGGTTCGCGCTGTCGTCGGGGGCGCGGATCTCGATGTCCTCGGGCACCGAGAACATGGACTGGGTCGCCGCGGCGCTCAAGCGGATCGTCACGTTCACCCAGGACGGCGGCGAGATCAACATCGTGGTCAACGGGATCAACGTCGGCGCCCAGCCGTACTGGAACGCCGAAGCCACGATGCTCATGCACACCAAGGGCATCCTGGTGATGACGCCGGACTCGGCGATGGTGCTCACCGGCAAGCAGGCGCTCGACTTCTCCGGTGGCGTGTCGGCCGAGGACAACTTCGGCATCGGCGGCTACGACCGCGTGATGGGCCCGAACGGGCAGGCGCAGTACTGGGCGCCGAACCTGCCGGCCGCGCGGGAAGTGCTGATGGCGCACTACGACCACACGTACGTGGTGCCGGGCGAGGCCGGCCCGCGCAAGGTGGGCACGAACGACCCGGTCAACCGGGACGTCTCGTCGTTCCCGCACGCGATCGTCGGCAGCGACTTCACGACGGTCGGCCAGATCTTCTCGGCCGAGCACAACCCGGACCGCAAGAAGCCGTTCGACATCCGCACGGTGATGCGCGCGCTGTCCGACCAGGACCACCCGGTGCTGGAGCGCTGGGCCGGCATGGCCGACGCGGACACCGCGGCGGTGCAGGACGTGCACATCGGCGGCCGCCCGGTCTGCCTGGTCGGCATCGAGTCGCGGTCGGTCCCCCGCCGCGGCTTCCCGCCCACCGACGGGCCGGACACCTACACCGCGGGCACGCTGTTCCCGCGGTCGTCGAAGAAGACGGCGCGGGCGATCAACGCGGCGTCGGGCAACCGGCCGCTGGTGGTGCTGGCGAACCTGTCGGGCTTCGACGGCTCCCCGGAGTCGCTGCGCAAGCTGCAGCTGGAGTACGGCGCGGAGATCGGCCGGGCGATCGTCAACTTCGAGGGCCCGATCGTGTTCTGCGTGATTTCGCGGTACCACGGCGGCGCGTTCGTGGTGTTCTCCAAGGCACTCAACCCGAACATGACGGTGCTGGCCCTGGAGGGCTCGTTCGCCTCGGTGCTGGGCGGCGCCCCGGCGGCGGCGGTGGTGTTCGCCGGCGACGTCAACAACCGCACGGCGAACGACCCGCGCGTAACGGAGCTGCAGGCCCAGGTGGCGGCGGCCGCCGGCGCTTCCCGGGCGGCGTTGAGCACCCAGCTGGCGGAGGTCCAGTCGGCGGTCCGCGCGGAGAAGGTGAGCGAGGTGGCGGCGGAGTTCGACCGGGTGCACAGCATCCAGCGAGCGGTCGAGGTCGGCTCGGTGGACGCGATCATCTCGGCGGCCGAGCTGCGGCCCCGGATCATCGAAGCCATCGAACACGGCTTGAAGAGGTAGCGGACGGGTTTGCCTGAGGGCGGCATTTCTCCCGGGAGGTGCCGCCCTCCGGCGTTTCGCGACTTTCGGGGGTATGACCCCTTTGCACCGGGCCGACACACTGTGCGTGCCGGTACGGTGACCACGGGTTCCGACCGGACCTCCATCCGTGCGGCGTGAGGAGATCCCCCGATGGCGTCAAGGTCCTTGTCCCGGCTCGCCCTCGCGGCGTCCGGGGTCCTGCTCACCTCCCTGCTCGGCGGCACCGCCACCGCGCAGGCGGCGGACACGCCGGTGTTCTGGCGCGTCCCGGCCACCGCGACCCAGGCGCAGGCGCTGGCCGCCGCCGGGTTCGACGTCGAAGAGGGGGATGGCGGCAGCGTCAACGTCGTCGGCGGCCAAGCCGTTGCCGCGAAGCTGCGGGCGCTCGGCTACCGGCCCGCGTACTTCGACACCGTCTACAAGGAACTGCCCGCGCGGACGGACAGCCTGGCGGCGGACACCTTCTACGGCGGGTACCGGACCGTCACCGCGCACGAGAACCACCTCGCGCAGGTCGCCTCGGCGCACCCCGACCTGGCCACGAAGTACACGATCGGGCAGTCGTGGAAGAAGACCAAGGGCCAGGGCGGCCACGACGTCCAGGCGATCTGCCTGACCAAGAAGCAGGCCGGCGACTGCACGCTGTCGACGACGTCGACGAAGCCGAAGTTCTTCCTGATGGCCCAGATCCACGCGCGCGAACTGTCGACCGGTGAGCTCGCCTGGCGCTGGATCGACTACCTCGCCGACGGCTACGCCACCGACGCCACCGCGAAGTCCATTCTGGACACCACCGAGGTGTGGGTGGTGCCGATCGCCAACCCCGACGGCGTCGACATCGTCGCTTCCGGCGGGAACTCGCCGAAGCTGCAGCGCAAGAACGCGAACAACTCCCGCGGCGGCTGCAGCGGCACGAACATCGGCGTCGACCTCAACCGCAACTCGACGTTCAAGTGGGGCGGCGACTCCAACTCCGCCTGTTCGGAGACCTACCAGGGCGTGAGCGCGGGTTCGGAGCCGGAGGTGCAGGCGCTGGAGAAGCTGGCCCGCGCGATCTTCCCGGACCAGCGCGGCACCGGGAACAACGACCCGGCGCCCGCCACCGCCAAGGGCACGATGATCACGCTGCACAGCTACGGCAACGACATCATCATCCCGTGGGGCTTCACCCAGGCCACCTCGCCGAACGACGCCCAGTACCGCAGGCTCGGCGCGAAGTACTCCGCGTCCAACGGCTACCTCGTCGGCACCAACGAGGAGACCGTCGGCTACGACACGTCCGGCACCACCGACGACTTCACCTACGGCGAGCTGGGTGTCGCCAGCGTGACGTTCGAGGTCGGCGGTTCGAGCGGCTCCTGCGGCGGCTTCCTGCCGCGTTACACCTGCGTGGACAGCACGTTCTGGCCGAAGAACAAGGGCGCGCTGGTCACCGCCGCGAAGGCCGCGGCGGCGCCGTACCAGCAGTGAGTCACGGGCGGCAGGCGTAGATGCAGTTCTGCGGGCGCGGGGATCCGAGCACTTCGACGTGCCGGAACCCCGCGTCCGCGAGCATTTCCGACGCCTTTTCGGTGCCCCACACGGCGCCGAGCGCGGCGCCGCCCTCGGCCAGCGACGTCGTCGTGCAGTACATCAGGCTGATCGAGTAGGTGAGGGCCGCCAGCGGATTCCCGATGTTGCGCTCCAGGTGGCTGGAGAAGTTGGTGTCCACCATGAAGAACAGGCCGTCCGGGGCGAGCGCGCGGTGGATCCGGCGCAGCACGACGTCCGGACGGTCCTGGTCGTGGATGGCGTCGAACGCGGTGATGACGTCGTAGGGCGTATCGGCGGCCAGCTCGGCGACGTCCCCGACGGCGAAGCCGGCGTTCGGGAGACGGTGTTCTCTCGCCTGCTCGACGACGCCGGCGTTGATGTCCAGGCCGGTGAAGCGGGAGGCGGGAAACGCCCGGGCGGCGACGGCGATCGCGTGCCCGGTGCCGCAGCCGACGTCGAGCACGCGGGCGCCTGCCGTCAGCCGTTCCTTGAGGCCGGGGACCGCGCCGAAGAAGCCGTCCACGAGGTGCTCGCGGTAGATGTGCTTCCAGCTGTCGCCGGTCTTGGCGCCGAGGGTTTCGAGGTAGGGCCCGTAGGCCGCCCTCGGGACGCCGCCGCCTTCGGCGAACGCGCGTTCCAGGTCCGGGAGGATGCCGGTGAACGCCGACAGGGTCAGCAGCGACGGCATCAGGTTCGCCGCGGTTTCGCCGAGCAGGAACTTGGCGTGCTCCGGCGGCAAGGTGTACTCGCGGCCGTCGTAGGTGAAGATCCCGCCGGTGACCATGGCGCCGAGCCACTCGCGGACATAGCGTTCCCGCAGCCCGGCCCGCTCGGCGAGCCCGGCACTGGTGGCGGGCCCCCGCGCGGCGGCGGCGAGCAGGCCGGTGCGGTGGCCGACGCCGATCAGCATGGTGAGGGCGCTGCCGGTCATGGTCGCGGTCAGGTGGGCGGCGAAGTCCTGCTCCTCCATGGGGTGGAGCCTACCCGCCGGCCGGACCGTCCGATGTGGACGATCCGGCCGGCGGGGTGATTCGGTGGGCCGGGCGGGGTGGCCGGACCGGCCGGGACCTCGCCGAGTCGGCCGGAGCCCTGCCCGGGTCGGCCGGGGCAGGGCGGCCGGGACCTGTCCGGGTCGGCCGCGACCGGTCGGCCGGGATGGGCCAGGTCGGCACGGTGGCCGCCGGGGCGCGGCGGGTCTTGAGCCGCCGGCGGCCGGCCGGACGCGAGCGGTCCCGGCCGCTCGACCCGCAGTCATGCGGGCACGGCAGCTCCGACGACCACAACCGGCCGGATCAGCCCGCCCGCCACCGAGACCAGCCCGCGGACCCGGCCGTCAGGCGTCCTCGTCCTCCAGGCCCGCGTCGGCCAGTACCGCGTACACCCGGCGCCGCGCGTCCGCGAGGATCTTCTTCACCTCCGCGACCTGGGCCTCGTTGCCGCTGTACCCCACCTGGGCGGCCGCGCCGGACAGCTCGCCCAGCGCGTGCCACAGCGCCGCGAACCGGTCGGCGCCCGGCTCCTCCTCCGGCTCCTCCCACAGCGCCGCGAACTCCTCCTCGCGGCCCGCCACGTGCTCGCGCCCCGCCTCGGTCAGCTCCGCCACCCGGCGACCGGCCGTCTCGACCGTGTGGACCAGGCCCTCGTCCTCCAGCTGCTGCAGGATCGGGTACACCGATCCCGGGCTGGGCCGCCAGCGATCGTGCGTGCGACGCCGGATTTCCTGCATCAGCTGGTAGCCGTGCCTCGGTTCCTCGGCCAGCAGCGCCAGCACCGCCGGCCGCACCGGGCGGGCCGGCGGGCGGCCTCCGCCGCCGCCGCGGAACTCGCGGACCCGCTGGAACGGCCCGCCCCCGCCGAACCAGCCGCCCGGGCCGCCGAACGAGCCCGGGCCGCCCGGGAACCCGGGGAAGCCCGGGCCGCCCGGGGGCTGGGGCGGGTGAGGTGGCGGCGGCGGGAACCCTCGGGCGAGCTCCGGGCCGCCGTCCCAGTCCTCCTGCCCCGGCACCTCATGCTCCGGCCCCGGATGCCCGTGCCCGAATCCACCGTGCTCGGCCCCGGCGTGCCCCGGGTGCCCGAACCCCGCGTGTTCCGCCCCGGCGTGCCCCGGGTGCCCGTGCCCGAACCCCGCATGCTCGGCCCCGGGTCCCGGATGCCCGAATCCCGCGTGCTCAGCCCCGACGCGCCCCGGCCCCGGATGGCCGTGCCCGAACCCGCCGTGCCCGCCCCCCGGGTGCCCGGGGTGCCCCTGCCCGAAGTGCCCCCCGAACCCCGCGAAAATCCGTTCCGCGCCCGCGCTCATCTCCATGATGACCCTCCAAGTCGTATCGGCGACATTCACACGATATATCGCCGCTCGATCGAGGGCAAGGAAGGTCAGCCGAAGTAGTGCCCGGCTTCCAGGTCGGCGACCAGGCCGGGCCACTCGGGCAGCCACCCGAGCCGCTTCTGCGTCAGGACGCTCGACGCCGGCGCGTCCGGCCCGGCGAAGTGCGCGAGCCAGCCGAAGTGGCCCCGGACGTCGGCCACCGACCGCACCGGCAGCCCGAGGCGCTCCCCGATGACCCCGGCGAGCACGTTCAGCGGCACGCCTTCGTCGCCCACCGCGTGCAGCCGCACGCCCGCGGGCGCCGCCTCGACGGCCAAGCGGTACAGGCGCGCCGCGTCGAACCGGTGCACCGCGGCCCAGCGGCCCGTGCCGTCGCCCGGGTAGGCCGATACCCCCGTCTCGCGCGCGAGCCGGATCAGGGCCGGGACGAACCCGTGCCCGTCGCCCTCGCCGTGCACCGAATGCGGCAGCCGCAGCACCGATGCGCGCACACCGCGCTCGGCCAGCGCGAGCGCCGCCGCCTCCGACGCCGATCGCGGGAACGCCGGGTCGGCCGCGTCTTCTTCGGTGGCCATCCGCCCCGGGGCCACCGGGCCGGTCGCGGCCGTGATGATCAACGCCTTCCCGGATCCTTCGAGCGCTTCGCCGAACGCACCGATCGCCGCACGGTCGGTCGCGGCCGCGCCCGTGAGGTCGGCGAAGTCGTCGTGGACGTAGGCGGTGTGGACGACCGCGTCCGCTTCGGCGGCTGCCGCGCGGAGGCCGTCCAGGTCGGTCAAATTCCCGCGCCGGACCTCGGCGCCGGTGGCCGCGAGCGCCGCGGCCTTGTCGTCCGAACGGGAAAGGCCGAGGACCTCGTGCCCCGCTTCCCGCAGTTCCCGGACGACGGCGCTGCCGACGAACCCGGTCGCGCCGGTGACGAACACCCGCATTTTCGTACTCCTCGTAGCTGGCTGACAGTGGTTCCATCGTTGGGCCGCGGCGGCCCGGACGTCCAAAGCCTGGTTCTCATCAGCCGATACGGTTCAGGCATCACCGCAGCTAGACTGCGGTCATGGCGGACCTGGACCTGCGGCTGGTGCGGTACTTCACGGCCGTGGCCGAGCATCGGCACTTCGGGCGCGCGGCGGCCGCGCTGCACACGACGCAGCCGTCGCTGAGCCGGCAGATCCGCCGGCTCGAGGGCCAGCTCGGCGCGCGCCTGCTGGATCGCACGCCGCAGGGCACGCGGCTGACCGAAGCGGGCGAAGTGTTCCTGCCCCGCGCCAAGGCGCTGCTGCGGTCGGCCGAGCAGGCGGCGGTGAGCACCCGCGCGGCGGCCGCGCCGAGCCGCATCACCGTCGGCTACCGGACGAACCTGTTCGTCACGCCGGCGGTGCGCGAACTGCGCCGCCGCCACCCGGAGGCCGAGGTGCTGACCCGGCACCTCGGCTGGACCGAAACCCGGGCGGCGCTGCTGGAGCACCGGGTGGACGTCGCGGTGACGCGGTTGCCGCTGCGGGCCGACCAGCTGCGGGTCACCGTGCTCTACCCCGAAGAGCGGGTGCTGCTGGTGTCGGCGGACCACCGCCTGGCCGGCCGGGAGTCGGTCACGCTGGCCGATTTCGCGGACGAGCCGCTCCCCCGCGTCGACGACCCGGAGTGGAACGCGTTCTGGCGCATCGACCCGCGCCCGGACGGCCGCCGCGCCCCGGACGGCCCGCTGATCAAGGAGTTCGAGGAGAAGTTCGAACTGATCGCCGCGGGCCAGCTGGTGGCGATCGTCCCGGCCGGGGTCCGGTTCAGCCGGCTCCGGCGCGACGTGACGATCGTTCCGCTGGACGGCATCGAGCCGTGCCAGGTGGCCCTGGCCACCCGCGCAGCCGACGACAACGACCTCCTGGTGTCCGCGTGCAAGACGCTGGAGGCGCACCTGACCAGCCCCGAAGCGGCCGGCCTCAAGGTTTCGGCACGCTAAGAACCGGACCGCACCGCCAGCGTCAGCAGTTCCGCCGCCGGGCCCGTCAGGCGCCGGCCCGCCGGCCACACCGCGCGCAGCACCCGGCCCAGCTCCACGTCCTCCACCGGCACCGGCACCAGCCGCCGGCCGGCCACTTCGCGCACCACGTCGAGGTCGCTGATCACCGCCGGCCCGGCGCCGGTGATCACCGCGTTGCGCACCGCCGAGGCCGAACCCAGCTCCAGCAACGGCCGCACCGGCCCCGCCCCCGCCCGGCGCAGCGCCGTCTCGACCGTCTCGCGCGTTCCCGAGCCCGGCTCGCGCACCACCAACGGCGTCGCGGCCAGCTCCTCGGCCCGCAGCGGACGACGGCGCCGCGCCCAGGCGTGCCCCGCCGGGACCACCACGACGAGCCGGTCCGCCGCGACGCGGCGCGTGGCCAGCCCCGGCCACGGCCCCGGCGACTCGACGAACCCCAGGTCCACCCGCCCGCGCGCGACCAGGTCGGCGACCTGCTCGGAGTTCACCACCTCGAGCCCGACGTAGGTGTCCGGCCCGGTCCGCTTGACCTCGCCGATCCAGGCGGGCACGAAGTGCTCGGCGAGCGTCATGCTCGCCGCGACGCGCAACTGCGCGCCACGCTGGGTGCGCAGGGCTTCCGCGCCGGTGCGCAGTCCGTCCACTTCGGTCAGCACGCGGTGGGCCCAGCCCGCGATCACCCGGCCGTCCGGGGTCAGTGCCGAGCCGCGCCGGGTCCGGTCCACCAGGGACAGTCCCAATTGGCGTTCCAAAGTGGACAGTCGTTTGCTCGCCGACGGCTGGGCGATGCCGAGGGCGCCCGCCGCCTGGCCGATGCTGCCGAGGTCGTCGACGAGCACCAGCAGGCGCAGCGAGTCCAGATCCGGTCCGGTCATAGCTTCAGTCTATGACCTCACCACGGACTGCCGGCTACCGCGCGCGCCCGCGGGCGACGACGCTGCAGGGATGGCACTGACGACGGCGAAGACCTCCGGCTTCGCGATCACCGGGCTCGGCGTCGCCGCGGCGTACGCGCTCAGCTCGGCCTGGCCGGTGGTGGGCGCCCTCACCGTCGCGGTGGTGCTCGGCGTCGTGGTCGGGAGCACGCCCGTCCTGACCGGCGAGCAGCGCCAGGCCGTCGCCCGTCTCACGAAACGCCTGCTGCGCGCGGGCGTCGTCCTGCTCGGGCTCCAGCTCGCCGTCCCCACCGTGCTCGCACTGGGCCCCGGCACGCTGGCCGCGGTCGTGCTGACGGTCGCCGTCACCTTCCTCGGCACGCTCGGCCTCGCCCGGCTGGTCCGGGTCCCGCGCAGTCTCGCCCTGCTGATCGCCACCGGCTTCTCGATCTGCGGTGCGTCGGCGATCGCCGCGATGGAAGGCGTGATCGAGCGCGACGACGAAGACGTCGCCACCGCCGTCGCACTCGTCACCTGCTACGGCAGCTTCGCCTTGGCCGCGCTTCCCCTGCTCGCGCGCGCCCTCGGCTTGGACGCGACCCGGACCGGCAGCTGGGCCGGGATCTCGGTGCACGAAGTCGCCCAGGTGGTCGCGGCGGCCGGGCCCGCGGGCCCGGCCGCGGTCGGGATCGCCGTCGTGGTGAAGCTGAGCCGCGTCGTGCTGCTCGCCCCGGTGGTCGCGCTCGTCGGCGCGACCGAACGCGGCCGCCGCGACACGCACGCTCCGCTCGTGCCGCTGTTCGTCCTCGGCTTCGTCGCGATGGTCGCCGTCCGGAGCACCGGCCTGGTCCCCGCGTTCGTGCTCGACGTCGCGAAGACCGCGTCGACGCTGCTGCTCGCGGGTGCGTTGTTCGGCCTCGGCTGCGCGGTGCGGCTCGGCACGTTGCTGCGTGGTGGCGGACGAGCCTTGCTCTTGGGTCTCCTGTCCACGCTTCTGGTGCTGGCGACCGGGTTCGGCACCCTGGCCGCGTTCGCCTGAACTTTGCCTGCCGGTCACGAATAGTTCGTTATACGCGAGGTTGTACGGCTCTTGTACGGATTGCGCCGACGCTGCTGCCGAGACGTGAAACGAATCCGTAGGGAGCTCGAACCGTGAAGATCACCCGAATCGCCCAGGGCCTGCTGGCCGGGCTCCTGGGATGCGCCGCCGTCGCCGTCCCGGCCGCCGTCGGCGCCGCGACCGCCCAGGCCGACGTGGCCAGCTCGGTGGTGTTCGCCAGGAACACCGACGGCCATGACTGTTACCGCATCCCCACCGTCGTCAAGGCGAACAACGGCGACCTGCTCGCCTTCGCCGAAGGTCGCAACGACGGAGCCAGCTGGTGCAACGACCTCGGCAAGATCGACCTCGTGATGAAGCGCTCCACCGACGGCGGCAAGTCGTGGGGCGAAATGAAAACCGTCATCACCGCGTTCGGTGATGTGAAGGGCAACCCCGCGCCGATCGTCATCCCGGGCAGCAACCGGATCGTGCTGCTGTCCACCATGCAGTGCTTCACCAGTCCTAAGTGCAACCGGATCCCGCGCGTGTCCATCAGCGACGACAACGGGAAGACGTGGGACGCGCCGAAGACGCTGACCACGGAGCTCGGCTTCTCGACCGCGCCGGAATGGCTGGCCACCGGGCCGTCCCACGGGATCGTGCTGACGCGCGGCGCCCACGCGGGCCGGCTCGTCGCCGGGATGAGCTACTCGAACATCGGCGCCCTGATCTACAGCGACGACAAGGGCAGCACCTGGCACCTCGGCGCCGAGGGCAAGCCGACGTCGAGCGCGATGAACCCCCAGGAGATCAGCGTCACCGAGCTCAACGACGGCCGGGTCTACGCCGCCGCCCGCAACCAGGCGAACGACGGCAACAAGTGCCTGGCCGACGGAACGCGCAACCGGGCGTTCGCGATCAGCTCGGACGGCGCCGAGACCTTCAGCCAGAACTTCACCTTCGCCACCGACCTCGTCGCCTCGGTCGTCGAGGGGTCGACGGGCCGCATGAGCGCCACCGACACCGGCGGCAAGTACAACCGCCTCCTGTTCGCCGCGCCATCCCTCTGCGGCGAACGCAAGGAACTCCGGATCCACTCGTCGTTCGACGAGGGCGCCAACTGGACCGGTACCGCCGGCAGCTTGCTCGTGTGGGGCCAGGACGCGGCGTACTCGGACATGGTTCCGCTGTCCGAGTCGTCGGCCGGAGTGATCTTCGAAGCCGGAACGGGTGGCGAATACCGCAACTCGATCCGCTTCGCCACGATCACCGATACCGCGCTCGGCGCGCCGGCCTGCGGTGGCGGCTACAGCGTGATCGATTCGAAGGCGCTCGGCTCGGCGGGCACGGTCTTCCTGTCGTACAACGGGGCCAACGGAAAGAACTGCGTCAGCACGATGAAGAGCGCGTCCACCGGGACGGGCACGGCGACGTCGGCCTACCTTGAGGTCAAGGGCTCGGCACGGGTCACCGATTCGGGCTCGTTCTCCTACTTCGCCGGCCCGGTCTCGGCGGCCGCGGCGGACAAGTGCGTGAGGTGGGGCGGCTCGGCCGGCGGCCAGGCCTACGACAGCCAGTTCGAGCACTGCAGCTGAACCGGGGTGGGACCCGCCCCTGGCGGGTCCCACCTCCCCGGTTCAGAAGCCGGTGCAGCCGGCGACGGCTCCGGGCCCGGCCGCGGTCGCGGTCTTCGCCTCCTTGCCGTCGACGATCACCTTGCAGGTCACCGAGCCGCCGTCGGGCCCGGCGGTCGCGGTGAACTGGGCTCCCGCGAGGAACCCGGTGGCTTCGACGGTCTTGGTCCACGGCACCGCGGCCGACGTCTCGGTGTTGATCAGGATCGTGTTCCGGTCGAAGGTGCTGTAGTCGATGTCGACGGTCTTCGCGTCCCCGCTCACCTGGTAGACGACGGTGTGGTGCTGGGTGGCCTGGTCGTTGACGTCGCTGATCGCCTTGCCGATCACCACCGCCCACAGGATGCTGACGACCAGCCCCAGCAGCGACACGATGACGCCGGCGATCGAAAGGCCCTTGTTGGTGGCCTTTCCGCGGCGCACCCTGGCCACGCCGACCGCGGACAGGATCAGGCCGAGCACGGACAGGGGCCAGGCGACCACACCGGCGAGCGGGATCGGCGCGATCACCAGCCCGATCAGGCCGAGGACGAACCCGGCCGTGCCCAGGCCGTTGCGCGGCGGCGTGGCCGGCGGGGCCGCGTGCTGCTGGAGCGGGGTGTAGTCGGTCATCGGGGTTCCTTTCGCTGCTGCTTGACGGCGAGAAGGAAACCAGCGCGGCGGGGCGTCCCGCGTCATCCGCGGGCCTCGACCCGTTACGACGAAAGTCGTCACCGGAGGCGGGGTGGACAAGCGGAAGGGCTGATGGTCCGGACCGGGGCGCCTCGTAGGCTTTCGCCATGGGACGCTCCGTGCTTCGGGTGGTGTGCACCGTGCTCGCGGTCGCGGCGGGCGTGCTGACGAGCACCGTCAACTTCGCGTTGGAAAGCTCGCCGCCGGACGACCCGGACGCGTTGCCCACGGCGTTCGGGATGCTCGGCTGGCTCGTCGCGATCGGCGCGGCGGTCATGCTGGTCTGGCGGCACCGCTGGCCGCTGCTCGTGACCGGCATCGCGGTGGTGCCGCCGCTGCTGCTGGCTGGCGACTCCATGGCGGCGCTGATCGCCCTCGCCGCGCTCACCACCCGGTACGTGGGCTGGTGGCGGTGGAGCGCGGCGACGCTGGTGTTCGCGGCGACCGGGCTCGCGGTCTGGCGGGACGCGAGCCGGGCCGCGGAGTCGTCGCTCGCCGAGGCCTGGATGTCGACCGGCTCGACCGCCGCCAAGCTCACCGGGGTGGCGCTGACCGCGGTGGTGTACACGGCGGTGCCCCTCACGCTGGGGATCGTCCGGCACAGCCTCGCCGAGACGCGCCGCCGGATCGCCGAGCAGGAGGCGCTGCGCGATCAGGTGGCACGCAAGGAGGAGCAGGCGCGGATCGCCCGCGAGATGCACGACGTCCTCGGGCACCGGCTGTCCCTGCTTTCGTTGCAGGCGGGCGCGTTGGAGGTCACCGCCGCCACGACGCCGGACGCGGTGGCGGCGGCCAAGACCGTGCGGACCACCGCCCGGCAGTCGCTCGACGACCTGCGGCAGGTGATCGGCGTGCTGCGTGGCCCGGGCTTCGCCGAGCGGGCACCCGGCGGCCCCGCGGAGCCGCCACCGCCGACGCTGGCCGACATCCCCGACCTGGTCGCCGGCGCCCGGCAAGCGGGCCTGGCGGTCAACGTGACGATCCTGCTCGACCAGGTGTCGGCGGCTCCGGTCCCGCTCGCCACCGCGGCGTACCGGATCCTCCAGGAGGCCCTGACCAACGTGCTGCGGCACGCACCGGGGGCGCCGGCGGAGGTGCTGGTGCGCGGCGGCCCGGGCGCGGGGTTGTCCCTGGAGGTCCTCAACCCGCTGCCGCCGCACCCGGTGCCGTCACCGGGGTCGGGCACCGGGCTCACCGGCGTCAACGAGCGGATCGCCCTGCTGGGCGGCACCCTCACGGCGGGTCCGGTCGACGAGCGGACGTTCGCGCTGCGGGCCTGGCTGCCGTGGGTGGTACCGGCGCCCTAGCATGAGCGGGTGAGCGTGCGCGTACTGCTCGTCGACGACGACCCGCTGGTCCGCACCGGACTGTCCATGATCCTGGGCAGCACGCCGGATCTGCGGGTGGTCGCGGAGGCGGGCGACGGCGACGAAGCGGTCCAGCAGGTCGCCCGGCACGCGCCGGACGTGGTGATCATGGACATCCGCATGCGCCGCATGAACGGCCTGGTGGCCACGGCGGCCGTGCTGGCCCAGCCCCGCCCGCCGAAGGTGCTGATCCTGACGACGTTCGACCTGGACGAGTACGTGTTCGAGGCCTTGGCGGCCGGAGCGAGCGGCTTCCTGCTGAAGGAGGGCTCACCGCAGGAGATCATCGAAGGCGTCCGCGTGGTGGCCAACGGCGACGCGATGTTGTCCCCCCGGACGACGAAGCAGCTGATCGGCCAGTTCGTGGCGGCGCGCGCCAACCCGCGGCGCTCGCGGGCTCAGGCGAAGCTGGAGCTGCTCAGCGTGCGAGAGCGCGAGATCGTGACGGCGGTGGCCCAGGGCAAGCCGAACGCGTCGATCGCTGCCGAGCTGTTTTTGAGCGAGGCGACGGTGAAGACCCACATCACGCGGACGTTCGCGAAGCTGGATGTGTCGAACCGGGTGCAGTTGACAATTTTCGCCTATGAAGCGGCGCTCGTGACGCCGTGAAGTCCCGTTGGATCCGCCGTGCTTCGCTCGTCCTGGTCCCGGTCGTGCTTCTGGTAGCGCTGCGGCTCGGATGGCTGAGCTGGCTGGTGGCGGACGGTGGTCCGGTCCGGCGGACGCTCGAGGCGCTGAGCTGGCTCGCCGCTGTCGTGGCGGTCGGTTTCTCCCTGATCGACTTGCGACGCCGCCGGGAGCCTGAGGTCCCGCAGAGCGTGTACGTGGGCCGGGCACTCCACCTCGACGGCGACCGGCTGCCTCGCGTCGCCGACGTGTCGCTGCTGGCGTTGCGGGTCAAGCGAGCGGTGGACACGTTCGCCGACCGGGATCTCCCCCGGTATGTGCCCCGGGACCGCGACAAGGACCTGGAGTGGGCGATCGCGAGCGACGGCCTGGTCCTGTTGCACGGCCGCGCCGCCGCGGGCAAGAGCCGCGCGGCGGCCGAGGCCATCCGCCGCCTGCGTCCCGGTCACCAGCTGCTCATTCCGATCGACGGACCGGCGTTGCGGGAGATGGTCGAGTCCGGTTTGAAGGACACCGTGATCTGGCTCGACGACCTTGAACGCTTCCTCGTCCCGGGTGGCCTCGACGTGGGTCTGCTCCAGCGGCTGGCTCCCTCGGTCCGTGTGGTCGCCACCATCCGCGACCACGAGCTCGCTGCCTTCCGGGCCGTCGAAGGCACGATCAACAAAGCTGCGGCGGATCTGATCGCCGGAATCCCGCCGAGCCATCTGATCGCGATCGAGCAGCACTTGACGGAGGCCGAGCAGGAGCGCGCGAAGACCGCACGGGCAGGTGACCCGCGCATCGGCCGGGCGCTGACGGCTTCTGAGGGGTTCGCGGAGTACCTGGCGGCGGGCACGCCGATGCTGCAGCGCTGGTCGGTCGGTGACAGCCCGCTGTTCTACGTCGGCCAGGCCCTGATCAGCGCGGCGGTCGACTGCCGCCGGGCGGGCTACACCGAGCCCGTTCCGCGCACCACGCTGGCCGAGCTGCATCGCTGCTACCTGCCTGCGCCGTGGTGCGACCGCCCCGATCTGCCGTCGGTCACCGAAGGTCTGCAGTGGGCGGCCCAGCCGGTGCTCAGCGCCAGTTCATGTCTGCAGCCTCGGGCCGATGGCCGGTACCTGGCTTCTGACTACCTGGTGGACCAGGCGCAGGAGGGCACCAGCCCACTGGGCGATTCGCCTGTCCCGGATGACACGTGGGATGCCGTGTTCTCCCTGAGCTCCGACCGAAGTGTCGCGGCAATCGGCATGGTCGCATACCTGGCTGACCGGTTCGAGTTCGCCGAGAAATGCTTCCGACGGGCCTTCGAGACCGGCGACGCGGAGGCGATCGGGCTGATCGCCCTGGCCATCGGCAAGCTGGGTCGCTTCCGCGAGGTGCAGGAAATCTTCCGCGACGCAGCCTGGACCGGCGACGGAATAGTCATGGTCACGGCAGCAAAGGCGCTCTCCAGCAACGGCGGCTTCGAAGAGCTTACCGAGCTTGCCCGGCAGGCGGTCGAGACGAAGATCGGACTGGCCCTTCCCATCTTGGCGGCCGCCATCACCGCCGACAGCCCCCGGCCGGATCTCCATGAGCTCGCCGTCTTCGCCATCGACCAAGGGCGGACGACTGCGGCTTTCGTGCTTTCGTCCTTCATCGCACTGAACCCCGCCACCGCTCACCTGACCGGCCTGGCTCGCCGTGCGATCGAAATGGGCGACCCCGCCGTCGCCGCTCACTTGCTAGGCCTGGAACCCGATCCCGCGCACGTCCTTTCCTTCCTGGAACACGCCCGGCAGAGCGGCCGGAGCCAATTCGCCGCAATCTACGAACGGATGATGATCGAAGAAGCATTGGCCGGATCACGCGAAAGTTCCGAAGCGGAGCCCGACACCTGAGCGGACCAGCTCATTGCGCCCCGGCCGGTGCGGTCGCCACCGCGGACTCGCCGAACTTGATGCCCTTCGCCTCCTTCCCGATCGCCGTCAGCACCGCGACCGCGATCAGGCCCGGCACCACCGTCCACACCAGAGCCGAGGTGTACCCGTGCGATTCCGCGATCGCCTGCTGGATCGGCAGGTTCAACGCCGCCAGCAGGTTGCCCAGCTGGTAGGTCACTCCCGGGTAGAACCCGCGGATCGCGTCCGGTGACATCTCCGTCAGGTGCGCCGGGATCACTCCCCACGCCCCCTGGACCATGATCTGCATCAGGAACGAGCCCAGCGCCAGCATGCCCGCGCCGTGGTCGAACGCGAAGATCGGGATCACCGGGAGCCCCAGGACCGCCGCCGTCACGATCGTGCGGCGGCGGCCCAGCCGCTCCGACAGCGTGCCGAACGTCAAGCCGCCGATGATGGCTCCGATGTTGTACAGCACCGCTATCCACGTGCTCGTCGCCGCGCTCAGCCCCGCGCCGCCGTTGTCGTGGGCCTTCAAGAAGCTCGGGTAGACGTCCTGGGTTCCGTGGCTCATCCAGTTGAACGCCGTCATCAGCAGGATCAGGTAGCCGAAGCGGCGGATCACCTTCGGGTTCAGCAGGATGTCCTTCACCGACGTCCGCGTCACCTTCAACTTCTCTCGGGCGGTCTCCCACACCTCCGACTCGCGGACGCGCGCGCGGATCAGCAGGCTGATCAGCGCCGGGAAGATGCTCAGCACGAAGATCCAGCGCCACTGCAGATCGAGCGCCGAGTGAAACAGCAGGTACGCCAGCGCCGCCAGCAGGTAGCCGATCGAATAGCCGACCTGCAGCAGGCCCGAAAAGAAGCCGCGGCGCTCGACCGGGATCTTCTCCATCGCCAGCGCCGCGCCCAGGCCCCACTCGCCGCCCATGCCGATGCCGTAGACGAACCGCAGCACCAGCAGCACCGTGTAGTTCGGCGCGAACGCGCACAGCAGGCCGGCCACCGAGTACAGCACGACGTCGGCCATCAGCGGGATCCGGCGGCCCACCCGGTCGGCCCACAGGCCGAACAGGAGCGCGCCGACCGGGCGCATCACCAAGGTCGCCGTCGTGATGAACGCCAGCTGCGTGGCCGTCGCCCCGAACGACTTGTCCTTCGCGATGTCCGCCAGGACGAAGACGACGAGGAAGTAGTCGAACGAGTCCATGCTCCAGCCGAGCAGCGCCGCGAGGAACGCGTTGCGCTGGTCCGAGGTAAGCGCTTTCTTGCCCGGTCGATCCGTCACGTTCGCCCCGTTCCGTCGGTTGCCCACCGGAAGACCTCAGGCCCGGTTTAGCACCCACCGCCCCGGGCGGGCAAGAGGGTCAGAGTGCGACGCGGATGCGGACCCGGCGGCCGACGTCCCGGGCCCACGCCTTGATCCGGTCCCAGTCGCGGAAGTCGCCGGCCCGCCGGCCCGACGCCACCAGCTTCGGGATCAGGCCGTGCACGGTCGCCGGGTCCAGCCGGCCGCCGAAGGTGGCCGTGCGTTCCGCGTCGATGCGCGCGGCCAGCAACGCCACGTTCGCCGGCAGGCTGACCTGGTGCGTGGCCGCGCCGGGGCCGCACGGTCCGCTGTGGAACAACCACACCGGACGCTCGGCGAGCGCCCGCGCGTTGCGTTCCAGCAACCGGACGGCCTCCGGGCGCCACCGGTGGTAGTACAGGGCACTGCCGACGACGACCGCGGCGTAGTGCTCGACGCCGGCCACGTCGGCGGCGTCGCGCACGTCGACGGTCAAGCCCCCCGCACCGAGCTCGGCGGCGATGACCTCGGCGATCTGCCGGGTTCCGCCGTGACGCCCGGCGTAGGCGACGAGGACTGCGGTCATGCGGTCCATTGTCGGCCCTCGGGGACCGGACTGCCCCGCGGGTCGCCCACGATCCGCCGAACGGGCGCTCGCACGCTACTCTCCGCAGCCCTCACGGCGGCGGCAGGAACGCCGGTCGCTCCGCCGGGTCCGGTTCGTCGTAGTAGCGGTGGAAAACCGCGGTCTGCCCACCGGACAACGGCGGCACGATCCAGCTCCACTCCGCGGGGCACCGGCGCCCGGCCCGCTCCTCGCGTTCCAGGTGGGACAGGAACCGGCGCGATTCGGTGTGGTGGTCGGCCATCGTGACCCCGGCGGCGTCGAAGGAATGCTGCACCGCCAGCGTCAGCTCCACCAGCGCCCGGTCGCGCCACAGCGTGCGCTCGGACGCGGTGTCCAGGCCCATCAGCTCGGCGACGACCGGCAGCAGGTCGTAGCGCTGCTCGTCGGCCAGGTTCCGGGCGCCGATCTCGGTGCCGAGGTACCAGCCGTTGAACGGCGCGGCCGGGTAGGTGACGCCGCCGATCTCCAGCGGCATGTCGCTGATCGCGGGCACCGCGTGCCAGCGCAGCCCCAGCCCCGCGAACCAGCGGTGGTCCGGGTGGGTCAGCGGGACCTCCAGGACGACGTCCGGCGGCAGGGTGAACAGCCGCGGCTCGCCGGGCACGGCCTCGATCAGCAGGGGCAGGACGTCGAAGGAACCTCTTCGCTCCGGCGGCCGCCAGCCGAGTCTTCGCACCTGCTCGGTGAATTCGGCGTAGCGCGGGTCGCCGAGGACCGAGCCGTCTTCGAAGCGGTACCCGGCGTAGCGGATCAGCTGCTCGTTGTGGATCCGCGGGCCCGGCGCGCCCGGTGCGTCCGGCGCGAAGACGGTGATCGTCGGCCGGATCCGCCCACCCCGGGTGGCCTGGCGGAGGTGGGCGACGCACTCGCCGGCGATCGCGGCGGGGTCGGTGACCCGGCGCCGGTCCCGGATGCGCAGGCTACGCCAGTACAACCGGCCGATGCAGCGCGCCGAGTTGCGCCACGCGACGCGCGCGCCGTACGCCAGCTCGGCCGGGGTGTGCCGGTAGGTGCCGGTTTCCTGGATTTCCGCGCGAACCGCGGCCAGCCGGGTCTCGAACCGCTCGCCCTCTTCCGCGGCACCTTCGGCGAACATCCGGTCCAGGAATTCTTCCGCTTCCGCGGAATTGACGCTTTGCTCCTGGGAGACACGCTGTGGGTAAAGCGGCAGCGAGGGCGTCACCCGCTCGGGTGTAACGGTCACCGCGGTTCCCCACTCTCCGAAATCGCGATCTGCAGCCCGACGAAAAGGTTCACCGTTCCTCCGAGAGTCACCGACGACACTGCCGGCCGGAAGTTCCCACTGCCCTGGGAACTCCGGCCAGGCGGGGGAGGATACCCCAGGTTCAGCGAGGCGGGATCCCCCACTCGGGAACGACGTCCCGGCGATCGCGGAATACCGGCGCACGCAGGTGAAACGCCGAAAAAACAACTACTACCAAGAGTTATTCGGACATGGCACAACGCGTTTTCCGTCAATCGATCACCCCGGGCGGCAAAATTCGCGTGATCCTTTCCCGCGCGGCCGCCTGCGTCTTTTCGTGGGCATTCGCCGAACGGCCTTCACCGGGGTCGGCCTGCCGTGTATGGGCACCGGCGTTAGAGTCGCGGTGATCGGCAGAGGAAGGACGTTTCGTGCACGCCAGGCGCATCCCCGTGGTCCTCGTCGCCGGGTTCCTCGGCGCGGGCAAGACGACGCTGCTCAACCACCTGCTCGCCAACCGCGAAGGCGCCCGGGTCGGCGTCGTGGTCAACGACTTCGGCCGGGTGAACGTCGACGCGCTCGCCGTCGCCGGCCAGGTCGACACGATGGTCTCGCTCGGCAACGGCTGTCTGTGCTGCGCCGTCGACGCCAGCGGGCTGGACGCGATGCTCGCGAAGCTTTCGAGCGCGGAGGCGGGCATCGACGTCATCGTCGTCGAAGCCAGCGGCATCGCCGAGCCCCGCGACCTCATCCGGCTGATGATCGCCAGTGAGAACCCCGACATCCGCTACGGCGGGCTCGCCGAGGTGGTCGACGCCGCCGAGTTCGAGGCCGCCCGCGAACGCCACCCCGAACTGGCCGACCACCTCCGGCTGGCCGACCTCGTGGTGCTGAACAAGGCCGACCGGGTGTCCGCCGGGGCGCTCGCGAAGCTCACCGCGACCGTCGAAGAGCTCGCGCCGGGCCGCCCGCTGCTGGTCACCGAGCACGGTCGGGTCGACCCGCGGCTGTTCTTCGACCCCGAACCCCGGGGCGAACGGGCCGGGCAGCTGTCGTTCGACGACCTGCGCGAGGACGACCACGACCACTCGCGGCACCTGCACGCCGAGTACCAGACGGTCACCTTCACGGCCGCGACCCCGCTGGCGCCGCGCGCCTTCGTCGAGTTCCTCGAGCGGCGGCCGGCCGGGCTCTACCGGATGAAGGGCCAAGCCGACTTCGGCCCCGCCGGCCCCGAATCGCGCTTCCACCTGCACACCGTCGGCGGGTTCGTTCAGCTGGAGCGGTCGGCCTGGCCGCCGGGCGAACCGCGGCGGACCGAGCTGGTGCTGATCGGCGCCGGGATCGACACCGACGCCGTGCTCGCCGACCTCGGCGGCTGCCTGGCCGAAGACCCGGACACCGTGGACGAACGCGGCCTGCTGCACGTCCTGCGGTACCTGCCCGACCAGGCCTGAGCACCCCGCCACGCCGAAGATCGGCAAATGCGCTCGGACCCCGGGCACCGCGACGGACACTGGCCGCCATGACGACCACCGCGGTGAGCGCACCACGCTGGTACCTGGTCGGCGTGCTGCCCGAAGACGTCCCCCTGGCCCACCTGATGACCCGCTCGGGCGATCTCCGCTACCGGCGGTCGGCCTGCGGGGAGCGCGAGTCCCGCAGCTGGAAACCCGTGGACCTGGCCACCGCCGAGCTCACGCCGTGCCCGGCGTGCGTCGCGACGCTGTCCGGCGTCGGCGAGGACCGCAGCCAGCTCGTGCTCGACCTGGGGATCTAGGCGGTCAACGTCCGCGCGAGCCGCTTGGCGGTCTCGAACGGCTGCGCGCCCTGGGCGACCACCGACGTGACCGCGGCGCCCTCCAGCAGGAGCATCAGCTCGTCGGCCAGGACGTCGGCGCGCTCCGGGTCGCCGCGCCGGAGCTGGGCCCGCAGGTAGCCGTGCAACGCGGTCTTGTGGTGGCGGACCACCTCACGGACCGGGTCGGCGGGGTCGGGGAACTCGGAGGTCGCGTTCAGGAAGGCGCAGCCGCGGTAGCCGTCGCGTGCCACCCAGGCTTCGTAGGCGTCGAAGACCGCCAGCACCCGTTCCCGCGGATCGGGGTGCGCGGCGGTGATCCGGTCGACCTCCTCCTGCCACCGCCGGTCACGCTCCCGCAGGTACGCGACGACGAGCCCGCTCTTGGACCCGAAATTGCCGTAGAGGGCCGCCTTCGTCACCCCGGCTTCGGCCGCCACCGTGTCGACGCCGACGGCGTGGATGCCGTCGCGGTAGAACAGCGTCGACGCGGCTTTGAGCACTTTCGCGCCCGCATCTCCGGGACGGGTCCGGGCCACCGCAGTCCTCCGAACAGATCGGTATAGGTCTTCACCTGCGGTGATCGTACCATCGCTTGACACCAGACAGACCTGTCTGTTTGGTGGATGGCGTGGTGATGCAGACGAAGACGGACCGCTGGTGGTCCACGGCCGCGATCGGCGCGGTCGTGATCGCCCTCTGCTACGGGTTCGCGCGGTACGCGTTCGGGCCGTTCGTGCCGCGGTTCAGCGAGACGTTCGGGCTCACGGCGGTCGGCGTCGGCGTGCTCGGCGGCGTGTCCACCGCCGGGTACGGCCTCGGGCTGCTGCTCGCCCCGAGAACGTCCGCGCGGTCGGCACGCGGCACCGTGCTGCTGGCCGCGGCGGCGGCGACGCTCGGGCTCGGCCTCATGGCTCTCGCGCCGCACGTCGCGGTCTTCGGGGCCGGGATCGCCGTCGCGGGGGCCGGCGCGGGCCTCGTCTCGCCGGGCGTCGCGCAGCTGATCGGCGAGACCGCCGGGGCGCGCACCCGCGACCGGGCGCAGACCTGGGCCAACACCGGAACCGGGCTGGGCCTGGCCGCGTCGGCGTTCACTCCCCTGCTCGCGTTCGGCTGGCCGGTGATCTGGTCCGCGTTCGCCGCCCTCGGCGTGGCCGTGGCGCTGATCGCGTGGCGGACGTTGCCGCACTCACCCGGGCCCGCCGACGTCCCGGCGAGCTCCGGTCCCGGCGGCGGAATGGTCCCGCTCGTGGTCAACTCCGTCCTCATCGGCGTGACGAGCGCGCCGTACTGGACGTTCTCCAGCTCCCGGCTCGCCGAAGCCGGGCTGAGCCCGGTGGCGGCGACCTGGTGCTGGGCCGCGATCGGCGTGGCCGGGTTGCTCGGCGGCCTGGCGGGGCGGGCGGCCGGGCGCGTGGGCCTGCGGACGGTCAACCTCGTGACGTGGACCCTCGCCGCGGCGGGCATCGCCCTCCTTGCCCTGCCGGACCCGGGCGTGCCCCTCGCCCTGCTTTCCGGCGCGCTGTTCGGCAGCACCTACATGGCGCTGACCGGGCTGTGCATCCTCTGGGCGGCCCGCCTCTTCCCGGCGCGGCCCGCCCGGGGCATCACGTGGTCGTTCGCCGGTCTCGGCGCCGGCCAGACCGTCGCCTCGCCGCTGGCCGGCGCGGCGGCCGCGGGCCTCGGGTCCGCGGCGGTGTTCGGGCTCACCGCTCTGGTGGCCCTCACCGCGTGGAGCCAGCTCCACCGGCGTCTCGGGCCACCCTGATCACGCCTTCTTCGCCCGGCTCGGCGCCACGCGCGGTGGCTCGTTGGGCATCTTGGGGTACACCGGCGGCCACGGCGCGTCCATCAGCCCGGCCGCCAGGTCGCGTTCGGACATCTCCAGCAGCGGCTCGATCGACTGCGGCCGCTCCCCCGCCCCGGCCCACGGATCGCCGCGCTCGGCGACCCGCGCGGGCACCGTGCTCAGCGTCAGCGTGCCGGGATCGACGGTGTCCAGTTCGTCCCAGCCGATCGGGGTGGACACCTGGCCGCCGACGCGCGGGCGCACGCACCAGGTGCCGAACACGGTCTTGTGCGGGGCGTTCTGGTTGAAGTCGACGAACACGCGCGTGCCGCGTTCTTCCTTCCACCACTGCGCGGTGACCTTCTCCGGGTGCCGGCGTTCGAGGGCCCGCGCCAGCGCGACCGCGGCCGCCCGCACCTGGAGGCCGTCCCAGCGCGGCTCGAGCATCACGTACAGGTGCAGCCCCCGCGAACCCGACGTCTTCAGGTGCCCCTCGATGCCGTGCTCGGCCAGGAACTCCCTGGTCAGCACCGCGGCTTCGCGCAGCTCGTCGAACCCGATGCCGGGCGACGGGTCGAGGTCGACGCGCAGTTCGTCGGTGATCTCGGGCGTGTCGGCGAGGTAGGGCCAGACGTGGAAGCCGAGGCAGCCGAGGTTCACCGCCCAGAGGATGTGGGCGAGGTCCTTCGCCACCAGCGCGTCGCTCGTCGTGCCGTTCGGCGTCGAGACGACCGTGGTGGTCAGCCACGGCGGCGCGCCCTTGGGGACGCGTTTCTGGAACCAGTTCTTGCCGCCGGCGCCGTCCGGGTAGCGCTCCAGCAGCAGCGGACGCCCGCCGAGCCGGGCCAGCAGCGGCCCGGACACCGCCCGGTAGTACTCGACGAGGTCGAGCTTCGTCTCGCCGCGTTCCGGGAAGTAGACCTTGTCCGGGCTGCTGATCTTGACCTCGACGCCGTCGACGTCGAGCAGGACCGCCCCGCTCATCGCGCCTCCCCGAACAGCTTCGCGAGCTCGGCGGGCGGTGCCTCGTCGAGCTGGGCGTACGTGCAGGACTCCGGCGTGCGGTCGGGCCGGAAGCGGACCAGCCGCCCGCCGTGCCGGAACCGGCCGCCCTGCAGGTGCTCGTAGCGGACCTCGGCCACCCACTCCGGGCGCAGCGGCTCCCACGAGAGGTCCTTCTGCGGGGCCCACCGGCTGTTCGCGCCCGGCTGGCGGCCTGGCTCGGGCTCGTATTCGGCCCAGGTCCGCCACGGGTGGTTCTCGAGTGCGTTCTCGCGCAGCGGCGCCAGTTCCTCGACCAGCTCGGCCCGCCGCGCCTTGGTGAAACTGCTGGCCACCCCGACGTGGTGCAGGACGCCCTCGTCGTCGAACAGCCCGAGCAGCAGCGAACCGACGCCGGCGCCGTCCTTGTGCCAGCGGAAGCCGGTGACGACGCAGTCGGCCGTGCGCTCGTGCTTGACCTTCAGCATGACGCGCTTGTCCTGCTCGTACGGCAGGTCGCCGGGCTTCGCCATGACGCCGTCGAAGCCCGCGCCCTCGAACCGGGTGAACCAGTCTTCGGCCTGGCCGGGGTCCTCGCTCAGCGGGGTCAGGTGGATGCGCTGCAGACCTTCGGCGTCCGTGCGGAGGATGCTTTCGAGCTGCTTGCGCCGCTCGCGGAACGGCTCCTCGGTGAGGTCGGTGTCGCCGAGGGCGAGCAGGTCGAAGGCGACGAAGCTGGCCGGCGTCTCCTCGGCGAGCTTGCGCACGCGCGAAGCCGCCGGGTGCAGCCGCAGCTGCAGCACCTCGAAGTCCAGCCCGGCCGGCGTGACCAGCACGATCTCGCCGTCGACGACGCAGCGGGGCGGCAGCGCGGCGGCCAGCAGCTCCACCAGCTCCGGGAAGTAGCGGGTCAGCGGGCGGTCGTTGCGGGAGCCGAGCTCGATCTCGTCGCCGTCGCGGAACACGACGCAGCGGAAGCCGTCCCACTTGGGCTCGTAGAGCAGCCCCGGTGCACGAGGTACCTCGTGCACCGCTTTCGCGAGCATCGGCCGCACCGGCGGCATGACGGGCAAGTCCACCGCGCGAGCTTAAATCACGGGTACGACATTTCCGGTCGTGATACACACTCCTTCGTGACCACCGAACGCCCCGCACCGCCCCTGACCGGCGGCGAGCGCGAAATGCTGCGCACCTTCCTCGACTTCCACCGCGCCACCCTCGCGATGAAGTGCGACGGACTGTCCGACGAGGACCTCCGCCGGGCGTCGAGCCCGCCGTCGACGCTTTCGCTGCTCGGCCTGGTCCGGCACATGGCCGAGGTCGAGCGCACCTGGTTCCGGCGGGTGATCAACGCCGAGGACGTCCCGCTGCGGTGGTCGCCCGAAGGGGACTTCCAGGCCGCTTACGACGCGAGTTCGTCCACGCGTGCGGAAGCCTTCGAGGCGTGGCAGGCCGAGGTCGAGCAGTCACGCAAGATCGAAGAGGCGGCCGAGTCCCTGGACGTCACCGGCCACCAGCCGCGCTGGGGCGAGGACGTCTCGCTGCGGCTGGTGATGCTGCACATGATCCACGAGTACGCCCGGCACAACGGCCACGCGGACTTCCTGCGAGAGGCCATCGACGGCGTCACGGGAGCCTGATGGAGCTGCTCGCCCGGCTGCGCCCCGGCCGGGTTCTGAACTGGTAGGACGCCCGCTAAAGCTCCGCCAGCACGAGCCCGCTGCGCGGCTTCGGCGTGAAGTACGTGGCCTTCCGCGGCATCCGGCGCCCGGCCGCGTGCACCGCGAGGACGTCGGCGTAGCTCACCGGGGCCAGCAGCACCACCGCGTCCGCGTCCGGCGGCAGCGGGCGGCCGGCCGGGAGCGGGCGGACGCACGGCCCGTCGGGGTCGACGCCGAGCGCGCGGGCGAACAGGACCTGCTCGACGATCTCGTGGTCGATCACGGGCCCGGGCCCGGCCACGGCCGGGAGCGGGATCCGCAGCACGGCCGCGCCGGCGCGCACCACGACCTCGCCGGTGACCGGCACGGCTTGTTCGTCGTAGCGGACGTCCAGCCCGGCCTCGCACCAGCGGGACACCAGGTCTTCGGGGCCGAGGCCGGTGCCGGTGAGGACGCGGTGGATCGCGCCGATCTCCAGCGCCGGTCCCGCGGTGACCAGGGCGAGCAGCGCGCCGTGGCCGGCCGCCGCCGCGGCGGCCACGCGGTGGTTGCCGTCGGCGACCAGGAGGTCCGTGCCGGCGACCGCGGCCAGCAGCCGGCTCTGCAGCGGCCCTTCGGGCACCACCCACAGGTCGTGCCGCCGCCCGGCCGCGTCCGAAGTGGACAGATCGGGCAGGCCGAGGCCGGCGCAGGCCTGTTCGACCTGCTCGGTCAGCTCCGCGCCGGCGCCGGCCGGGACGAGCAGCGCCGCGCTGGTCGCGCAGCCCAGCCCGGCGAGCACCGCGGCCCGTTCGGCGACGACGTCGGGGTAGACGTCCTCGGTGTGGCGGACGCGCGCGGCGCCGTCGTCGGTCACCGCCGCCGGGTCGACCAGGCAGAGCAGGCCGAGCGCCACCCCGTCCGGCCCTTCGATCCGGTACGGCGCGACGACGTCGCGGACCGGCCGGTAGGACCGCTTGCGGAGCCGTTCGAGCACGGCGCGGGCGATGGGGACGGCGGCCATCAGGTCGAGACCACGCGCCAGGGCCGCAGGGGTGCGGGCCGGGTGCTGCACGGCCAGCAGGCTGTCGGCGGCTCCGGGCGCGGCCAGCGCCGCGATCACGCGCTCGGGCTCGGCGAACTCGTCGACGTCGGGGCCGGGGACCGCGTCGCGGACCACCCAGCCCCGCCCGATCGGCCGGATCCAGTCGCTCATCCTGTCCATCTTGCGCCACGGGCGCCGGGAAATTCGCTGGGGCCGGTGCCACCGGGATGGAATGCTTAGGACTGCAAAGTAGTTGACCCCGGTCATGACCGTCCCGAGGAGCACCCCGCCGATGACGACATCCGCCGCCCCGAAGGGGGTCGGCTTCCGGTCCGAACGCGGGCCGGTGCTGATCGCGGTCATGCTCAGCACGGCGCTGGTCGCGCTGGACAGCACGATCATCGCGACCGCCGTCCCGTCGGTGGTGCGTGACCTCGGCGGCTTCGCGCAGTTCCCGTGGCTGTTCTCGATCTACCTGCTCACCCAGGCCGTGACGGTGCCGCTCTACGGCAAGTTCGCCGACGTGCTCGGCCGGCGGCCGGTGATGTTCTTCGGGATCGCGGCGTTCCTGGTCGGTTCGGTGCTCTGCGGTGCGGCGTGGAGCATGCCGGTGCTGATCGCCGCCCGGGCGGTCCAGGGCATCGGCGCCGGAGCGATCCAGCCGATGTCGATGACGGTGATCGGCGACCTGTACACGGTGGAGGAACGCGCGCGGGTGCAGGGCTACGTGGCCAGCGTCTGGGGCGTGGCTTCGGTGGTCGGCCCGACGCTCGGCGGCGTCTTCGCCGAGTACCTGGACTGGCGCTGGATCTTCTTCATCAACCTGCCGCTGGGCGCGATCGCGGCGCTGATGCTGTTCCGCAACTTCGCCGAGCACGTCGAGCGCAAGCCCCACAAGGTCGACTACCTGGGCGCCGCGCTGCTCACCATCGGCTGTTCCCTGGTCATCCTCGGCCTGCTCGAGGGCGGCGTCGCGTGGGCGTGGGGCTCGCTGCCGAGCGTCGGGATCTTCGTCGCGGGCGCGCTGATGCTGGTGGCGTTCGTGCTGGCGGAGAAGCGCGCGGCCGAGCCGGTGCTGCCGCTCTGGGTGTTCACCCGGCGGGTCCTGGTGGGCGGCAACCTGGTGGCGCTGGTGGTCGGCGCGGTCCTGATGGGCCTGACGTCGTACCTGCCGACGTACGCACAGGGGGTGCTCGGCGCGGGCGCGCTGGTGGCGGGGTTCGCGGTGGCGGCCCTGACGGTCGGCTGGCCGATTTCGGCGTCGCTGGCGGGCAAGATCTACCTGCGCATCGGCTTCCGCGACACGGCGTTGATCGGCAGCGTGTTCATCATCGCCGGCGGCGTATTGGTGGCTCTTCTCGGCGCGGGTTCGTCACTCTGGGCGGCGGCGTTCGCGGCGTTCGTCCTCGGGGTGGGCCTGGGCCTGGCGGCGAGCCCGACGTTGGTGGCGATCCAGTCGGTGGTGGGCTGGGACCGCCGTGGCGTGGTGACGGCGACGAACCTGTTCAGCCGCTCGCTGGGGAGCGCGGTGGGGGCGGCGGTCTTCGGGGCGATCGCCAACGCGACGCTGGCGTCCCGGTTCGCGAACCCGCCGGCGGAGGTGGGTCCGCTGCCACCGTCGGTCGACGCGACGAGCCTGGTGCTGGGCGGGCACCCGGCCGATTCGCCGGCCGCGGTGTTCGTGCGCGGGGCGTTGGCGGATGCGACGCACTATGTGTTTTTGGGACTGTTGGCGGTGGCGGTCTTGTCGGTGGGGGCGTTGTTGCTGATGCCGCGGAAGACCGAGCAGCTGGAGTTCTAGACCGAATTTCGGCGGCGTTCCCGGAATTCGTGGTCACCGCTCGCGCCGGCTTCGGATTCCCAAGTGCACCAAGCCATCCACTCGTGCTCCAGGCGACCTCGGGCGAACGTTCATCTGCACGGAATTGTGCATGTGCAGGCGATCGACGATGTCCGCGAAATGTCAGGTTTCTGACCCGGAATCGCTCCACAACAAACCGGTGGACCATGGGCTATCCTTCTCTCGGCGGTGTCGAACCGTCACGTTCCGCAGTTACGCTCCGAACACTTTCACGCGATACTCCGGCCCACCGCCGCCCGGCTGGCCGGTACGCGCCTTTCGAGAACCGGGGGACGCACGTGGCCGAGCAGGTCGGGCAGCCTTCAACCGAGACCGAAGCCCCCCTGTTGGCATGGGTGAAGAGTTCAGCCAGCAGCACCGGCGAGGGAAACAACTGCGTCGAGGTCGCCACCGCCCGCGGGCGAGTGCATCTCCGCGACTCGAAGTTCATCAGCCCCCAGCTGACCTTCAGCCGAGAGGCCTGGAAGGCGTTCCTGCGGGATCACTCCTAGACCACTCCGTTCCCACCCTGGTGGCCCCGGACGACCGGGTTCACCAGGGTTTTTTCCTGCCGGGGAGCGCGACGCCTCACACCTGCCTGCCACCCGGCAAATCTCCGCCTCGCTCTTGGCCCCGTGTCGGAGTGACGTAGCTCATACCGACTGCTATCGTTCTGCTATGTGGCACCTCGCCGCGTGGCATACCGAACCGACGGGAGTAGAACGATCATGACTAGGGCGCATTCGCCAGTGGCTAGCCAACGGCGAGTGCTGGCGGAGATAAGGGAGGCACGGGAGGCTCTGCAGCTGACCCAGCAGAACGTCGCGGACGCGCTGGACTGGTCGCTCTCGAAGCTCAACCGCATCGAGAGCGGGCAGGTGGGCTTGTCGATCACCGACCTGAAAGCCCTCCTGCTGCACTACGGCATCACCGACCGCGACCGCGTGGAGAAATACGTCCAGATGGCGAAGGACGGCCGGCAGCCGGCTTGGTGGGACGAGTACAAACGCACCAACAGCCCGGAGTTCGTGAAGTTCCTCGGCCTCGAAGCAGCCGCCGTGATCCTGCGTCAGTACCAGCTGCACCTGGTACCAGGGCTGCTCCAAGTCCCCGAGTACACCCGTTCCCTGGTGAAGGGGTCCAGCGATCCCTCGGTCGCGGAACGGAAGGTGAAGATGCGGACCCAGCGGCAAAAGCGGCTGGAAGATCCCGAACTCGAGCACTTCTTCATCCTCGACGAGTCGGTGCTGCACCGACGCATCACCGATGTCGACGGCTGGCGGATCCAGTTGCGCCATCTGCTGGAGGTCGCTCAGCGGCCCAACGTGTCCGTGCAGGTCCTGCCTTACCAGGCAGGCTGGGTCAGCGGCATGCAGAGCTCGTTCGAGCTCCTTCAGCTGTCCGAGCAGTCCAACGACCTGTTCCTCAACCTGGAACAGCCCAATGGAGACCAGTTCTTCGACGATGTCACCGGAGCCGTGAAGGCTGTCGAGTTCATCCAGATCTTCTACAAATTGGAGGACGCAGCGCTTTCTCCTGAAGAAACACCGGCGCTGATCGAACGGACGCTCGAAAGGCTGGACGACTGATGAACCAAGGATAAAAAAGCGGCCCCCGGCTGCCACCAGGGACCGCTTCCGCAAGGCAATAACCTCCGCTCCACGTGACACGAGCGCGGACTTACTGCCGAGGCGCCAGCATACGACTCCCCGACCGGGGGTTGGTGCCGCCGTCCGGTTGGAGACCCCGAATCATCTCTCCGGGAACATGAATTCACCTATATCGGGTGACTCAGAGCCACCCAGACCGGCAACGGGCCACAAATCCGCCGGCCGGTCTGTCAGTGCCTCTCCCCAGGACAGGGTTGTCCGCGACACCGCCGGCCCCAGCGCCGGCCTGCGCCCCGCGACCGCCCGACCCATGTCCGACGCATCGGCGATGCCGCCGATCCCGTTCCAGGAGGCACCGTGAAAGTCGCCGTCCCCGCCGACCGGAGACCGTTCCCCCGCCCGCTCCCGGCACTGGCCAGCCGGGCCGGGGCGCTGCGCTACGCCTCACGCCGGGAGGGGTGGCCGCGATGAACGACGATGAGGGAGTACTGGCACCGGAGCACTGGGCCACCCGGCTCGGCCTGCCCGTCCTCATCTTCGCCCCGCACGTGGTCGCGCTGCTCAGGCTCAACGACCTCGTCCCGCTCATCGATGCCGACCACCAGGTGATGCGTGTCTACGCCGTGCCGGAGAACGGCGAGGACCGGCCGGACGCCGCCGAACTCATCCGTGCCGACGGCGGGGTTCTGCTGACCATGCCGCAGGTGCGGCGGGTCACTCACGGGCTGGTGCTCGCCGGGAGCACTCGCGGTGTCGACGACGTGCTGGGGCCCGTGCTCCTCGTTCCGCACGGTGGCGGGCTCGGGCAGTACCGCCCCCACCGGACCGACAGCGACGGCGCGCTCGTCACCGGCCTCCACCCCGCGCAGCTGATGCGAGACGGCCGGGTCCGCCCCGACCGGATCGCGCTCACGCACGAACGGGAACGGGATCTCCTCGCCCGGTTCTGCCCGGAGGCCCTGCCGCACGCCTTCGTCGGCGGTGACATCGCCTTCGACCGGCTCGTCGCCACCGCGGAACACCGTGAGCAGCACCGGCGTGCCCTCGGCGTCACGGACGACCGGGAAGTCCTGCTGGTCACCTCCACCTGGTCACCCCGGTCGGGCTTCGGCCGCAATCCGGAGCTCTTCCGCGAGGTCGTCGAAGCGGCGCCGCGCGATCGGTTCCGGGTCGTGGCGTCCCTCCACCCGCAGATCTGGTCGCAGCACGGCGCCGGGCAGGTGCTCGGCTGGCTCTCCGACGCCATCGACGCGGGGCTCCGCGTGCTGAAGCCGCACACCGACTGGCGCGGTGCGGTCGCCGCCGCCGACTACGTGCTGGCCGACTACACCTCGGTCGGCACGTTCGCGGCCGGCCTCGGCACCCCCGTCCTGCGGCTTCCGCACGGCCTTCAGCCGCTGCTCGAAGGCAGCCCGGCCGCCGTCCTGGCCGAGCACACCCCGCGGTGGGACCCCACGCGGCCGCTGCTCCCCCAGCTCCGCGCCGCCGCCGACGCGCAAGGCCGGGGGCTCGGCGCCCGGATCGCCGGCTTGCTGACCTCGCGCCCCGGGGAAGCCGGGAAGATCCTCCGGAAGGAGATGTACGACCTGCTCGGGCTCCCCGAACCGGCGCGAGCGGTCCCGCTCTCCCCCGCGCCACTTCCGCGGCTCGTGCCCCGGCCGGTCGTTCCGCGGCCCCGAAGCCGGCCGGACGGGTGACCGTCACTCCGGCGCGGCGGGCAGCTTCGTCACCGCCGGGCGTGGACAGCGCCCGGGCCTGACGGATGTCCGTCTTCGCCGGCACCCGCGCCGTCATTCGCCGGCCGGCGGGGGTGGACTCTCGACCGGCGGCTCCGCGATCTCGGCGTCGTACCGCCGCAGCCGGGCGCGAACCCGCTCCACCTGCGGCCCGCCCACTTGCTCGTACAGCGCCAACGCCTCGGCGAGGTGACCGCGGGCCGCCCTCGGGTCGTCATCGCACTCCGCCACGTCGGCGAACCCGACCAGGACGTCCGCCTGGTAGAACGCCGAGCCCGCCTCCGCCAGCACCCGCCGCGCCCGCTCCAGGCGACGCTTCGCCGAGGCGACGTCGCCACCGCGGGCGTCCAAGCGGGCCAGCCCCACCAAGACCTTCGCCTCGTCCTTCTCGTCCCCCAAGTCGGCGAACATCCGGCGGGCGCGTCGGAGGTGTTCCGCCGCTTCGCCCGGGCGGTTCGCCTTCATCAGCACCTCGCCGATGCGGCGGTGCCGCTGGGCGACGCCGCGGTCGATGCCCAGCTCCCGTTCGATCTCCAGGCTGGCGGAATAGCACGAGACCGCCGCCGGAACGTCGCCGCGGCCCTGCGCCGCCGTGCCCAGCTGGTCGAGCGCCACCGATTCGTTGTGCCGGCTCCCCGCCGCGCGCGCCAGTTCCAGCGCGCGAGCGCATTCGCGTTCCGCGTCCTCGAACCGGCCCAGGTCCAGGTACGCGCGGCCGAGCTGGCAGCGCAGCCGCGACTCCGCGACCGCGTCCCGGCAGCGCTGCGCCGCCGCGATGCCGATCTCGTGCGACCGCAACCAGCGGGCGAAGTGCTTCCGGTGCAGGAACAGCTCCCACA
The DNA here is from genome assembly GCF_040638975.1 of Amycolatopsis sp. NPDC024027. Taxonomy (NCBI): domain Bacteria; kingdom Bacillati; phylum Actinomycetota; class Actinomycetes; order Pseudonocardiales; family Pseudonocardiaceae; genus Amycolatopsis; species Amycolatopsis sp. NPDC024027. The sequence goes on from NZ_JBEZYY010000010.1 coordinate 140,064, forward strand.
GGGCCTCGCACAGCTGCCACGCCAGCCGGTCGTGCTGCCGTTCGCCGGCTGCCTCCAGCACCGCCAGCACGTTCGGCAGCTGTCCGTCGAGCCAGTCGAGCGCTTCCCGTCCCGAGCCGAACGCGGGCGGTGCGGTGCGGTACTGCTCGCACACCGGGCTGATCCGCCAGCGCAACGGGATGACGACCAGGTTCGCCCGCGTCATCTCGTGCAGGAACCAGGTCGCCACCCGGGGAACCACCTCGGACCGCCCGGCGTCGCGCTGGGCGCGGGCGTGCAGGCGGACCAGGTCGTGGAACCGGAAGCTGAGCTCGTCGACCTCTTCCAGGAGGCTCGCGTCCACCAGGAGCTGCAACCCGTCGGCCGCCGCCGGTTCGGTCAGGCCGGTCGCCGCCACCGCCGTGTCGACGCCGAAGGACGCACCCGGGAACTCGCTGAGCAGCCGGTACAGCGTCGCGGCCGTCGGCGGCAACGCCCGGTACGACCAGTCGAACATCGCCGCCACCGGGGCGTCCCCCTCCGCCGAAAGCCGGCTCAGCCGGGATCGTTCGTCGCCGAGTTCGGCCACCACCCGCGCGACCGGCCACCGCGGCCGGGACGCCAGCCGGGCCGACGCGACGCGCAGCGCGATCGGCAGGCGTCCGCAGAGCACCGCCAGCTCCGCGACCGCGGCCAGCTCACCGGCGACTCTCGACCGGCCCACGGCCCGCACCACCAGCTCGACGGCCTTCGGTTGCGAAAGGGGCGCCACGTCCAGGAACCGCGCGCCTTCGGCCACGAGCCCGTCCAGCCGCAGGCGGCTGGTCACGAGCACCAGGCAGCCGGCCGACGCGGGCACCAGCGGGCGGACCTGGGCCGCCGAAAACGCGTTGTCCAGCACGACCAGCAGCCGTCTGCCCGCTGTCCTGGTCCGGAACAGGGCCGCCTGCTCGGCCACGTCGGGCGGGACGCGCTCGGGCGCCACCCCCAGCGCGCGCAGGAACGCACCGAGCGCCTCCTCCGGGACGATCGCGGTCCCCGGCGAAAACCCCCGCAGGTCGGCGTAGAGCTGACCGTCGGGGAAGCTGCCTGCGTGCCGGGCGCCCCAGGTGACGGCGAGGGCGGTCTTGCCGACGCCACCCGGCCCGGTCAGCACGGCCAGCGCCGGGCGGCCACCGGTGTCTTCCCCGGCGACGTCGTCCAAGGCCGCGAGTTCGTCGGCCCGGCTCGTGAAGTGCGACGGCGCCGCCGGCAGCTGCCGGGGTACCGGGGACTCCTCCGGTCTGCGTGGGCCGGCGATCCACACGTCACCGGTGATCGTCCCGGCCTGCAGCACCGCCCCGGCCGCGTCGCCGCCGACGGAATTGTGGACTCCGGGTGGTGAAGTGGCCTCGTTCCGCAATGTCATCCGAGAACTCCCGCCAGATCCCGAACTTCCCTGTGTACCCGGCGTCCGCTCGCCGACGCACGGGTACGCGGCGGAATTACCTCGAACGTACGCCGCCCGGGCCACCACGCCGTCACCGCCGGCTGTTCCGGCGTACGAGTGGTTCGACCGCCGCCGGCCGGGCCACGGCGTACCGTTCGGAGCACGGGCACGGCGTGCTCTCCTCCCCCTCGGAGCATGCCGTGTCCGCCAGCGGAGATGTTGCTGCGCGGTGGTTTTTGAGCTGACGTGAACGAGAATCCGCTGTTCGACCGAAGGTGCTCGCCGCTTCGCGTGTCTATGCTGGACGGCGGCAACGCTTTCGGTTCGGGAAGACGCGCGACATGAACGACCAGCGGCAGGTGCTCGTCCGGGCGGAGTCCCGGCACGTCGTCGTCTCCGACGTCGACGGCGGTCGTGAAACGCTCACCTATCCGGGCGTCACCCTCACGCGCGTCATCGCCGGCATCCCGGACGAACGCGTCTGGCTGCCGATGGGCGAGCGTCCCACCGAAGTCGACGACGAAGCCCTCATCGAGGCTCTGCGCGCGGCGTTCCTCTGGCGGATCGGGCGCCCCTAGCACCTTTTCCGGCGGCCGGAGGAGTATCGGCCGGTTTCCCGGGTAGGCCCTCCGGACAAGGAGGAGTCACACGGTGCAAGTGAACTGGGGCGCGGCACACGAGCCGGGATGGCAGGTGCTGGACGTGGCCGGAGGAGACCCCTCGGGGCTGGCCGTCGCGCGCCGGTGGGCCCAGGCCAAGCTGGCTTCGCTCGCCGACGCCGACCGGGTCGATGCCGTGATCGTGGTCGGCGAACTGCTGGAGAACGCCTACGTCCACGCCACCGGCCCCCAGCAGCTGCGGCTGCACCTCGCGAACGACCCGTGCGAGGTGACCGTGGCCGTCGCCGACACCGGTACCGGCGAACCGCGGCTGCGGGTGCCGAGCCGCTCCGGTGGCCGGGGCCTGCTGCTCGTCGACGAACTCGCCCTCGACTGGGGTGTGAGCCACCACGACGACGGCAAGGTCGTCTGGGCCCGCCTCGCCTGCGCGGACTAGGACCGAGCCACCCGTTCCTCCCGGCGCCGCGGCCGGGCCCTAGCGGCCGTTCCAGTGGATGATGTCCGGGAACTCGAGGAACTTCCGCAGGTGCTGCTGCTCGGTGCGGCCCTGCACGGGCAGCCGGAAGATCGAGCCGTCCGGCCAGGTCAGCGTGCTCTTGCGGAAGCTGAGCTCCGGCGCCTGCGGCTTGCGTGCTTCCCAGACGATCCGCGGCGGCGGTGCGTCGGCCGGGTCGGTGGTGGTCGGCCCGGTGTCCACCACCGCGAGACACGACGGCGAGCACGCCAGCCACGCACCCTCCACGGACCGGAGCCGGTCGGCCAGGTCGAGCGCCATCGCGTTCTCCGGGCCCGTCACGCCGATCACCCGCTGGAACGGCAGTCCCGGCCGTTCGCCGTGGGCCAGGGCGAAGACGCCGAACACCGCGGCGCCGATCCCGCGCAGGATGTTCCAGAAGAACCGCCGGACGAGCCGCTTCCCCACGACGGTGCCGTCCCGGCGGCGGCCGGGGACGTCGTAGCCCACGTCGGTGTCGCCGAAGTGCAGCACGATGACCGGTTCGCGCCACCGGTCCCGCGTCAGCGCCTCGACCCGCTCCCGGAACCCGGGCCGGACCCGGGTCTCCTGCGACCAGCTTTCGACGCGGTCGTGGAATTCGGCCGCGCGGACGTCTAGATGTCGAGATCCTTGCGCGTCTCCTCGGGGCTCCGGTCCCCGCCGATCTCGCTCTTGTCGAACCACGGTTCGTCCCCCTCGGGTGTGACGGCTTCCTTGCCTTCGGCGAAAGCACCCTTGCCCGCTCCGATGCCGGCCTTCACGCCCGCGCCGGCGAGGAACGGCTTGACGCCGGCCGAAGTGCCGAACATCGTCGTGAGCGCCCGGTTGCTCGGCTGCCAGCCCTCGGCGACCGCGCCGAAGCCGAACTTCGTCTCGCCGGGCATCACGCCGATGCGCAGCTTGCGGGTGAACACCTCGAGCTTCCCGGAGTACTTGACCAGGAACTCCATGAACTTGTCGAGCAGCTTGCCGAACTTGCCGAGGTAGCGCGTCACCTTCTGCAGCACGCTGGCCGCCTTGGCGATGGACGCGGTCATCGCGGCCGCGACCGAGCCGCCGAAGCTGATCACCGACGCGGCCAGCGCGGGCAGCCACAGCGTGATCAGCCAGGACACCAGCTCGGTGATGATCCCCTTGATCACCTCTTCGATGACCACCATGACCATCGACCACATCTGCAGCACCTCGGCCACCGAACCGGCGGCCGAGCCGATGCCGCGGATGCCGGAGGAGAAGTCGCCGAGGGCTTCCTTCGCCGCGTTGCCCGCCTCGTCCACCCACTCCGCCAGCGCGGTGTCGCCGGTGCGCTCGAAGTCGTCGGCGAGCGCGACGAAGCCCTGGGCGATCGTGACGAAGTTTTCCGAGGCGTGGCCGATGGCCGGGCCGTCGCCGGTGACCTGGTGCAGCGCGTCCTGCAGCGGCTGGACCAGCTCGAGCAGCATGTTCAGGCCGTGGCTGACCAGCCAGCCGATCGGGTCCATGGCGAAGGTGACCATGTCGCCGGCGGCGGCGCCGACGAACGCCGCGCCGTCGCCGACCAGCGCGGCCCCCGCGGACGCCAGCTCGCCCGGGCCGTCGGCCTCCGCGGCCTGCCGGGCGTGCTCGCCGATCTTCTTGCCGGCCTTGTAGGCGGTGCCGGCCACCGGCACGTACCCGGCGGCGCGGTCGAGGTTGGCGCCCGTGCTCTCGTCGTAGGCTTCGACGTTCAGCGCGTCGGCGATGCTCTTCTTCGGCTCGGTCATTCGCCCTGCCCGATCGCGTCGATTTCCGCTTCGTACCGCCCGAAGGCGACCTTGCCGGCGTCTTCGGTGCCCTGGTACATCTCCGCGGCCTTGGTGAGCTTGGTGGTGAACCCGTCCACGCCGTCCTTGAGGTCGGTCAGCAGCGAGCGCAGCTCGGCGAGGCGGTCGGTGTAGCCCTGCTTGGCGAAGAGGCCGACGAGCCCCCACGCTTCGTTCGTGACGTCGGCGGCGTCGATCTTCGCGCCGAACTTGTCCGCCTCCTGCTCGTAGAACGGCAGCTGCTTGGCGTAGGCGGAGATCGCGCCGACGTTCGTCTGGATTCCTTCTGTCATCGCGGGTTCCTAGGATCGGCGGAGGATGGGGCCCTGGTCGAAGTCGTCGTCGTCCGGTCGCCGGCTTGCCCGGCGGACGGGCCGCGACGGCTGCCGCGGCTCCTGCTCCGACGCGGGCTCGGCCGCCGCGGTTCCGAACGCCGCCGCCTGGGCTTCGCGCACCTGCGCCGAGACGTCCACGCCGAACGCGTCGCCGAAGGTCTCGTCCACGATGCCGGCCTGCTGCTGCGCGGCCCCGGCCGCCGCCCGGCGGATGGTCTGCATGATCGTCGCGGTCAGCTGGCCGGCCTCGACCCGGGTGGCCCCGGCCGTGAGCCGCAGGTCGGTGATGGTGCCGCCGGCGCCCGCGGTGACGGTCACGGTCCCGTCGGGCGAGGTGACGGTGGTCTCCAGCCGGGCGATCCGCTCCTGCATGTCGCCGACGCCGGCGAAGCGGGCCTCGGCCTGCCGCACCTTGCTCTGGAAGTGCTGGAACTGGGCGATCAGCTCGTCCATCTGGGCGGACATCGTGTCTCCCTTGCGCGGTTCGGGGCCTGTGTCCGCATCATGACAGATCCGTTCCGCGGCCGATCACGTTTCGCCGGATCGCCCGCTCAGAAGTCGACGAGCTCCACGGTCACGGTGCCGGTGTCCCCCACGCCGAGGCCTTCGGCGTCCCGGACCGCCCGTTTGAGGGGCAGGACGTAGGCCTCGCGCGAACCGTCCGGGAAGATCGAGGTCTGCCAGCTCGTGGCGCCGATCGTCACCCGGACGCGCACCGAACCGAAGCCGCGCCGCGGCTCGGCGGAGAGCTCGCGGATGTCCTCCGACGCGTCGGCGGGCAGGCTGACGAAGACCCAGCTGTCGGCGCGCCGGGCATCCCATTCCCACAGCTCGGCTTCGAAGACGATGATCACGCCCGCAGTGTCACACAGGGCACCGACAGTTTCCGCCGGCTCCCGTCAGAGGCAGGGCGGCCGGTAGCCGTCGATGCGCAGGCCACGGAACTCCAGCTCGTTCGGCGTCTTCCCGACGAACACCAGCCCCCGCGCCTCCCGCAGCGCCGAAGCGAACGAGTACGAGGGCGTCCCCAGCTCCGGCAGGGACGTCCACCGGCGCGGCGAGAAGCTGAAGAACCTCGTCACCAGCCGGCCGCCGGTCGACGGGACCGGCGTGAGCCACTTGTCGCCGCCGCTCCAGTGGGACGCCGGGCGCAGCTGGACGTACAGGTCGTCGGTCGCGCGGTAGGTCAGCAGGAATCCCGCCGACCGGGACAGGTCGGCCTGCGCTTCGAACCGGTTGCCCAGCCACACCACGGCCACGTGCCATTCCGCGTTCAGGAACGTCACCTCGGCCGCGTACCCGCGCCCCGCGGGCACGAGCAGGCTCCCGGTGGCCGGGACCGTCGTCCCTTCGCCGCTGGCCAGCCACTGCTGCAGCCGGTCGATCGACGGTGTGGCGCACTCGCGGCCCGGCGACGCGGAGGCCGCGGCCGGAGCGATCAGCGGGAGCACCAGCAGGGCCGCCAAGGCCGAAAGCGTTCTGGCGAAAGGAAACCGACCGCGCATTCCCGGCAAGTTAGCACCGCGGCCCGCCGAGCACCACCTGCCCGGGCGGGCCGGCGGGCCGCACGGCTAGGCTCGTCGTCGGCGAAAACGACCATTTTCGCCGAAGCAAGCGCACCACGACGCGGGAGAACAACCCATGCTGGACCGAGCGGTCATCGACGCACTCTTCCCTGCCGACCTGCCCGAACCCGAGCACTGGGAGCAGCAGTACCCCGCCCGCGACCTCCCCGAGGGCGCGCTGGTCACGCGCCTGGGCCCGTCGCCGACCGGGTTCGTGCACATCGGCGGCATCTACGTCGGCACCATCGACCAGGACGTCGCCCGCCGCTCCGGCGGCCGCTACCTCGTCCGGATCGAGGACACCGACCAGTCCCGCGAGGTCGAAGGCGCCCTCGAGCAGTTCGAGCGCGGCTTCCGCTACTTCCGCCTCGCCGCCGACGAAGACATCGACCGCGGCGGGGACTACGGCCCCTACCGGCAGTCGGCCCGGGAGCGCATCTACCTCACCTACGTCCGTGACCTGCTCCGCCAGGACAAGGCGTACCTCGACTTCGCCACCAAGGAAGAACTGGCCGCCATCACCCAGCGGCAGCAGGCCACCAAGCTGCCGACCGGCTACTACGGCAGCTGGGCCATCTGGCGTGACGCCGACCCGGCCGACGTCCAGGCCAAGCTCGACGCCGGCGCCCCGTACGTCGTGCGGTTCCGCGCCCCGGACGACACGGGTGCCCGCGCCCGCTTCACCGACGCGATCCGCGGGCCGCTGGAAGCCGAGGCCAACCGCAACGACGTCGTCATCCTCAAGAGCTCCGACCAGAGCCCCCGGCTGCCGACCTACCACTTCGCGCACGCCGTCGACGACCACCTCATGCGGGTGAACCTGGTGATCCGCGGCGACGAGTGGATCTCGTCGGTGCCGGTGCACCAGCAGCTGTTCGACGCGCTCGGCTTCGAGCCGATCACCTACGCGCACATCGCGCCGCTGATGAAGCAGGAGGGCGGCAGCAAGCGCAAGCTGTCCAAGCGCAAGGACCCGGAAGCGTCCGTCGACTTCTTCATCGAGGCCGGCTACCCCGCCGAGGCCGTCCTGTACTACCTGCGCGGCCTCGCCAACGGCCGGCTCGCGGAGATGCCGCTCGCGCAGGCCCTCACCGAGCCGATCAACCTCGACGAGTGCGGGGTCGCCGGCCCGCTGGTGGACCTGGTCAAGCTCGACGACATCGCCGCGGATCACATCGCCACCCTCCCCGGCGCCGAGATCCTCGACGCCGTCCGCGCCTGGGCCGAGCGGTTCGACCCCGAGCTGCGCCGGGTCCTCGACGAAGAGGCCGACCTCGCCCTGCGCGCGCTGGCCGTGGAGCGCGATGGTGCCGAGAACCCGCGCAAGGACCTGAAGAAGTGGAGCGAGTTCCGCGCGGTCTACGGCTTCTTCTTCCCGCAGCTCCACGCGGCCGTCACCGGGCCCGACGACGAGCGCATCGCGGCACTGGGCGTCGATCGCGCGGTCGTGCAGGCCGTGGCCCGCGACTTCGCCGCCGACTACCGCCAGCTCGACGACGGCCAGGAGTGGTTCGACCAGATCCGCGCGGTCGCGGCCAAGCACGGCTTCGCCCGCAACGCCAAGGAGTTCAAGAAGAACCCCGAGGGCTTCCCCGGTTCCATCCGCGAGGCCTCGCAGATCATCCGCATCGCCCTCACCGGCTCGACGCGCAGCCCCGACCTGCACGCGATCACGCAGGCGCTGGGTCAGGACGAGGTCCTCGCCCGGATCGCCGCGCTCACCAAGTAGCGCCGCGGGGCTCCGGCGGCCGCGTCAGCCGCCGGAGCCCTCGTCACCGTCCTCGAAGGGGCGGAAGGCGAAGCGCACCGCGCTCGCCGGCCCGGCCTTGGCCCCGCTGGCGGGCACGGCGGCGATCAGCCCGGCCGCGTCCTCGCGGTCCAGCCGGGCCAGGAGGCGGGCCAGCGCTTCCGGCGCCCCGACCGGTTCCGCCGGCGTCTGGATCAGCGTGCGGTGGAGGATACCGACGTCCCAGCCGTCCGCGCGGCCGCTGCCCGCCGGCACCCGGAGGGTGGCGTCGAGCAGCCAGCGCGGTGGTTTGCCGGTCAGCGCCGGTGTCGCGTGCGCCGTCAGGCCGACGACCTGGTCGGCGCGGACGAGACCGTCGCTGAGCGTCGCGATCCACACGTTCGTCAACCCCATGGATCAACGGATAACAGCCGCGCGCCGATGCCGCAATCCCCCGGCGGGTTCACTCGGCTTGGCCGGCCTTCGTCTCTTCCATCATCAGCAGCGCGCCGTGGCTTTCGCCGTTCGAGCTGCGCAGGGCACCGCAGAGCAGCCGGACGACCGTGGTCCGGCCGCGCCGGTTGACCGCTTCGAACATCTGCTCGGCGTAGTACCCGGCATCGGCCAGGGCCTCGCGCACCACGGGACGCAGGTCCCCGACCGGCAGGCCGATGTCCAGGTTCAGCAGGTGGGTGCCTTCGGCCTCTTCCCGCCGCACCCCCCACAGGTCCTCGGCACCGCGGTTCCACGCCTTGATCCGCATCTCGGAGTCGATCACGACGATCCCGGCGTGGATCGAAGTGAGCACCGATTCGAGGAACTCGTTCACCTCGTCGAGATCGAGACTGCGCTCACGCAGCGCGTCGTTGATCGTCTGCAGCTCGTCGTTGGTGGACTGCAGCTCCTCGTTCATCGTCTCCAGTTCCTCGTTGGTGGACTGGAGCTCCTCGTTGGTCGTCTCCAGTTCCTCCACAGTGGACTGGAGTTCCTCGTTGGTGGTCTCGAGTTCCTCGTTGGTCGACTGGAGTTCCTCGTAGGCGGACTCCAGTTGCCGGTTCGTGTGCTCGAGCTCGGTGAGCAGCTGGCGCGCCCAGCTCACGTCGTGGAACACCACCGAGACGCCGAGCAGCGTCTTGTCCTTGTTCACCAGCGGGTTGACGTGCACCTCGTACCACACGGTCTCGCCGGCCCGGCGCCACTCGACGTCCTTGATCCGCAGCGACCGGCGTTCCAGGCGGGCCTGCTCGACGTACGCGCGCAGCGCCACCGGCCGGTAGGAGACGTCCAGGTCGCGCAGCGGCCGGCCGATGTCGCGTTCGGACAACCCGAACGCCACCTCCGCCGGGGAGTTGATCAGGGCCGTCGTCTCTGCTTCGGTGACCACGATCTGGGCGACCGGGCTCGCCGAAAACGCGTGCTCGCGCAGTTCTTCCAGCCCGGAGATGTCCGGCGTGCGCCGCTGCGGGAAGCCGTGGGAAACCAAGTGGGCGAAACTTACGGGCCCGTTGACCGCCTTGTGGAAGACCCGGCGCTTGAGGTCCAGCGGCTCGAAGATCCGGGCGTGCGACAGCAGCATCTCGGCCTTGCCGAGGAACAGCACCCCGCGGGGCGCGAGGGCGAAGTGGAACCGCTCGAGGATCTTGGTCTGCGTCTCGGCGTTGAAGTACATCAACGTGTTGCGGCAGACGAGCAGGTCGATCCGGGAGATCGGCGCGTCCTGCACCAGGTCGTTGCGCCCGAAGATGATCGACCGGCGCAGGTCCTTGCGGAAGCAGTAGCGGCTGCCCGCCAGCTCGAAGTACTGCTCCAGCTGCGCCTCGGTGAGTCCTTCGACCTCCGCCGGGCTGTAGGCCGCGTGGCGGGCCTGCGCCAGTGCCTCGTCGTCGACGTCGGTGGCGTAGATCTTCACCCGCTGCCGGAACGCCTCGACGCCGAGCGCCTCGGCGAGCAGCATCGCCAGGCTGTAGGCCTCCTGGCCGGCCGCGCAGCCGGCGCTCCACACCCGGATCGGCTCTTCCGGCGTACGCTCGGCGAGCAGCGCGGGGAGTACCTCGTCCCGGAGGTAGTCCCACGCGTCCGGATCGCGGAAGAACCCCGTCACGTTGATCAGGATGGTGTTGAACAGCGCCACGAACTCGTCGGCGTTGACCTGCAGCTGGTCGATGTAGTCCGCGTAGCTGTCGATCTCCACCTGGCTCATCCGGCGGCGGACCCGCCGCATCAGGCTGCTCCGCTTGTACCCGGTGAAGTCGAAACCCCGCGACTCCTTCAAGTAGGCCAGCACCGACTCGAACTCGCCGTTGGGTTCCTTGGGCTGGGTCACGGTCCGACACGCTACTCGGCGGAACGGTGACCGACCGTGCGGGGACGGTGGACGAGAACGGCCCAGACGACCTTCCCGCCCGCCCACGACCGGCTGCAGCCCCACACCCGGGCGATCTGCGCGACCAGCTTCAGCCCCAGGCCGGGCTCGAACGGGGTCAGCCGTTCGAGCAGCATGGCCGGGCGCGTGTCCTGGTCGGCCACGGCCACCGTGCACACGCCACGGCGCAGGTCGAGCCGCAGCCGTGGCTCCGAAGTGGTGTGCTTCAGCACGTTCTCGACCAGTTCGGTGGCGATGTAGCGGGCGTCTTCGGCGAGGTCGGGCACCTCCCACTCGGCCAGCTTGCCGGTGACGAAGTGCCGGGCGCGGGCCGAAGCTCCGTCGAAGCGCGCGAAGGTGCGTTCGGCCCGCCGGCGCACCGGCTGGTCCAGTGCCGCGGTCGCCGCCGCCAGGTCGGCGCGGATCGGGACGTAGCGGTCGACGACGTGGCGGCCCAGCAGCAGCTGGTGCACGGGCGCGGCGGTCACGATCGTGAACGGGATCCCCGGCCAGTCGCCGATCCGCATGGCGACCAGGGGGAAGACGCTCACCAGCGACGAGTCGTCGATCACCAGCCCGCTGATGTCGGCCACCAGGCCGTCCGGGGCATCCGTCGCGATCTTGAGCAAGCCGTCGCGCAGGGAGGGGTACGAAACGAGGTTCAGGTCGCCGGTGACCGTGACGACGGTCGCCTTCTCGAGGCGGGCGATGGCGAGGTGGACCGGGTCGGTGTTCACCCCGACGCCGGCTCGGACGCGGCCTCGCGGTTCGCGTCGAGCAGGAATCGCCGCAGGGTCTCGGCGGCGTCGGCGGCTTCCCGGGCCGAGGCGGCGTAACGCTCCGCCAGCCCGCGCGGCTTCGTGGTGCCGGTCTGCGCGGCCAGTTTCCGGACGAGCGCCGCCTTTTCGTCCAGCGCGCGCAGCGCCTTCATCAGCGCGAGCTGGAACTCTCCGCTGTGGGCTTCGAGCAGGGCCGGAGCCGACCAGGCGTGCCCGATCCGGCACCGGTAGCGGCCCGGGTCGACTTCGGTGAGCGAACCCTGGCAGTCCGGGCAGGTGTAGCCCGACCCCGGGCTTCGTTCGGCGGGCGTGAGCGCGCCGAACCGCACCGGCTCACGGGCGATGCGGTCCTCCAGCAGCAGGGCGTCCGAAGGCGGCGGTACTTCGAAGGGCTCCACCGGCATCCGGACCAGCTTGTCGAGCACGGCGCCGATCTCGACGGCCCGCGCCACGTACTCGGTGTCCACGACGGACAGCGCGCTTTCCGGCATGCCGCTGTACAGCGCGTCGGCCGGGTCCTGGACCACGGCCAATCCGCCCCGGTCCACGATCGCCCGCAGCCCGGCGGCCCCGTCGTCCAGCGCGCCCGAAAGGACGACGCCGATGACGCGCGGCCCGCCGGTCAGCGCGGCCGACCGGAAGGTCGCGTTGACCGCCGGCCGATGCCCGTTCTCCGTCGGTCCCTGCGTCAGGACCAGCGTTCCGTCTTCGGTCAGCAGGTGGCGGTCGGGGGGCGCGACCTGCACCGTCCCCGGTTCGATGGCCGCTCCGTGGCGAGCGGTCGTGACCGGCAGCGGGCCCACGCGGTCGAGGATCCGGGCCAGCGCGCTGCGCGTCCCGGCGCCCAGGTGCATGGTGACCACGACGGTGGCCGGGAAGTCGGCGGGCAGCCCGGAGACCAGGGCCCGCAGGGCCTCGACCCCGCCGGCCGAGGCACCGACGACCACGAGGTCACGCCGGAAAGGCGGCACGGCGTCCACCTCCTCACCTTCGGCTCAACGGTAGCCGAGGCCGTCTGTCACGACGAGTAGCCCCCTTCGCGCGGGGTTAAACTCCGCCCGGCCGCCGGAGGGCCTCAGGCGTACCGGGCGACGTGGTCCAGGATGGCCGCGCCGATCCCGGACAGCGGGAGCACGGCGTGGACGAGCCCGGTGCCGATCGCGGCGCCCGGCATGCCGAAGTGCGCGGACGTCCCCTCGTCCTGGGCGAACACCGTGCCTCCGCAGTGCGCGATCGCCCGGATCCCGGCCTGGGCGTCGGTGCCCTTGCCGGTCAGGACGACCGCGAGCGCCCGGGGACCGCAGGTGACGGCGAGCGTGGCCAGCAGCAGGTCCGCCGACGGTCTCGCCGGCGGCAGATCACCGGTGTCCAGCAGCCCGATCCGCGCCGCCGAGGTGACCAGCAGATGCCGCCCGGCGGGGACGACCAGCGCCGCACCGGCCACGAGCACGTCTCCGTCCGCGGCCTCGCCGACCCGCAGCGCGGTGCGGGCGGCGAGGATTTCGGTGAGGTGGCTCGTCCGGGCCGGGTCAAGGTGCTGCGCGACGAGCACCGCCGCGGGGAAGTCCGCGGGCAACGGGGCGAGCACCCGGGTGAGCGCCTCGATGCCACCGGCCGACGTGACCAGGGCGACGACCGGGAACCGCAGCGGGAAATCCGGCGTCACCGGCTCCCCTCGCCGCCGGTCGCGGACTTCTCGGCGGCCGCGCATGAACGGCATCCTGTCACCGATCCGGCCGGGTCACCAGCCGGTCCTCGGTGCCGGCGCCGGGGCGGACGTGAGATGCTCGTCCGCGCAGGCAGGCCGAATGCGGGAGGCGTAGCGGGTGACCACCTGGATCGACGTGATCAACTTTGTCCGGACGCGGTACGAGGTCCTCGAGGAGTCGGAGGGCTGGCTGCGGTTCCGGCTGGAGGGCCCGCGGGACCGGTCCCAGCAGGTGACGGTGCACCACCTCGCCGAGCTCGACGGCGGCTCGTGGATCGAGATCTCCTCGCCGGTGGGCTGGGCCGACAAGGTCGACCTCCGGCGGCTGCTCGAGCTGGCCGGCGGCTCGGCCGTCGGCGGCGCGGCGGTGGTGGACGGCGTCGCGCTGCTCAAGCACACGGTGCCCTTGGAGGACCTCAGCATCCAGGAGGAGTTCGAGCGCCCGCTCAAGGCGGTCGTCGCCCGCGCGGACGCCTTCGAGCACGAACTCACCGACGCCGACGAGTTCTGACCGGCCAGACCGGCGGAACCGCCGACAGTCCACACCGGACGGTTCAACCGGACCGCCGGGCCCGGTCGGTCCGGCGCCGGTTCTCCTTCTCCAGCGCGGTGACGAGCTCCTCTTTGGACATTCGCGACCGCCCGGGGATGCCGAGCTGCTTGGCGCGCTCGTAGAGGTGCTGCCGGCTCGCGGTGGCGTTGACGCCGCCGCGGGTCGGCTTTTCGGGCTGCCCGGCTCCCCCGGCGGCCTGCTCGTCCGACGGGCCCGGTTCGGGCTTGGGTTCCCAGTGGTCGCCGACCTTCTCGAAGGTGTGCTTCAGGGCCGAGTAGGCGGTCTGCTGCGCCCGCCGGCCGGGGCCATAGGTGTTCAGCGCGGAGTCGTGCGCGGCGACCCACGTGTCCTGGGCTTTGCGCGGCGACCGCAGCAGGGTGCTGGGCAAGTCTTCGCGTCCGGGCATGTCGCCCCGGTTACCCGGGGCCGCGGGTGGTGAAACGGGCGGCGTGGAGCCGGCCCGGTCGGCTCGGTTGGTTCGGCGCCCCGCGCATGGCACGGCGGTACCGCAGGCCTGGAGGGACGACACGCGTACCTGGACGGACGACTCGCGTGCCCAGACGGACGACTTGCGCACCTAGAAGGTCGGCTGGCGTACCTCGACGGTCGACTCGCGTGACTGGAGGGTCGACTCGCGTGCTTGGAGGGACGACACGCGTACCTGGACGGACGACTCGCGTATCCGGAGAGTCGGCCGGAGGGGTGGGGCGCGGCAGCGGGCGGCCGGCGGCGTCCGAAGAGGACCGGAGCGGGCGGGTGGAACCTCCTGTGCGGCCGCACTCCCGGATCGGGCATGCTGATGACCGGTGTTGTCCGGGGCAGAGGGGACGAGAGGCAATATGGGTGCTTCACCCGATTTGACCATTCCGGCGAGCGTCGACAGCCCGGCGCCGCCGCAGGCGCCCGCCTCGCCCGTGGCGCGGTGGCTGCTGGAGCACCGGGTCGCGCCCGTCGGACGCGCCGGCGGCGAGGACCACGGCACGCCGCAGGCCTGGTGGAAGGTCATGTGCCTGACCGGCGTCGACTACTTCTCCACCCTCTCCTACCTGCCCGGCATCGCCGCGCTCGCCGCCGGGGCGCTCTCGCCGCTGGCGACCCTGCTGATCGTCGCGCTGACGCTGCTCGGGATGCTGCCCATGTACCGCCGGGTGGCCCGGGAAAGCCCGCACGGCCAGGGCTCGGTCGCGATGCTGGAGAACCTGCTGCCGTTCTGGCGCGGCAAGCTGTTCGTCCTCACCCTGCTCGGGTTCGTCGCCACGTCGTGGATCATCACGATCACGCTGTCCTCGGCGGACGCCACCGTGCACATGCTGGAGAACCCGTACCTGCCGGGCTTCCTGCACGGCCACGCGGTGCTGATCACCGTCGTGCTGCTGCTGATCCTCGGCGGGGTCTTCCTGCTCGGCTTCAGCGAGGCCGTCGGGGTCGCCATCCCGCTCGTCGCCGTCTTCCTCGTGCTCAACGCCGTGGTGACGGTCGCCGGGGTGATCGACCTGCTCGGCGATTCCGCCGCCCTCTCCCGCTGGACCGACGCGCTGACCGCGGGCGGTGGCGGGTTCACCGGCGTGATCGGCCCGGCCGTCCTCGCGTTCCCGCTGCTGGTACTGGGCCTTTCCGGGTTCGAGACGGGCGTCAGCATGATGCCGCTGGTCGCCGCCGAGGGGAAGACCGCCGAGGAGAAGCTGGAGTCCCGGATCCGCAACACGCGGAAGCTGCTCACCGCCGCCGCGCTCATCATGTCGGTGTTCCTGATCGCGACCAGCTTCGTCACCACGGTGCTGATCCCCGCCGACGCGTTCAAGGACGGCGGCGAGGCCAACGGCCGCGCCATGGCCTACCTCGCCCACCGCGAACTCGGGGAGATCTTCGGGACCGCCTACGACATCAGCAGCGTGCTGATCCTGTGGTTCGCCGGTGCCTCGGCGATGGCCGGGCTGATCAACATCGTCCCGCGGTACCTGCCGTCCTACGGCATGGCGCCGGAGTGGGGCCGCGCCGTCCGGCCGGTCGTCATCGTCTACACGGTGATCAGCATCCTCATCACGATCGCGTTCGGCGCCGACGTCAACGCCCAGGCCGGCGCCTACGCGACCGGCATCCTGGCGATGATGGTGTCCGGCGCGGTCGCGGTCAGCATCTCGGCGATCCGGCGGCGTCAGCGCGGCGCGGCCGCGGGCTTCGTCGTCCTCACGCTCGTCCTGTTGTACGCGCTCGTCGAGAACGTCATCGAAAAGCCCGACGGGATCGCCATTTCGGCCCTGTTCATCCTCGGGATCATCGTCGTCTCGCTGGTGTCCCGGGTTTCGCGGACGACGGAGCTGCGCGCCGACCGCATCGAGTTCGACGACGAGGCCCGCCGGTTCATCGCCGATTCGCTGACCCACGACGGCGCCCTGAACATCGTCGCCAACAAGCGGCAGGGCGGCGACGAGGCCGAGTACTCCGCGAAGGAAGCCGAACAGCGCGGGATGAACCCGGTGCCCGGCGCCGCCGACATCCTGTTCCTCGAGATCGACGTCGTGGACCCGTCGGAGTTCAGCAACGTGCTCCAGGTGCGCGGCGTGGAGATCGCCGGCTACCGGATCCTCCGCGCGAACAGCCCCGCGGCGCCCAACGCGATCGCCACGATCCTGCTCACCCTGCGCGATGTGACGGGTGTCCGGCCCCGCTGCTACTTCGAGTGGTCCGAAGGCAACCCGCTCGGGCACCTGTTCCGCTACCTGCTCCTCGGCCGCGGCGACACGGCACCGGTCGTCCGGGAGATCATCCGCAGCAGCGAGAAGGACCCGGCCCGCCGCCCGGGCATCCACGTCGGCGGCTGAGGGACCGGCCGGACTCCGCGCCGGCGGGTGTCCTCGAAGGACGACTGCCTCGGCGCGGAGCGGCCGGCGAACTCCGGGAAGGCCACGAGGCAGGCGGCGGTGCACCTGCCCGCGGCCCACCTGGTTCGGCCCGCCGGAGCACGGATTCCTGCCGCCCTCGGCGGCCGGTCCGGCCGGTGTGAGGTCACCCCACGGCGGGCAACGGGGCCTTCACTGTTCCGCGGGCAACTGAGCCTTCACCGCACGACGGGCATCCGGGACCTCCACCGATCCGCGGGCAGCCAGGCCTTCAGCGCACGGCGGGCAACCGGCCTTCACCGCTCCGCGGGCAGCAGCCAAGCCTTCACCGCACGGCGAGCAACCGGCCTTCACCGATCGGCGGGCAACCGGGCCTTCAGCACCCCACGAGCAAGCGGGCCTTCACCGATCCGCAGACAGCCAAGCCTTCACCGCACGGCGGGCAGCCAGCCCTTCGCCAATCCGCGGGCAGCCGGGCCTTCAGCACCCCGGGGGGCAACCGAACCTTCAGCGCCCCGCGGGCGGCGGACCCGCCCGCCGGACCGGGGCACGAGCCGGGCCGCGGCCGTCCTGGGGGCGGGGTGCCCGAGCCGGCGCCCGGGCCGGTGCTCGCGCGGGTCCGCGGGGCGGCGGCGGAGCCGCCGGGCGGGCCGGGCGAGCCGGCCGGTCCGACCGGGGAACCGGGCGGGGCCGGTTGACCCAGGAGTCGAACAAGAGGATCAAGCCCGCGAACACGGCGAAGCCGATGCCGAGCGCGATGTGGACGAGCGCGCCGAGAATCCCGGCGACGAGCAGGACCGGCAACACCGCCAACAGGCAGAACGGGTCGATCCGGCCGAATTTCGGGCGTCGGGTCTCGTCACGGGGACTCACCGTGCGGTCTCCGGGTTCCTGCGCGCCATTCCAGCAGTATGCAACGGCGGTGTCCGGCCCTGCCACCTGGATGGCGCAAGACCGGTTTTCGCCGGTCACCGGCGGTCACGACGCCGGACGCCCCGTGGTGGACAGAAACGGACAGGATCCGGGCGTATCCGGAGAAAGACCACCGTTTCCGTGATGCAATGGCCGGCGCCGAAAGGGGTACGCGCATGAGGAACGGCTTCCCGCAGCGGATCGGTTATGCGGTTCTCGCCCTGGTGACAGCGTGCGGCACCCTCGCCGGTGCCGCCCCGGCGACGGCGAGCCCGGCACCGCCGTCCCTCGAATTCGCCAACCCGGACAGTCAAGCCCTGTTCGGCAGCGCCTACGCCGCCGCTCTGCAGAACCTGTTGCACACCAACACGATCGGCTACGACGCGCGCTACGACCGGAGTGGCCTGCTGGATCCGGCGACCGGCATCGTCCGCGCGGGCGGCGGCTACGCCCAGCCGTGGACGCGCGACGCGTCGATCAACAGCTGGAACGCCACCAGCCTGCTCGACCCGGCCCTGGCGGAGAACACGCTCTGGGCGGTGGTCGACAAGGACGCCGGCGGCGCCCTGCGCGTGCAGCAGGACGACCAGCAGTGGGACCAGGTGGTCTGGGTCACGTCCGCCTGGCACCACTACCTCGTCACGGGCGACCGGGAGTTCCTCCAGAACGCCTACCGCACAGCGACGACCACGCTGACGATCCGCGAACACGCCACCACGGCCGGCTTCAACGCGACCTACGGCCTGTTCACCGGCGCTTCCTTCTTCAACGACGGCATCGCCGGCTACCCCGCGCCACCGGCCGACGCGACCGAGTCGGTCAGCACCGGGAGCATGCCCTGGCCCGGGGTGGCGAGCGGGATGTACCTCAGCACGAACGAGCTCTATTACGCCGCCTACGTCAACGCCGCGAACATGGCCGGGAAGCTGGGCCGTCCGGCCGCGGAGACCGCCGGGTACCGGGACAAGGCCGCCGCGCTGCGGGCCGCGATCAACCAGCGCTTCTGGAACCCCGCCACCGGCCGGTACGACTACCAACTCCTCGCCGACGGCTCCCGCGGCGCCTTCCAGGAAGGCACCGGGCTGGCGTTCGCGCTGATCTTCGGCGTCGCGAACCCGGCGCAGGCGCGGTCGATCGTCGACCACGCCCGGGAGCTGCCCTGGGGCATGCCCGACACCTTCCCGAACTGGGCGCGCTACAGCGACGCGCAGCCCGGTCGACACAACGCCATCGTCTGGCCGCTCGTCCTGGGTCTGTGGGCGAAAGCGCTGGCCGGGCAGGGCGAGCAGAACGCGTTCGCCGCGGAAACCGCGCGCCTGGCCAAGCTGGCCGGCAACAACAGCGGCTTCTGGGAGATCCACAACGGGACCACCGGGGTCGTCGACGGCGGCTGGCAGCGGCTGGGCGACACCGTGAAGTTCCACTGGGGTTCCGAACCCGACCAGACGTGGTCGGCCACCGCGTTCCTCGACATGGTCCACACCGGCCTGTTCGGGCTGACGTTCACCGATCGCGGGCTGTCCTTCGCACCCCACCTCCCGGCGGGCTGGGGTGACGTCACGCTCCGGCACCTGCGCTACCGCGGCGCGAACCTCACCATCGCCCTGCACGGCGCCGGCGCCGCGATCCGGTCGTTCCAGGTCGACGGCCGGGCGGCCCCGGCCGCGATCCCGGACACGCTCACCGGCGACCACACGATCGACATCACCCTCACCGGGGCACCCGCCGGCGATCGGGACGGCGACGGCGTGGCCGACGCCCAGGACCGCTGCGCGGACACCGCGGGCGCCGCCGCCCTGAGCGGCTGCCCCGACCCGGCGCACCTCGAGGCCGAGGACGCCCGCAACACCGGCGGCGTGAAGACGAACGTGAACCACACGGGCTATTCGGGCCGCGCGTTCCTCGACGGCCTCTGGGCGCAGGGCGCGTCGTCGTCCTTCACCGTGCACCGCACCACGACGGCGCCGGAACGCGCGGCCTTCACCGTGCGGTACGCCAACGCCAACGCCGACAGCCGGACGATGACCCTCTCGGTGGACGGGCAGCCGGTGCGGCAGGTCGCCTTCCCGAAGGTCTCCGACAGCTGGGACGCCTGGGACACCACGACCTTCGCCGACATCCCGCTCACCGGCCGGGACCCGGTGGTGACCCTCTCCTACGCGCCGGGCGACACCGGCGCGATCAACCTCGACTGGCTCGAATACCGCCGTTAGCGGACCGCGAACACCATCCCGATGTCGGCGGCCTCCTGGACCGGGTCCTGCACGGCCTCGACCGTGAAGCCGCGCGCGGCGAAGACCTCGCGCACGGTGTCGCGGTGGCGCCGCCACCCTTCGACCTCGACGACGGCCTGCCGGACCAGCGGCCAGTGCCGGTCTTCGAGCCCGCGCAGCACGTCGAGCTCGGCGCCTTCGACGTCGACCTTCAGCAGGTCGACGTGCTCGATGCCCTGCTCGTCGAGCACCGCCGACAACGGCCGGACCCGGACCCGGTGGGTTTCGAGCTCCCGCATCACCTTCAGCTTGCGCCCGACGATCCCCCGCAGGATCGGCGCGGGCACCCGGCGGAGCCCGGCGCCCAGCCCGCCGCGGCGGATCATCTCGACCACGCTGGCCGTGACCCGCCGCCGCTCGTCCTCGACGTTCTCCTCGTCGCGCCACGACGAGGAGAAGATGGTCGCCGCCGGGAAGTAGCTGAAGTCGAGCTCGTCTTCGCCGGCCGCCAGCCCGTAGGGCAGCGCGGTCAGCCGGCCGCCGAAGAAGTCGCGGCCGTTGCGCTCCAGCGTCGCGTGCAGCGGCGGGAGCGGCTCGAACGCGTAGATCCGCACGTCGCCGTCCAGCCGCTCGTACACGGCCGCGGAGAAGACGCCGACGTTGGCGCCGACGTCGAGGACGGTCGCCCCGGGGGCGAGTTCGACGCCGTGGGTGAAGTAGGCGCCGACCTCCTCGCGCAGGAAGGACACCTCCCACGGGTTGATGCTGTGCAGGTCGATCGTGTCCATGGTCACGCGCAGAGTGTTATCAGCATCGGGCGGCGCGGGGCACCCCCGTTCGGCGGCTACTCCGGATGTGCCGGTCCACGACGGCGAGCAGCACACCCGGCGGCGAGAGGTTCAGGCCGGCGCGGCGGCGCCGAGCAGAGCGCCGGCCCGGGGTGGCGGCTCAGCGTTCTTCTTCGACGTGCAAGGCGGCCTGCTCCGGTCCGGCGGCCACGGCCGAACCCGCGTCCACGGCCACCTCGTCCGCCTCCCGGTCGACCGGCGGGCCGTCGCCCTCGACCGGTTCGAGCTGGATCGGCTGCTCCGGCTCCGCGCCCGTGTCCGGGTCCTCCGGCGCGCCCACGCGGGAGTCGATGCCCGCCGGGATCTCGGCCGCCGGGTCCGGGACCTCCTCGCCGATGCGGTCCCCCAGTCCGCGCGGGTGGGCCTGCTCCCACGGGGTCATCCCGTACTTCGTCACGCCCGACCAGTGTTCCGGGGGATCCATGCCCTCCTCGAGCGGGTCGGCGCGGATCCGGTCCTCGTCGAGGTCCTCGGCGCTGTTCAGCGCGGCCGGGTCCGTCTCGACGGCGTCGGGCGCGCCGGTGTCCTGCGGCGGGTCGTAGCTCTGGTCGGGTTCGGTCATGTTCCCCGGGCTTCCCGCTGACGCGACGGCGAAACACCGCCCGGCGGCGGCCATCCCGCGTTTGTCCGCCGGCCGCGGCGGTATCCCGGGGCTTCCGGAACCCCGAACACGAGGAGGCGTCATGCCCCGACCGGTGGCCGGCCAGGTGGTCGTGCTCATGGGCGCGTCGAGCGGGATCGGCCGCGCGACGGCACTCGCCTTCGCCGCCCGGGGAGCGCGTGTCGTGTGCGCCGGGCGTACCGCGCGGGCGCTCGACACGCTGGTCGAACAGATCGCGAGCGCGGGCGGGACGGCCGTGGCCGTGCCCACCGACATCGCCGATCCGGACGCCGTGCGCGCGCTGGTGAGCACCGCCGAGGCGAAGTTCGGGCGGATCGACACCTGGGTGAACCTCGCCGGCGTTTCGGTGTTCGGCCGCGTCGAAGACATCACCGACGAAGAGTTCGAGCGCGTCCTGCGGGTGAACTTCCTGGGGCACGTCCACGGCGTGCGGGCGGTGCTGCCCGCCTTGCGCCGCGCGGGTGGCGGCTCGGTGATCGGCGTGGCCTCGGTCGAGGGCGTGCGGGCGGTGCCGCTGCACGCGCCCTACACCGCCAGCAAGTTCGCGCTGCGCGGCTTTTACGACTGCCTCCGCATCGAGCTCGCCCAGGAAGGCGCCCCGATCGCCGTCACCACCGTGCTCCCCGGCGCCATCGACACCCCGTTCTTCGAACACGCGCGCAGCAAGCTCGGCGCGCTGCCGAAGCCCCCGCCGCCGGTGTACGCGCCCGAGACGGTCGCCGACACCATCGTGTTCGCCTCGACGCACCCCCGCCGTGAGATCCCCGTCGGCGGCGCCGCGGCCGGGTTCTTCCTCGGGCAGCGGCTCTCCCCGGCGCTGACCGACGCCCTGCTTTCGCTGCGCCGGGTCGGTTCGCGCAGCTTCCGCAACACCTTGCCGGACAACGGAACCGACAACGTGGACTCCGCGGTGGACGAACCGGGCCGGGTCCACGGCAGCCACCCCGGCAAGGTGCTCCGGGGCAGCGCGTTCACCCGGCTGGCCGCCGCGCTGCCCCGGCCGGGCGACCTGCTCACCGCGGCGGTGTCCCGGCGGCACCGCACGACCGGCTGAGGGTTGACCGGCGCGCGGCGGGGTAGCCGCAGCGGTATGGATCCCTCGCGCGACGGTCACGCCCGGTCGAAGCCCGCGTGGGCGCACCGGATGCTGAGGAAAACCGAGGACGCCCAGGTGCTCGACACTCCGGCCACCGGGCTCAAGCGGTGGGTGGCCGGCTTCGCCGAAGGCGGCGTGGCGCGGCAGCTGCGCGGCCAGGGGCTCGGTCACCCGCTGCACCCGCTCGCGGTGACGGTTCCCCTCGGCGCCTGGCTGTGCTCGGCGGTGTTCGACGTGCTCCCGGACGGCCGTGACGCGGCGCGGCGCCTGATCGCGATCGGCCTGCTGGCCGCCCCGGCGGCGATGGTGCCGGGCCTGGCCGACTACTCGGGCCTGGACGTGCGGCAACGCCGGGTCGGCCTGGTGCACGCGGCCGCCAACGCCGCGGCGACGGCGCTGTTCGGCGCGTTCTACCTGGTCCGCCGCGGTGGCCACGACGGACGGCTCCTCAGCGCGCTGGGCCTGGCCGTGACGGGCGTGGGTGGCGCGCTCGGCGGGCACCTGGCCTACGCCCAGGGCGCCGGGGTGTTCCGCTGGGAGCCTCTGGACGACCTGGCCCCCGCCGAATTCGCGGGCGAAGACCCGGCCGCACCCCGCAACCCCGCCTGAGCGCACCGGGCTTCGACCACCGCCCGCCGGGGTAACCGCCTGCCATGAGCGAATCCGAGAACCGCCCCCTGACCCCCGACGCGCCGGCCCCGCCCGGCACCCCCGAGCTCGACCTCGACGTGGAAATCCCCGAAGCCGACCGGCGGCGGAAGCAGCCCGGCTCTCAGGACGTCGACGAAGACGCCGGCGAAATCGAACCACCCAGCTGACCCGCCGGCCACGGCCGCGCCGCCGTCATCAGGCCGATCATGCCCGCGACCAGGCGCAGCTGGTCCACCGTCCGGATGTCCGCCTCGACGAGCCGGGGTGAACACACCAGGACGGCCAGCGCCTGCGCCCGCGACAACGCCACGTTCAACCGGTTGCGCGACAACAGGAAGTCGAGGCCGCGCGGCAGGTCGACCGCCGACGACGACGTCATCGTCGCGATCACCACCGGTGCCTCCTGGCCCTGGAAGCGGTCGACCGTGCCCACCCGGACCCCCGGGAACCCGGCCTCCTCCAGCGCCCGGGTCACGGTCCGGGCCTGGAGGTTGTAGGGCGCGACGACGAGGATGTCGTGGTCGCCCAGTGGCCGCGCGGGCCCGTGGTCGGTCCACAAGCGACCGTGCACTTCGGACACGAGCCGCACCACCTCGGCGGCTTCGGCCACCGAGCGGGTCGTGTTGCCCTGGTGCTCCACCTCGGCCAGGTACAGCCCCGCCGCGACGCCGGCCAAGGCGCGGTCCGCGGCCGAGGGGTGGGCGTGCAGCCGGCCGGCGTAGGACAGGTTCGACACCGGTTCGCAGACGGCCGGGTGCATGCGCCGCGTCTCGTCGAGGAAGTACCCGAGCGACGCCGGCATGATGTCGGCATCCCCGATCAGGTGGCCCAGCGCCGACGCCTCGGCACCCGCCGGGTGCGTGCCCTGCACCACCTGGGGCAGCTGCTGCGGATCACCGAGCAGCAGGACGTTCTTCGCGCACATCGACACCGCGAGCGCGTCGGCGAGGGCGAACTGGCCGGCCTCGTCGATGATCAGCAGGTCGAAGGGCTCCTCGCGGACCGCGGCGTTGGCGAACGTCCACGCCGTCCCGCCGACCAGATGCCCGGTGTCGTGCTCTTCGCGCCACTTCACCAGCGCCGGGTTGCTCTTCGGCTGGTCCCAGGGCGCGGCCGGGTCCGGCGTCCTCTTCGCACGCTTGGCGCACGGCAGCTCCGGCGCGCTCTTCTTGGCCGCGCTCAGCACGTTCTCCACGGCCTTGTGGCTGGTCGAGGTGACCGCGACGGTCCGCCCGGCCCGCACGAGCCGGGCGATGAGCCGGCCGGCGAGGTAGGTCTTGCCCGCCCCCGGCGGCCCCTGGACGGCGAGCGCCGAACCGTCGAGCGCGTCGACCGCCTCGATCACCGTGGCGACCAGGTCCTCCCCCGGCCCGGGCAGCGCCGCGCCACCACGCAGCCGCGGCGGGGTGCGCCGGAGCAGGTCGACGCCGGGGTGCCGCGGCAGCTCCGGGAGCGTGTCGACGACCAGCCGCGCGAGGTCGGCGACCGCTTCGTCCTTGGGTGACGGCCGCACCGGGCTGCCCGGCAGCACCGCGCTCGGCCGGTCGTTCGTGGTCGCGTCCGGCGGGCTGCTCTCCTCCAGCGTCAGCTCGACGGCGGACGCGGCGACGACCTTCGCGTCGCGGGCGGTGTCGCCGTAACGCAGCCGCACGTCGTCGCCGGGGGCGAACGGGTGCGGCCGGTCGGGGTCGCACGCGAGCAGCAGCGTCCGCTTCGCGGTGCGCGCCCGCCCGGCCGGGGGCACCCACTCCCCCGCTTCCAGCGAGACCGGCACGGCGCAGGCGGTGTCCACTTCGAGGTCGCCGAGCGGGGCGGCGAGCTGGCGGAAGTACTCCCACCACGCCGGGTTCGTCTCGCGGCGGTGGTAGCCGACGGACGCCGCCAGCAGCGCGCGGGCCCGCTCGTCGGCGGTGAACCGGCCCGGGTCGTCCGGCAGCCCGTCGAGCAGGGGGTCGACCAATGCGGCCAGCTGGGCGGCCCGTTCGGCGCGCCGCTCGGCGGCGACGTCCTCCTCGGCCGCCCGCAGCAGCGCGTCTTCGGCGGATTCCTCGGCCGGCTCCGGGACGTCGATGCCCGCCTCGGCGCGGACCCGGTGCAGGAACTCGAACAGCCGCTGCGCGGAGACGCAGTCGTCCTCGGTGTTCTCGCCGATGCGGCGCAGGACCTCGTCGGCGCGTTGCGGCTCGCCGGACTGCGCCAGCGCCAGGTACTCCTCGTACGCCTCGACGTCGGACACGGCGGTCTTCCCGCGGGCGCCGGGCTGGTAGAGCGGCTCGAGGTGGCGGATCGAGTACGACCGCTGCGAGACCCGCAGCGCCTTGCGCACGACCGCGTGCAGGTCCACCACCGCGCCGCTGCGCAGCAGGTGGTCGACGGTCTCCTCGCGGGTGCCGTGCACCGCCGCGAGCCGCTTGATCGCGGTGACCTCGTACGGCGCGTAGTGGTAGACGTGCGAGCCCGGGTGTTCGGCGACGCGCGCCGCGGCGAAGTCGACGAATTCCTCGAACGCCCGCCGTTCCTGGGCTCGGCTGTGCGCCCAGAACGGCGTGAACTCCCGGTCGCCGACCGCGCCGAACAGGTACTCGAGGCCCTCGCCGGCGAGGGCGTGCGGATCGCCGGCCAGGTCGACGAACACGTCGCCCGGGGCGGGGGCCGGCAGGGCGGCCAGCTCGTCGGGGTCGACGACCTCGTAGGCGACCTCGCCGGTGGTGTCCTGCCGGACCTGCAGCGCGGCCTGGGCGCGCAGGGTCGCGAACGCCGTCACGGACAGGTCCCGCGGCCGGTCGGCCGGGCCGGCCGCGGCCAGTGCGTCGATCGAGCCGAGCCCGGCGGCGACCAGCTTGCGGCGCTGGTCGCCGCGCATCCCGGCCACCAGCGAGAGGTCCCGATCGGCTTCCCGCGCGGCCGCGCAGTGCCGGGCGAACCCGCAACCGGCGCAGGCCGGGCGTTCGTCGGCCCACAGCGGCACCGGCAGCCGCGGCGGCCGGCCGGCCAGCCGCGTCCGCAGCCGGTCCACCAGCGGCCGGAAGTCCTCGACGCGCAGCGTCCGGGTGCCGCCGTCGGTCAGCCGGAGGTGCAGGTGCGGCCCGGCGGGCCAGCCGGCGCGGGTGATCGCGTCGGCGCACGCCGTCAGCCGGACCACCGCGGCCGGCGTCGCCTGCCGGACCGGCGTCGCGTCGTAGACCTCGTAGCGGCCTTCGCCGTCCTGGACCAGGAAGTCCGCCTGCGCCGAGAACTCGCCGTCGAGGAAGACGGCCCGGTGGAGCACCGGGACCCCGGACCGCAACGCCTCTTCCGTCGCCTTCGCGGCGAGCGCGGTGTCCTGGACGTCGATCTCGGCGACCTCGCGCCCGCCGGCGCGGAATCCGGCGAGCATCGCCGTCGTGTGCCCGCGCCGCGGGTCCGGTTCGGCGGGCGCGGGCCGCGGCGCTCCCGGCAGGTCCGCGGCCAGGGCCTGGAGGAGGACGCTGCGGTGCTCACAATCGAGCAGGTCGGCGAGATCGGCTGGGGTGAGCATCGCCGCGAAGTCTGACACGGCCGCTCATCGGGGCCGGAGCACGCTGCCCCCGACACGCCGAAACTTTCGAGATTCCCTGGTATACAGCCAATTCTTGACAGCGTGGGACCCGCCCGCAATAGTGCGAGAACCGAACTGAATACTCGTGCACACGATGGGGGCACGGTGTCTCTCAGCGACGAGAACGAGCAGAGCCGGCTGCGCCGGCGTTCCTTCCTGATCGGCAGCGGAGCTGCCGTGGCCACCTCGATGCTCGGTGCCGCTCCGGCACAAGCGGCTCCGCCGGGCGCCTTCCCGGGCGATTACGACGGCTCGGACCTGTGGCTGCGCTACGAGCGGGTCGCCGATCCCGGCCTCCTCGCCCGGTACCGGGCCACGCTCGGCGCGATCGTCGTGGAGAACGCCGAGCACACCTTGGTCCACCGCCACACGGCGAACCTGAGCATGGCCCCCGGCTCCACCGAGCACCTGGTGCGGAGCACCTTGGCCGCGGCACGGGACGAGCTCGCCCGGGGCCTCGGCGGGCTGCTGGGGCGGCCGGTACCGGTGCAGGGCGGGTTCCCCGACCGCGCCGTGGTCGTCGGCACCCCGGAGAGCTCGCCCCTCGTGCGCCGGCTCGTTCCCCCGCGCGACCTGGCGCCCCTCGGCACCGACGGGTACCTCATCCGCTCGCTGTCGCGGGGCGGGCACCGGGCCGTCGTCATCGCCGGCAACACCGAGGTCGCCGCGCTCTACGGGACGTTCGCCTTCCTCCGGCGGCTCCAGGCACAGCAACCGATCATCGGCCTGGACCTCTCGTCGGTCCCCCGGATCAACCACCGGTACCTGAACTACTGGGAGACCGAACGCCTCTACGCCGGGAACAACCCGGCCGGCACCGGCGGGCTGAACGGCGAGAACGGGGCGATCTTCGACTTCACCGCCACCGGCGCCTCCGCCGGGCTGAACCTGCCGGTGATCCTCGACCGGTACCTGGTGGCGGCGCGGGCGATGGCTTCCGTCGGCATCAACGGCATCACGATCAACAACGTCAACGCCAACAGCTTCTACCTCACCTCGGCCGCCATCGAGCAGGAAGCCGCACTGGCGGACGCGCTGCGCCCGTACGGGATCAAGCTGGCCGTCTCCATCAACTACGCGGCCCCGACCGACGCCCGGTTCGCGCCGGACACCCTCACGCGGGAACAGCTGGATCCCTACAGCGCGGAGTTCCAGG
The DNA here is from genome assembly GCF_040638975.1 of Amycolatopsis sp. NPDC024027. Taxonomy (NCBI): domain Bacteria; kingdom Bacillati; phylum Actinomycetota; class Actinomycetes; order Pseudonocardiales; family Pseudonocardiaceae; genus Amycolatopsis; species Amycolatopsis sp. NPDC024027. Next base: position 167,312 of record NZ_JBEZYY010000010.1, read on the forward strand.
GCTGGTGGACCCGCCGGGCGCGGCAGCTGCAGGCGGCGATCCCCGACTTCATGGGGTTCACCGTGAAGGCGAACTCCGAGGGCCAGCCGGGGCCCCAGGACCTGGGCTACGACCACGGCGACGGCGCCAACGGGATGGCGGCGGCGGTGGCGCCGCTCGGGATGCGGATCTTCTGGCGGACCTTCGTCTACAACGCCGACGTGGACGCGGACCGGCTGAAGCGCGCCTACCTGGAGTTCGGCCCGATCGACGAAGAGGTCCAGCCCGACGGCACGAAGGGCCGGTTCGCCGCGAACGTGTTCCTGCAGACCAAGAACGGCCCGCTCGACTACCAGGCCCGGGAGCCGGCCAACCCGCTCTTCGGCCGGATGGAACACACCAACCAGGCCATCGAACTGCAGGTCACCCAGGAGTACACCGGGCAGAACACGATGCTGTGCTACCTCGGCCCGCTCTGGGAAGAGGTCCTCAAGTCCGACACGTTCGCCACCGACGAGCACGGCCGGCTGCTGGCGAAGCGCCTGGTGGGGCACGTGGTGGACGGCACGGCCCAGGGCCACCCCGACAGCGCCATCGTCGGCGTGGCCAACTTCGGCAACGCCGACGACCTGACCGGGCACCACTTCGCGCAGGCGAACCTGTACGCCTTCGGCAGGCTGGCGTGGGACTGGACCCTGGACGCCCGCGGCATCGCCGAAGACTGGGTCCGGCTGACGTGGGGCAACCGCGACTTCGCCGTCCGGACCATCGTGACGATGATGATGGGCTCGCGGGAAGCGCTGGTGAGCTACCAGACCCCGCTCGGCGTCGCGCACCAGTTCCGCTCCAGCGACCACTACGGCCCCAACCCCGCCGAACGGCTGGCGCGGGACGACTGGAGCCCGGTGTACTACAACCGGGCCGACCGCACCGGGCTCGGCTACGACCGCTCCCCCACCGGCAGCGGCTTCACCGCGCAGTACTTCCCGGTGCTCGCGGCCCGGTACGCCGACATCGAGACCGTCCCCGAAAACCTGCTGATGTGGTTCCACCACGTGCCGTGGGACCGGCGGCTGCGCAACGGCCGGATCTTCTGGGACGAGCTGGTGTACCGCTACCAGACGGGCGTCCACTACGTGTCGTGGATGCGCCGGGCGTGGGACTCGCTCGAACCCCACGTCGACGCCCGGCGCTTCGCCGAGGTGCGGGCCAAGCTCGCCGCCCACGAGGCCGACGCGGGCACCTGGCGCGACACCTGCGTGCGCTACTGGCAGGAGTTCAATGGCCTGCCGGTCCCGACGGCCGGGCCGCTCTCGATCGCGATCGTGCTCGGCGGCCGGACGATCGGCGGCTTCGACGCCGGCGCGGCGTCCTACACCATCCCGGTGGCGGCCGGTACGTCCCCGAAAATCACGAAGGTGGTGCCGGCCGATCCGGCCGCGAAGTGCGAGATCATCGGCCAGGCTCGCGGGGTTCCCGGGCGCGCTGTGGTGCGAATCACCGGGAACAGTTTCTTCGGGCCCCTCCTCAAGGACTACGTCTTCGACCTGGTGCCCGCTGCGCATTGAGCTCCGGGAACCACCCGGCGCCAGCGTCCGTTGTCGTATCCTACGACACCGTAAGTTACGGTTGCGTAGGTACGGAAGGACGTTCCCTATGCCGGTCCCCGAAACGACCCGCTTGCTGCACGAACTGGAAGGCACGGTCGAAGAGAACCTGAACCGGCACCTCGCCGCCGCCCAGGAGTGGATGCCGCACGAGTACGTCCCCTGGAGCCAGGGGCGCGACTTCGCCGAGCTCGGCGGGGAGGCGTGGGACCCGGAGCAGTCCCGGGTGACCCCGATCGCGCGCACGGCCCTCGAGGTCAACCTCCTCACCGAGGACAACCTGCCCAGCTACCACCGCGAGATCGAGCGCGCGTTCGGCCGCGACGGCGCGTGGGGCACCTGGGTCCACCGGTGGACGGCCGAAGAGGGCCGCCACGGCATCTGCATCCGCGACTACCTGCTGGTCACCCGCGCCGTCGACCCCGTCGAGCTGGAGCGGATGCGGATGGAGACCATGCAGGCGGGGTACGACACCGGCGACAAGCCGCTGCTGAACGTCTGCGCGTACGTCTCGTTCCAGGAGCTGGCGACCCGGCTTTCGCACCGCAACACCGGCCGCTACACCCAGGACCCCCTGGCCGAGCGGCTGCTGGCCCGGGTGTCCACCGACGAGAACCTCCACATGGTCTTCTACCGCAACCTCGTCAAGGCGGCGCTGGAGATCTCGCCCGACGCGATGATGCGCGCGATCACCGACGAGGTGGTGAACTTCGCGATGCCGGGCGCGGTGATCCCGAGCTTCCAGCGCAAGGCGGCGCTGATGGCCAAGGCCGGCATCTACGACCTGCGCATCCACCACGACGACGTCGTCCAGCCGCTGCTGCGGTATTGGAAGGTCTTCGACCTGACCGGCCTCGGCGCGGTCGGCGAGGCCGCGCGGGAGGAACTGGCCACGTTCATCAAGGGCCTCGACAGCCAGGCGTCCCGGTTCGAGGAACGCCGCGACGCCACCGCCGCGCGCCGGGCGGCGCGGGGCATCGTGGACCTCTGAGCCGTCGCCGCCGGAGGTCGCTGTGCCGGTCTGGGCCGGTGCTGGCGCGGTGCGGATTCCGGTGGGGTTCTCGCAGACCGGCCGGCTTTGGGGCTGGGGGCGGTCGCGGTTCCCGCTCAGCGGGTCACTCCTACGCAGTGAATGACTCATTCCTGGCGTCAGACGCCAGGAATGAGTCATTCACTGCACGTCAGCCTGCCGTCACCGGGCCTGGTGCCACCGGGGCCTGAACCAGGGCGCGCGCAACCGGCCCTGGAGACCCTCTCGGCAGCCCGGCGGGACCTCCGGACTCAGCGAGATCGCACCCAGCGCCACCGGGACCAGTACCAGGGCGCACTGCGAGCCCTGAGGCGTTCTCCCCCGGCCAGCCAGGCGGGGCGGCCGAGCGAGATCGTGCACCGGCGCCGCGCGGGGCATAGTGGACGCCCGAACCCATCCGCCGGAGGTCGCCGTGCCGCACCGAGGTCGTCTGCCCGGAGCCACCGGGCCGGTGCTGGGGCGCGCGCTGCGAGTGCTCGAGGCGTTCTCGCCCGACCGGCCGGCGCTGCGGCTGAGCGAGGTCGCGCGCCGGACCGGGCTGCCGGCCGCGACCGCGCACCGGCTGCTGCGGGAATTCTGCGAGTGGGGTGCGCTGGAGCGCGACGAGACCGGCGTCTACCGGGTCGGGCTGCGGCTGTGGGAGCTGGGCTCGCTCGCGCCGCGAGGCCTCGGCCTGCGGGAACTCGCGTTGCCGTTCCTGGAGGACCTCTCCCAGATCACGCGCGAGAACGTCCAGCTGGCCGTCCGCGAAGGCACCGAGGTGGTGTACATCGAGCGGATCGCCGGGACCGGGGCGGTGCCGGTGCTGACCCGCGTCGGCGGCCGGTTCGCGCTGACCGCGACCGGCGTCGGGCTCGTCCTGCTCGCGCACGCCCCCGCCGAGGTGCAGGAGGACGTGCTCGGCCGCCCGATCGACCGGTACACCAGCGAGACCGTGACCGACCCCGACCGGGTGCGGCACATGCTGGCCGACGTGCGGACGCACGGGTTCTCCATCAGCGAGCGCCAGGTGACCCTCGACGCGCTGTCGGTCGGCGCGCCGATCCACGACGCGCGGGGCCAGGTCGTCGCGGCGGTGTCGCTCGTCGTGCGGTACGGGAGCGTGTCGCCGCACGCGCTGGCTCCGCTGGTCATGACCAGCGCCCGGGCGATTTCACGCGCTCTTTCCATCTTATGAAATAGCCCTTCGTGGTGCCGGGGCCGTTCCCCCAGGCTGTGACCCGGCCCACCACGAAAGGACGTCCCCGATGAGCGCCATTCCCCGCGACCAGTGGTACGTCGCCGCCTACGGCTCCGAGATCGGCCAGGAACTCTTCGGCCGCACCATCTGCGGCGAGCCCATCCTGTTCTGGCGGACCCGCGACGGGAGCGTCACCGCGATGGCCGACCGGTGCGTCCACCGGCGGTTCCCGTTGTCACAGGCGCCTTCGCGGCTGGTCGACGACCAGGTCGTCTGCGGCTACCACGGCTTCACCTACGGCGTGGACGGCAAGTGCGTGGCCGTGCCCGGGCAGACCCGGGTGCCGCGGACCGCACGGCTGACGCACTACCCGCTGGTGGAGCAGGACTCCTTCGTCTGGGTGTTCATCGGCGACCCGTCGAAGGCCGACGCGGCCGCGATTCCGCGGGCGCCCTGGCTCGCCTCGCCGGACTACACCACGGTCTGCGGGCTGGAGCCGCTGAAGGCGCGGTACTCGCTGCTGGTGGACAACCTGCTGGACCTGTCCCACGAGACCTACCTGCACGGCGGCTACATCGGCACGCCGGAGGTCGCCGAAACCCCGATCACGACCGAGGTCGACGAGGAGGCCGGCGTCGTCTACGTCTCGCGGCACATGGCCGACGCGGCGTGCCCGCCCTTCTACGCCAAGTCGACCGGCCTGGAGGGCCGCATCACGCGCTGGCAGGACATCGAGTACACCCCGCCGTGCCTGTACAAGCTGCACAGCCGCATCGCGCCGGTCGGGTCCGTGCCGAACCCGGACGGCAGCGACCCGGACGCCTTCCACGTCGAGGTCGTCTACGCGATCACGCCCGAGACCGAGCACTCCACGCACGACTTCTGGGCGGTGGCCCGGGACTTCGCGCTCGACGACGAAGGCGTGTCGGCGTTCCTCGCGGAGAACAACCGCACGGTGGTGCTGCAGGACGTCGAAGCCCTCGACGTCCTGGAGCGGGTGATCGCCACCGAACCGGACGGGTACCAGGAGCTGTCGATCAACATCGACACCGGCGGCCTGGCGGCCCGCCGGATGCTGCAGCGGATGACTGCGCCGGTCACGTCGTGAACCGCCCGATGCTCGCCGGGGACCGCGTCCACCGGATCCACTGGGTGCTCGGCACCGACCGGCTGCGCGCGGTCTGCCACTGCGGCGCCGAGCGCGAGTTCGAAGACCCCGTGCAGCTGTGGGACTGGCTGCTCGCCCACCCCGAAGGACACTCATGACCCTCGAACTCCTGGTGGACCGCAAGGAAAAGCTCGCCGACGGCGTCGTCCGGCTGACGCTCCGCGCGCCGGGCTCCGAGCAGCTGCCGCCGTGGGAGCCCGGGGCGCACATCGACCTCGTCCTGCCCGGCTCGGTGCGGCAGTATTCCCTGTGCGGCCGCCCCGAGGACAGGTCGGCGTACCAGGTGGCGGTGCTGCGGGAGCCCGACGGCCGCGGCGGCTCGGCGTACGTGCACGACTCGCTGCTCGCCGGGGATCTTCTCCAGGCGGACGGGCCACGCAACCACTTCGCGCTGGTGGACGCCGAGCGCTACCTGTTCATCGCGGGCGGCATCGGCATCACGCCGATCCTGCCGATGCTCGACCGGGTCACCGCGGCCTGCCGCGACTGGCAGCTGGTCTACGGCGGCCGGACTCGCGGATCGATGGCGTTCACCGAAGAACTCTCGCGCCACGGCGGCCGGGTGTCGTTCCGGCCCCAGGACGAACACGGCCTGCTGGACCTGCCGACGCTGCTGGCCGCGGCCCAGCCCGGCACGGCGGTGTACTGCTGCGGCCCGGAACCGCTGCTGGCCGCGGTGGAGGCGCTCGGCCCGGCGAATCTGCACGTCGAACGCTTCACCGCACGGCTGGACGAAAGCCCGCGGACGGCGTTCGAGGTGGAGCTGGCCGGGTCGGGGCGGGTGCTGCCGGTGCCCGCGGACCGGTCGATCCTCGAGGTGGTCGAGGAAGCCGGGGTGACGGTGCTGTCGTCGTGCCGGGAGGGCACGTGCGGCACCTGCGAGACGGGCGTGCTCGGCGGGACACCGGACCACCGGGACTCGGTGCTGACCGCGGATGAGCGGCTGGAGAACGAGGTGATGATGCTTTGTGTGTCACGATCCTGCTCGCCGCGGCTGGTGCTCGACCTCTGACGGAGCGTCACTGCACGGCGGGCCGGGCCGATCTGTAGTGATATGGGACGGGTGAAGACGTTTCTGGACAAGGTGGACGAACGGCTGGGCGACGGGCTCGAGAGTGTCCTGTGCGCCCACCACCGGCGGCGGCTGCACCGGCTCGGCTGGGGTGCTGTCCTCGAACCCGGCGGGGCGCAAGACCCGCTCGGCGGCCGGGCGCCGGTCCGGGAGGGCAACCGCGTCGAGGTGCTGATCGACGGTGAGGAGTCGCTGCCCGCCGTCGCCGAGGCCATCCGGTCGGCCAAGTCGCACATTCACATCGCCAACTGGCACGCCAGCGCCGACTTCCGGCTGACGCGGGAGCCCGGCTCGCCCACCCTGCGCACGCTGCTCGCCGAGGCCGCCGGGCGGGGGGTCGAGGTGCGGGTGCTGCTGTGGGCCGGTCCGCCGTTCCCCGCGTTCCAGCCGTCGCGGAAGCTGGCGCGGTCCGAACGGCGGAAGTTCACCGAGGGCACCGACGTGCGCTGCGTGCTGGACGCCCGCGAGCGGACGATGCACTGCCACCACGAGAAGCTGGTGATCGTCGACGACGCCGTCGCGTTCGTCGGCGGGGTGGACCTCACCGCGCTGGAAGGCGACCGGCACGACAGCCCGGACCACCCGCCGCGGCCGATCGGGTGGCACGACCTGATGGCGCGGCTCGACGGCCCGGTCGTCGCCGATGTCGCCGACCACTTCCGGCGGCGGTGGACCGAGGTGGCGGGCGAGGACCTGCCGCAGCCGGCGGTCCCGGAGCCGGTGGGCGGCAGCCGCGTCCAGCTGCTGCGGACGGTGCCGAACGACACCTACGGCTTCCTGCCGAAGGGCGAGTTCACCGTCCTCGACGGCTACCTGCGCGCGCTGCGCTCGGCGCGGCGGCTGATCTACCTGGAGAACCAGTTCCTGTGGTCGCCGGAGATCGCCGAGGTGCTGCTCGACAAGCTGCGGAACCCGCCGGACGAGGCGTTTCGCGTGGTCCTGCTGCTGCCGCGCAAGCCGAGCAACGGCTCGGACACCACCCGCGGCCAGCTGGGCCGGCTGCTCGACGCCGACGACGGCCACCGCCGCCTGCTGGCCACGACGATCAGCGCCCACGACGGCGACTCGGCGGCGCCGGTGTACGTCCACGCGAAGCTCGGCATCGTGGACGACTCGTGGCTCACCGTGGGCTCGGCGAACCTGAACGAGCATTCGCTGTTCAACGACACCGAGGTGAACATCGCGACCGACGACCCGGAGGTGGTCCGGGCCACCCGGCTGCGGTTGTGGGCCGAGCACCTCGGACGGCCGGTCTCCGAGCTGCAGGACCGGGAACCGGCGGACATCGTGGACCACCTGTGGCGGCCGCTGGCCGAAGAGCAGGCCGAGCGCGAACGCCGGGGTGAGCAGCGGACCCACCGGCTGGTACTGCTGCCGGGCGCCTCGCGCCGCGCGGCCCGGCTGCAGGGGCCGCTGCGGGGACTGCTCGTGGACGGCTGAGCGCTACCGGATCCGCAGCTTCCGCATCAGCTTCAGCCCGGAAAGCATGCTCTCGACGTACTTCTCGTACCCCTGCCCCGGCCGGGGCCCCATCACCTGCTTCTTCAGCACGGCCAGGTTCTGCACGTCGGTGTACTTCAGCAGCCCCTGATCGCCGTGCCGGGCGCCGACGCCGGAGTTCTTCACCCCGCCCGACGGCGTTCCCTTGGCCGCGTACGCGGTCGCGAGGACGTCGTTCACGTTCACGTTGCCGGACTCGATCCGGGCCGCCACCGCGCGCGCCGCGGTGACGTCGGTGCTCCACACCGACGCGTTCAGGCCGTAGTCCGTGTCGTTGGCCAGCGCCACGGCTTCGTCGACGGTGCGGTACTTGTGCAGCGCCACCACCGGGCCGAACGTTTCGGTGACGCCACAAAGCATCTCCGACGTGACGCCCTCGAGGATCGTCGGCTCGAAGAACGCCGGGCCGAGGTCCGGGCGGGGCTTGCCGCCGCACAACACCGTGGCGCCCTTGGCGACCGCATCGTCCACATGGGACTTGACGCGGCGCATGTGGTCGACCGAGACCAGCGAGCCCATGTCGGGACCGAAGTCGTACGCCGCGCGGACGTCGAGGGCCGAGGCCGCCGCCACGAACGCCGTCTTGAACTCCTCGTACCGGGATTCCGGCAGGTAGATCCGCTCGATGTGCATGCAGATCTGGCCCGTGTTGCCGAACGCGCCGAAGATCGCGCCCGGAACGGCCTCGGAAAGATCGGCATCCTCCAGCACGATCATCGGGTTCTTGCCGCCGAGCTCGAGGCAGCAGCCGATGAGGTTGCGGCCCGCCCGCTCGCCGATCACCCGGCCGGTCGCCGTCGAACCGGTGAACATCACGTAGCCGGCGCGGTCGATCAGCGTGGGGCCGACGTCCGGGCCCTCGCCGCACACCACCTGGAACAGCCCCTCGGGCAAGCCGGCTTCCTCGAGCAGCCGGACGCCGTAGAGCGGCGACAGCGCGGTCTTGTTGTCGGGCTTCAGCACCACCGCGTTGCCGGCCATCAGGGCCGGGATCGCGTCGGAAACCCCGGTGGCGAACGGGAAGTTCCACGGCGCGATGATCCCGACGACCCCCTTGGGCAGCCGGACCTCGGTCGACGTCGTGAGCATCGGGACCGGGCCGCCGCGCTTCGTCGGCGCCAGCAGCTTCGCGGCCCGCTTCAGGTAGTGGCTCATCACCATCGGCGGGTCGCAGGTCTCCTCGATCGCCATCCGCCGGTTCTTGCCGCTCTCGACCTGGATGAGGTCGGCGACGGTCCGCGCGTGCTCGACGAACAGCGCGTGCGCCCGCCGGAACACCGCCAGCCGCTGCTTGACCGGCGTGGCGGCCCACTTCCGCTGGGCCTCGCGCGCGACGGCGAACGCCCGCTCGATGTCCTCCGGTGTGGATTGCGGCAGCTCGACGAGCACGTCGCCGGTGTAGACCTCGGTGAGCTTCCAGGTCGCGCCGGACGAGCCGGGCACCCGGGCCACGAGCTGCTGCAGGAACGCGTCGGTGACCGACGCCGGACGGGCGAGTTCGAGCGGCGTGACGGTCATGACTTGCTCCCGAGGACGAGCTGGGCGCCCATTTCCCCGATCATGATGCAGGGCGCGTTGGTGTTGCCGCCAGTGATCGACGGCATGATCGAAGCGTCGCAGACCCGCAGGCCCTCGACCCCGCGCACGCGCAGGTCGGGGCCGACGACGGCGAGTTCGTCGACGCCCATCCGGCAGGTCCCGACGCCGTGGTAGACCGAGGTCGCGCGGTTGAGGATCGCGTCGCGCAGGGCCTGGCCCTTCAGGTCCTTGCCCGGGTGGATCTCTTCCTTGACCGCGCCCTTGAACGCCTTGGACGCGAAGATCTCGCGCACCATCTCCGAGCCTTCGCCGAGCAGCTCGAGGTCGGCCGGGTCGGACAGGTACCGGAAGTCGATGTCCGGTGCCGCGGCGGGATCGGCCGAGGTGAGGCGCAGCGTGCCGCGGCTCTTCGGGTAGATGAGCGTCGTCAGCACGGTGAGCGCGGGGCGCTTGTCGACGTCGTGCCGGATCGGCGCGTCCTGATTGGGCGAGACGTATGCCCACGGCAGGAGGTGCAGCTGCAGGTCGGGGATCGCCCCGGCCTGCGAAGTCCGCAGGAACGCGACCGCCTCGAAGACCGAGTTCGCCAGGAACGTCGTGCCGGGGCGCAGCAGCTCCCGGGCCAGGCCGCGGGCGAAGTACGGCGCCGTGCCCTTGTTCTTGCTGGTGGTCACGTGGAACGTCAGGGCGTGGAACATGTGGTCGTGCATGTTGTCGCCGACGGGCAGGTCGGCGACGACGCCGATGCCGTGTTCCTTCAGGTGCTCGGCGTGGCCGATGCCGGACAGCATGAGCAGCTGCGCGGAGCCGATGACGCCGGCGGAGAGGATGACCTCCTTGGCGGCCCGGATCGTGCGCCGCCGGCCGCGGTCGAGGACCTCGACGCCGACGGCGCGGCCGTTCTCGATGAGCACCTTCTCGACCAGCACCCGGGACTGCAGCTCCAGCGTCGGGGACGCGAGGTTGTGGAGGTAGCCGCGCGAGGCGCTGTAGCGCAGGCCGTCGGCGGCGTTCTGCTGCATCCGGCTGACGCCTTCTTGGGACTCGGCGTTGTAGTCGTCGAGGATCTTGCAGCCGAGCGCGTCGGCGGTGGCGTCGACGAACTGCAGCGAGCCCTCTTGGGGGTTCTTCGCGCGGGTGACCCGGATCGGCCCGCCCGCGCCGCGGAAGGCGTTCTCGCCGTCTTCGAAGTCCTCCATGCGTTTGTAGGCCGCGTTGACGCTGTCGGCGTCCCAGCCGGTGTTGCCCTCGGCGGCCCAGGAGTCGAAGTTGGCGCGGTTGCCGCGGACGTAGACCATGCCGTTGATCGAGCTGGAGCCGCCGACGACCCGGCCGCGTGGCACCGGCATCCGGCGATCGAGAACGTGTTTCTGCGGAATGCCGTAATAGCCCCAGTCGAGCGGCTTCTTGAGCTGCGGCACGGCGTGCATCGGCCCGACGAGCCCGGGTTTCTTGATGAGCAGCTGCTCGTCGCTCTTCCCGGCTTCGAGGACGATCACGCTGGCCCCGGCCTGGGCGAGGCGTCCCGCGATCGTCGCGCCCGAGCTCCCCGACCCGACGACGACGTAGTCGGCCTCGTCGCCGCGCGCCGCCCTGTTCGCCATGTCCGCTCCTCGCTACGACCGGCCACTAGAATTGTAACGTGTTCTAGTTCGCGCCAACCGTATAGCGCGGCGGTCCGCCTCGGCAAGTACAGTGAATGACTCATTCCTGGCGTCGGATGCCAGGAATGAGTCATTCACTGCGGCCGAACCGGCGGAGCGGGCCTCAGCCCCAGGTCAGGAAGCGGTAGTGCAGCCCGGTCGAGGACGCCAGCCACTCCCCCGCGGAGTCCGCCGGCCGCCCCACCTCCGGCGCGTACGTGTCGCCCTCGAAGGACTCCCGGAGCTCCGTGACCACGATCCGGTCCGCGATCGGCAACGCGGCCCGGTACACCGCCGCGCCGCCGATCACCCACAGGTCACCGGTCACCGCGGCGAGCGCGGACGGCAGGTCCGCGAACGTCTCGACGCCCTCCTGCGGGGTCGCCGACAGCACCAGGTTGCGCCGCCCCGGCAGCGGCCGGAACCGCGGCGGCAGCGACGCCCAGGTGCGGCGGCCCATCAGCACGGCCGCCCCCGCGGTCAGCTCCTTGAAGTGCCGCAGATCCTCCGGCAGGTGCCACGGCAGCTCGCCGTCCCGCCCGATGACCCCGTTCGCCGCCTGCGCCCAGACCAGCCCGATCACACCGCCACCGGCGCCTTGATGCCCGGGTGCGGGTCGTACCCCTCGACCGAGAAGTGCTCGTAGGTGTACTCGAACAGGCTGTCCGCCGGCTTCAGCTCCAGCGTCGGGAAGGGCCGCGCGTCCCGGGCCAGCTGCGTGCGCACCTGCTCGACGTGGTTGTCGTAGATGTGGCAGTCGCCGCCGGTCCAGATGAAGTCGCCGACGCCGAGCCCGACCTGCGCGGCGATCATGTGCGTCAGCAGCGCGTAGCTCGCGATGTTGAACGGCACGCCGAGGAACAGGTCCGCGCTGCGCTGGTACAGCTGGCAGGACAGCTTGCCGTCGGCGACGTGGAACTGGAAGAACGCGTGGCACGGCGGCAGCGCCATGCGCGGGATGTCGGCGACGTTCCACGCGGACACGATGATCCGCCGCGAGTCCGGGTTCTCACGCAGCGTGCGCAGAACGTCGGCGATCTGGTCGATGTGTCCGCCGTCCGGGGTCGGCCACGAGCGCCACTGCACGCCGTAGACCGGGCCCAGATCACCGTCTTCGGCCGCCCACTCGTCCCAGATCGTGACGCCGTGCTCGCGCAGCCACGAGACGTTCGCGTCGCCGCGCAGGAACCACAGCAGCTCGTAGGCGATCGAGCGGAAGTGGACTTTCTTCGTGGTGATCAGCGGAAAGCCCTCGGACAGGCGGTAGCGCAGCTGATGCCCGAAGATCGACCGCGTGCCCGTGCCGGTACGGTCGCCCTTGCGGGTGCCCGTGTCGAGGACGTGGCGGAGGAGGTCTTCGTACTGCGTGTCCGGCATGCCCGGAGCCTAGCCATGCCGCTGACTCAGCGTGAACCCCGGATGGCCCAATCCCGCCGCCGCCATAACTTGACTCATTCCAGAAAGCACCCTAGGGTCGGCGGCGATGTCAGACTTCGAAGCGCAGCTGCGGGCGGTCTCGCTGCGGGTCACCCGGCCCCGGCTGGCCGTGCTGGCCGCGCTGCGCGACCATCCCCACGTCGACACCGAGACGGTGATCGATCTGGTGCGGGCCGGGCACCCGGCGGTGTCGCACCAGACGATCTACGACGTGCTGCGGGCGCTCACCGACACCGGGCTCATCCGGCGCATCCAGCCGGCCGGGGCGAACGCCCGCTACGAGACCCGGGTGGGTGACAACCACCACCACGTCGTGTGCCGTTCGTGCGGGGCGATAGCCGACGTCGATTGCGCCGTCGGCCACACCCCCTGTCTCACCGCCTCGGACGACCACGGTTACGTGATCGACCAGGCGGAGGTCGTCTACTGGGGCACCTGCCCCGAGTGCGCGGCCGGACGCCCCCGAAATGATTCGCCGCTCCCGGAAGGAAGTAAATGAGCTCCACCCAGGACAACCCGTCCAGCGCGCAGGGCGTGGACAAGAAGGCGGCGGCCGGTTGCCCGGTCGCGCACGACTCGGTGACCGCGCACGGCAGCGAGAGCGAAAACCCGGCGATCGACTCCCCGACGCCGAAGACGGGCGGCCGTCCGCGCACGAACAAGGACTGGTGGCCCAACCAGCTCGACCTGTCGGTGCTGCACGCCCACTCCGCGAAGGGCAACCCGCTCGGCGAGAACTTCAGCTACGCCAAGGAGTTCGCGAAGCTCGACGTCGAAGCCCTCAAGCGTGACGTCACCGAGGTGCTCACCACCTCGCAGGACTGGTGGCCGGCCGACTTCGGGCACTACGGCGGCCTGATGATCCGCCTGAGCTGGCACGCCGCGGGCACCTACCGCATCCACGACGGTCGCGGCGGTGCCGGTGACGGCAACCAGCGCTTCGCCCCGCTCAACAGCTGGCCCGACAACGCCAACCTCGACAAGGCGCGCCGCCTGCTGTGGCCGGTCAAGCAGAAGTACGGCCAGAAGATCTCGTGGGCCGACCTGCTCGTGCTCGCCGGCAACGTCGCCCTCGAGTCGATGGGCTTCAAGACCTTCGGCTTCGGCTTCGGCCGGGTGGACGTCTGGGAGCCCGAGGAGATCATCTGGGGCCCGGAGGACGACTGGCTGGGCGACGAGCGCTACGTCAGCGACTCGGAGATGGCGCCCGAGGTCGGCGCGACCGAGATGGGGCTCATCTACGTCAACCCCGAGGGGCCCCGCGGCAGCGCGGACTTCGAGGCGGCGGCGCACTTCATCCGCGAGACCTTCGCCCGGATGGCGATGAACGACGAGGAGACCGTCGCCCTCATCGCCGGCGGCCACACCTTCGGCAAGACCCACGGCGCCGCGGTCGCCGACGACCACGTCGGCCCGGAGCCCGAAGGTGCCCCGCTGGAGTCGCAGGGCCTCGGCTGGCTGAGCACCCACGGCAGCGGCAAGGGTCCGGACGCGATCACCAGCGGTCTCGAGGTGACCTGGACCGACAAGCCGACCGAGTGGAGCAACCGCTTCTTCGAGATCCTCTTCGGCTTCGAGTGGGAGCTCACCACGAGCCCCGGCGGCGGCAAGCAGTACGTCGCCAAGGACGCCCCGGAGATCATCCCGGACCCGTACGACCCGAACAAGAAGCACAAGCCGACGATGCTCACGACGGACCTGTCGCTGCGCTTCGACCCGGTCTACGGCCCGATCTCGCGCCGCTTCCTGGAGAACCCGGACGAGTTCGCGCTGGCCTTCGCCAAGGCCTGGTACAAGCTGCTGCACCGTGACATGGGCCCGGTCAGCCGCTTCCTGGGCCCGTGGGTCGCCGAGCCGCAGCTCTGGCAGGACCCGGTGCCCGCCGCCGAGGGCGACCTCGTGGGCGACGCCGACATCACCGCGCTCAAGGCGAAGGTGCTGGACTCCGGCCTTTCGGTTTCCGAGCTGGTTTCGACCGCGTGGGCGTCGGCCGCGAGCTTCCGCTCCACCGACAAGCGCGGTGGCGCGAACGGCGCCCGGATCCGCCTGGAGCCGCAGCGCAACTGGGAGGTCAACCAGCCCGAGCAGCTCGGCAAGGTCCTGGAGACCCTCGAGGGCATCCAGCGCGAGTTCAACGAGGCGGGCGGCGCGAAGATCTCGCTCGCCGACCTCATCGTGCTGGCCGGCTCGGCCGCCGTCGAGAAGGCGGCGCGCGACGCCGGCGTCGAGACGACCGTGCCGTTCCACCCGGGCCGCACCGACGCCTCCCAGGAGCAGACCGACGCCGACTCGTTCGAGCCGCTCGAGCCGCGCGCCGACGGGTTCCGCAACTACCTGCGGGCCGGCGAGAAGCTGCAGCCGGAGGTGCTGCTCGTCGAGCGCGCCTACATGCTCGGCCTGTCCGCGCCCGAGATGACCGCCCTCGTCGGCGGCCTGCGCTCCCTCGGGACGAACCACGGCGGTGCCGCGCACGGCGTCCTCACCGACCAGCCGGGCGTGCTCACCAACGACTTCTTCGCCAACCTGCTCGCGCCGGGCACCCGGTGGAAGGCGTCGGAGTCGACGGAGAACGTCTACGAGATCCGCGACGTGACGACCGACGAGGTGAAGTGGACCGCCACCGCGGTCGACCTCATCTTCGGTTCGAACTCGCAGCTGCGGGCGCTGGCCGAGGTCTACGCCAGCGATGACGCCCGCGAGAAGTTCGTGGCCGACTTCATCGCGGCGTGGACGAAGGTCATGGAGCTCGACCGCTTCGACCTCGCCTGATCCACCACCGCACGGGCCCGGCCGATCCCCGCGATCGGCCGGGCCCGTCCGTGTGCGCGGCGATCTTGACACCGGGGCGATCGCCGACCTACCGTGAGTCCACGCCGCCGGGTTGTCCAGACCATTTATTTCACGTCCGTGAACGAATGGTGCGTTCCACCGCGAAAGGACACCCCACGATGCGTGTGCGTGCTTTCCTCGTCCTCCTGGCGATCCCGGCGCTGGCCGTGGCCGCCGCGTCCCCCGCACTGGCGGCGGATCCGTCCGTGGCCCCGGGCGGCAACTTCGACCTCTCGGTCTGGCAGCTGCAGGAGCCGGTCGGCTCGCCGGGCAGTCCGACGACCATCTCCTCGTCCCGGCTGCAGGGCCCGGACGGCTTCCAAGACAGCTACTTCTACACCGACACCCGTGACGGCGCGATGACCTTCTGGGCACCGGAAAAGGGCGTCACGACGCCGAATTCGAACTACGCGCGCTCGGAGCTGCGCGAGATGAACCGCGACGGCTCCGCCGCGAACTGGTCGCTGAGCGGGTCGCACAAGCTGAGCGCGACGCTGCGCGTGGTTTCGGTGACGTCGAACGTGTGCGTCGGCCAGGTGCACCTCGGCACCGGCGGCTCGTCGACGAAACCGCTGCTGGAGCTGTACTACCGGGCCAGTGGGGACATCGTGCTCGGCACCGAGAACTCCCCCGACGGCGGCCAGACGGCCCACACCGTCGGCCACGTCGCGGTCGGCAAGACGTGGACCTACACGATCGGGATTTCCGGCGGCACCACGATCGACCTGACGGTCAACGGGAGCACCACGCACTACGGCATCCCGTCGTCGTTCAAGGCGTACAAGCAGTACTTCAAGGCCGGCTCGTACAACCAGTCCTCTTCGAGCAGCACGACCAAGGGAGCGCGGGTCGCGTTCTACGGCCTGAACGTCAGCCACGGCTGAGCAAGAGCGGCCCGGCCGCCACCGGGCCGCCCGTTCCTCAGCGCCAGCCCAGCTCCGGGGCGACGTGGGTGAGGATGCTCTCCAGCACGTGCGCGTTGTAGTCGACGCCGAGCTGGTTCGGGATGGTGAGCAGCAGCGTGTCCGCGGCCTGGACGGCCTCGTCCTCCTTGAGCTGCCGCACGAGCTCGTCAGGCTCCCCGGCGTAGGAGCGGCCGAAGATCGCCCGGGTCTTCTCGTCGATCATGCCGACCTGGTCGCGCGAGTGGCGGTCGCGGCCGAAGTAGGCGCGGTCCTGGTCGTTCGTCAGCGCGAAGATGCTGCGGCTGACCGAAACCCGCGGCTCCCGCTCGTGCCCGGCTTCCGTCCAGGCCTCGCGGTAGGCCTCGATCTGCTTGCGCTGCTGGACGTGCAGCGGCTCGCCGGTCTCGTCGTCCTTGAGCGTCGAGCTCTGCAGGTTCATGCCCAGCTTCGCCGCCCAGACGCTCGTCGCGTTGGAGCTGGAGCCCCACCAGATGCGGTCGCGCAGGCCCTCGGAGTGCGGCTCGAGCCGCAGCAGGCCCGGCGGGTTGGCGAACATCGGCCGCGGGTTCGGCTGGGCGAAGCCCTCGCCGTCGAGCAGCTTGAGGAACACCTCGGTGTGCTGCCGGGCCATGTCGGCGTCCGTCTCGCCCTCGCCGGGGGCGTAGCCGAAGTAGCGCCAGCCTTCGATCACCTGCTCGGGGGATCCCCGGCTGATGCCGAGCTGGAGCCGGCCGCCGGAGATGAGGTCCGCCGCGCCCGCGTCTTCGATCATGTAGAGCGGGTTCTCGTAGCGCATGTCGATCACGCCGGTGCCGATCTCGATCTTCGACGTCCGCGCGCCGATCGCCGCGAGCAGGGGGAACGGGCTCGCCGCCTGCTGCGCGAAGTGGTGCACGCGGAAGTAGGCGCCGTCCACGCCGAGCTCCTCGGCGGCCACCGCCAGGTCGATCGACTGGTGCAGGAAGTCGGCGGCCGACCGGGTCTCGGAGTGCGCGCTCGCCGACCAGTGGCCGAACGAGAGGAAGCCAATCTTCTTCACACGACCTCAGACGTCCGGCGGCCGGGATTGATTCCCGGTGTGAGCGGACCGACTCCTCGCTCGTTCCGGTGAACCGCCGGCCGCCACCGGCCCGGCCGGGTACCCCGCCGGAAACGAGGAGGAGACGCATGCCCGACAACGACCTCACCGGGTTCCTGATCATCGGCCTGGTCTTCGTGGTGGCCGACGGCCAAGTGCTCTACCGCGGTGGCCGGCGCTACCTCAGCGGGCCGGACGGCGGGGAGGGGACCGGTTCGCTGGCGTGGATGGTGGTGACCGTCTTCCACCTCGTGTCCTTCGGCGTGCTCGCCCTGCTCTCCGTCGTCGGGCCGCAGTGGTCGGGGTCGACGGCCGCCCTGGTCGGCCGGCTCGGCATCTTCCTGCTGCTGATGGCCGTGGCCCACGTGCTCACGCTGGCCGTGCTCGCCCAGCGCCGGCAGGACCGGATCGTGGAGAACCACTTCCAGGACCGCGACGGCGAGCCGCGCGGCACCGAAACCTACGTCCGGCCGGCCACCGAGGTGGTCGTGGAGCCGGCCTCGACGGACCCGGCGTGGCGCCCCGCCGTCACCCCGGTGCCCGGCCAGGACGGCCCGCACCCGCGGATCAGCCCCGATCTCGGGAACCACGGCCCGTACCGCACCTGACCCGCCCGGCCGCGTTCACCGGATCGAGCGTTCCCTGGCGCGATCCGCGCTCTTCGTGCTGCTTCTCCCCCACCGGGCGTGCTTGGATCTTCACGGCTGGTGCGTGAGGAAGGAAAACTGCGGTGCGAACGTCCCGAGCAGGGCTGGCGGTGGCCGTCTCGGTCCTGGTGGCGGCCACGGCGCCCGCCGCCGCGACCACGCCCGACCCGCTCGCGCCGTACCGGGGGCAGGAGGTCTCCTGGGGCGCGTGCCCGTTCAAGCAGCGGACAGGCCCGTCCCCGGCAGCGCAGTGCGCGCGGATCACCGTCCCGCGGGACTGGGCGGCTCCGTCGGCCGGCACCGACCTGCAGGTCGCGATCAGCCGGGTGCCGGCGACCGGCAGCCGGCAGGGCGCGATCCTGGTGAACCCGGGTGGCCCCGGCGGCCGGGGCACTTCGCTCGCGGGCGCGCTGGCCGGCCTGGAACCGAAGGTGAACGAGCACTACGACATCGTCGGGATGGACCCCCGGGGCACCGGCCAGGAAGGCGGCACGGACTCCGGATACGTGTGCCGGGTGCCGCTGGGGCGGCTGCCGCAGGACGACGACGACCTCGACGCCCGCGACCGCTCGGCGACCAGCATCGCGCTGCACCAGCGGACGCCGCGCGTGCTGGCCGAGGCGTGCCAGAGCGACGCGCTCGCGCCGTTCATCACCACCTGGCAGACCGCGCACGACATGGACCTGGTCCGCGCGCTGCTCAACGACGAGAAGCTGAACTACCTCGGCTTCTCCTACGGCACCTGGCTCGGCGCGAAGTACGCGTCGCTGTTCCCCGAGCAGGCCGGAAAGATGGTCCTCGACTCCAGCGTGAACTTCGAAGGCCGTCTCCAAGCCGCGTTCGAAGCGTTCCCGAAGATCGACCAGCGCCAGTTCGACCGCGTCTACGCGCCGTGGCTGGCCCGGCGGTTCCCGGAGCAGCTCGGCAAGACCGCCGCGGAAGTCCGCGTCAAGTGGGAACGGCTGCGGACCTTCTTCAAGGCCAAGGGCGTGCCACCCGACGTCTTCGACTCGGTCTTCGTCGGCAACGGCAGCCCCCGGCAGTGGCTGACCGGCGCGCTGGTCCTCACCAAGGGCGCGGCCGCGCTCGACGGCGCGGCCGCCGCCCCCGCGCCCGCCGCGCTGCGGACCGACCTCGACCGGGCCTCCCGGGCCGTCTTCGGCCGTCCGGCCGACCGGCTGACCGCGGCCGACGTGGCGGCGGACCCGCCGGAACCCGACTACGCCGACGTCCCGGGTACCCGGCTGGCGGTGGCGTGCGGCGACCAGCCGACGCGGACCGCGAGCTGGTACAAGCTGCTCAGCGACCTGCAGGGGCCGGCCTACCCGCTGTTCGGCTGGGCGTACGGCCTCAGCGAGGCGTGCGGCTTCTGGTCCGACGCGCCCCAGCACGAGCTGCCGACGCTCTCGCCGCGAGCCGCGAAGAACATCCTGGTCGTCCAGGGCGAGTTCGATCCCCAGACCGGCTACGAGCAGGCGGAGGCGGCGGCGCGCGCGGCCGGGATCCCGATGATCTCGGTGGCGGAGTCACCCTTCCACGGCCAGTACGCGGTCAGCGGCAATTCCTGTGTGGACGATCTGGTGAACGGCTTCTACCTCGGCACCGGCCGGCCCGCGGCCACCATCTGCCCCGGCGTCCCGCTGCCCGGAGAGCACCAGGTGTTCCCGGTGCCGGGCCCGGCGGGCGAGCCCTCCCGGCCGGCGGCACCCGCACCGCGGGACGCCGGTTCGAATGTCCGTGAACGGCTTCAGGACGACATCAGCGCGGTCAACCGGGGCCGCTGATCAGGACGCCACCCCGGCGGGCTTCGCCGGCCCCGGTGGCCACGGCAAGGTCATCCCCATGCGACCGAAGTGTCACCGTTACGGCGCAACGCTTTCGACCACGAACGCTCCGGACGGCGCCCCCATCAGGCCCGCGAGCTCGAGGATGCGCAGCGGCGCGGAAGCCTCGCTCGCCCGGGTGGTGACGGCCAGGCCACGGCGCCGGGCCACCGCCGCGACGTCGAGCAGCAGGGCGATGCCGCAGCTGCTCAAGTAGCGCAGTCCGGTCAGGTCGACGACCACGGACTCGACGGCCGTGGCTTCGACGCTGGCCAGGACGGCCGCCCGGACCTCGCCGATCGTGGCCAGGTCGAGGTCGCCGGTCAGCTTCAGGGCCAGGGGGCCCGGGCCGCCTTCGTCCACCGACACCGTGGCCGGGACCACGATTTCCGGTGGCACGGGCGGGCTTTCCGGCGCGGCGCCCGGCTCCGGCGCGATGCGGAACCGGACGGCGGTGCCCTCGCCGCCGTGGTCGATGCCGAATTCCTCGGACAGCGCCTTGATGATCCCGATGCCCCGGCCGCGGTGGCTGTTGTCCGCCGGTTCGCGGCGCCAGCGGCCGTCGTCGCGGACGAGCGCCTCGAGGCGGCCGTCCGCCGTGCGGGTCACCGAGTACGCCACCTCGCCCGGCTTCTCCGGGAAGGCGTGCTCGACGGAGTTCGCCACGGCCTCCCCCAGCGCGAGGCTCAGGTCCTGGTGGAGTTCCGCGGGCAGCCCGGCGAGCGCCGACCAGCGCGCGAGGTCCTCGCGCAGGCACCGCAGCACGTCGGGTTCGGCGGCCGCGGAGCGCCGCAGCGGCGGGGGCACCAAGCGGATCGCCAGCAGGGCGACGTCGTCCTCCTGCCCGCTGTCGAGCAGGGCCGCGCCGATCGCGGTGACCAGCCGCTCCGGCTCGGCGGCGTGCGCGCGGGCGGCGGCTTCGCACAGCCGCCGCAGTCCTTCGTCGATCGGCTCGTCGCGCCGCTCGACGAGGCCGTCGGTGTACAGGAGCACCGAGGCGCCGGGCGCCAGCGTCACGGCGTTCTCGCGGTGGTGCGCCCGGTCCGGGCCGCCGAGCACGGCGCCGCCGCCGGACAGCAGCCGGGCGCCGCCCTCCTCGACGACCACCGGCGGCGGGTGCCCGGCCACGGCCCAGCGCAGTTCGCCGGTCTCCCAGTCGAGTGTGAGACACGCGCAGGTCGTACCGGCCGCCCCCGCCGTGCGCGCCGCGAAGGCGTCGAGGCGGTCGAGGGCGGCGGCCGGGCCGTGGCCGTCGAGCAGGCTGCCGGCCAGCGCGCTGCGCAGCTGGCCCATCACCGCCGCCGCCTGCGGTCCCTTGCCCACGACGTCGCCGACGGACAGCGCGACGCGGGTCGGCCCCACGACCACCAGCTCGTACCAGTCGCCGCCGGTCTGGGCGTGCACGGCGGCCGGCTGGTAGCGGGCCGCGGCCGCGATCCGGGCCAGGGCGGGCAGTTCACGTGGCAGGAGGCTGCGCTGCAGCGTCTCGGCGATCTCGTGCTCACGCTGCAGCAGGAGCTCGCGCTCGGCTTCGCGCCGCCGGCGCTCGGTGACGTCGCGCCCGATCGCCTGCACGCCCGAGGGGGTGGCCTGGATGCTCAGCTCCAGCGCCGTTTCCGTGCCGTCGGCCCGGCGCACGTGGTCGACTTCGCTGGTCTCCCGGACATCGCCCGGCCGGGCGATCAGCTGCCGCCACCGTTCGCTCCCGGCCTCGTCGAGCAGGTCGGTGATCGGCGTGCCGATCAGGTCCTCGCGCGCGTACCCGAGCAGTTCGCAGGCCGCGGGGTTGATCTCGGCGAACCGCAGGTCGCGGTCGAGCACCCAGATCGCGTCGGTGGCGCGTTCCACCAGCAGCCGGTGCCGTTGTTCGCTGTCCCGCAGGGCGCGGCCGGCGTGCGTGCGCTGGATGGACTCCCAGCACCGGCTCACGATGAGCTCGACCAGCTCGACCTCCGCGTCCGTCCACTCCCGGACCGTGGCCTGGTGCACGGCCATCGCCGCGACGAACCGGCCGCCGCGCAGCAGCGGTACGCAGATGACGGCGCGGATGCCGGTCACGCGGTAGGCGGCCAGGTCCGCCGGCTCGAGGCGCTCGTCGTGGCGGCTGTCGGCGACCACCCACGAGCGCCCCGCCCGCATCGCGCGCATGCAGCCGTCCCCGAACGCCGACATGGCGAAGCGGCCGGGCAGCGGCGGCAGGCCGGTGGCGTGGTCCCCGCTCATCAGGAAGTGGTCTTCGTCGTCTTCCGCTTCGGCGTAGGCGCAGCGGTCCGCCCCGAGGTGTTCGCCGAGGCTGCGGGCCGCGTAGGCCATGACGTCCTCGGCGTCGTCGAGTTCCTGCAGGCCCCGTTCGAACTCCGCGAGGAACCGCTGCCGCTCCGCTTCGGACCGCCGTCCCGAGGCGTCCAGCAGCACGCCGCCGATCGCCTCGCCGCCCGGCCGCACCCGCCCGATTTCGTGGAGCCACACCACCCGGCCGTCGGCGGTCAGGGCACGGTAGGTGACTTCGTAGCCGCCCTGGGCCCGGCCCGCCTCCCGGGCCCGCGCGCAGTGGTCGCGGTCCTGCGGGTGCACCACGGAGAGGGCGAACCCGGGATCGGCCGCCCACGACTCGGGCGGGTGGCCCAGGAGAGTGCGCGAGGCATCGGAGACGAACGAGAAGGCGCCGCTGCGGGCGTCGGCCTCCCACACGACGACGGGCAGGCCGTCGACGAGATCCCGCCACTCCTCCGGCTGCATGCTCCCCGGCTTTCCCACGAACGTCGACCCGCCCCCCGGCTGGGCACACCATACGGAGCAGACGGCCGGTACGCGACTCACGGCCGAAATCCCTGGTGACGGGGTCAGACATCCGGGGCCTGGGCACGCCGCAACGGCCCGCCGGTGCTACCCCCGGCGGCCGCTCAGCCGCCGGCGAGCACCCGCACCGGATCCGGGTACCACGGCTCCCAGCCCAGCTCCCGCCGCGCCTTGGCCGGGGTGAACTCCTGGTCGAGGGCGAAGGCGTCGGCGACCGGGCCCATCTCGGCCCGCGCCTGCTCCAGCGTGATCGACGTCGTCTTCCCGGCCAGGCCGGCCGCGTGCGCGCACGCCTCGGCAACCTCCTTCGCGGCCGGGTTCACCCCGCCCACCCCGACGTAGACCGACCCCGGTTCGGCCGACAACGCCGCCACGTACAACCGGGCGAGGTCGTCGACGTGGACCAGTGCCCAGTGGTTGACCCCTTCGCCGATGTACGGGATCGCCCCGCGTTTCCGGCCCGGCTCGACGAAGAACGCGTCGATCAGGCGGTTTTCGCCGCCGTACAGCAGCCCGGGCCGCACGATCACCGGGTGGACCGCCCGCGCCAGCACCGCGTCCTCCACCGGCTTGCGCCAGGCCACCACGGCCGGCGGGTTCCACGGCGCGGTTTCGTCCCGCAGCCCGCCGGTGTCGCCGTACACCCACGTGCCGCCGGTGTGCACGTACGGGCCGCCGCCGCCCATCGCCGTCGCCGCGTCGAGGTCCTCCGCCCCCGAGGTCGCCTGGGCGAGGTGGATCACCGCCTCCGCCCGGGCGGCGCCGCCGGCGAGGACGTCGAGATCGGCGAGCCCGCCGCGGACGGCGGTGGCCCCGGCCGCCGTGACGGCCGCCTCGGCGCGGTCGCTGCGGGCGAGCGCCTCGACGGCGTGCCCCGCCCGCACCAGCTCCGCGATCGTGGCCCGGCCGATGTAGCCGGACCCGCCGGTCAGAAAGACCTTCATCCCTGCTCCTTTCGAATGCTTCCCCACTCTCCCGCCGCCGGGAGGGCCACGTCCAAGACCTCTTCCGGCGCCTGTGATACCCGCAGGGCATCAGGGCGGGAAGTCTTGACGTATACCGGCGCCGAATGTTCTCATTCCTGGGAGCGCTCCCAGCCTGGTGAAATCTTCGAACACCGGACCCAAGGGAGTTCAATGAAGCGCTCCATCACCGCGCTGGCGGCCGCCGGCGCGACGGTTCTCGGCGGCACCGCCGTGCTGGCCATGCCCCAGGCCTCGGCCGCCGCGCAAGGCTGCCGCGTCGACTACACCATCACCAACCAGTGGCAAGGCGGCTTCCAGGCCGGGGTCAAGGTCACCAACCTGGGCGACGCGATCACCGGCTGGCTGCTCCGGTTCACCTTCCCCGACGGCGGCCAGAAGGTCGCCCAGGGCTGGAACGCCACCTGGGCGCAGTCCGGCGCGACCGCCACCGCGGCCAACCCCGACTGGAACCGGACCCTCGCCACGGGTGCCACCACCGATCTCGGCTTCACCGGCACCACGACCGGCGCCAACCCGGTTCCGACTTCCTTCACCCTGAACGGCGTCACCTGCACCGGGTCGACGACGACGACCACCACGCCCGCCACGCCCACGACCACCACGCCCACGACGACCACCACCACGCCCTCCCCCGGTGGCACGCCGCTCGCCGCCAACGGGCAGCTGCACGTCTGCGGTGTCCACCTGTGCAACGAGGCGAACCGCGCGATCCAGCTGCGCGGCATGAGCACGCACGGCCTCCAGTGGTTCGACTCCTGCTACAACGACGCGTCCCTGAACGCGCTCGCGAACGACTGGCACGCCGACCTGCTCCGCATCGCCATGTACGTGCAGGAAAAGGGCTACGAGACCAACCCGGCCTGGTTCACCGACCGGGTCAACAGCCTCGTCGGCGAAGCCGAGGAACGCGGCATGTACGCGATCGTCGACTTCCACACCCTCACGCCGGGCGATCCGAACTACAACCTCGACCGCGCCAAGACGTTCTTCGCGGCGGTGGCCGCGCGCAACGCGACCAGGAAGAACGTGATCTACGAGATCGCCAACGAACCCAACGGCGTCAGCTGGGGCGCCATCAAGAGCTACGCCGAACAGGTCATCCCGGTGATCCGCGCCGCCGACCCGGACGCCGTCGTGATCGTCGGCACCCGCGGGTGGTCGTCGCTCGGCGTCTCCGACGGCTCCAGCGAAACCGAGATCGTCAACAACCCGGTCAACGCCGCGAACATCATGTACACGTTCCACTTCTACGCCGCCAGCCACAAGGACAACTACCGCGCCACGGTGAGCCGGGCGGCGGCGAAGCTGCCGCTGTTCGTCACCGAGTTCGGCACGGTGACCGCCACCGGCGGCGGCACCCTGGACCAGTCCAGCACCACGGCCTGGCTGGATCTGCTCGACCAGCTGCAGATCAGCTACGCGAACTGGACGTACTCCGACGCGGACGAAAGCAGTGCCGCGCTGCAACCGGGCACCTGCGCGGGCAGCGACTACGGCACCGGCCGGCTGACCGCGTCCGGCGCCCTGGTCCGGAGCCGCATCGACACGCCCGACCACTTCTGAGCCACCCGGCCGGGGCTCCGCACGTGGAGCCCCGGCCTTTCTCAACCATCAGGTTGACAACATCCCGGAGAGCCCCTACCGTCCTGCTCAACCGAAGAGTTGAGGACGAACCGGTGGACGAAGACAGCGAACGGCTCAACCGGGTGTTCGCGGCACTGGCCGACCCGACGCGGCGCGACCTGGTGGCGCGGCTGGCCGGCGCGGACGCGACCGTGGGCGAGCTGGCCGAGCCGTACGACATGAGCCTCCAAGCGGTCTCCAAGCACGTGAAGGTGCTGGAGGAAGCCGGGCTGGTCACGCGCAGCAAGGACGCCCAGCGCCGTCCGGTCCACCTGGATGCCGAGGTGTTCGACCTGATGACCAAGTGGATCGAGCGGTACCGGCGGCAGGCCGAGGAGCGCTACCGGCGCCTCGACGCCCTGCTGGGCCGCATGGCCGGCGAAGAAGCCCGGCCGCGAAAGGACGCGTCATGACCGTGCCAACGCCCGAAACCGAGATCCTGGCCGACGACAAGGTCCCGACGATCCGGCTCGTCCGGGACTTCGACGCCGCACCCGAGCAGGTGTTCCGCGCGCACATCGACCCCGAGCTGTACGCGCAGTGGGTCGGACCGCACTCGGTCACCACGAGGATCACGCGGTGGGACGCGCGCTCGGGCGGCGAGTGGGCCTTCGCCAACGACCGCGGCGGCGAGGAGATCGCCGCTTTCCACGGCAGCTTCCACGAAGTGCGGCCGAACGAGCGGATCGTGTGGACGTTCACCTACGACGGCGAGCCCGACGGCGTGGCCCTGGAAACGCTGACCCTGGAAGAAATCGAGGGCGGCCGCACCCGGCTGCGGGTGCTGAGCGTGGTACCGGACTTCGCGACCCGGGACGGCATGCTGGCCAGCGGCATGGATGTCGGGGTCAACGAGGGGTACGCCAAGCTCGACGAACTGCTCGCCAAGGAGGCGTGAAATGACATCCACGGGACCCGCGCAGCGGCACGCGCAGGAAGCCGCCCGCTTCACGGAGCTGGCGGAATCGGCCTCGGCCGGTGATTGGACGCGCCCCAGCCCGGTCGCGGAGTGGACCGCGCTCGACGTGGTGCGGCACCTGGTCGAATGGCCGCGCGGATTCCTGCGGGGCGCCGGGATCGAACTCCCGGCGCTGACCGTCGACGCCGACCCGGCCGGCGCCTGGAAGCAGCACGTCGCCGACATCCAGGCCATCCTCGACGACCCGGCCGGGCGGGTGCTCAGCAACCCGCACACCGGCGACCGGCCGGTGGACGAGGCGATCGACCAGTTCTACACCAACGACGTCTGGATGCACTCCTGGGATCTCGCCAAGGCGCTGGGCCGCGAGCCGGACCTCGGTGAGGAGCGCTGCGCCGCCACGCTGGCCGGGATGCGGCCGATGGAGTCCTTGCTGCGCGACAGCGGGCAGTTCGGGCCGGCGGTACCGGTCGCCGACGACGCTCCGGCGCAGGACCGGCTGATGGGCTTCCTCGGCCGCGACCCGGCCTGGCGGCCCTGAGTCCGTCACGGCCAGGCGCGGGCGAGCTTTTCGAACGTCTCCGGATCACTGTGCACGGGGACCACGCACAGCAGGTGCCCACCGGGCGCGCGCAGGGTGTGGCACTCCAGCCAGCGGGAGACCGGTTCCGCGCCCAAAGCGGTCAGGCGGGCGACCTCCGCCGCCACGTCGTCGGTCTCGATGTCGACGTGGTAGCGGGGTTCGCCGTCGATCGCCTGGACGTCCAGGATCAAGCCGGGCAGGGCGCCGTCGAGCGCGGTGAACTGTTCTTCGCCCGCCACCGGACGGGCCCGCGCCCCGAGCGCGGCGGACCAGAACGTCGCGGCCGCCCCGGCCTCGGCGGTGGGCGTGTCGATGAAGATCCCGAACAACCGGCTGCGGTGCACGATCCGAGGCTACCCACCCGCAGAACCGGATACAACGTTGTAAAGCAGTATTTACAACGTTGTATCCGACCGGCTACCGTCTCCGTGCCGGGTCCCCGAGGAGCATGAGGAGCGTCAGCATGCGCTCGCTTCGACGTCTGTGCACGGTCCTGACCACCACTGTCCTCGCGCTGTCCGCGGCCGTGGTCCCCGCCGCGGCCGGCCAGGCGACCCCGCCGCCGATGTACCCCGATCCCGGGCCCGGAACGCACCTGCTCGACCACACCGCGAAGCTCGCCGGCTTCGGCGATCCCGGGTGGTACGAGGCCAACATCCCGTTCATCGACCTGCCGGACAAGGCGATCGAAGACACCTACTACTACCGGTGGCGCACCTACAAGGAAGCCCTCAAGTACACCGGCCCGGAGGACGGCTGGATCGTCTCCGAATTCCTCGGCCCGGTCGGGTACTCCGCTCCCGGCGGCGGGATCGACGCCGCCGCCGGGCACCACCTCTACGAAGGGCGGTGGCTGCGCGACCACCGGTACCTCGACGACTACGTCGACTACTGGCTGCGCGGCAGCGGCGCGGGCGCCAAGCCGGCGACCGACGGCCTCAACGAGAACACCACCGACTGGGCGCACGAATACTCGTTCTGGGCCGCCGACGCCGTGCTCGCCCGGGCCGCCGTCGACGGCCGGTGGGACTTCGCCGTCGACCGGCTCCCCGAACTGCAACGGCAGTGGGCGGCCTGGTCACCCCAGTTCGACGCGCAGCTCGGCCTCTACTGGCAGGTTCCGGTCTGGGACGCCATGGAGTACACCGCGAGTTCCTACCAGAGCCCGGATCCCTACCACGGCGGCGCCGGGTTCCGCCCGACGCTCAACGCCTACCAGTACGGTGACGCGCTCGCCATCGCGAGCCTGCTGCGCCGGCGCGGCGCGCCCGGCGACCGGCAGCTCGCCGACCGGTACGAGCGGGATGCCCGCTCCCTGCAGGCGAACCAGGACCGCGTCCTGTGGGACGGCGGCGACCAGTTCTACAAGCACGTCATGCGGGACGGCAACCCCGCGCGCACCAAGATCGCGGACCGGGAAGAAACGGGGTACGTGCCCTGGTACTTCCACATGGCCCCGGCCGGTGCCTCGGCCGCGTGGGCGCAGGTGACCGACCCGGCGGGCTTCGCGGCCCCCTTCGGGCCCACCACCGTCGAACGGCGCAGCCCGTGGTTCATGCACGACGTGCAGCACGGGTGCTGCCGCTGGTCGGGTCCGAGCTGGCCCTACGCGACGAGCCAAACCCTCACCGCCCTGGCGAACCTGCTCACCGACTATCCCCCGCAGCCCTACGTCTCCACGCAGGACTACTACGCCCTGCTGCGCGGGTACGCCCTCACCCAGCGGAAGAACGGCGTGCCCTACGTCGCCGAAGCGCATTACCCCGACGAAGACCGCTGGCTCTACGACTCCCCCGGGCACAGCGACGACTACAACCACTCGACGTTCGACGACCTCGTGCTGTCCGGGCTGCTCGGCATCCGGCCCCAGCAGGGCGACCACGTGCGGCTCGCGCCGCTCGTTCCGTCCACTTGGGACCACTTCGCCGTCGAGAACGTGCCCTACCACGGCCGGAACCTGACCGTCGCCTGGGACCGTGACGGCCACGTCTACCGGCAGGGAGCGGGCTTGAGCGTCTGGCTGGACGGCAAGCTCGTCCTCCGCCAGAGCGGCCTGACGCCGGTCGACGTGCCGGTGCGCCCGGGCAAGCCGGCCGGCACCGCCCGCGTCGTCGACGACCTGGCGAACCCCGCGCGCACCGGCTACCCGGCGGCGTCCGCGTCCTCCACCTGGCACGGGGACAGCCCGGCGAACGCGATCGACGGCCAGGACTTCGCCCTCGACGTCCCGTCGACGCGCTGGACGAACTACGGCAGCCCGAACCGCGGCGACTGGCTGGCCGTCGACCTCGGTGCGGCCACCGATGTCTCCGACGTCCGCCTGTCCTTCTACGACGACGGTGGCGGCGTCCGCACGCCGGACTCCTACGCCCTGCAGTACCGCGCGGCGGATGGCTCGTGGGCCGATCTCCCCGGCCAGCAAAGAGATCCCGGCACACCGGTGCGGGGCAAGCCGAACCGCGTCGTCGTCCAGCCGCCGGTCCGCACCGACGGGCTCCGCGTCCTGCCGTCCAGAGTGGACGGTGGTGCGGTCGGGATCACGGCGGTGCAGGCGTGGCGCGCCGAGGACGAGCGGCTCGACGTCCGGCTCCCCGACGGCCCGGTGAGCGTGCGGCCCGGGCAGCCGGTCGAAATCAGCGGCACGGCCGTCAGCTCGCAGGCGACGACGGTCCGGCCCGCACTCACCCTGCCGCGGGGGTGGACGGCCGAGCCGATCGGCCCGGCCGGCGACCTCCGGCTCGCCCCGGGCCGGCCCGTCCAGCTGCGGTGGCGCGTGACGGCCCCCGCCGACACGCCGGTCGGCACCCGGGCCCCGGTGCGGCTGCTGGTCAGCACGCTCGACCACGGCACCCCGGTGCGCAGCACCGCGGACCTCGTGCGGGCGGAGGTCGTCTTCGATCCGGCCGACTTCGGCACCCCGGTCTGGGACGACGACTTCAGCGGAAGCCAGCTGAAGCCGTACCGGGTCGGCGCGCGGTTCGGGGAACCGGTGCCCGAACTGAGCCAGGCCGACGGCGCTCTGACCGCGTCCGCGAGCCGGCAGTCTTCCGCCGTGCTCGTGGCGCCGGTGGCCGCCCCGGCCGGCGACTTCGCGGTGCTCCTCGAACCCCGCGCCTTCGCCGGGAGCGCACCGGAGGACAGCGTGCTCCTCGGCCGCGCCGACGGGCCCGACGATCTCGCCCTGGCCTGGTACAACAACCACTTCGGCACGTCCGGCGCGGACGTGCGCGCGGGCGGGCGCGACTACGGCGACGACGTCACCGGCGGGTGCTGCACCGCGGTCACCTGGGTGCCGGGCGACCGGTTCGCCGTCGTGGCCGACCGCCGGGGCGGCCTGACGAGCTGGCTGGGCCACCAGGGCCGGTGGCAGCTGCTGCGCACGATCCCGGCCGGCTCGATCCTTGCCGGCTGGTCGCCGGCGATCGGGCTGCGGCTGACCACCGGCCGGCTCACCCTCGACCGGCTGACCGTCGTGGCGCGCGGGCCCGCGTAACGGCGAGGAGGCGATTGACAAACGGCGGGTGCGCGAGGGACTCTGGGAGCGCTTCCAGACATCGCCGCCCGGGGCCGCTCGCCCGCCGGTCGCGGTGACCGAAGGCGGAAGGAGAGTCCATGGGATCCGCCTCCCGCCGGATGGCCGCGCGCCCGGGTGTGCTCGCCGTGATCGCCGTCCTCGTCGTGACTGTTTCCCTGCTGTGGCCGTGGAAATCGGGCGCCGCACCGGCCGCCCCCAGCACCGGCAACGCCACCCACTTCGACGCGCTCGGCGCCCCCTACGGCGGCTGCGGCCTGCCGCAGGACGTGCTCGATTCGCCCGATTTCGTCGCCCTCAACGTCTACAACACCCCCGGCGACTACAGCTTCTACCCGCGGCCGATCCCGCCGTCCCAGGCCGCGAAGATCGGCCTGTGGGACAACGGCCGCAACTGCGGGCGGTTCGTGCAGGTCACCATCGGCGACTACTGCACCGGCGTCAACGACGGCGCGCCGGGACAACCGTTCTGCCGCAACGGGTCCTGGGTGACCGACGGCTACGCCGGCGCCCAGCTGACCATGGTCGTGGCCGACAGCTGCGGCGACTCGAACGCCTGGTGCCGCGACGATCCCGGGCACCTCGACCTGTCGACCGCGTCGCTCAACCGGTTCGTGAAGAACGGCGTCCCGGTCGGCGACATGAACCCCGCGCACTGGAACAACCGGCGGGTTTCGTGGTCCTACGTGGCCGCCCCGAGCTACACCGGCGACCTGAAGCTCGGCTTCCTCCAAGGCGCGCAGCGGTATTGGACGGCCATCGCCGTGTCGCACCTGCCCAACGGCGTCCACGGCGTGGAGTTCCTCGGCGCGGACGGCAGCTGGCAGCAGGCGCAGCCGGACAGCGACCTGGGGCAGGCCTTCATCATCGGCCCGACCGCCACGGCGGGCACCGCGTACGCGATCCGGGTCCGGGACGCGAGTGACGCGCTCGTCAACGACGGCCGTGTCTACCGCTTCACACTGCCGGACCAATGCCTTTCGGGCTGCGCGGCCGCCTACACCGGCATCAGCTACACGACCGGGACCAGCACCGCCACCACGACTCCGACGACGCCGACCACCCCGACGACGCCCACCACGCCGACCACTCCGGCCGGGGCGTCGTGCACGGCGACCTCCGCGGTGACGTCTTCGTGGAACGGCGGCCACCAACTGGAGTTCACCGTCAAGAACACCGGCTCCACCGCGCTGTCCGGCTGGACCACGGCGTTCTCGTTCGCCGGCACCCAGCAGGTGACCAACTCGTGGAACGCCGTGCCCACCCAGACCGGCCAGCAGGTGCGGGCGGCCAACGCGACCTACAACGGGACGCTCGCCGCCGGCGCGACGACGACCTGGGGCGCCGTCGTCACCGGCACGTCCCAGCCGCTGACCGGGCTGACCTGCACCGCCCGCTGATCCTCAGCGGACCGCCGCCCAGAACCCGGTCAGCGCCACAGCGGCGCTGGCCGGCTCGCGGGTCATCCACCAGTGACCCAGCCCGTCAAGGACGGCGACCCGGGCACCGGCGCGGGCGGCCGCCCGGCGGCGTTGCGCCTCGGTGCCGACGACGTGGTCGGCCGTGGCCAGGATCGCGAGCCCCGGCCGGGCCGCCGCGTTCTCCAGCGGCAGCCCGAGACCGTGCGCACCCGTTGCGGCGGCGGCCCGGTACAGGGTCAGCACCGCCCGGCCCATCGCCTCGTTCTGCCCCGCCGCGACGCGGGCCGCGACCCCCTGCGCCATCCCGCGTTCCACCAGCACCGCCGTGCGCTCTTCGACCGCGGCACCGAACCGCGCCGCGACGTCGGCCTCACCGACCCCCGGGGTCTGCCAGCGGCGGGCGAGTTCGTGCCACTCGTAGTCCGGGTCGAAGGCGCCGAGCGTGTCGCTGACCCAGCTGCGGACCAGGTGCGGGTGGCTCAGCACGACGTTGACGACGTGCGTGCCACCGAAGTCGTGGCCCACCAGGTCCACCGGCTCACCGAAGGCCGCCAGCTCACCGGCCAGCCAGTCCCGGTAGCCGGCCGGGGTGGCCTCGAACCCGTCGGGCAGGGGCGCGCCGAAGCCGGGCGGCGACAGGCAGACCAGATCGGACCGCGACGGCGCGAGCTCGGCCAGCAGCAGGTCCCAGACCGCCGCCGTCTCCGGGTTGCCGTGGACGAACACCGCGGGCATCAGCCCGCCACCGGCGTGGTCGGCTGCAGCACCGATTCCACCAGCGCCTCGGTGCGCAGGTGGGTGATCGCCTGGTACTCGGGGTCGCGGACCATGGCCGCGAACGCCCGCCGGTCCGGGTAGCGCACCAGGACCACCATGTCCCAGGCCTGCCCGTCCTCGGCGACCAGTGCCGGATCGCCGTTGCCGAGGTAGATCACCTGCAGGCCGTAGCGGGGGTTGAGTTCGGCACCGACGGCTTCGGCGTAGCGCTGGTAGCTTTCGCGGCCGCCGTCCGGACGGAACCGCAGCAGGTTGAGCATCACGACCGGGCCGCCGGGGTCGTCGGCGAGCAGGGTGTCGAGGGCGCGGTCTTCGATTTCGATCATCAGAACCTCCTGGGGTCTTCGCCGCCACCCTACACATACTTGTCGGACGACACGCAAGTTAGTTTGCTAGGCTGCGTTCATGCCCACCGCACGCCGCACCCAGCAGGAACGCCGTGACCAGGCCGAAGCCGCGCTCCTGACCGCCGCCGCCGAGCTCGTCGTCGAGCAGGGCGTGCGTTCGCTGACCCTCGCCCGCGTCGGCGAACGCGCCGGGTACAGCCGTGGCATCGTCACCCACCACTTCGGCGGGAAGCAGGCACTGGTCGAACGGCTGGCGCGGGCCACGCAGGCCGGGTTCGTCCCAGGCCTCGAAAACCTGCCGCCCGGTCTCGACCGCCTGCTGCGGCTGATCGACGGCTACCTCGGCGAGCTCGGCCGGATCGGCGTGTTCAACCAGGCTTTCCTACTGCTGTGGGCGGAAGCCGCCACGCAGCCGGAGCTGGCTCCGATCTTCCGAGAGCGGGACGCCGCCTTCCGCGCCGACCTGCGGGAAGACGTCGAAGCCGGCATCGCGGACGGCAGCATCGACCCGGACGTCGGCGCGGGCGAGGTCGCGACCGCCGTGGTCGGGCAGCTGCGCGGGATCGCACTGCAGCGGCTGCTCGACCCGGGCAGTGCCGACACCGAGGCGCTGCGCCGGAGCGTCACCGCCCAGTGGCGCCGGGCCCTGACCCCTTAGGCTCGGCGTCTGAGGCGCGGAGGGAGGTGACGGCGTGACGGAACGCGGGCGGCTGCCGCGCGTCAAGCGCGTGACGATCGAGGACGTGGCCCGGGAAGCCGGTGTGGGGCGGCAGACGGTTTCGCGTGCCCTGCGCGATCTGCCGGAGATCGCCCCGGACACCCGCGAGCGCGTACTGGCGGCGGCGACCCGGCTGGGCTACCGGCCGAGCGCGCTGGCGAAGGGGATGCGCACCCAGCGGTCGGACGTCATCGCCCTGATCGTCTCCGACATCGCGAACCCGTTCTACCCGGCCGTGGCACGCGGAGTGTACGACGCGGCGGAGGCGGCCGGCTGCAGCGTCGTGCTGTACAACACCGACGCCGACCCGGGCCGCGAACGCGACGCCATCGAGGACGCGCTGGCCCGCTCCGCACGCGGCGTCGTCGGCTTCTTCTACGGCACACCCGACGACGTCCTGGCCGACTACGCGCGCTCGGTCCCGCTGGTGGTGGCCGACCGGGAGCTGCCGACGGAGATGGCGGCCTCGGTGAGCAACGACTTCGCGACCGGCACCGCGGCCGCCGTCGAGCTGCTCGCCCGCAGGCCGCACGCGTGCCTCGGCATGCTGGACAGCTCGGTCGGCGTCGCGGTCGACGAGCGGCGGCTGGCGTTCGTCACGGCGTGCGCGGCGCTGGGCTTCGGCGACGTCTCGGCCCGGATCATCCAGGGACCGCCGACCATCCCGGGCGGCACGGAAGCGACCCGCCGGCTGCTTTCGGAGTGGCCGGAGGTCAACGGCATCTTCGCGTTCAACGACCTGATGGGCATCGGGGCGGTCCAGGCGGTCCTCGCCCGCGGGGGTACGGTGCCCCGGGACTGCGCGGTGGTCGGCTTCGACGACCTGGAGATGTCGGCGTACCTGAACCCGCCGCTGAGCACGGTCCGGATCCACAAGTACGACCACGGCCAAGCCCTGGTCCGGGCCCTGCTGGCGGACACCGCCGACCGGATTTCGCTGCCGGTTTCGTTGATCACCCGCGCGACCGCCTGAGTCGAATCCGTCGAGTTGTGCCCCTTGACGGGGTCCCGCCGAGGTGCGCATACTCCCCGGGAGCAGCGGCCGGGAACATTCCCGGGAACGTTCCCGACGCACTTTGGCACCGCAGCGGAGAGGAGTCAGCGGCATGGGCGCAGGCACGCAGAAGACGCTGGGTCCACCCCTGTCGCCGACCCGCCCTGCGCCGGGTAGGCGCCTCGTCGCGGCCGCCTGGGCGGACGTCGCGAACGACTCATTCGGGACCTCGGACGTCCCGAATGAGTCATTCGCGACACCGGCGAGAGCCTCAACGCCCGTCGGCCACCCACGAAGGGCCAGCCAGCGATCGACGCCGGCCCCAGCTCCCCTGCTCACCACGCCGGGCCTCGGCTGAAGCCGCCGCCACCTCGAAAGGACCGAACGCAATGGTGCGTACCTCTCCCCCGACGAAACGGCTCCGCCGGCTGGGCGCCGCCGTGGCCGTGCTCGCCCTGGTGACCTCCGGCTGCGGCTCCGCCGACTCCGCCGCCCCGGCCGCCGCGGCCTGTGCGCCTTCGGGCGGCAAGGTCGAGCTGTCGTTCTGGTCCTGGCTGCCCGGTATCGACCAGGCCGTCGCCCTCTGGAACCAGGGGCACCCCGACATCCACGTCACCGTCGAACAGACGCCGCAGGGCAACCAGGGCACGTACAACAAGATGTTCACCGCGCTGAAGGCGAACCAGGCGCCGGACCTGGGGCAGGTCGAGTTCGACTCCCTGCCCGGTTTCCGCGTGCAGCAGGGCCTGCGGGACATCTCGGCCTGCCCGGGCGTCGCGGACGCCAAGCCGAAGTTCGTGGACTGGACCTGGGCGCAGGCCTCGGTGGGGGGCGACGGCGTCTTCGCCATCCCGCAGGACACCGGTCCGATGGGCCTGTTCTACCGCAAGGACCTCTTCGAGAAGTACCACGTGCCGGTGCCGGCGACCTGGGACGAGTACGCCGAGGCCGCGAAGACCCTGCACGCCGCGGACCCCGGCCTCACGATCACGCACTTCCCGCAGAAGGACGTCAACTGGTTCGCCGGTCTCGTCTGGCAGGCCGGCGGGCACTGGTTCACCCAAGACGGCCGGCAGTGGAAGGTGAACCTGACCGACCCCGCGTCCACCAAGGTCGCCGGCTACTGGCAGAACCTGCTTTCCCAGGGCCTGGTCTCGAACTACCAGGGCTTCTCCGAATCCTGGAACAAGGCGCTCGACTCCGGGCAGATCGCCACCTGGACCGGGGCCGTCTGGGGCGTCGGGACGATCGCGAAGGCCGCGCCTTCGACCGCCGGGAAGTGGGCCGTGGCGCCGCTGCCGCAGTGGACCAAGGGGGCGCAGCGCTCCGGCAACTGGGGTGGCTCGACCACCGCGGTGTTCGCCGGGACCAAGCACCCGGCTGAAGCGGCGCAGTTCGCGCTGTGGCTCGACAGCGACCCGCAGGCCCTGGCCATCCTGACCGCCCAGGGCGGCATCTACCCCGCCACCGTCGCCGCCCAGGAGTCGGCGAAGGCGTCGCCGGAGAACACGCAGTTCTTCGGCGGCCAGGACGTCGACGCGGTGTTCCGCGACGCGGGCAAGGGCGTCAGCCAGGACTTCACCTGGGGACCGTCGATGGAGCAGACCTACGCCCACGTCCGTGACGGCTTCGGCGCCGCGCTGTCCGGTTCCGGGACGCTCGGCAAGGCGCTCTCCGATGCCGGCGCGGCGACGATCACCGACCTGCAACGCCAGTCCATCCCCGTGGCGAAGTAGGGCAGGCGATGGTTGTCGCAGCGTCCCGGACCGGCGCCGGCGCGCCACCCCGCCCCCGGGTGCCGCGCCGGCGGCGGGCGAGCAGCAGCGCCCGCGCCGCCTGGCTGCTGCTCGCCCCGTTCCTGCTCGGGTTCGCGGTGTTCTACGTGGCCCCGATCGTCGTGGCTCTGGTCAAGAGCTTCACCGCTGTCACCCGGACCTCCACCTACGGCCGTCCCGTCGAGGTGTTCGCCGGCCTGGGCAACTACGCCGCGGCCCTGGGCGACGCCGGGTTCGTCGGCTCGGTCGGGCGGGTCCTGCTGTTCGGCGTCGTCCAGATCCCGGTCATGCTCGGCCTCGCGCTGCTCCTGGCGCTGGCGCTGGACTCGGCGGTCGTGCGGCTGCGGCGGTTCTTCCGGCTGGCGTTCTTCCTGCCGTACGCGGTGCCCGGCGTGATCGCCGCGGTGATGTGGGGCTTCTTCTACGCCCCCAACCTTTCGCCGGTCAACCAGCTGCTCGACCCGATCGGGATCCACCCGGACCTGTTGTCCGGCACCGTGATCCTCTACTCGATCGCGAACATCGTCACGTGGACGTTCACCGGCTACAACATGCTGATCCTCTATTCGTCGCTGCAGGCGATCCCGCCCCAGCTCTACGAAGCGGCCCGGCTCGACGGCGCGTCCGGCTGGGCGATCGCGTGGCGGATCAAGGTGCCGATCATCGCGCCGTCGCTGGTGCTGACCGGGGTCTTCTCCATCATCGGCACGTTCCAGCTGTTCACCGAACCCCAGGTGATGGCCGGAGTTTCGAGCGCGGTCTCGTCGTCCTACACCCCGTCGATGGCCGCCTACGCCCAGATTTCCGCCCAGAACTACGGCCTCGGCGCCGCGATGAGCGTGCTCGTCACGCTGCTCATCGCGGTCCTGTCGTGGCTGTTCTTCCGGATCACCCGCGCGAGGGCCGCCCTGTGACCACCCGTCCGACGACCCGGAGCTCCTCGGTCGTGGTGACCACGGCGATGTTCGTCGCCGCGGTCTACTTCCTGCTGCCGGTGGTCTGGCTGGCGATCTCCGCCACGAAGTCCGCCTCTGGCCTCTCGACGACGTTCGGCCTCTGGTTCTCCGGCAACCACCTCGGCCGCAACCTGCACGACACGGTGACCTTCGGCGACGGCCTCTACCTGCGATGGCTGGCCAACAGCGCGCTGTACTCGGTGGTGGGTGCGGCGGCGGCCACGCTGCTGTCGGCGATGGCCGGCTACGCCCTCGCCAAGTTCACCTTCCGCGGGCGGGCGGTCACGTTCTCCGCCATCCTCGCCGGGGTGCTCGTGCCGCCGACCGCGCTCGCCGTCCCGCTGTTCCTCATGCTCGCCGGGGCCGGGATGACGAACACGGTGTGGTCGGTGCTGCTGCCGAGCACGATCAGCCCGTTCGGGGTCTACCTGGCCCGCGTCTACGCGGCGGCGTCGGTCCCGGACGAGCTGCTCGAAGCCGGCCGGATCGACGGAGCCGGCGACGTGCGCATGTTCTACACGGTCAGCCTGCGCCTGATGGCCCCGGCGCTGATCACGATCTTCCTGTTCCAGTTCGTGGCGATCTGGAACAACTTCCTGCTCCCGCTGGTGATGCTGACCAGCGACCGGCTGTACCCGGTGACCCTCGGGCTGTACACCCTGAACACCCAGATCACCCGCGACCCCGACCTGAAGGCCATCGTGGTCACCGGCTCGCTGCTGTCCATCATCCCGTTGATCCTGGCTTTCCTGGCGCTGCAGCGCTTCTGGCGGACCGGGCTCGCCGCGGGCGCGGTCAAGGACTGAGGCAGCGTCCTACACTGGGCCGGGTGACGATCGACGCGGTCGGCCTGACCAAGCGGTACCGCGACGTCCTGGCGGTCGACGACGTCTCGTTCCGGGTCGCCCCCGGGGAGATCGCCGCGCTGCTCGGGCTCAACGGCGCGGGCAAGACGACGACCATCCGGATGCTGCTCGGGATGGTCCGGCCGACCCGCGGATCCGTTTCCCTGTTCGGCCGGCCGGTCCGGCCCGGTGCCCGCGCGGTCTGGGCCCGGGTCGGCCACCTCGTCGAGACCCCGGCCGCCTACCCGGAGCTCACGGTCCGGGAGAACGTCGGGCTGGCGGCCCGGTGGTACGGGCCGGCCGACGGGCGGGCGGTCGACGCGGTCATCCGCCGTCTGGGGCTGGAAAAGCACGCCGGCCACCGCGCCCGCACGCTGTCCCACGGCAACGCGCAGCGGCTCGGGCTGGCGAAAGCGCTCGTCCACCGGCCGGACCTGCTGGTCCTGGACGAGCCGGCCAACGGCCTCGATCCCGCGGGCGTCGCCGAAATCCGGCAGCTGCTGCACGAGCTGGCCGACGTCGACGGCGTGACCGTGCTGCTGTCGAGCCACCTGCTCACCGAGGTGGCGCGCCTGGCCACCCGGATCGCGGTGCTGGCCACCGGACGGCTCGTCTGGGACGGCACCGCCGCCGGCCTGCTGGCGCAGGCCCGCCCCCGCCTCGCCATCGCGGTCCGCGACCGCGAGCGGGCGGCGATCGCGTTGCGCGCCGGTGGGCACATCTGCGAGGAGGACGGCACCGGCGGCCTCACCCTCACCGGCGAACGCGCGATCGCCCGGCCCGACGAGATCGCCACGCTGCTCGTCACCGCCGGCTGCCCACCCACCCGGCTCGTCGTCGAACAAGACGACCTCGAAACCGGCTTCCTCCGCCTCGCGGGCGCGAAGTGAACGCCGCGCTGGCCGCCGAACTGCTGAAGACCCGGCGCTCCCGGCTGCCCGCGGCCACCCTGCTGGCCTTCACGATCGCCGCCGGCTTCGCCGCGCTGGTCATGTTCATCCTGCAGGACGTGCGCCGGGCCCGGGAGCTCGGCCTGCTCGGGGCCAAGGCGGCGCTCACCGGCGGTGCCGCGGACTGGGTCACCTACTTCGCCCTGCTCGCCCAGCTGGTCGCGGTCGGGGGCACGGTGCTGTTCGGCGTCGTCGTGGTGTGGACGTTCGGGCGGGAATTCGGGCAAAACACGGTGAAGGACCTGCTCGCGCTGCCGGTCAGCCGCAGCTCGATCGTCGGCGCCAAGTTCGCCGTCACCGCCGGCTGGTGCCTGCTGCTCACCCTCCACACGTTCCTGGCCGGCCTGGCGCTCGGCGCCGCCGTCGGGCTCGGGGGCTGGTCCGCCGGCGTCGTGGTCGCGGGGCTCGGGAAGCTGGTCCTCACCGCGATCATGACCATCGCGCTCACCACGCCCTTCGCGCTGGCGGCCAGCGCCGGTCGCGGCTACCTCGCCGGGATCGCCGCCCTGTTCGCGGCTGTCTTCTCGGCGCAGGTCGTCGCTTTGCTCGGGTACGGTGCTTTCTTCCCCTGGTCCGTCCCCGCCCTCTACGCCGGGCTCGCCGATCCGCCGGGTGTCCCCGGGTTCGTGCTGGTGGCCGCGGTCGGGGTCATCGGCCCGGTGGCGACGGCGCTGTGGTGGGAACGCGCCGACCACGATCGCTGACCGGCGGAAACCCGGGCACCGCCGACGGATCAGCGATGATCCTCGCGCAACGCGTAACGCCGCTCGGCGTACGCGAGGTCGTCCCGCCACAACCGGGCGGCGGCACGGCGCATGAGCGGCCGCAGCACCGGCGCCATGCGAGCCGCCCTGGCGAAACCCGGCCGGCCGGAAGCGGCGATCGTCGCCTCGATCACCGCCGTGCGCGGGCGGCCGTCGGGGGCGGGGCCGAGCGGGGTTGCGTGCGTTTCCACCACGCTGCCCGTGCCTTCACCGTCCACAATGGTCATCAGCACGGTCCGGGGGCCCGGGCAGGTGAACTCGGCGACCACCGGGACGCCGATCTTCCCCGCGAGCCGGAACGTCACCTCGACGACGAACCGGTCTTCGGCCTCGGCGACGTCGACGCCCTCCGGCGCCGACAGCACCCGCAGCTTCGCGAACGAGTACGGGTGGAACCACGCGCCGTGCCACGGGTCGAGGCGGTTGGCGACGACGTCTTCGGGCTCGCAGACCCCGGCCAGCGTCGCCACGGCGTCGACCGTCGTTCCGGGCGGGCGGACCGGCACGATCGGCCGTTCCGTGGGCTGCTCGCCACCGAGGCGGTCGAGGCGGACCCACGCCAGCACGCCGTCGTCGTAGGCCGGCAGGGCCGTCCACCCGGGACGGTCCGCGCCCACGCGCAGCCCGTGCCAGCGGCAGACCAGCTCGCCGCCGTGCACGCGCGCCTGCTCCAGCGGCGCGCCGAGGTGCGGGCACGCGCCCGGGCCGACGAGCAGCGCGCCGTCCGGCCCGCGCCACGCGACCAGCTCGCGGCCGCCCACGCGCACCCCGAACGGCCGGTCGGCGCGGATTTCGCGGCCGGCGGCGAAGACGAACCAGTTGCCCGACGGCCGGGCACCCGCCCGCTTGACCGCGGCCTCGATCAGCGCGGGGCTGCAGCCGGCGTAGGTGGGCTCCTGCCGGGCCCAGGCCGGCTCCCGGAACGGCTGCACCGGCCACCGCGCCGGCCAGCGCTCGATCACCTGCCGCTTGAGGTCCACCGGACACGCTCCCGCCCGCCACGGCCGGCCGAAGCGACCGGCACGCGAGTCATCCTCGGCCATCTGGAGCGATTGCGCAACGCTTTCGCCGGGTCCCCGGGCGGGGGTTCACGCCTTCAGGCGTTCGGTGGCCAGCTCGAGGGCGGCGGCCAGGTCGTTGACCCAGGGGACGTCCTGCTCGGTGAAGTTCGCCCAGCCCGGGCCCGCCGTGGCGATGTCGAAACCGCGTCGCCGCAGCCGCTGGACGAGCAGGTCGTCGACGGTGTTGGCGGACATCGACCACAGGAACACCACGACCGGGTCGAGCTTGGCGGCGATCGCGCTCGTCGTCTCGGCGGGCACCATCTGGCCCAGGTGGACCGCCGGGATGCCGACCTCGACCATGGCGGCCCGCAGCACCTCCATCGGCAGGCTGTGCCGCTCCTCCGGGCAGCAGGCCAGCAGCACCACCCGGCCGGGCGGGGTGTTCGCGAACCCGGCGCTGTAGCGCTGCAGCGCCAGGGAGATTTCGCCGGTCAGCGCCCATTCGGACTCGAAGCAGACGTCGCCGCTCAGCCAGCGGCCGCCGAGGTGGCGCAGCACGGGGACGAGCACCTCGGTCCACGCCGAGGCCGGGCCGAGCGCGTCCAGCGTTTCGTCGAGCAGCGCGGCCAGCGAGGCGAATTCGAGGTCCTCCGCGGCGCGCTCGAGCTCTTCGATGTGCCGGTCGACGGACACCTCGGGGACCGCTTCGCCGGCACCCGAAAACGCCGCCGCGGCGGCTTCCCTGGCCCGCATGCCGCGGTCGATGAGCCGCTGCATGTACTGCAGCCGGCGGACGTCGGCGTCGGAGTACCGCCGGTGCCGCCCGTCGTCACGCAGCGTCGGGCCGACGCCGTAGCGCGCGGCCCAGGTGCGCAGCGTCACCGGCGAGACGCCGAGCAGCTCGGCGACCTTGCCGGGCGTCCACGAACCCCCGGCCCGGGGCCCGTCCCGGCCACTCACCGCGTCGACGTCCATCAACACCACGTTCCCACACGCCGGGGACGTCCGCCGGTGCGGCCACCACGCGGTGGCGCCCCGGCGGAACAGCCTGCGACCGGCTGTGTCCGCTTCAACGGATACGGCATCCGGCGCCCGGCCGACACTCCCGGCGCCGCGGAAGCACCCCGTGAAGGGCTCTTTGTGACCCAAGTCACAGTTTATTCAGCCAGCTCCCGCCCGGCGTGCGCGGAAACCACCCGCAGCGCGACCGGCAGCCCGTTGACCACCGGGCCGGCGGGGCCGCCGACCGGGTGCCAGCCCGGCCCGGCCGCGCGCACCGGCACGTCCCGGCGGGCGAGTTCGGCCAGCAGCGGGGCGTCGGCGGTGTAG
Source organism: Amycolatopsis sp. NPDC024027 (assembly GCF_040638975.1). Lineage (NCBI taxonomy): Bacteria > Bacillati > Actinomycetota > Actinomycetes > Pseudonocardiales > Pseudonocardiaceae > Amycolatopsis > Amycolatopsis sp. NPDC024027. The sequence goes on from NZ_JBEZYY010000010.1 coordinate 209,071, forward strand.
GGCGTCATCGACCAGAGCAGCACCAGCGCCGGGTCGAGCCGGACCGCGGTCCGCACGACCACGCCGGCTGCCACCATCTCGCCGAGGAACACCACCGGGACGCCGGCTTCCCGCAGCACCGTGGCCAGCACCCGCATCGGGAGGGAGTGCCGCTCGGCCGCGCAACAGGCCAGCAGCACCGGCCGGTCACGCGGCGGCGGCGAGGCCCGGGCCGCCTGGCGTTCGAGCGCCGCCGACACCGCCCCGGTCAGGGCCCATTCGGCCGCGAAGGCGCTTTCCCCGGCCCGCCACCGCTCGCCCTGCCGGCGCAGCACCGGTGCCAGCACGTCGGTCCAGGCCGCGATCGTGCCGTGCCCGGCCAGCAGTTCGTCGAGCAAGCCGGCCAGCGCGTGGAGGTCGACGGCCGCCGCGGCGTGGTCGATCTCGCCGGCCCGGAGGCGGGACCGCGCGGGGGTGACGGCTTCGGAGAGGACCAGGCCGGCCGCGGTCCCGGCCCGGATCCCCTGGTTCACCAGGACGCTCATCCGCCGCAGCCGGTGCAGCTCCCGCGGCCCGTAAAGCCGCTGGCCGCCCGGCCCGCGACGGGCGGGCCCGAGGCCGTACCGGCTGTCCCACGCGCGCAGGAGGACGGGCGACACCCCCAGCGCGGTGGCGATCTGTCCCGTCGTCCACCACGAGGCCCGGTCGGCGACCTCCGGTTCCGGTCTGGTCGTCACTCGCCCCACCCCTGGTCACGCCCGCACCGGCCCCGGGTCAGGCAGCGGTACCACCGATGATGGCCCAATCGAATCGCTTGTGCAACGCTTTGGGGTGACAGTGCCCGGTCGAATCGAGCGGCTCAGCCGGATCTGCGGGAGTATCCCGGCGGCTCGCTTGCTTTTGCATCGATTTCGAGTGCGGCGGCTCCGAGGCGGGTGCGCTCGGCGCTGAGGGTCACCCGGTACCCGAGCAGGAGCAGCACGTGGAGCAGGTAGAGCCACAGGACCAACGCCGACACCGCCCCGACGGCCCCGAGGCCGCCGAACGGCACGCTCCAGTCCAGCGGGATGGCCAGGAACAGGAGGAACCCGTGGAAGAACCCGGCGAGCACGGCGGCCACGGCGAAGGCGCCCACCACCAGCGGCCCGCGGCGCACGCCGCGCGGGGCACCGCCGGCGAACACGATCGCGGTCACCGCGGCGATGATCAGCCAGTCGATGTGGAACGACAGCGTGATGCCCCAGAACGTCGCCCAGCCGCCGCGGGTGTAGAAGCCGGCCACCGGGTCGGCGGTGGCCAGCGGCGCGATCGCCAGGGTCGGGCTGAGGACGAGGACGGGCACGAACATCAGGCGCCCGCGCCAGCCGACGAGGGCCCCGGCGGGCTGCCCGGCGACCTGGACCAGGCCGCGCAGCAGGCCTTCGCCGTAGAAGGTGGCCGGCAGCAGGGTCACGAGGAGCGTGGTCCACGACGTGCCGAGGGCGGCCGTGGCGAGGGCTTCGAGCGCGGGACCCGGTCCGTGGCCGGGCGGCAGCGCGTCGGCCCAGCGCGAAACGCCGTGCCGGACGAACCCCGGCGACCCGAGGAACGCGGCACCCCGCAGGGCGACGAGCGCCAGCGGAACGACGGCCAGCACGGCGAAGAACGTGACGCCGGCCGCCCACAGGGACAGGTCCCGGCCGCGGAGTTCCCGGCCGGCGTCCCGCAGGACGACACCCGCGCGGCGGGCCGCTTCCCGGGCGCTCACGTCGACGCACCGGCGCGCGAGGAGGACGACGGGGTCGCCGGCTGGTCCCGGGTGCACGAGCACGACGTGTCGGGCAGCGCACTCGCCGTCGGCTGGCTGCGGGCGATCCACCTGCTGGCCCGGCCGGTGCTGGGCGTGCCGCCGGACGTGCTCACGGGCTGCGGGGTGCTGAGCGCGCTGGCGGCGCTCTGGCCGGCCTCGCTCGGGGGTGACGCGCTGTGGTTCGCCCTGGCGGCGATCGTGGCCACGGGGGTGTTCGACGGCCTGGACGGCGCGGTGGCGCTGCGCACCGGCCGCGCCCGCCCGCTCGGCGCGGTCCTCGACGCGGCTGCGGACCGCCTGACGGAACTGGCGTTCGTGGCGGTGTTGCTGGTGCTCGGCGCACCGGCCGCCTGGTGCGCGGCGATGGCGGCGCTGCTCCTGCTGCACGAGTACACCCGCGCCCGAGCCCAGGCGGCGGGCCTGCGCGGCGCGGGGGCGATCACGGTGGCCGAGCGCCCGACGCGGCTGATCGTGCCGGCGGTCGCGGTCACCGGGGCGGCACTGGCGCCGGGCGGGACGCCGTGGACGGGCTGGCCGTGGGGCACGACCTGCGCGGTGCTGGGGACCGGACTGTCACTCATCGGGTTGGCCCATCTGTGGGTGGGTGTCGCGCGGGCGTTCGGGCGGAGTGAGGAGCGCGGCTGACATCAGGCCGCCGGCTGGTCTTCGATCGGCCAGGCCCCGCTCTCGCCGGTGTCGCGAATGACTCATTCGGGACGCCTGAGGTCCCGAATGAGTCATTCGCGACGTGGGAACCCGCTGCCGCACCTGGCCCGCGCCGGGTTGAGGGGGCTGCTCGCGGGCCGTCCACCCGCGCACTCATCGGCACGGCTCGCCGTCTCCTGCGTGTCGGTCGGCCGGCCCGATCAGCCCCGCGACGATCTCCGCCGACATCGCCACCAACGGCAGCCCTCCCCCGGGATGCGCCGACCCGCCGGCCAGGTACAGCCCCGGCACCGGCGTCGCGTTCGCCGGGCGGAGGAGGGCCGCGCGCGGGCCGTTCGACGATGAGCCGTAGATCGCGCCGCCCGGTGCGCCCGTGGTGCGTTCCATGTCCGCCGGCGTGCGGATCTCGCGCCACAGCACGCGGTCGCGCACGTCCAGGCCGCGTACGGCGAGGACCTCGAGCACCCGGTCCGCGTACCGCTCCGCCCGCCCCGGCGCACTCCAGTCGACGCCGGCCGCCGGGTCGTGGCGGGGAGCGTTCACCAGCACGAACCACCCTTCGCAGCCCGGGGGGTGCAGCTGCGGGTCCGGCGGCGCGCAGACGTAGACCGTCGGGTCGTCGACCGGCCGGGGGACGCGGCCGAAGAGCGCGTCGAATTCGGCGTCGTAGGCGGCCGGGAACAACACCCGGTGGTGGCCGGGATCCGGTGTCGTGCCGCGCAATGCGAGCAGCAGCACGAATCCGGCCGACGACGGCTGCGTCCGCCGCAGGGCTCGGCGCGGCCGCCGGGTGCGGGCGTCGTCGAGCAGGTCGTCGTACACGTGCGTCGCGTCCGCGTTGGCCACCACGACCGAGGCCGCGAGCCGCTCGCCGTCCGCCAGGCGGACGCCGCGGACGCCGGCCGGCCCGGTCTCGATCGCGGTGACCTCCGCGCCCGTCCGGACTTCGACGCCCAGCGCGGCGAGCCGGTCCAGCAGGGCGTCCCCCAGCCGGCGCAGGCCGCCGCGGACGTGCCAGGCGCCGAATTCCTGCTCCACGAACGGGACGACGCTCAGCACGGCGGGCAGCCGCCGCGGGTCCGAGCCGGTGTAGGTCGCGTAGCGGTCCAGCAGCATCCGGGGGCGGGGATCGCTCAGGCGGCGGCCGATCCCGCGCAGGGTGCGCCACGGGGCGATCGCCATCAGGTCCCGGACGCTCCCGGCGTGCTTGAGCAGGTCCCGGGTGCCGTTCAGCGGGCGGCGCAGGACCGGCTCCCCGACCAGGCCCCAAAGCCGCTCCGCGTCGCGCATCAGCCCGCGCCACTCATCGCCGGCGCCGCCGCCGAAGGCCGCCTCGAGCGCGTCGGGGACCGCCGCCCGCTCGTGGGGGACGGCCAGTTCGGTGCCGTCGGCGAACCGGTAGCGGCAGGCGGGGTCGACCGGGACGATGTCGACCAGCTCGTCCAGGTCGGCGCCGGTGGCCGCGAAGAGTTCGCGGTAGACCGAGGGCAGGGTGAGCAGCGAGGGTCCGGTGTCGAAGGTGAACCCGTCCCGGGTGAACGTGGCGAGCTTGCCCCCGCACGACGCCGAGCGCTCCAGCACGGTGACCCGGTGCCCGGCCGCGGCGAGCCGGGCCGCGGCCGCGAGGCCGCCCATGCCGCCGCCCACCACGACGACGGCGCTCATACCGGACGGCCTTTCCACACCAGCCGGCCCGCGATCCGCGCCCGCCACGACCGGCCGATCAGCCCGGCCAGCGCGAGCACCGACACGGGGTGGGCCAGGCTGTCCGGCCACACGCGGCCCCCGGTGCGCCGAGCCGTCACGACCCGCCCGGCGACGCCCGCCGCGTAGCCCACCAGGCCCGCCCGCGAGCCGGCCAAGGCCGCCACGGCGGGGAGCACCCACACCACCAGCAGCAGCCCGGTGATCGCCACCGCCGCCGGGGCCGGCCCGGTCGCCGACCACAGGGACTTCGTGTAGCCCTCCCGCAGCTGCGGCCACGTCGCGTACATCCGGCACTCCGCGACCCGGCTGCCGTCCGCGACCACCCCGCGGCCGCCCGCGCGCTTCACCGCGCGCATCAGCGCGATGTCGTCCAGCACCTCGCCGGCGACCGCGGTGAACCCGCCGCACTTGCGCAGCATCGCGGCGTCGATGACGAAGAACTGGCCGTTGGCCGCGGAAAGCGATGGCCGCGGCGACGTCTCGGCGAGCCGCAGCGGCAGCAGCACCAGCCACGACCACTGCAGCAACGGCTGCACCAACCGGGCCCCGAGCCCCTCCGCGCGCTGGCGCGGAAACGGCGACACCGCGTCGAGATCCGCCTCGCGCAGCAGGGAAACCGCGGCCGCGACGGCGTGGGGAGCCAGCACGACGTCCGCGTCGACGCAGACCAGCACGCTCCCCCGCGCCCGCTGGGCCAGCTGGTGGCACGCGTGCGGTTTGCCCAGCATCCCCGGCGGTGGCTCGGTGCCGGTCAGCAGCGTCACCCGCGGCCCGGCGACCCGGCGGACGACGTCCGCCGTCCCATCACGGGAACAGTCGTCCAGCACCAGGATTTCGGCGTCGTCGAGGCCGCGCTGCGCCAGCAGGGACCGCAGCGCCGGGGTGACACGGTCGGCTTCGTCGCGCAGCGGCAGCAGGATCGACACGGCTTCGCGGCACCGGGCCGGCCCCTCGCGCGGCGCCCGGACGATCCGCGCGTTGTACGCCGCGTGCGCGGCACCGGCCACCGCGGCGCAGGCGGCGGCGCGCACGATCACGCGGACACGCGAGCCCATCGGAATCCCCTCCCCAGCCGGATCGCGAACGGCACGGCGACCGCGCCCATGAGCACGCCGCCGGCGACGGCCACCCACGGCCTGCCGAAGAACGCGAAGTGCGCCCACACCGACGAAAACCACGTCCAGAGGTACAACGCGGGCGCCGGACCGGCGGCCGGGCCCGGGATCGGGTCCGGCGGCCGGGGCACCCAGCGGTGCAGCCCGGCCTGGATGAGGACGGCGACCAGCAGCCAGCCGGCGAAGTTGGTGGCCGGGATGCCGGCCACCAGCGGCAACGACGGCTCGGGCGACGACCAGATCCAGTACCCCTCGTCCACCATCTGCGGGTCGAGGAAGACGTCCCACGCCGCCAGCGCGCACGCGGCCACCGCGACCACGCCGGCCGGCTTCACGGCCAGTGCCCGGCCGGCCAGCAGCGCCGGCCACGCCATCATCAGCCAGGCGAGCGGGACGATGCCCGGCACGCCGGCGACGGGCCAGCCGAGCAGGTCGGTGTAGGCGTAGCGCCCGAACGGAACTCCCGTGTGCAGGCCCGTCACCTCGGCCAGCAAGCCGCCGCCGCCCGCGACGACCGCCAGCGTGACCGCCGCCCGGGCGCCGCAGCGGGACCACGCGTCGGCGAGGGACGCCGCCGCGAAGCACAGCACCGTGAGCACGGTGAGCGGTGTGCGGCCGCCCGGGTCGGTCACCGAGTAGAGGATCTGGCAGAGCACCGTCGCCGCGGCGCAGAGCCAGGCGGCCAGTGCGGGCGGGGTGGGGCGTAGACGGGTGAATGCGGCGGTCCGCGAAACCATCACGGGAGCAGAATAGCCCCGCAGCGAAAGGCCTGAACCTCGTGGACTCGATTTCTCCGGCCGCATCGATAATCGATGTTTGAATGGATGACAAATGGGCATGACAATGCACGACGAGCACCCGGCGACGCCCAGGTGTGGGCGAGCGCCGCCGGGTGCGGGGCCCGCGACCGAGGGATGGCACGGCGGGCCCGCCGGGACTGCGTGTGGCATCGCCGCCCCGGCCTCAGAGAGGTCCCGCCCGATGCAACACCGATGCAGATCGCCGGGCAACGTTCGGTGATCACGCGGTTTTACTGGTGTTCGTCGGGTTCAAGTAGACAAGCTACACCACATGTGAAACGGTTGCGAATCGAATAGGCCGAGAGTGGGAGGGGCGCCGGATGACCGCGACCATGACGACGGGGGTGGCCCGCGCGGGCGACGCGCCCGCCGATCGGCTGGACGCACTGGGCCGCCGCTGCCTCGCCGCGGCGCACGGATTCGTGAGCGAACGAGCGACGGAACATTTCGCCGGACGCAGCGAGGGAGCGCTCGCGAAAACCGCGGTTCCGGAGTTCGTCGCGGGCGGGAAATGCCTCCGCCCGCTTTTCGCCTACGTCGGGTGGCGGTGCGGGCAACCGGAATCCGACGCCGCCGTCCGCGCGGCCGCCGCGCTGGAGCTGCTGCACTGCTTCGCCCTCGTCCAGGACGACGTGATGGACGGCTCGGCGCTGCGCCGCGGCCGCACCGCGCTGCACGTCCGGTTCGCCCGCTGGCACGAGGAGCAGGGCTGGGCGGGCTCGGCGCCGCGGTTCGGCGAGTCCGCCGCGATCCTGTTCGGCGACCTGTTCCTGGTGTGGTCCGAGCAGATGCTGCGGGAGAGCGGGCTGACGCCGGAGCAGCTGGCGCGGGGCTGGGCGCACTACGACGCGATGCGGGCCGAGCTGGCCGTCGGCCAGCTCGCCGACCTGGTGAACGACGCGCGGGCGCTGCCCAGCTGGGACACCCTGCTCGACGTCCTGCGCCGCAAATCCGGCAACTACACGGTCCGGCGGCCGCTGGAGTTCGGGGCGGCGCTCGCCGGCTGCGGCCCGGAGCTGATGGCCGGGCTGGGCGAGTTCGGCGGCCTGGTGGGCGAGGCGTTCCAGCTCCGCGACGACCTGCTGGGCGTGTTCGGCGACCCGGTCGTCACGGGCAAGCCGGCCGGGCAGGACCTGCGCGAGCGCAAGGCGTCCAGCGTGGTGGTGCTCGCGGCGGCGATGGCCGACCGGCGCCGGCAGACCGAGTTCGCCGAGCTGCTGGAGCTGGAAACGGTGGACGACGAAGCGGTTTCGCGCTGGCGGGAGCTCATCGTGGCCACCGGCGCGCGGGAGCGCATGGGCGAGCTGATCCGCGAACGCGCCGACAAGGCGCTGGCGGCGATCGACCCGGCGGTGGTCCCCCGGCACGCCGGTGACCTGCTCGCCGCGCTGGCGGCCCGCTGCACGGAGCGAGAACGATGACGGGCGCGCCAATCCCCGCAACGGCCGACTCCGCATCACCCCGGCGACCTGCTCGCGGCCCGCTGTCCGGAGCGCGACCGATGCCAAGCCGGCCGAACCCCGCAACCGCCAACCCCGCACCACACCAGCGGCCCACTGGCCACCCGTCGCACGGAGCGCGACCGACGACAAGCCAACCGATCCGCAGCCGAGCAGGCCAAGCACCCGCGGCGACCATCCCCGCCACCCTCCCAGCCACGGAGCGAGAGCGATGAAAACCGTTCCGGGACCGGCGAACCGCGTCGTCGTCGTGGGCGCCGGGCTGGCCGGCCTCGCGGCCGCCCTGCACCTGGCCGGCCGCGGGCGGGAAGTGACCGTCCTCGAACGCGATCCCGGGCCCGGCGGCCGCGCGGGACGCGTCGAACGGCACGGCTACCTGCTCGACACCGGCCCCACCGTGCTGACCATGCCGTCGATCCTCGCCGACACCTTCGCCGCCGTCGGAGCCGAGCTCGGCACCGAACTGCCGCTGACGCGGCTCGACCCGGCGTACGTCGCCCGGTTCGCCGACGGCAGCACGCTGCCCGTGCACACCGACGCGGCCGCGATGACCGACGCGGTCCGCGACTTCGCCGGCCCCGCCGAAGCCGCGGGCTACACCCGGCTGCGCGACTGGCTGACCCGGCTCTACCAAGCCGAATTCGGCCGGTTCATCGACGCGAACATCGACTCCCCGCTCGGCATGCTCCGGCCGGAACTGGCCCGGCTCGTGGCCCTGGGCGGGTTCCGGCGGCTCGACGGCCGGATCGGGGAGTTCCTGAGCGACGAGCGGCTGAAGCGGGTTTTCACCTTCCAGGCGCTCTACGCGGGTGAATCCCCGATGCGGGCACTGGCCCTGTACGCGGTGATCTCGTACATGGACACCGTCGGCGGGGTGTACTTCCCGCCCGGCGGCATCGCGGCCCTGCCCCAGGCGCTCGCCCGCGTCGCGGCCGACGCCGGGGTCAAGTTCGGCTACGGCGACGCCGTGGCCGAACTCGAACGTGCCGGGTCCCGCGTCACCGCGGTCCGGACCGCTTCCGGGGTCCGCTACCCGTGCGACGCCGTCGTCCTCACCACCGAACTGCCCGAGAGCTACCGGCTGCTCGGCCGGCAGCCGCGGCGGCCGGTCCCGCTGCGGGCCGCGCCGTCCGCGCTCGTCGTGCACGTCGGCGGCCCCGCCACGCACCCCGCGCTCGCGCACCACACCATCTCCTTCGGGCACGGGTGGCGGTCGACCTTCGACGAACTCATCACCCAGGGCCGGCGGATGAGCGATCCCTCGCTGCTGATCACCCGGCCGACCGCCACCGATCCCGGGCTCGCCCCGCCCGGGCGCCAGCTCTACTCCGTGCTCGCCCCGGTGCCCAACCTCGACCGCGGCCCCGCGGACTGGGCGGCCGAAACGGACTCCTACGCGGAAGAGGTCCTCGACGTGGCCCGGGCCCGGCTGCTCCCCGGCTTCACCCCGGACTTCACGCACGTCATCGGGCCGGCCGAGTGGGCGGACCGGGGCCTGGTCGCCGGGACGCCGTTCAGCTACGCCCACTCGTTCGGCCAGACCGGGCCGTTCCGGCCGCGGAACTTCCCCCGCGGGACCGAGAACGTCGTCCTGGCCGGCGGCGCCACGGTGCCCGGCGTCGGGGTGCCGACCGTGCTCATCTCCGGCAGACTGGCTGCCGACCGGATCACCGGAGGGACGCGATGACCCGACGCGAACTCGACGCCGCCGGCATCCGCGAGCCCGGGCTGCGCGCGGCCTACACGTGGTGCCGCGAGCTCAACGCCCGGCACGGCCGCACGTACTTCCTCGCGACGCGGCTGCTGACCCCGGCGCAGCGGCCGGCGATCCACGCGCTCTACGGCTTCGCCCGCTGGCTCGACGACATCGTCGACGAACCGGACGACGACGCCACGCCCGCAACCCTCGACGCCCGGCTGCAGGAGGTCGAGAAGCGCTTCCTCGCCGACCTCGACGCCGGCGCGAGTGACGACCCGCTGCTCACCGCGGTGATCGACACGGCGGCCCGGTACACGCTCGCCAAGGCGTACTTCGAAGCCTTCTTCACCTCGATGCGGATGGACCTCACCGTCACCGGCTACGCCACCCGGGAGGAACTCGACACGTACGTGCACGGCTCGGCCGAGGTGATCGGGCTGCAGGTGCTGCCGGTGCTCGGCACCGTCGCCCCGCGCGAAGAGGCCGCGCCGAGGGCCGCCGCGCTCGGGAAAGCCTTCCAGCTCACCAACTTCCTGCGCGACGTCGCCGAGGACCTGGAACGCGGCCGCGTCTACCTGCCGGCCGACGAGCTGGCCGTGCACGGCGTCGACCGCGCCCGGCTGCACTGGTGCGCCGCCCGGGGACGGGCCGATCAGCCGGTCCGGGCCGCGATCCGCAACCAGATCGCCGTCACCCGCGACATCTACGCCGAAGCCTGGCCGGGCATCGCCATGCTGCACCCGGTCTCCCGCCCGTGCGTGGCCACGGCGGCGCGGCTGTACGGGGGCATCCTCGACCGCATCGAGGACGCCGGCCACGACGTCTTCGCCGGGCGCGCGGCGGTTTCGCGCGGGCAGCGGCTGGCGGTGGCGTGCGGGGCGGTCGCGCGGACGCAGTGGGCCCGGCGGCGCCACCCGGCACCGGCGCTCCCGGTGGCGGTGGGCTGAAGTGGGCAAGGCCGAATACCTCGTCGTGCTGGCCGCCTGCGTCCTGGTCACCCTGCCGCTGGAGATCGCGGGCGCGCGGGTCTACCGGCAGCCCCGGCGGCTGGCGCGCGCGGTGCTGCCGGTCGCGCTGGTGTTCCTCGTCTGGGACGCGCTGGCGATCGCCGGCGGCGTCTGGGACTACGCGCCCGAGCACGTCACCGGCCTCCGCGCCCCCTTCGCCGTGCCGCTGGAGGAAATCCTGTTCTTCGTGGTGATCCCGATCTGCGGGGTGCTGACCTACGAGATCGTCCAGCTCACCCTCGCGGTGCTCCGGCGGTTCGGCAGGCAGGAGGCCCGCCGGTGATCCCGTGGGGCTACACCGTGCCCGCCGTCGCCGCCGTGGCCGCGGTCGTGCTGGCCGAGCTCTTCCTGCTGCGCACGGGGTTGTTCCGCCGGCCCGCCTACTGGATCACGATCGCCATCGTGACCGCCTTCCAGATCCCGGTGGACGGCTGGCTGACCAAGCTTTCCGACCCGATCGTGCGCTACGCCCCGCAGCACATCACGAACTGGCGGGTGCCCTGGGACATCCCGGTCGAAGACTTCCTCTTCGGCTTCGCCCTCGTCACCGCCGTGCTGCTGGTGTGGGAACGAGCCGACCCCCGACGGGAGCGAGCATGAACGCGATGGCGAAGGACGGTCTCCCCCGCGGCGCGGTGCCGTCGGCCTTCGACACCGAAGCGCGGTGGTACGACCGGCTGGTCGGCGCCAATCCGGGCTACCACGAGCACCTCCGGCTCTCGGCCCAGCGGCTGGAGCTGCCGTCGGACGGAACCGGCCTGCGGCTGCTGGACGCCGGCTGCGGCACCGGCGCGTCGACGGCGGCGCTGGTGTCCGTCGCGCCCGGCGCCGAGGTCACCGCGTTCGACGCCTCCGGCGAGATGCTCGCGCGGGCCCAGGCGAAGGCCTGGCCGGACGGCGTCACCTTCGTCCACACGCCGGTCGAGGACCTCGACGGCATCTCCGGCCCGTTCGACGCGATCCTCGCGGCGTACCTGCTGCGCAACCTCGAGGAACCGACCCGGCAGCTGCGGCGGCTGCGCGGGCTGCTGCGTCCCGGCGGCCGCATCGCGGTCCACGAGTACTCCGTCCACGACTCCCGGCGTGCCCGGTGGGTGTGGAACGCGGTCTGCGCGGGCGTGATCATCCCGCTCGGGAAAGTCACCACCGGCGACGCGACCCTCTACCGCCACCTGCGCCGCAGCGTGTGCGAGTTCGACGGCATCGCCGCGCTCGCCGGCCGGCTCACCGACGCCGGCTTCACCGACGTCCGCACCGCCACGATGCCGGGCTGGCAGGACGGCATCGTCCACACCGTTCTCGGCACCAACCCGCAGGAGCACCCGTGACCCGCCCCCTCGGCACCGACCGCCGGATCGAGACGCGCCCGGCCCCGCCCGGCCTGGCCGACGCCGGGCTGCTCGGCCGGCGCCCCACGGCGGCGGTCGTCGGCGGCGGCATCGCGGGCCTCACCGCGGCCACCGGGCTGGCCGAGCGAGGCGTCACGGTGACGCTCTTCGAGCGCGACGGCCACCTCGGCGGGCGGGTCGGCGGCTGGGCCGACCGGCTGCCGGACGGCACCCCGGTGACGATGAGCCGGGGCTTCCACGCCTTCTTCCGCCAGTACTACAACCTGCGGTCGCTGCTCATGCGCACCGATCCCCGGCTCGACCGGCTGACCCCGCTGGCCGACTACCCGCTGCTGGACGCGCAGGGCCGCACGGACACCTTCGCGGGTCTCCCCCGGACGCCGCCGTGGAACGCGCTGGCGTTCGCCTGGCGCAGCCCGACGTTCACCCCGCGGGACCTGGTACGCATCAACGGCCGCGGCGCCCTGCCGCTGGCGACGGTCAGCGTCCCGGAGACCTACCACCGGCTCGACGGGACCGACGCCGCGAGCTTCCTCGACGCGATCAACTTCCCGGAAGCGGCCAAGCACCTGGCGTTCGAGGTGTTCTCGCGCAGCTTCTTCGCCGATCCCCGCGAACTGTCCGCGGCGGAACTGGCGACCATGTTCCACCTGTACTTCCTGGGCTCCAGCGAAGGTCTCGTGTTCGACGTGCCCACCGAGCCGTTTCCGCAGGCGCTGTGGGACCCCCTGGCCGGCTACCTGGCCGACCGCCGGGTGACCATCCGGACGGGCACCCCGGTGGCTTCGCTCGACCGCACGTCCGAGGGGTTCGCGGTCACCACGGCGGAGGGCACCACGCAGTTCGACGCCGTGGTGCTCGCCTGCGACGTGCGAGGACTGCGCGAGATCGTCGCCGCTTCACCGAGCCTCGCCACGCCGGAGTGGCGGGCGGCCGTGGCCGGACTGCGCACGGCACCGCCGTTCCTCGTCCGCCGGCTCTGGCTCGACCGGCCCGTCGAGGCCACCCGGCCGCCCTTCCTGGGCACCGGGAGCGTGCCGCCGCTGGACAACATCAGCCTGCTCGACCGCTACGAGGGCGAGGCACGGCGGTGGGCGGCGCGCACCGGCGGCTCGGTCGTGGAGCTGCACGCGTACGCGGCCACGACCGACGACCGCGAGACGCTGGCGAAGGCCGTGGACGACCGGCTGCACGCGATCTACCCCGAGACGCTCGGCGCGCGGGTGACGGCGTCGATTTCCTTGTGGCGGGAGGATTGCCCGCTGTTCGGGCTCGGCGGCTTCGCGCGGCGTCCGACGGTCGGGACCCCGGACCCGGCACTGGCGCTGGCCGGCGACGGCGTGCGGATCGACCTCCCGGTCGCGCTGATGGAACGCGCGGCCACCACCGGCTGGGCCGCGGCCACCACGCTCCTGGCGGGCTGGGGCCTCGCCGGGCACCCCCTGCGCTCGGTGCCCAACCGCGGCCGCATCGGCCTGCTGATCCGGCTCGCCGCGACGAAGTACTTCGGCGGGTGAGCGGGATGCCGGACCACGAAGTCGTCATCGTCGGCGCCGGGCTCGCCGGGCTGGCCGCCGCCATCACGCTGCACCGGGCCGGGGTTCCGTGCGCGGTGCTGGAGGCCGCGGACGACGTCGGCGGCCGCGTGCGCACCGACGTCGTCGACGGCTTCCGCCTCGACCGCGGGTTCCAGATCCTCAACCCGGCCTACCCGGCGATCCGGCGGCTGGTGGACGTCGGCGCTCTGCGCCTCGGCCGGTTCTGGCGCGCGGTCCGGGTGGCCGACGACGACCGCGTCTCGCTGCTCGGCCACCCGCTCGACACGCCCAAGGCGATCCGGGACATCGCGGCCCGGCGTTACCTGTCGGCGAAGGACCTGGCCGCGCTCGGCACGCTGTCCGCCCGCGTCGCCGCGGGGCCGGCCCAGTCCATCATCGACCGCGCCGACCGCACGACGCTCGACGAACTGCGCCGCGCCGGCGTGTCGGCGCGGGCGGTGGAAACCGTGTTCCGGCCGTTCCTGTCCGGGGTGTTCCTGGAGCGCGAACTGACCACATCGGCCCGGTTCTTCCAGCTGGTGTGGCGCAGTTTCCTGCGGTCGGCGCCGTCGTTGCCGGCGCTGGGCATGGGTGAGCTTCCGCGGCAGCTCGCCCGGGTGCTGCCGACGTCGGCGGTCCACCTGGGCACGCCCGTCGAGGAGGTCCGGCCGGGCCGGGTCCGCACGGCGGGCGGCGAGGTGTGGACGGCCCGCGCGGTCGTCGTCGCGACCGACGGTTCCACGGCCGCCCGGCTCACCGGGGTCGCGGAGCCGCGGTGGAACAGCGGGACGACGTGGTACTTCGCGCCGCCGCGCTCGCCGTTGCGCGAGCCGGTCATCGTGATCGACGCGCGCGGCGGGCCGATCACCAACACCAGCGTGGTCAGCGAGGTGTGCCCCACCTACGCCCCGCCGGGGGCGGCGCTGGTGAGCGCCTCGGCGTTGACGACGCTGCCCGAACCCGAGGTGCGCCGGGCGCTGGGCCGGGTGTACCGCACGGACGCGACGCTCTGGCCGCTGGTCGCCCGGTACGAGATCGCCCACGGGCTCCCGGCGATGCCACCACCGCACGAGCTCCGGCGGGACGTCCGCCTGGGCGAAGGCCGGTACGTGTGCGGCGACCACCGGGACACGAGTTCCCTCCAAGGCGCCCTGGCGTCCGGCACCCGGGCCGCCCGCGCCGTGCTCACCGACCTCGGCCGACCGGGCCGGGCGGAGCGCTGACCGCGACCCGCACTACGGCATCCGGGCGGAAACTCGCTCCCCGCTCGGCGAAAACCGCCCGGATCCCGCCGTTCGGCCACCACCGATCGTGTGGTTTCCCCGGGCTTCGTCGCTGGATGGAGTGAAAACCACTTCGTGATCTTCGGTGTTCCGGCCCAGTGCACCCGTGGTTTACGTACGCCGGATCCGGTGCCGTGCCCCGTTGAGCCCCTTGACACAGGGCGCTCCGGGTGACGTCTTCCCGTCCTGCTAACGAAATCCGGCGTTCTCCGTCTTCCCGAGGCAACCCGCAGTAATCCCGGCCTTCGGAAGGAAGTCCATGTCGCGGAGATCATTGTTCGTCGCGTTGATCACGGTCAGCGCCTTGCTCACCCCGGCCGCGGTGGCGGCCGCGGCGCCACCCGGGGTCGATCCGGCCACCGTCGACCTCACGCTCTCCGCCGGGCAGAGCACCACCGTCACCAAGCACGTCACCACCTCCGCCGTCCCCCCGAACCCCGACCTCGTCCTGCTCGCCGACACCACCGGCAGCATGGCCGGCGCGATCACCAACGTCCGCACCAACGCCGGTGCCATCACCGGGGACGTGCTCGCCGCGCAGCCGACCGCCCAGTTCGGCGTCGCCGAGTACAAGGACTTCAGCGACTCCGTGCCCTTCAAGGTCAACCAGGGCATCACCGGCGACACCGCCGCGGTGCAGGCCGGGATCAACCAGTGGGCCGCGTCCGGCGGCGGTGACCTCCCGGAAGCCGACCTCAACGCGCTCTACGAACTGGCCTCCGGCGCGGTCACCTTCCGCCCGGACGGCACCCGCATCATCGCCTGGTTCGGCGACGCGCCGTCGCACGACCCCAGCGGCGGGCACACCCTGGCCCAGACCATCGACGCGCTCAAGGCGGCGAACATCCGCGTGGTCGCGGTCAACGTCGGCGCGCTGGACGCCGACGGCCAGGCGAGCGCGATCGCCACGGCCACCGGCGGCGTGCTGCTGAACAACGTGCCGTCGAACCAGGTGTCGCAGGCCATCCTCGCCGGCATCAAGTCCATCGAGGTCACGGTGACCCCGAAGGTCACCACCTGCGACCCGCAGCTGACGCTCGCCAACGCCCCGGCGAGCGTCAAGGTGCCCAGCGGGGACGTCGCCACGTTCACCGAGACCGTCACCGCCAAGGCCGACGCCGCGCCCGGCACCTACCACTGCACGGTCGACTACCTGGTCGACGGCGTGTCACGCGGGTTCGTCGAGACGACGACCGTGCGGGTGCTCGGCCTGAGCATCAACGACGTCACGGTGACCGAGGGCTCCGGCGGCGCGCCGGTGCCGGCCACCTTCACCGTGTCCCTGCTCGGCGGGGCCGCCCCGAACCCGGTGTCGGTGCACTACGCCACCGGGAACGGCACGGCGACCGCACCGGCCGACTACCAGGCGGCGAGCGGTGAGGTGACCTTCGCACCCGGCGAAACGACCAAGCCGGTGACCGTCCTGGTCAACCCGGACACCGTCGACGAGCCGGACGAGACGTTCACCGTCACCCTGTCGGCGCCGTCCGGCGCCGGGCTGGTCGACCCGACCGGCGTCGGCACGATCGTCGACGACGACCGCGACGGCGTCTTCTCCTGCACCGGCACCGCCGCGAACGTCATCGGCATCACCGCGGCCGTGGCGAACCCGGCGAACCTGCCCTGCGCCGACGACAGCAAGACCGTCCTCGACGCGACGCTCAACGCGGGCCTGATCAAGGTCCAGACCCACGCGCTGACGTCCTCGACCGACCTGGCCCCCGACAACCAGTCGGCGGCTCCGGCGGCCGGTGACCACGCGCAGGCGTCGGCCAAGATCGACAAGACGGTGATCAGCACGGTCGGGCTGACCATCGAGCTGGGCGTGATCCAGTCCCAGGCCGCGGCGACGTGCCAGCCGGCTCCGGGCGGCCTCGCCCCGGCGCTGACCGGCAGCTCGAGCGTCGCCTCGCTGAAGATCAACGGCGTCTCGGTCACGGTGGGCACGGCCCCGGTGACCATCGCGCTGGTCATCGGCTCGCTGAAGCTGAACGGCCAGACCATCGCGAACGGCGTCGTGAAGCAGCAGGCCGTCGCGCTGGAAACCCCGCTGGCGAAGATCGTGCTGGCGGAGTCCCAGGCCGACGTGCACGGCACCGCCGCGCACCCGGCGGGCAATCCCTGCACGCGCTGATCCGGTGAACCACCCGGGGCGGGCGGCCGCCGCCCGCCCCGGGGCTCACAGCTCGTGGGCCGTCGTGTCGCCGGTGGTCACCAGCAGCGCGCTCCAGGCCGCGGCCGGGCTGATGTTGAGCAGCACCGCGCGGCCGTCGAACTCCCCGGTTTCCCGGGCGCTCGACAGGTTGAAGAACACGTCGTTGGGCCCGAGGTGGCCGTAGCGGGCCAGGTTGCCGAAGCACGCTTTCGCGATCGGTACGCCGATGGCCTCCGACCAGTTCCGGAACGCCGCCGTGGACAGGTTCTGGGTGAGCCAGCACGGGACGTCGGCGGGGCTCAGGCCGTTGCGGCCGAGCAGGCGGGTCACCAGCGCCCGCAGCCGGTTGCGGGTCTCCACGGCCAGCCGGAACGAATAGGCCGCCGGGTCGGTGCACTCTTCCCGCCACCGCGCGAACTCCTCGTCGCGGTACTCGACGCGGAACAGGTCCGCGTAGGCGCCGTTCGTCTCCAGCAGGATGTCCCGGATCCGGAGATTTCCCCGACGGCGCAGCAGAAGCGCGCCACCGCTGTCGCCGTTGACCGTGACGGGGTGGCGGTAGCGCCCGGGGGTGGCGGGCTTGCTCCCGTGCAGGACGAGCACGTTCGCCAGGTCCGGGTCGGCGCGCAGCAGCCCGCTTGCCGCGAGCAGGGCCGGGGTGAGCGACGCACAACCGAGCCCACCGACCGAAAACGCCATCGCCCGCCCGGCGCCGAGCATCGCCTGCAGCCGGGTGGCTTCCGAGCTGACCAGCGTCTGCGGGGCCCGCGGCTCCACCGTCAGGACGACGTCGACGTCGCCGCTGTCGAGGCCCGCGGTCGCGAGCACCCGCCGGCCCGCCCGGGCGGCCAGCTCGGCCGCGGTGAGCGTGTCGTCGGCGGGCACCCGGTCGATGCCCAGTGCGGCGCAGGTCGCGCGCTCGACGTCGGACAGCGTGGCCAGCTCCGGCAGCTCGGCGACGGCGAGCGCGGTGTCCGGCAGGTACCAGGCCGACGCGGCGAGCGCGATCACGGGAGTTCGGTGAAGGCGCCGAGGATTTCGTCGGCGAGCGCGTCCAGCCGCTCCTGGCCGACGCCGCCGGCCACGGCCAGCCGCAGCGCGCCGTCGCGCACCGCACTGGTGACCACCAGCGGGAACCAGGACGCGACCGCGCGCTTGAGGTTCACCGAAAGGTCCCAGCGGGTCCGCAGGAGCCGGACGCCGGAATCGAACGCCGAAGTGTCGCTCGGCCCGTGCAGCACCAGGACCTCCGGTTCCGGCAGGGCGCGCAGCCGCGCGGTGCCCGGCGAGTCCGGGGAGACGTGGCGCAGCATGCCGTAGCCGACGCCGTCGTTCGGCACCGACCGCGCGCGGTCGGTGATCTCCGGCAGGCAGTCGCGGGCCGCGGTGCCCGGCCCGACCGGCAGCACCAGCGGGTGCAGCGTGGTGAACCAGCCCACCGACGGGCCGCGCCCGGCCAGCCGGAACGGGTTGGGGGTGGCCTCCCCTTCGGTCATCACGAACGCGCTCGGCGCGTCCTGCCACCGGGCCAGGCCGCAGGACACCGCGCACAGCGCCGCCTCCCGGCCCTGCGCGCCCCCGGCGGACAGCAGCGTCGCGACCGCGGGGTCGTCCAGGGTGCGGGCGGTGATGCCGTCGCCGGGCGAGCCGCCGATGGTCCCGGCGGCGCCACCGGCCCGCAGCGTCGCCGTCCAGTAGGTCAGTTCCGCCGAGAGGTCGTCCGAAGCGGCCATCGCCCGCAGGTGCTCGGCCCACTCCCGCCACCGCGGCGGGCGGGGTGCCAAGGCCGGGGTGCGGCCCGCCGCGAGGTCGGCCAGCAGCACGTCCAGGTCGTCGAGAACGACCACTGTGGACATGTTGTCGAAGACGAAGTGGTTGACCAGCAACACGAGCAGCCCGCCACGGGCGCGGCCGCGGTCGTAGTGGCGGACGCGGAACAGCGGCCCGCGCGCGGGGTCCATCTCCGCCTTCATCGCCAGGCAGTCGTCGGCGACGATCCCGAGCTCCTCGTCGGTGGTCAGCGGCGGGAGCACCATCGTGTCGAACACGTCCGCCGCGGTGACGTCGGCGACCTCGAGCCGGGCCCCCAGTGCGTTGCGCCGCAACCGGTAGCGCAGCGGTTCGTGCAGCGTCAAGAGGTGCCCGATCGCCGTCCGGATCGCGGCCGCGCCGATCCCGGGCGTGGTTTCCACCGTGTGCACGTCGACGAAGTCCCCGACGTCGTCCGGCATCCGGTGCAGGAAGCTGAGCATGATCGGGGTGGGCGGGATCGGGGTGGGTGGGATCACTCTCAGCGGCTCGGGCGTCGCGGCGGCGACCGGCGCCGCGGCGGGCACGGGGTCCGGGCCGTCGACGACGGCGGCGCGGGCCAGCTCGCCGAGCGTGCGGCACTGCAGCAGCTGCTGCGGGGTGAAGTGGACGCCGTCCTTCGCCGCCCGCGCGGCCACCCGGACGCCGAGGACCGAATCGCCGCCGAGGTCGAAGAAGTTGTCCTTCGGGGAGACCGGACCGGCGGTCAGCAGGTCCGCGCAGATCGCGGCGAGGACCCGTTCGGCGTGGGTGACGGCGTCATTGTCCACAAAGGAAGGTGCGGCCATGGCGGGCTCCCGGTGGCTGGTGGCGGGGACCGGCTCGCCGTCGACGGCCGGCAATGCGTCGAGCGGGCAGCCGGGTTCGCGCAGCACGGCGTCGAGCAGGCCGGGCAGCAGGCGGGCGAGCGCGTCGGCCGTCTCGCGGTCGAACAGGGCGGTCGCGTACTCGAAGTAGCCGTCCATCGGCCCGTCCTGCTGGTCGATGACGCCGACCGTCAGGTCGAACTTCGCGGTGCCCGGCGCGATGCCGGCGACCGTGCCGCTGTCGGAGAAGCGCGAGCAGCCGAGGCCGCCCAGCTCGGCGGTGTCCTGTGGGACGTTCTGGTAGGTGTAGGCGACGTCGAACAGCGGCTGGCGGCCGGGTTCGCGCGGCCCGCACACCGCCGAGACGATCTTCTCCAGGGGGATCTCCTCGTGGTCGAGGACCTGCGCGACGGTGTCCGCGCAGCGCCGGACCAGCTCGGTGAACGACAGCGATCCCTCGACCCGGGTGCGGAACGGCGGCAGGTTGTTGAAGTACCCCATGAGGTCGTGCGTCGCCGGGTGCGTCCGGCCGGAGGTGGCCACGCCGACGACGACGTCGGTGAACCCGGCCCAGCGGTGCAGCAGGGCGTCGACCAGCGCGAGCATCGTGACGAACGTCGTCACGCCGTGTTCGCGGCTGAACTTGCGGGCGGCTTCGGCCGCCGGTTCGGCGACGGTGAACTCCACGAGGTCGCCGTCGAAGGTCTGGACCGCCGGGCGCGGCCGGTCCAGCGGCAGCTGCGCGGTGGGCAGTCCGGCCAGTGCGGCGCGCCAGAACCGCAGGCCGCGCTCGAGCGTCTCCCCCGTCAGCCGCTTCCGCTGCCAGGCCGCGAAATCGGCGAACTGGAACGGCAAGCCGGGGAGGTCCGGCGTCCGGCCGGCCAGCCGTGCCTGGTACAGCTCGGTGAAGTCGCGGAAGAAGATCGTCGGCGACCAGCCGTCGAAGACGATGTGGTGGTAGGTCCACAGCAGGACGTGGTCGTCTTCGGCCAGGCGCACCAGGGTGATCCGGACCAGCGGGCCGGTGGCCAGGTCGAACGGGCGGACGGCTTCCCCCTCGGCCAGTTCGTGCGCCGCGGCGTCCCGCTCCGCTCCGGGCCGGGTGCTCAGGTCGTGCACGACGAGCCGGGGCCCGGGTTCGGCGAGCCGGGTGAACGGCACGCCGTCGTCGTCGGGGATGCAGGTGCGCAGCACTTCGTGCCGGGCGAGCAGGTCGTCCACCGCGCCGGCGAGCGCGGCTTCGTCGAGGGGGCCGGCCAGCCGGAGGTCGTGCGGGATGTTGTAGAGCGCGCTGCCGGGGTTCAGCCGGTCGAGGTACCACAGTTGTTCCTGACCCGCCGACAGCGGCAGCGGGCCGCCGCGCGGCAGGACCGTGATGGCGGGGAGGTCTTCGGACGGGCCGCGCTCGGCCCGCACGGCCTCGATGCGGGCGGCGAAGGCCCGCACGGTCGGGTGGCCGTACAGGTCGGCGAAGGTCAGCTCGACGCCGAAGTCGCGTTCCATGGTCCGCAGCGCGGTGATCGCCGCGATCGACGTCCCGCCGAGGGCGAAGTAGTCCGATGTCCCGGTGAGCCCGTCCTCGCCCAGGGCCCGCGCCCAGATCTCGGCGACCCGGCGCTCGGTGTCCACATCGGACACCGGAGCCGGCGGAGGTTCCGGAGCGCGGGTGCGCACGGCCGGGGCGCCCGGCCGGCGGCACCAGCAGCGGACGCTTTCGAGCGGGTACGCCGGGGCTTCGATCCGCGGTGCGGGCGCACCGGCGTAGTGGCGGTCCCAGTCCAGCCGGACACCGAGCCGGTAGAGCGACGCCAGCTGCCGCAGCACCGCCCGGCGGCCGGCCCCGGCGATCAGCTCGACGCAGCCGAGCTCGGGGGCCAGGCGGCGCATCGTCCGCGACAGCACGCCGCCGGTACCCAGTTCGACCAGCACCGCGCCGTCGCGGACGAACCCGCGGACCGCCTCGGCCAGCCGGGCCGAGTCGAGCGCGGCCCCGACGGCCCGGTCCGCCGCGGCCGCCAGGCCGTCCTCGAGGGACAGTTCGCCGCGCGCGATCCGCACCGACAGGTTGCCGGCGCCCGAACCGACGAGGTGGGTGTCGGGGATGCCCAGCGACCGGGCCAGCCGGTGGAGCGCGTGGTGGACGGCGACCAGCCGGGGGCCCGGCTCGGCGGGCAGCGGGTCGTCGCCGAGGACCGGCCAGGCCGCGCACAGGTCCGCCCAGAGCTCGGGTTCGACGCCGCCGTCGCCGGAGAAGAGCAGCACCACCGGCGGGTCGTCCGCGGCGGGTGCCTCCGGGACGGCGGCCGACCGCAGCGCCGCCGCGAGGCCGGCGGGTTCGTCGGCGACCACGGCGATCCGGAACGGGTGGTCGTCGCGGCCGCGGTTCATGGCGTGGCCGATGGGGAGCACGCCGTGCCCGCTCTCCCCGGCGAACGCGGCGAGGCGGTCGCGATAGGTGGCGAGGGCGGCCGCCGACTTCGCCGACACCGTGACCAGGTGGCTCGTCTCCGCCGGTTCGGCGGGCACCGCGGGCGGTGGGGGCTCCTCGACGATGGCGTGCACGTTGGTCCCGGTGAGCCCGAACGAGCTCAGGCCCGCGCGCCGCGGGCGGCCTTCGTCCCACGGGCCGAAGGCGGGGTTGACCCGCACCGGGCCGCCGAAGTCGATCAGCGGGTTGGGCGTCTCGAAGTGCGCGGTCGGGTACCGGACGCCGCGCCGCACGCTGAGCAGCACCTTGACCAGCCCGGCGACCCCGGCGGCGTTGTCCAGGTGGCCGATGTTGCCCTTGATCGAGCCGATCGCGCAGGACGGGGTCGTCACCCCGGCGTCGAGGAACGCCTGCCGCAGGGCCTCGACCTCGACGACGTCGCCGAGCGGGGTCGCCGAGCCGTGGCACTCGACGTACCCGACGGTGGCCGGGTCGACGCCGGCGTCGCGCCAGGCCGCGGTGATCACCTCGGTCTGCGCCGCCCGGCTCGGCGCGCTCATGCTGGCCATCCGGTAGCCGTTGTGGTTGACCGCGATGCCCTTCAGCACGGCGTGCACGTGGTCGCCGTCGGCGAGCGCGGCGGCCAGCGGCTTGAGCACGACGATGCCGCCGCCTTCGCCGCCGACCGCGCCGGTGGCCTTCTCGTCGAACGGGCGGCACCGGCCCTCGGGCGACTCGACGCCGCGGACCGGGACGTGCCCGGCCACCCGGATCGGCACCGGCCGCACGCTGACGCCGCCCGCCAGGGCCAGCTCCGCGGCCCCGCTGCGCAGCAGGGCGACGGCGTGGGCGACCGCGACCAGGCTGCCGCTGCACGCGGTGTCGAGGACGAGCGCGGGCCCGGTGAAGTCGTGGCGGTAGCTGATCCGCGCCGCGAGTGCCGCCCCGATGATGCCGAGGATCTGCTGCGGATCCTCCTCTTCGAAAAGGTCTTCGTAGTCACTGCGCGAGCTCCCGAGCACGACCGCGGTGCGCGATCCCCGCAGGGCCTGCGGTGCGTAACACGCGTTCTCGAGGGCTTCGTGGGCCAGCTGCAGGATCAGCCGCTGGTGCGGGTCCATCCAGGCGGCCTCGGCCGGCGGCACGCCGAAGAAGCGGTGGTCGAAGCGGTCGATCCGATCGAGGTAGCCCATCGGCAGGTAGCCGGGCCCGGCCGCGAAGCCGTTCTCCCGCAACCGTTCCGCGCCGGGCTGCCCGACCACGTCCCGGCCTTCGGCGAGCAGGTCGTGCACGGCGTCCGGCCCGTGGGCGCCCGGGAGCAGGGCGGCCACCCCGATGATCGCCACGTCGTCGTTGCGCACCGGCTCCGACCTCCTAGAGCTCGTAGTCCTTCGGCGGGTTCAGGCCGCGGTCCACCGCCCGGCCCAGTGCTTCGAGCGTGGGGTGCTCGAGCATCAGGGCCAGCGCCCCGACGGTGGGGTTGTCGAACAGCGCCCGCGGCGGCAGCGCCGTGCCGAAGTCCGCGCGCAGGCGGGCGGTGACCCGCAAGCACAGCAGCGAATCGCCGCCGAGGGCGAAGAAGTCGTCGTCGACGCCGACCCGCTCGACCGCGAGCACGTCGGCCCAGATCCGGCTCAGCGCCCGCTCGGTGGCGGTGCGGGGCGCGAGGTAGGCCGGGTCGTGGCCGGCCGGTCGTTCCGGAACCGGCCGCGCCGGCGGGCGATCGGGCGGCGGTGCGGTCTTCCCGGCCGGTTCGCGCAGGAGGCCCACGAGTTCGCCGGTGAGGGCCTCGGCCGTGCCGGCGTCGAACAACGCGGGGTCGTAGCCGAGCCGCAGGCTCAGCGGTTCGTCGTCGCGCGCGCTGCCGTGGGCCACGAGGACCAGGGGGTAGTTGGTGATCTCGACGGCGGTCAGCTCCGCCACGTGCAGCCCGCGTTCGGCCAGGGCGCCGGAGTCGAACGGGTAGTTCTCGAAGACGATGATGCTCTCGAAGAGGGCTGCCCGGGCGGGCAGGCCGCTCCAGCGGCGCAGCGCGGCCAGGGAGACGTGCCCGAACCGGCGCGTCTCGGCCTGGTCGGCCTGCAGGCGCCGGAACCAGCCCGGCCGGTCTTCCGCCTCCGCGACGGTGACGCGGACCGGCACGGTGTTGACGAACATGCCGACGATGGTGTCCACGCCGGGCAGCTCGGGCGGGCGGCCCGACACGACCGCGCCGAAGCAGACGTCCGGCTCGCCGCCGTGCCGGGCGAGCAGCCGTGCCCAGCAGCCCTGCACCACGGCGTTGACGGTCACCCGGTGCCGCCGCGCGAAAGCGGCCAGCCGTCCGGAATCCACAGCGGACAGTTCGCGTTCCACTGTGGACGTCGAGCGGGTGCGGTGCGCCCGGCCGGGTGGCCGGTCGTAGGGCAGCCGGGTGGGCGTGAGTCCGGAAAGGACCTTCCGCCAATGGGCTTCGGCCGCTGCCGCGTCCTGCCGGGCCAGCCAGGCGAGGTGGTCGGCGAACGGGCGGCGCCGCTTGGCGGGCAGTCCCGAGAGGTGCGCGAGGACGTCGGTGAGCACCTCGAAGACGCTCCAGCCGTCGAGGAGGACGTGGTGGAAGGTCCAGAGCGTCCGGATCCGGGTGTCGTCCAGCCGGATCAGGGTGACCCGCATCAGCGGCGGCACGGCCGGGTCGAGCCCGGCTTCACGGTCGGCGGCGAGCAGCTCGGCTTCGCCGGGTGCGTTCCCGTCGTACACGGTCACCGGCAGGGTCACGGCCCGGTGCACCACCTGGACCGGCTCGCGGACACCGGTCCAGCGGATGGCGGTGCGCAGCGCGGGGATCTCGTCGACGGCCCGTCGCCAGGCGCGTTCCAGTGCGGCCGGGTCACCGGCGCCGGTGAGGGTGAAGCAGATCTGCTCGAGGTAGGTGCCGGGTTCGGACAGGCTGTGGAACAGCATCCCGGCCTGCATCGGCGTGAGGGGGTAGACGTCTTCGACGTGGCGGCCGTCGCCGAGGAGCCGGTCGAGCTCCGGCTGGGTGGCGGCGGCGAGCGGGAAGTCGGAGGGGGTGCGCCCGCCGGCCCCCGGTTCGGCGCAGTGGGCGGCGATTTCGCGAAGCGCGGCGAGCACCTCGGCGGCGAGGCGGGTGACGGTGTTGGGGTCGTGCGCGCCCGGGGAGTAGGTCCATTCGAACTCGAGTTCGCCGCCGGCGGTGACGGCCGCGGTGACGTCGAGCCGGGCGGTGCCGGTGACGTGCGGTGCGCGGCTCAGCCCGATGGCGGAGGGAGCGCCCCGGAACAACTCGGTCCCGGCGGCACCATCCGGCCCCGCCCCGCCAAGACCCGCCCCGGCGCTTTCGGGCTGCTCGGCGTCGGCCAGGTCGAAGCGGCCGAGGTAGTTGAACGCCGCCACCGGCCGGGGGGCCGGCAGCTCTGCCTTCCCCAAGTACCGCAAAGCGCCGTACCCCAAGCCGCGGTCCGGGGTCGCGCGCAGGCACTCCTTCACCGACTTCAGCACCGCGCCCCAGCCGCCCTCCCGCGGGATCTCCACCGGGCACGGGTACAACGTCGTGAACCACCCCACGGTCCGGGACAGGTCCACGTCGCCGAAGATCTCCTCGCGGCCGTGGCCCTCCAGTTCCAGCAGCACCCGGTCCTGCCCCAGCCACCCGGCCAGGACGCGGCCGAGCGCGCTCACCAGCACGTCGTCGATCCGGGTGCGGTACGCGGCCGGGGTGTCGCGCAGCAACGCCGCCGTCTCCGCCGGGTCGAGCCGGACCGTCACCGCGCGGGGCGGCCGCGGGTCGCCGCCGGGCGATGCCCCCGGCGCCGGCCGCCGCCAGTGCGGGAGCTGGTCGTCGAAGCCGCCCGCCGCCACGTGCCCGGCCAGGCGCCGCGACCAGTCGCCGAACGACGTGGTCCGGGGCGGCAGCTCCGGCGGCCGTCCGGTGCGGGCCGTGCGGTAGGCCGTGCGCAGGTCGGCGAGGAGGATCCGCCACGAGACGCCGTCGACGATCAGGTGGTGGGCCGCCAGCAGCAGCCGCGAGCCGTCCAGCACCGCGGTGAACAACGCGCCGCCGTCAAGCTTGAAGAAGTCCATAGTGGACACTGTTCCGACGCGGAACACGGTGGTGGGAACGGTTTCCGCGTACTCCTGCCGCCAGGAGCCGCCGAGCCGGCGGAACCGCAGCCGGAGGGCGTCGTGGTGGCTGACCAGCGCCGCGATCGCGGTTTGCAGCGCCGGGTGGTCGACGTCGGCGGCGAGTTCGGCCGACACCCACTGGGTGAAGTGCCCGCGGTGCTCGGTGACCGTCTCGAAGAACCAGTGCTGGATCGGCGACAGCGGCACCGCGCCGGACGGCCGGGGCGCCTCGCGTGCCGCCGGTTCCTCCCACACCCCCGCCGCGGCCAGCTCGGCCGGGGTCTGCCGGAGGAAGACGTCCTTGGCGCTCAGGCGCAGCCCGAGCTGCCGGGCCCGGGCCACGACCTGGATGCCGAGGATCGAGTCCCCGCCCAGCTCGAAGAAGTTGTCCCGCGACCCGACGCGCTCGACGCCGAGCACCTCGGCCCACACGCGGGTCAGCAGCTCCTCGGCCGGACCGCGGGGCGCGGTGCGGGTCCCCGCGGCCCGCGGCCGCGGCGCCGGCAGCGCCCGGCGGTCGAGCTTGCCCTGCGGCGTCAGCGGGAACCGGTCCAGCAGCACCAGCGCGCCGGGGACGAGGTGGCCCGGCAGGCTCTTCCCCAGGAACTCCCGCAGCGCACCGGGCTCCACCGGACGGCGTGGCACGACGTACCCGGCCAGCCGCTTGTGGCCGGGGGTGTCCTCCCGCGCCAGCACGGCGGCCTCGGCGACGTCCGGGTGCCGCCGCAGCGCCGCCTCGACCTCGCCCACCTCGATCCGGAAGCCGCGGATCTTGACCTGGTCGTCGGACCGGCCGAGGAAGTCGAGCACCCAGTCCGCGCCGGCGCGCCAGCGCACGACGTCCCCGGTGCGGTACAGCCGGGTGCCGTGGCCGAACGGGTCGGCGACGAACCGGTCGGCGGTCAGCCCCGGCCGGTCCAGGTAGCCGCGGGCCAGGCCGCTCCCGCCGACGTACAGCTCGCCGGGCACCCCGGCCGGCACCGGGTCGAGGTGGCGGTCGAGCACCAGGCAGCGGGTCCCGGTGATCGGCCGCCCGATCGGCACCGGCCGGTCGCCGTCGCCGGCCCGGACCCGGTGGCAGGCGGTGAACGTGGTGTTCTCCGTGGGCCCGTACCCGTTGACCAGCTCCAGGTCCGGCCACCGGCGCAGGGCCGCCGCGCACTGCCGCGGCGAAAGGACGTCGCCACCGGAAACCAGCCGCCGCAGCCCCGCGAACACCCCGGGGTCGGCCGCCGCCACCTCGTGGAACATCCCGGCGGTCAGCCACAGCGCGGTGACGCCCTCGGCACGGACGAAGGCGCCGAGGGCGTCGACCGACGGGACGTCGTCGGGGTCGATCGCGAGCCGCGCCCCGGACAGCAGCGCGCCCCAGATTTCCAGCGTCGAGGCGTCGAACGACAGCGGCGCGTACTGCGTCGCGACGTCGTCCGGGGTGAGCCGGGCGTACGGGTCGGCGCACAGCCGGGTCACCGACCGGTGCTCGATCAGCACGCCCTTCGGCCGGCCCGACGAACCCGAGGTGTAGAGGACGCAGGCCAGGTTTTCCGGCCGGCCCCGGCCGGGCGGGGCGCTGCCGGGCGTCCCATCGACGTCCGAGATCAGCACGCGGGCCCCGCGAGGGACCCGGTCGCGTACCGCGTGCGTGGTGACCACGGTCGTGGCCCCGGAATCCGCCAGCAGCAACGCCAGCCGCTCGTCCGGGTAGCGCGGGTCGAGCGGGACGTAGGCGCCGCCGGCCTTCAGGATGGCCAGCATGCCGACGACCGCGTCGATCCCCCGTGGCACGCACAGCCCGATCCGGACGTCCGGCCCGGCGCCGTCCGCGATCAGGCCGGGCACGAGCCGGTTCGCGCGCGCGTCCAGCTCCCGGTAGGTCAACGCCGTGCCGGCGCAGGTCACCGCGAGGGCGTCCGGGCACTCGCGGACGCGCTCGGCGAAGACGTCGAGCACGGTCAGCCCGGGTCCGTCCGCCGTCGAACGGCCCACCGCCAGCAGCTCGCGTCGTTGCGCGGGCGCCGGGAACGGCAGCCGGGACAACCGGCGGCCGGGATCAGCGGCGATGCCGGTGAGCAGGGTGAGCAGGTTTTCGGCCAGCCGCCGGATCGTGCCGGCGTCGAACAGCTCGGTGCTGTACTCGGCGGTGGCCCGCAGGCCGCCGTCCCGCGGCTCGAACTCGAGCGTGAGGTCGAACTGCGCCGAGCGCCGGGGCAGGTCGAGCTCCTCGACCGCCAGCCCGCTGAGCTCGGGGACCGCCGAGGGCGCGTTCTGCAGCACCACCATGGTGTTGATCAGCGGCGAGCGGCTCGCGTCGCGATCCGGGGCGAGCAGCTCGACCAGGCGGCCGAACGGGACGTCGTCGTGGCCCATCGCGTCGAGCACCGTCGAGCGGACGCCGGTCAGGAAGTCGGCGAAGGATGGATCTCCATCGAATCGGGAGCGGAGCACCACGGTGTTGACGAAGAAGCCGACGAGGTCCGCCAGCTCGTCCCAGGACCGGCCGGCGGTCACCGTGCCGATCGCGATGTCGCGCTGGCCGGTGTAGCGCGCGAAGAGGACCTGCGTCGCCGCGATCAGGGTCATGAAGAGCGTGGCGCCGCGCTCCCGGCCGAGCTCGGCCAGCCGGGCCGTCACGGC
Organism: Amycolatopsis sp. NPDC024027; assembly: GCF_040638975.1. NCBI lineage: Bacteria > Bacillati > Actinomycetota > Actinomycetes > Pseudonocardiales > Pseudonocardiaceae > Amycolatopsis > Amycolatopsis sp. NPDC024027. Next base: position 237,417 of record NZ_JBEZYY010000010.1, read on the forward strand.
CGCGGGCACGGTGAACCGGTGCGTCGCGCCCGCCGTTCCCCGCACGGCGGGCCGCGGCCGGTCGGTCGGCAGTTCGAGCGCCGGCACCCCGGCCAGCTGCCGTTCCCAGTAGGCGATCCGGTCGTCCAGCTCGGGACCGGCGAGCCGGTCGCGTTGCCAGGCGGCGAAGTCGGCGTAGCGCAACGGCAGCGCGGGCAGCTCGGCCGCCGGGTCCGAGTACAGCCGGCCGAGCTCGCCGGCGAGCACGCCCATCGACCAGCCGTCGGTGACGATGTGGTGCAGCACCAGCAGGAGCAGGTGGTCGTCGTCGCCCAGCTCGAACACCGTCGCCCGCAACAGCGGGCCGCGGGCGAGGTCGAACGGCCGCTGCACCTCGGCGAGCAGCTCCCGCTCGAGGTCTCCGGCGGCACGGACGTCCGGCCGGATCTCCGGTGGCGGCCCGACGACCTGGACGCCTCGCCCCCGCACGGTGGGGAACGTCGTCCGCAGCGATTCGTGGCGTCCGGCCAGCGCGGTCAGCGCCCTGGCCAGCGCGTCGACCGAGAGCGGCCCGCGCAGCCGGAACCCCGCGGCGGTGTTGTATTCGGCGCCGCCCGGGGCGAGCTGGTCGAGGAACCAGAGCCGCTCCTGCCCGGAGGACAGCGGCAGCGCGGTGCCCGGCGCCGCCGGCACCGGCGCGTGGCCGGCGTGCGCGGCCGGCAGGGCCGCCGCGAGCCCGGCGACCGTCCGGTGCCCGAACACGGCCTGGGCGGGCAGCGCCGTGCCCAGGCGCCGGTTGAGCGTGCCGGCCACCCGCATGGCGAGGATCGAGTCGCCACCCAGCTCGACGAAGTCGTCATCCGCTCCGACGCGGTCCAGGCCCAGTGCCTCGCACCAGACGCCGGCGACCAGCTCTTCCGCCGGGTTCCGGGGCGCGGCGCCGTCGCCGCCGGGGCGGCCGGGCTCGGGCAGGGCGCGGCGGTCGACCTTGCCGCTGCCGGTCAGCGGCAGGGCGGCCAGCTCGACGAACCGGGCGGGCACCAGGTGCTCCGGGACGCGGCCGCGCAGGTAGGCCCGCAGCCCGGTCACGGACGCGGCCTTCGGCACGACGTAGGCGACGAGCTGATCGGCGTCGCGGCCGTCCCGTCTCGCCACGACGGCCGCGGCGGCCAGTCCGGGGTGGCCCAGCAGGGCCGCTTCGGCCTCGGCGGGGTCGACGCGGATGCCGCGGATCTTGACCTGCCCGTCGGCTCGGCCGAGGAAGTCCAGCAGGCCGTCGTCCCGGCGGCGTACGCGGTCGCCGGTGCGGTACATCCGCGAGCCGGGCGGCCCGGCCGGGTCGGCGACGAAGGCGGCGGCGGTCGCCCCGGGCCGGCCGAGGTAGCCGCGCGTCAGGCCGGGCCCGGCCAGGTGGAGCTCCCCCTCCGCGGCCGGCCGCAGCCCGGCGTCCAGCACCTGGACGCGGGTGCCCGCGACCGGACGGCCGAGCACCGCGCGGCCTTCGGGAACGATGTCGCAGACCAGACTGTCCACTGTGGTCTCGGTGGTGCCGTAGGCGTTCCGGACCACCACCCCGGCGGCCGTCAGTGCGGCACCGAGGTCCGCGCCGACGGGCTCGCCCCCGGTGACGACCACCCGCGGCCGCGCCGGACCGTCCAGGAGGCCGGCGAGCAGGAGCATCCGGACGTGGGAGGGCGTCGCGTCGAGCACGTCGGCGCGCGCGGCGGCCAGCGCGGCGACGGTCGCCCGCGGATCGGCCCGCTCCAGCACGTGCAGCTCGTGCCCGGCGAGCATCCACAGGAGCGGAACCCAGGAGGCGTCGAAGGACAGGGCGGCGGTGTGGGCCACCCGCAGCCGCTCGCCCGCGGTGGCGGTGGCGGTGGCGAAGATCCCGGCGTGGTGGGCGGCGAAGAGGGCGAGGAGCCCGCGGTGGGTGCCGAGCACGCCCCGGGGCCGCCCGGTCGAGCCGGAGGTGTAGAGGACGTAGGCGAGGTTGTCGGGCCGGATCCGCGGGAAGGCGACGACCGGGTGGTGGCCGCCGCCCGCCACGAACACCGGCACGCACCCCGGTGGCAGGCTTCCGGCCGGCTCCGGCTGGGTCACCACCAGCACGGCCCCCGCGTCGGCGAGCAGGGCGGCCCGGTGCCGGGCCGGGTGCGCCGGGTCCAGCGGGACGTACGCCGCCCCCGCCTTCAGCACGCCGAACACCGCCACCACCATGTCCACGCCGCGCTCGGTCAAGAGCCCGACCCGGGTCTCCGGGCCGGCCCCGTGCGCGGCCAGCCGCGCGGCCACTTCGTCGCTGCGGGCGGCCAGTTCCGCGTAGCTCAGCCGGGTCCGGCCGCACACCACCGCGGTTTCCGCGGGGGTGCGGTCCACCCGGTGGGCCAGCAGGTCGCCCACGCTGTTCAATGGTCCGGTCGTGGTAGTCATCCCCAGAATTCCCATGCACGATGCCGGAATTCCGGCGGTGCCGAACTCCGGATACTTCCAGCGGCTTCGCGCCCCCGGCAAGCCGCCGATCGAGGGACCGGCCGTCACTGTCCATAATTGCCGCCGACCACAAGGGAAATTGATCGTCCAAGATGGACACTGTGGACACTCCGAATTCCGGGAAGGCGATTACGCCGTTCGGCGCCGCCGGTGCGCCGCGGACCGTGTTAGCTTCGGACGGGGGAATTCGTCGAGGGAGGGCGCGTGGCAGGCCACCAGCCGGTGCACACCGGCGTCACCGCCGAGGAGATCTTGGCCGAATTGACGGGCTTCTTCGCCGCCGCGACGGCCGGGAACACCCCGGGCCCCGACGAGGACTACTTCACGCTGGGGCTGGTGAATTCCCTGCTGGCGCTCGAGCTCGTGGCACACGTCGAACGCCGGTTCGGCATCGAAGTCGCGGTGGCGGACCTCGACCTCGACAATTTCCGGACCATGAACCGCGTCACCGCCTTCGTGCTCCGGAAACGATCGGCCGGAACTCCGTGACCACAATGGACTCCGCCGCGTTCGCCGCCGGACTGCGGACGGAGGCCGCGGAGTGGGACGTTCGCGGTGCCCTGCCCGCCGAAGTCGTCAAAACCGTGGCGCACGCCGGTTTCCTGGCCGCCGACCTGCCCGCCGCCGCCGGTGGCGCCGGGTGCACGCAGCCCGAGCTCGGCGCGCTCTGCGCCGACTTCGGCGGGGTGTGCAGTGCCTTGCGAGCCCTGCTCACGGTGCAGGGCATGGTCGCCGCGGCCGTCCTGCGCTGGGGCACCGCCGAACAACGCGCCCGCTGGCTGCCCGCCCTCGCGCGCGGCGACGTCGTCGCCGGGTTCGCGGCCACCGAAGCCGGCGCCGGCACCGAGCTGTCCGCGGTGACGACGTCCGCCGAGCGCGCGGGCGGGCAGGTGCGCCTGCGGGGCCGCAAGCGGTGGGTCACCTTCGGGCAGCTCGCCGACGTCTTCCTCGTGCTCGCCACCTGTGCGGGCCGGCTCGTCACCGTGCTCGTCGAGGCCGACCGGCCGGGGATCACGGCCGAGCCGGTGCGGGGCCAGCTGGGGATGCGCGCGGCGCAGCTCGCCCACCTCGGGTTCGACGGCGTGCTCGTGCCCGCCGAAAACCTGCTCGCCCCACCGGGATTCGGCCTGTCGCACGTCACGGCGACGGCGTTGGACCACGGCCGGTTCACCGTCGCCTGGGGCTGCGTCGGCATGGCGGAAGCGTGCCTGCGCGCCGCCGCGGCACACGCCGCCGGCCGCGTGCAGGGTGGCGTCCGGCTGGCCGGGCACCAGACCGTGCGCGCACTGCTCGGCCGCAGCCTGGCCGACACGAGTGCCGCGCGCGAGCTGTGCGCCCGCGCCGCGGCCCTGCGGGAGAACGGCGATCCGGACGCCGTCGCCGGGACCGTGCTGGCCAAGTACGCCGCCGCCCGGTCGGCCGCCGCGGTCGCCGACCGGGCCGGGCAGGTGCTCGGGGCGGCCGGCTGCACGGAAGACAGCCTGGTGGGCCGGTTCTTCCGCGACGCCAAGGTCATGCGGATCATCGAAGGCTCCGACGAAGTCGCCGAACAGCAGCTCGGCGAGTACGCCTTGCGGTGGCGGCCGTGAGCACCGTCAAGTGCCTGGTCTGGGACCTCGACGACACCCTTTGGGACGGCGTCGTGCTCGAAGGCGACCGGCCGCAGCCGTTCCCCGCCGCGATCGAGGCGCTGCACACGCTGGACCGGCGCGGCATCCTGCACGCCGTGGCGGGCCGCGGCGAGCTCGCCCGCGCCACCGGGCACCTGGCCGAACACGGCTTGGCGGAGCTGTTCTGCGCGGTCGAAGTCGGCTGGGGCGAGAAGTCGGCGGCGATCCGCCGCATCGCCGCGGAGCTGAACATCGGCCTGGACACCATCGCCTTCGCCGACAACGACCCGGCCGAACGCGCCGAGGTCGCCGCCGCGCTGCCGATGGTGCGCTGCTACCCCGCCGAGCGCGTCGGCGAGCTGCCCGGCCTGGCGGAGTTCCGGCCGGCGCTGGTGACCGGCGAGTCGCGCCGGCGCCGCCACCGGTACCTCGCCGAACGCTCGCGGGCCGCGGCCGAGCGCGCGTTCCCCGGTTCCCCGCCCGAATTCCTCGCCTCGCTGGACCTCACGATGACCGTGCGCGCCGCCACCGAAGCGGACTTCGACCGCGCGCACGAGCTCACCCTCCGGACCCACCAGCTCAACACCACCGGCCGCACCCTCGACTCGGCCGAGCTGCGCGCCCTGTGCGCGACCGCCGGCCACGAGGTGCTCGTCGCGGACGTGACCGACCGGTTCGGCGCACACGGCACCGTCGGGCTCGCCGTGCTCCGCCACGACGGCGCCGACGTCGTCCTCGAGCTGCTCCTGACGTCGTGCCGGGTGCTCAACCGCGGGATCGGCACCGTCCTGCTCGGCCACCTCGTGCGGGACGTCCTCGCGCGCGGACGGCGTCCGGTCGCCCGCTTCGTCCCCACGGCGGCCAACCGGATCATGCTGGTGACGCTGCGGTTCGCCGGGTTCGAGCCGGCCGGCCCCGACGTGCTGGCCTTCGACCCGCGGCGGCCGCCACCGCCGCTGCCCGGGCACGTCCGCATCCTCGACGGGAGGAACCGGTGAAGATCGGGATCGTGGGAGCCGGGGTGATGGGCACCGGGGTCGCGCAGTGCTTCGCCGCGGCCGGGCACGACGTCGTCGTCGCCGACGCCGACCCGCGAGCACTGGACCGGGGCCCGGACCGGATCCGGGCCGGCCTGCGGATGGCGGCGCTGCTCGGCGACCGCCCGCCGGCCACGGTCCCGGACCGCATCCGCTGGACCGGCCGGCTCGAGGAGCTGAGCGGCAGCGAATTCGTCGTCGAATGCGCGGCGGAACGGCTGGCGGTGAAGGAAACGCTGTTCGCCGAACTGGACCGGCTCTGTCCCGCCGCGACGATCCTCGCCTCGTGCACGTCCGCCGTCCCGATCGGCCGCCTGGCCGCGGCCACCGCCCGCGCGGACCGCGTCATCGGCACCCACTTCATGAACCCGGCCCCGCTGAAGGACACCGTCGAGGTGGTCCGCGCGGCGGCGACCGGCGGGGAAACCCTGTGCGCCACCACGGATCTGCTGGCCGGCCTCGGCAAACGCGCGATCGTGGTCGCCGACGGCCCCGGTTTCGTCGCCAACCGCGTGCTGATGGCGACGATCAACGAGGCGATCGCGACGGTCGGGGACGGCATCGCCGACGCCGTCACGGTCGACCAGGTCTTCGAGAAGTGCTTCGGCCACGCCATGGGCCCGCTGCGCACCGCCGACCTCATCGGGCTCGACGTCATCCTGGACACCTTGGTGGTGCTGCTCGAGTGCACCGGACAACCGATGTACCGCCCGTGCCCGCTGCTGACCGAGCTCGTCGGCACGGGCCGGCTGGGCCGCAAGACCGGCCGGGGCCTGCACGCCTACCCGGCGGGCTGATCCGCGGCCGGCATCAGTTCGAGCGTCTCGTCCGCCAGCCGGTCCGCGCCCTCGCGGAAGTCTTCGTCGAGCTTGCGGAACAGCGTCTCGGCCTGGAAGGCGGGCCAGTCGCGGGGCAGGTGCCCGGCCGGCAGGTGCGGATCCCGGCGGACGACGTGCAGCCAGTCCGAATGCAGCATCAACCGGCGCGTCAGGTCGTCCGGGAACGCCGGCTTCCCGCCGTCCCACTTCTCCATGAAGTCGTGGTAGCGCGCGGCGATCGTCGCCGTGTCGAAGGCTTTGCGGACGAGCTCGGCCGCTTCCGTCGGCTTCGCCGGGTGGGCCGTGAAGACGGTGACGTGCCCGTCGAGGCCGAGCTGTTCGACGATGGCCGTGACGTCCCGGACGCCGGGGGCGACCCACAAACCGTTCTGCAGCAGGCCGAAGCCGGCCCAGGTCAGCTGCCGGCGCAGGTCGTGCCGGTCGCCGCGGCGGGTGTCGGGCAGGGAGAAGCCGACCAGGGTCCAGCCGCCGTCCTCGGCCCGGTTGACCGCGCCCGTCTCCCAGATCCGCCGCCTGCCGTCCTCGAGGACGGCGGCGAGGCGCTCGCTGAGACCGAAGTAGACCTTCCGCCCGTGCCGGTGGCGGGTCAGCAACCCGCTGCCCGCCATGCGGGTCAGCGTCGAGCGGACCGCTTCCTCCGAGACGCCGACGCGGCCGAACACGTCGATCACGCTGCCCGAGTAGATCGCGCTCGCCCGGCCGAGCAGGTGGATGCCCAGGAACGTGAGCATGACGGACTTCGGGCGGGGCCCGGAGCCGGTCTCGGCGGGAAGCGTCACGAAAGCAGCCTAACCCGGCCATTTGATGTTGGGCAGATTGTTGACGGCCGTCATGCCTCTGACTAACGTTGGGGCCCGCTCCCCCGTCGTCCGCACCCGGACGAACCCGCCCCTCCGCAGTGCCCAGCCCCCAAAGACGAGGGTGACCTCCCCATGAGCACTCAGCTCCGCAGAGCGGTCGCGTCCAGCTTCCTCGGCAGTCTCATCGAGTACTACGACTTCCTCCTCTACGCCACGGCGAGCGCGGTGGTCTTCGGCAAGGTCTTCTTCGCCGACCTCGATCCGGCACTGGCCACGGTCGCCAGCTTCGGGACGTTCACCACCGGCTACCTCGCCCGCCCGCTCGGCGGCCTGATCTTCGGCCACTTCGGCGACCGCCTGGGCCGCAAGCGGATGCTCGTGCTGACCATGACCCTGATGGGCGTCGCGAGCTTCCTCATCGGCCTGCTGCCCGGCTACGACCAGATCGGCCCGGTCGCCCCGCTCGGCCTGGTCCTGCTCCGCGTCGTCCAGGGCATCGCGGTCGGCGGCGAATGGGGCGGCGCCGTGCTGATGTCGGCCGAACACGCGCGGTCCCGCCGCGGCCTGTGGGCCGGCTTCACCAACGCCGGCGCGCCGAGCGGCATGGTCGTTTCGACGCTCGTCATGTCCGCCACCGCCGGGCTCACCTCCGAAGCGGACTTCCTCGCCTGGGGCTGGCGGATCCCGTTCCTGCTCAGCATCGTGCTGCTCGCCATCGGCCTGTTCGTGCGCTCCCGCGTCGACGAGACGCCCGCGTTCCTGGCCGCCCGCAAGGAAGAACGCCGCCGGCTCCCGGTCGTCGCCGTGCTGCGGGACCACCCGCGGGTGCTGCTGCTGAGCGTCGGCGTCGGGCTCGCCGCGTTCGTCGTCCAGGCCACGCTCACCACCTTCGTGCTCGCCTACGGCGTCCAGCACGGGCACCCGCGCCAAGAGGTGCTCAACGCGCTCACCCTGTCGTCGGCCTGCGCGGTGGCCGGGATCCTGCTGTGGTCGGCGCTGTCCGACCGGATCGGCCGCCGCCCGGTCGTGCTGGCCGGGGTGGCCGCCATGGCGGTCTTCGGGTTCCTGCTGTTCCCGATGGTCCGCAGCGGCAGCGGCCTTTTGCTGGTGCTGGCGCTGGTGATCGGCCAGGGCGTGATCCACCCGATGATGTACGGCCCGCTGGCCGCGCTCTACTCCGAGCTGTTCGCCACCGAAAACCGGTACACCGGGGCGTCGCTGGGCTACCAGCTCGCCGGGCTCGGCGCCGGGTTCGCCCCGCTGATCTTCGCCGAGCTCCAGCGCGCCAACGGCGGCGGTTCGACCACGCCGGTGTCGTGGACCATCGCCGCGTTCTGCGTCCTGTCCGCCGGCTGCGTGCTGGCGCTGCGGGAGACCCACCGCCGTGATCTCACGCCGGAGCCGGCCGTCCCCGCGGCTACCCGACGAGAAGGGACTCGAGGATGAGCAAGTGGCTCCGCCGGATCGGCGCCCTCGCCGTCACGACGCTGACCGCGTTCGGCCTCACCACGGGGAGCACGGCGCAGGCCGCCACCCCCGCGCACTACACCGGCGTGCTGCCGGACGGCGCGAGCTGGGTGGCGGACGTGCCGGGCGCCTGGAACGGGACCGTCATCCTCTACAGCCACGGCTTCGGCCCCCTGCAAGCGCGCGACGCCCCGGACGAGCCGACCGGGCAGGCCCTGCTCGCGGCCGGCTACGCGCTCGTCGGCTCGTCCTACAGCGGGCCGTCGCTCTGGGCGCTCGCCTCCGCACCGCGCGACCAGTTCGCCTCGCTCGACGCGCTCGTGCGGAAGATCGGCGAGCCCCGGCGCACCATCGCGTGGGGCACGTCGATGGGCGGGCTGGTCAGCGCGCTGGAAGCCGAGTCCGGCGACCGGCGGCTCGACGGCGCGCTGACCACGTGCGGCCTGGTCGCCGGCGCGCTGAACCTGAACGACTACCAGCTCGACGGCGAATACGCGCTGTCCCGCCTGCTCGCGCCGGCGCAGCCGGTGAAGCTCGTCCGCTACGCGAGCGCCGAGGAAGCGAGCGAGGCGGGCGCGGCGCTGACGAAGATCGTCACCGACGGCCAGGGCACCGCGGCCGGCCGGGCGCGGATCGCCCTCGGCGCCGCCCTGATGAACATGCCGCCGTGGCTGACCGGTGACACGCCGCCCGGGCCCGCCGACTACGCGGGCCAGGAGCAGCAACAGCAGCAGGCCCTCGCGCAGTTCGTGCTCGGGTTCGTGGTGCCCGGGCGGTACCAGATCGAACTGGCGGCCGGCGGGAACAGCGCGTTCAACGCCGGCGTCGACTACCGCGCGCTGCTGTCCGGCAGCCCGCTGGCGCGGCAGGTCCGGGCGCTGTACCGCACCGCGGGCCTCGACCTCGACGCCGACCTGGCCGAGCTGACCCGCCACGCGGACGTCACGCCCGACCGGCAAGCCGTCGGCACCCTGGCCCGCACGTCCACGGCGACCGGGCGGCTCCGCGTTCCGGAGCTCACCATCCACACCACCGCGGATCACCTGGTCCCGGTCGAGCAGGAAAACTGGTACGCCCACCGGGTCCGCACGGCCGGGCGGGAACCGCTGCTGCGCCAGGCCTACGTCGGCGCGGCCGGGCACTGCGCGTTCCGGCCGTCGGAGACCCTGGCGGCCCTGCACGCCCTGGAATCCCGCATCGAAACGGGGCACTGGCCCGACCTCCGCCCGGAACGCCTCAACGCGGCCGCGGCCGCGCTCGGCGACCCGGGCCGCTACCTCCGCTACACGCCGGCGCCGCTCACCGGCCGCTTCGACCACCGCTGAGGCACGGGGCGGCCGTCCTCGCGGCCGCCCCTTGCGTCACGGTAAATCATGCCTTTCGGAACTTGCATTTGATGTTAACCCGCTGGGTCCCTAGCGTGGTCGGCATGAACCTCACCGTCCTCGCGGCGTCCGGCCGGACCGGCCTCGCGCTCACCCGGGAAGCCCTCCGGCGTGGCCACACCGTCACCGCGATCGCCCGGGATCCCGATCGGATCGCCGTTCCCGGCTCGCCGCACCTGCGCAAGGTGGCGGGCGACGTCGACGACCCGGCGAGCCTCGCCGTCGCCGCCGGTTCGACCGTCCTTTCCGGACTCGGCACGGACCGGGCGGGTGTCCTGCTGGCGGGCGCGAAGGCGGTGGTCGCCGCCGGGCCGCAGCGGATCATCTGGCTCGGCGCGTACGGCACGGGGAAGTCGGCCGAGGTGGCCGGTGAAGCCGCCGGCCACCTCGGGACGATGCTGGGCGACCGGCTCGGCGACAAGGTCGACGCCGATGGGACGATCCTCGCCGCGGGCGGCACGGTGTTCCACGCCGGACTCCTCACCGACGGGCCGGAAAGCCCCGGGCGGCGGACGGTCGGCCTGGACGCCGGGCCGCCCCTCGACTTCGCCGCGGTGATCAGCCGGGCGACCGTCGCCGCGGCGATGCTCGACGAGGCCGAAACCCCGCGGTTCGCGGGCACGATCGCACTGCCGCTGCCCGAGTAGCACTAGCCCCGAGGTGGCCTTGGGTGCGTTGCACGCAAAGACACAAAGACACATCGGGGCGGCCGGGGACGCGGGCCTCAGCCGTCGCCGGTGAGTTGTCCGAGGACCGCCCGCACCTCGGTGCGGAGCCAGAGGTGGGCCGGGTCCGAGTCGTAACGCTGGTGCCACGTGCAGCAGATCTCCGCGGCCGGGGATTCGGCCGGCAACGGGCGGGTGATCAGCCCGAACGCGTCGATCAGCGAGCGGCCGAGCAGATCCGTGCAGCTGACCAGCGCGTCGCTGTGCACCGCCAGCTGCAACGCCGTCGCGAGGGTGGCCACCGAAGCGATCACCCGGCGGCGGAGGCCTTCCGCGGCCAGCACGTCGTCGATCGGGGCGGTGAGCCGGCCGCGGCGGGAGACCAGGACGTGCGGGTGTGCCGCGAACTCGCGCAGGTCGAGACCTCCGGCCGCCGGGTGGCCCGGGCGCATCGCCACGACCAGGTGGTCGCGGCCAAGCACTTCGGACCGGAACTCGGGCAGGTGCGGCCGGCCCCCGCCGATCTCCAGGTCGACGCGGCCGTGCCGGAGGTCGTCGGTGTCCGCGGAGTGCTCGGCCAGCACGCGCAGCTGCACGCCGGGCGCCTGCTCCTGGAGCTGCCCGGCCAGCACCGGGACCACCGACATCGCGAGCGCGTCGTGGCACTGGATCGTGAACGTGCGGTCCAGTTCGGACAGGTTCAGCTCGCGGGCCGGCAGGAGCACCTCGCGGGCCCGCCGGACCAGCTGGTGCACGTCCTCGCGGATCGCCGTCGCGTACGGCGTGGGCACCATCGTGTGGCCGGTGCGGACCAGGATGTCGTCGCCGGTCACCGCCCGCAGCCGGCCGAGGGTGCGGCTGACCGCGGGTGAGGACAGGTGCAGCCGCTCGGCCGCGCCCATCACGCTGCTCTCTTCGAGCAGCGCGTCGAGCACCGTGAGCAAGTTCAAGTCGAGTTGCACGAACCCAAGACAACCACAGGAGATGGGACGAACCATGAGCCAGGACCTGCTCACCGCCACCGCCGCCGCCGTCCGCGAGGCGGGGGCCCGGATGCTGGAGCGCTACTCCCCCACGTCCCGCCCGTCCGGGCTGACCGAACTGCTGGCGGGCCTGCACGCCAACGACACCGCCGTCACCGACGTGCTGCGGCCGGCGTTGACCGCGATCCGGCCGCAGGCGCAGTGGCTCGACGACGAACACGGCTCCGGGCCGATGCCCGCGGGCGAGTGGTGGCTCATCGATCCCATGGGCGGCAACATGAACGCCGTGCAGGGCATGCCCGACTGGAACATCGGCGTGAGCCTCGTCCGCGACGGGCGTCCCGTGCTGGCCGTGCTCTTCTTCCCGGTGCTCGACGAACTGTTCACCGCCCGCGAAGGCGGCGGGGCCCACCTCGACGGCGAGCGCCTGCGGGTCTCCGCCAAGACGTCGCTGGACGGCGCGCTGGCGGGTACCGGCCAGGCCCAGGCCGGTCAGGACGCCGAGCTCCTCGCCCGGATGGGCGCCTCGTTCACCGCGATGTCGGAGGCGGCGCTGTACGTGCGGATCTCCGTCCCGGTGACCCACCAGCTCGCCCAGGTCGCCGCGGGCCGGATGGACCTGCACTGGCAGTTCGACAACGTCCGCTCCCACGCCGCCGGCGTGCTCGTGGTCCAGGAAGCCGGCGGCGTCGTCACCGACCTCGACGGCGGGCCGTGGGACCTGACGAGCCGGGCGTACCTGGCCGCCGCGCCCGGGGTGCACGCCGCCGCGCTGAAGGTCCTCACCGCCTGACGGCACCGGGTCACGCGGTGATGAGGTCGCGCGCCTTCTTCACGACCGGCGGGGGCCCGCCATCGTAGTCGTAGTTGCTCAGGATCACCGTCACCCAGTCGGTGTCGGGGTACATCTGGAAGTCGGTCGACGTGCCGGGGGCGCCGCCACCGTGGCCGGTCACCCACTGGCCGCCGACCAGCAGCGTCACCGGGCCGTAGCACTGGAAGGCGACGTGCGGAGCCCCGGGCGTCCCGCCGGGCGGCGGGCCGGGCTGCGGCGGAGGTGGCACCTTGCCGCTCAGCGTGATGCCGGTGAAGGCGCGGTCGAGCAGCTTCGAACCCCGCAATGCTGCTGCGAAGCGCGCCAGGTCGGCGCACGTCGTGAAGGCGTCGCCGGCCGGAGTGCCGATGTACAGCCGCTGGTCGATGGTGTCGGCTCGGCCGCCGGACGGTTGTTTCGCGTAGGGGTGCGCGATGCGGGGGTCCGTGTGCCACTGCGGCCTGGTGTAGAAGTCCGTCGTGGTCATGCCGGCCGGGCGGAACACGTGCGCGCGCACGTAGTCGTAGTAGGACTTCCCGGACACCTGGGCCACGATCGCGCCGAGCAGGTGGTAGGCCGCGTTGCTGTAGCGGGATCCGGCTCCCGGCGCGAACTCCAGCGCGGTGCGCCGGATGTAGTCCGTCGTGCCGGTCATCACCTGGTCGGCGTCGGTCCAGGCGAGCGCTTCCGCCAGGTACCCGGGCATCGTGAAGGTGTCGCCGAAGCCGGAGGTGTGGGTGAGGAGGTGGTGGACCTGCACGGTGCCGGCGATCTCGGCGGGGAAACCGCTCAGGAACGTGTCCAGCGTGCTGGTGTACGCGATCTTGCCGGCCTGCGCGAGCTGGGCGATGGCCACCGCCGTGAAGAGCTTCGTCACCGAGGCCATGGCGAACAGGGTGTCCGGGCCGTTGGGAGCGGCGTCGTTGGCCCGGCCGTAGGACCTGGCCAGCACGGGACGTCCCCGGTGGACCAGCAGCAGGCTGCCGGAGAACGCGTCCATGGCCGCCTGTTCCCCGACGAACCGGTCGAACGCGCGCACGTCGACGGAGGTGGGGCCGAGGGCGGTGCCGGAGGCTGCTCCGGCGAGAGCACCGGTGGCGAACATCGCCCCGGAGGCGCCGAGCACACCCAGGACGGATCGTCGTGTCGTGGTCATGGCCGAAGGTCTACCGGGCACGGCCGATCGGGGACCGATGGCCGGCCCATACGTGATCCATATGCCGCGCGCGGGACACTGGCCGGGTGCGAGTGCTGCTGGTCGAGGACGAGCAACCATTGGCCAAGTACGTCGCGGCCGGCCTGCGCAAGCACGGGTTCGCCGTCGACGTCGCCTTCGACGGGCGCACCGCGCTCGACAAGTGCGGGGTCACGCCCTACGACGTGGTCGTCCTGGACCGGGACCTGCCCGTGGTGCACGGGGACACGGTGTGCCGCGAGCTCGCCGGGCACGGCGCGGCGCGGATCCTCATGCTCACCGCGTCCGGCACGGTCGAGGACCGGGTCGAGGGGCTCACGCTGGGCGCCGACGACTACCTCGGCAAGCCGTTCGCCTTCTCCGAGCTCGTCGCCAGGGTGCGGGCCCTGTCCCGCCGCAGCGCGCCCGCGATACCGCCGGTCCTGCGGGCCGGCGACGTGGTGCTCGACCCCGCGCGGCGCACCGCGGAGCGCGCGGGCCGGCTCCTGCAGCTGACACCCAAGGAGTTCGGCGTGCTCGAGCACCTGCTCGCCGCCGGTGGCGCGGTGCTGAGCGCGGAAAGGTTGCTGGACAAGGTGTGGGACGAGCACGCCGACCCGTTCACCAACGCGGTCCGGATCACCGTCGGCACGTTGCGGCGCAAGCTCGGCGACCCGCCGCCCATCGAGACGGTGCCGAGTGCGGGCTACCGGATCGTCCCATGAACGCCCGCGCCCGGCTCACGATCCTTTACGCCGCACTGGTCCTCGCCGCCGGCACCCTGTTGACCACGCTCACCTCCCTGCTGATGCGCGGGAACGGCGGCCATCGGATATCGGTCATCACGCTCGGCCCGTCGCCGGGGCCGGACGGGATACCGCCGTTGCCGCCCTCGATCCAGGCGGTCACCCTCGCCGATTTCGTCACCCAGGCCGCGATCGCCCTCGCGGTGGTGACGGCGCTCGCCGCGGCCGTGGGGTGGCTGGTGGCCGGGCGGGTCCTGCGGCCCATCCGCACGATTTCCGCCACCGCACAACGCCTCTCGGCGGAAAACCTGTCCGAGCGGGTGCCGGTCACCCGGCCCCTCGACGAGCTCGCCACCCTGGCCGGCACCGTCAACGGGATGCTGGACCGCATCTCCGACGGGGTCGCCGAACGCGACCGGGTGCTCGCGAGCCAGCGCATGTTCACCGCCAACGCCGCCCACGAGCTGCGCACCCCGCTGACCACCATGCGCACCGCCATCGACGTCACCCTCGACAGCCGGCCCGGTACCGAAGAACTGCTGGCCATGACCGCCGACGTCCGGACCGCCGTCGAGCAGAGCCGGCGCACCCTCGACGGGCTGCTGGCGCTGGCCCACAGCCAGGCCGGCGCCGGTGTCCGGCACCGCGTCGACCTCGCCGAGGTCGTGGCGGACAGCCTCGACGGGGTGGGCCTCACGGTGCGAGCCGACCTGCGGCCCGCGCCGGTCCGCGGTGACCCGGTCCTGCTGGAACGCCTGTGCGGCAACCTGGTCGACAACGCTGTTCGCCACAACCGTGCCGGAGGCCAGGTCGAGGTCGCCACCGGCGGCACGGACGGGCGGGCGTTCCTGCGCATCGGGAACAGCGGCGTGCCGATCGCGCCGGAGGCCGTCGACCGGCTCCGGGAGCCGTTCGTCCGCGGCGACGGCACCCGGATCCACACCGGCCGCGGCACCGGCCTGGGACTGTCCATCGTGGACGCCATCGTCGCCGCGCACCGGGGCGAGCTCACCATCACCGCTCGCCCGGCCGGCGGGCTGGACGTCGTCGTCCGCCTCCCGGCCGGCGAAGACCTCGGCTGAACCGGTCCGCTTCGGCGCCGGCGGGGGTGCGGCCCCCGCCGGCGCGCTTGCGTGCGAGAGCAGTCAGCCACCGAGCCCGAAGAAGGCGATGGCGACCGCGGCCATCCCGCCCGCGGGCAGGCTGTGCCCGGCACCCTGGATGCTGTAGGCCTCCACCCGGACCGTGCCGGAGCCGTCGGCGTAGCGGCGGCGGTTCCAGCCGGCCTGCGGGGTGTCGGCGGACGTCGGCGTCTGGCTCAGGCCGAACACGTTGGTCCACTGCTCGATCTCCTCCTGCAGCAGCGCATACGGCACGAGCGTGTCGGCGGTGCCGTGCCACAGCTGGACGCGCGGGCGCGGACCGGTGTAGCCGGGGTAGGCCTGCCGCACCGCGTCGCCCCACTGCTGAGGCGTGCGGTTCGCCCCGCCGTTCCCGGTGCACTTGCTGCTCCACGGCGGGAAGTCCGCCGCGTTCGCGAAGCAGTTGAAGGGGACGCCCATGAACGCCGCGCCCGCCTTGAACACATCCGGGTAGAGGGCGAGCATCTCGTTGGTCATCATGCCGCCGGACGACGAGCCGGTGGCGAAGACGCGGTTCGGGTCACCGCCGTAGTGCTGTTCGGCGTAGGTCACCATCGAGACGATCGAAACCGGGTCGCTGCCGCCGCCCCGGCGCTTCGCCGCGTCCGACCAGGTGTCGAAGCAGTTCCCGAAGCCCGCCTGCTGCTGGGCGCTGGGGTAGATGACGACGAATCCGTAGCGGTTGGCCAGCGAAGCGAATTCGCTGCCGGAGTAGAACCCCGGCCCCGAACCGCCGCAGCCGTGCATGGCGACCACGATCGCGGGGTTGGCCGGCCGAGCGTCCGGCACGTAGACGTGCATGCGCATCCCGCCCGGGTTGTTCCCGAAGCCGGTCACTTCCACCAGAGAAGCGGCCGACGCCGGGGCCGGGACCACGGCCGTGGTGACGGCCAGCAGCAGGGCACTGGCGATGGTCACGAACGCCGTTCTGAATCCACTCATCGGTGACCTCCGGTCGGCGATCCCCCTCGCGACTGAGGTTAGGCAGATCGACGACGACCGTCAACAATTCATCAACCATTTCCACGAACCGAAAGTTTCGAACTCGGTGATGGCCGAGAAATACCGGACAAATCAATGATGATCGTCGTGGAAACAGCGAACAATTCGGCGCGGTAGGTTGGACGCCGGAGGTGGCGCATGCTCGAAGCGGCCGGGTGGGCGGAGGACGACGGCGTGCCTGGCGTGCGGCCCGAGGCCCTGCTGCTGACGCTGTTCGGCGACCACGTGCTCGACCGCGGGATCGCCGTGTCGACCGGCGGGGTCATCGCCGCGCTCGACCGCCTCGGCGTCGGCGAACACGCGACGCGGGCGACGCTGAGCCGGATGAGCCGCCGCGAACTGCTCCGCACCGTCCGCCGGGGGCGGCGGGCGTTCCTCGGCCTGACCGCGCACGGCACCGCGGTGCTGCGCGACGGCCAGCGCAAGCTCGACGGCGACGTCGTCGACCGGCACTGGGACGGCCGGTGGACGCTGCTGACGTTCTCGGTGCCGGAAACCCGGCGCGCGGACCGGTACGCCCTGCGCACCCGGCTGGGCTGGTTCGGGTTCGGCCCGCTGCGCAGCGGGCTGTGGGTCTCTGCGTCGGCCGCCGACATCGCGCCGGCGCTGGCCGAGCTCGACCTCCTCGCCCACGCCGAGGTGTTCCGCGCGGAGCCGTTCATGTGGACCGACCCGGTGCGCATCGCCCGCGAAGCCTGGGACCTGCCCCGGATCGCGGCCGGCTACGAGCAGTTCCTCCGCCGCTGGAGCGGCAGCGCACCCGGCGAGCTCGGCGACGAGCTGTCCCGCCGCATCCGGCTGGGCGCGGAATGGCTCCTGCTGATCCGCCGCGACCCGGTCCTGCCGCCGGCGCTGCTGCCCCCGGACTGGCCGGGCACGCGAGCCGCAGCACTGTTCCGCACCCTGCGTCACGAATGGACGCGCCCGGCCGAGGAGCTGGCGGGCGGCCTGCTCGAGTCCCTCGTCGAGGAATGAGGCCCGACGGCGGTTGCCACGTTGCATGCCACGTTGCAAACTGAGGGCCCCGTTCCCCATCACGGAGGTCAAAGGTGACCGACTTCGATCGACGCGACGTGCTGCGTGCCCTCACCGCGCTGGGGGTCACCGGCGTGACCGCGAGCCTCTTCGGCGGCACCGCCGAGGCGGCCGTGTCGCTCGGGGCTCCGCCCCGGGCCGGGGGCTTCGCCACCCGGACCCCCGAAAAGGTGGCCACCGGCACCGGCCCGCTGGACCTGAAGTTCGCCGTCACCGAGGAGTTCCGGCCGTTCGACCTGATCGCGCCGAAGTTCGTCCAGCTCGACTCCCCCGCCCGGCCCGGCGCGCTCGTCAAGACCGGCATCCGGCCGAAGGCGCCGTACGGGACGGTGACCGTGCAGGTGCTCGACGACCGCGCACCGGTCGTCGCCGGGCTGGCCGGGGCCGGGATTTCGGTGCTCGGCACCTACGACGCCACCGCGGGCCAGGCGGCCATCGAGATCACCACGGCCGGCGGCACCACCGTGGTCAAGACCGCGCCGGCGGACCTGCGGGCGCCGTTCGGCTTCGCCGTGGTGCTCAACGAAAACGCGGTCACGGTCCTGGCCGACCGGGGCACCGGCTGGCGGCCGCTGCTGACCGAGCGCGACCAGGTCCGCGCGCGCATCGACCTGCGCGACCCGGCCGTGCTGGGCCGGCTGGGCTACGCCTACGGCACCCGCGGGCCGGCGCGGCTCGGCCGGGTCCGGGCCGGGTACTACGGCCAGGCCGGCGTCCGAGACCCCCACGTCGTGCAGTACGCCGACGGCCGCCCCTACATCCGCCACGGCAAGCTCTACCTGACGATGACCAACGCCGGCCTCGGGTTCTTCCAGCAGGCGCACTGGGCCGTGTGGACGCTCGACCTGGCCGATCCGACGAAGCTGGAGCAGGTGGCAACCCTGTTCTTCGCACGCGACGGCGTCGTGCTCGGCGACCACGCGGGCCAGATCGTCCTCGACGGCGACCGCTTCATCCTGCTGATGAGCTCCTGGGGCGACTTCTCGTTCAACGGCGTCCACGTGCGCCACACGGTCACCCGCGCCGACGTGCTTTCGGGGGTGCACGTCCTGCCCACCGAGCAGTTGCCGCTGCCCACGACGGTCAGTTCGTGGGACCCGGCGCTGACGAAGATCGACGGCCGCTGGCACATCGCGTTCGTCGAAAGTCCCGCCCAGCAGCCGGCTTTCGTGTTCCACCCGGCCCTGGCGGCGGCCCCGCGCGGCGCGGACTACGACCAGGGGCTGACGCTGCTGGGCGCCGACGTGTCGGTCGGCCAGACCGAAGGCACGATCCTGCAGCGGGTGGGCGGCCGCTGGTACCTGTTCGCCAGCGACGGCGACGCCCGCGAATACCCGGTGTACGACCTGAGCCTGCGCAAGCTCGGCACGCTGAACGCCCCGTACGGCACCAACATCCCCCACCCGATGCTGGTCCGGATCGGCAACCGCTGGTGGCTGCCGACGTTCGACGGGACGCAGTACGCCGAAGACGTCCTCGGCTACGGCGGCCACGGGGACTTCATCCTGATGCAGTCGAGCTAGCCCGCCGCCAAGGCGAACTCGGCGACCGTGCGCCACGAACCCGGGGCCGTACTCCCGGCGATCAACCGCACCCGGTCGATCCCGGCCCGGATCGGCAGCATCGCCCGGACGTCGGCGGCCGCCTGTTCCAGCGCGGCCGTGCCGGCCCGGCGGGTGCTCCCGATCGTCAGGTGCGGCACCACCTCGGCGTGGGCGCCGCCGTACGGGGGGCACTCGGGGAAGCGGCGCCACACCCGCTCGGTCAGCGCGCGGAACGGGCCGGGCGGTTCGGGAGCCAGCCAGACCACTTCCCGCCCGAACCACGCGACCCGGAAGAACACGCACTCGAACGCACCGGTCGCGGTCAGCACCTCACCCAGGCCGTCGACGACCGCGGCGGTGATCCGCTCGGGCGGCAGGAACGGGTAGAGGACCGTGACGTGGGCCGGGACGCCCCACACCGCCGAGTGGTCCAGCGCCCGCCGGTAGGTGCCCACCACCGCGTCCGCCGCCGGGACCGGCACGATCACCGCCGTTTCGATCGCGCCCGCCAGGTTCTCCACCACCGCATGGTGGCACAACGCCGCACCTCCGGTGGAGCTTTCCCTGCCGGGCACCCGCGCGCGGCCGTGCCGTCGGGGCCGCCGGGATGGCCCAGCCCGATCAGCGCCCGGCTCGCGTCGATCGAGCTGTGCACCGGACCGAAGATCTCCTCGCGCAGCAGAGGGTTGCCGGGCGCACCCGGTCCGGACGGACCGCCGCCCACGCGCGGCCGAGGGGCCGGGCGCGGGCGGCGGTATTCACCGGTTGGACGCGATGAAATACACCACGACCCCGATCAACGCGAGCACTTCGCTCAGCACGAACGTCGAGTAGCCCAGCGTCTGCAGTTTTCCGCGCGCTTCCGGCTGCCGTGCGGTACCATTGATGACGGCGGCGAAGATCAGGCCGACACCGATTCCCGGGCCGATCGCCCCCAATCCGTATCCGATGGCGGCGAGGCCGGGGTTGATGTTGACGGCCTGGGCCAGAACTGTGTCACTCATGGGCATTCCCCTTCACATCGGTCCACGCGCACGCTCGCGTGGAACAGCGGGTTCGTGCGTCACACCGGACGGGATCAGGGCTGGGGCGAAGGGCCGGAAATCGGAGACGGTCGTCGAATCGAGGCAGATCTCGCGGGCGGGCGGGATTGTCGGTAATCGAGTGGTCCGATCACCATCAGGATATCACGGGAAATCGGAACTCGCCGCCGCCGAAAGCGGCCGGCTGATCCTCACCGGGGCGGCAATGTCCATTGTGGTCGGTCCGGCGCGACGCGGCCCGGGTCGGCCGGACCGGGAAGTGGGATCGCCCGGCGGCCCACCCCGAACACACCCGACTCGAGGCGGCCGGACCGAAAAGAGAGACCGCCCGGCGGCCCACCCCGAACGCACCCGGCCCGAGGCGACCGGACCGGAAAGCGGGGCCGTCCGACAGTCCGCCCTGAGCGCACTCGGCCCGGCGCATGCCACCGCCCGGCGAAGTGCACACTCAGCGTGATCGAGCCGTCATACCTCCGGCCCGGCCGCCCGGTGACCGACTCCCCCGCCTCACCCTCACCCTCGACCAGCCGCCGACGCGAGGACACGCGCCGGGCACACGTCCGCGAGCCCCGGAGACTCGCTTCGGCAGGACACCGCCGTGCCGCCGCCTTCGAATCCCGGCGGCCGATCGGGTGAGGCCGGGGACCGCCTTCGGAGGACAGTTCGCGAAGCCGGTGCCGGGGCCTTTGCCGGGTCAAGTCCGAGCGACGCTTCCGAGCCCGGCTTTGTTTCGAAACTCGGTGTACACCGTTCACTGACGTAAAACCCCCGACAAAGCCGGACGCCTCCCGAACCCGCCCGCCGAGGGCGCCGATTTTATTAGCCGGGCGGAAAGTCCGAATGATGTTTGCGCTCCCATTGCGGTCGCCTCCGCCACCCGCCTGCCAGGCGTCCGCGGCGCACCCCCCGCGCCCGGGGCCCCGCCGGTCCGGACCACCCCCGCCAGGCCGACGACCGCACGGTCAGCGGGGGTTTCTCGACGTAATGACCCTCGTGCCGCCCGTGCAAGGAGCCGAGGTGCCGGCACCGCTCATAAAGAGCCTACCAGCGAAGATCGGCAGCGACTCCCGGAGTGCTGACACCACCATTAATGGTGGTGCTAACACCACCACCCAGGGGTATGTCCGAATACATCCCGAGCCGAACTGTCCACCAGGTGATACTACTGACGAGTTAGGCGTTTCACTCGTCCAAACGGAGGTACCTAAGCCACCGGCCCTCTGCCACTATCTTGCGCAAAATACATCTTCGGGTGGTCCGGCCGCTGAGTATCGGTCTGCCCGAATCTGGGGGTCGATCGAAGTGGAAATCGAACTACTAGGCACCATGGAAATAAGATCGAATGGGAGAATTTACTCGATACGCGCGAAGAAAGTGCGGACCTTGCTGGCCATGATGGCTCTGTCGCCGGGCCGCCCGGTGTCCTACGAGCAGCTGGCGGACGAGCTCTGGGGCCCGCGGTCACTCGCCAACTCCCGTAACGCACTGCAAGCGAATATCGCACGACTGCGGCGGCTTTTCAAGCCGATCACCGACGCGAGCGGGGAGGAGATCGTCCGGACCACCTACAGCGGCTACCAGCTGGAAGTGTCCGCCGATTCGATCGACTCGCACCGGTTCCTCGAACTCGCACGGCGCGGCACGTCCCTGGTCGCCTCCGCACCGCAGGAAGCCACCGGCATCCTGCGGGAAGCCCTGGTCCAGTGGCGGGGGCCGGCACTGATGGACGTGCAGGAGGGCGTGCGCTGCCGGGCCGCGGCCACGCACCTGAACGAGCGGCGGCTGACCGTCCAGGAAGACCTGATCGCCGCTCGGCTCGCGGTGGGACAGCACCACGACATCGTGCACGAACTGCGGCAGCTGGCCACCGAGAACCCGGGCCGGGAACGGCTCAGTGAACTGCTGATGCTCGCCCTCTACCGCACCGGCCAGCAAAGCGAGGCGCTGTCGGTGTTCCACCGCACCAGCAAGTGGCTCGGCAATGAACTCGGTCTCTCACCCGGCCGGGCGCTGCGGCAGCTGTACCAGGCGATCCTGGTGCAGGACTGCATGCTCGACTGAACACCACGGCACCATCGGCAGCAGGGACGGCGCGACCACCGGCCGTCCCTGCTGTCGTTTCCGGAGGAATTTCCGAAAGACTTTCACGAATACCGTCCGGGCTCATCCACTCTCCTTCCGTGATCACGAGCATGATCATGGCGGACGCGGATGACCGACGGCTGACGGCTCACCGACGCCTGCCTTCGTCAGCGTTCGGTCAGAGTGCGGTCATCTGCGCTGGCTAGTTTCCCGGCGAGGCCGAAGTTCGTCCGAAACCGGTACAGGAGTCGTCATGACAGCGGCAGTGTCCGAGCGCAGGGAACAAATCCGCGCGATCGTCCGCGAGCACCTCGAACTCGAGGACAACGAGCTCTCCCCGACGAGCAACTTCATCGAGGACCACGAAGCCGACTCGCTCACGCTGATGGACGTCCTCGCGGCGCTGGAGAAGGAGTTCGGCGTCACGATCGACCAGGCGCAGTTCCGGCGGATGGTCGACCTGGACAGCGCCTACGAGGTCGTCGCGGAATCCGCCGGCTGGTAGGGGAAATCCGATGAGCGAACAGTCCACACCCGGCAGGCGGGTGGTGATCACCGGTTGCGGGGTGGTTTCCAGCCTCGGCACGGGCATCGAGGAGTTCACGGCCGCGCTCCGCGCCGGGCGCAGCAACGTCCGGCCGATCAGCGTCTTCGACACGACCGGCTTCGAGCACAACAACGGCTGCGAGGTCATCGGCTTCGAGCCGGAGCGCTGGATCCACAACGTCGAAATCGACTCACTCGGCCGAGCCAGCCGGTTCTCGACCGCGGCCGCCCGGCTCGCGGTGGCGGACTCCGGCATCGACCTCGACGTGCTCCGGGACGCGCGGTGCCTGCTCTCGGTCGGCACGACCGACGGCGAGTCGCACGAAATCGACAGCATGGTTTCCCTGGAGATCGCGGACGGACCGGAAGCGATGACCCCGCGGCTGGCCCGGCGGACCTCGGCCGGCCGGCTCGCCACCTCGATCGCCCACGAGCTGCGGCTGTCCAATGTGGAGGTCGGCAGCATCGCGACGGCCTGCTCGGCGGGCAACTACGCGATCGGCCACTCGTTCGACGCGATCCGGCTCGGGGAAGCGGACTTCGCGTTGTGCGGCGGCGCGGACGCCGTCTGCCGCAAGACGTTCACCTCCTTCTACCGGCTGCGCAGCATCGCGCCGGACTTCTGCCGCCCGTTCGACAAGAACCGGCTGGGCATCCTGACCGGCGAGGGCGCCGGCATCCTGATGCTGGAAAGCCTGGAGTCGGCCACCGCCCGCGGTGCCCGGATCTACGGCGAAGTGCTCGGCTACGGCCTGTCCTGCGACGCCCACCACCCGGTGGCCCCGCACCAGGGCGGCATCGCCCGGTGCATGGAGCTGGCGCTGGCGAACGCCGGCGTCAAGCCCGCCGAGGTCGACCTGATCTCCGCGCACGGCACCGGGACCCACGCCAACGACAAGACCGAAGCCGCGGCGATCCGCGAGCTGTTCGGCGACGACACGCCCCGCGTGGTGTCGATGAAGTCGATGCTCGGCCACTCGATGGGCGCGGCGAGCGCGCTGGCCGCGATCGGCTGTTCGGTCGCCATCACCGAGGGGTTCATCCCGCCGACGATCAACCACGTCGAGACCGATCCCGAATGCGCCGTCGACTGCGTGCCCAACGTGGCGGTCGAAGCGGACCTGCGGATCGTGCAGAACAACGGCTGGGCCTTCGGCGGCAACAACTCGGTCGTGCTGATCGGCCGGTACGACGGCCCGCGAGAGGCGATCGCATGAGTACCGCAACACCGGCCGCGCCGGTCATCTCCGCCTGGACGGCGATCTCGCCGTTCGGCCACGACCGCGCCTCCTTCGCCGACGGCGTCCGCACCCGGACCTCGCCGGTGTCCACACTCGACACCCAGCGCTGGGCGCGGGGACCCGCCGCCACGGCGGCCACCGTCCCGGGCTTCGAGCCGCGGGAGTTCCTCGGCACGAAGGGCACCCGGGCGATGAACCGCGTGAGCGGGCTCGCCGTCGCCGCGGCGAAGCACCTGCTCGCCGACATCGGCGTCGAACCGGGCGACGAGCGCGACGACATCGGGTTCGTGCTGGGCACCACGACCGGCAGCGTGCAGAGCATGATGGACCTGACCCGCGCCTCGCTCACCGGCGACAAGCCCGACCACGTCGAACCGGCCGCGGTGCCCGGCTGCGTGATGAACTGCGCGGCCGGCCAGGCGGCGATCTGGCACGGGCTCAAGGGCCCGAACGCGACGATCGCCGCGGGCCGGACCACCGGCCCGCACGCGCTGAACTACGCGCGGCGGCTGCTGCGGACCGGCCGGGCGACCCGGGTGCTCTGCGGCGCCGCCGAGGAGTACTCCCCCGCCCGCGCCTGGGTCGAGCACCACCGCCGCGGCGGGCCCGACCCGGTGGTCATCGGCGAGGGCTGCGCCATGTTCCTCCTCGAACCCGCGGACCTGCGGCCGCCCGGCCGCCGGGTGCTGGGCACCCTGGAGGGGTTCGAATCCCGGGTCTGCCTCGACGGCGATCTCGCCGGGACGGTGGCCGTCGCGGTGCGCGCGCTGCTCGCCTCCGCCGGGGTCGCTCCCGAGCAGGTGTGGGCCGCCACCGGCAGCGGCTTCACCGACTCCCGCGGCGAACCGGCCGAGACGGTGGCGCTGCGGGCCCTGTTCGGCGACGCGCCCGTCGACCGGGTGCCGTCCGCGGACCTCCTCGGCGACACGGCTTCGGCGAGCGCGATGTTCCAGCTCGCCGCCGTCCTGAGCGTCGCGGAATCCGCCGAGCGGGCCGGCGCCGACCACACGGTCGTCACCACCTGCGACGACGACGGTTCGGTGGCGTGCACGCTGCTGCGGCTCGGGGAGCCGGTCGCATGAGTGACCCGAAGGTGGCGCTGGTGAGCGGCGGATCGCGCGGCATCGGCCGCGCGGTCGTGCTGAACCTCGCCGCGAGCGGCCACGACATCGCGTTCTGCTACCGCTCGGACGAACAGTCCGCCGACGTGCTCACCAAGGAGGTGCACGACCTCGGGCGGCGGGCGGTCGCGACGAAGGTCGACGTCACCGACCGGGAAGCGGCCGGTGACTGGGTCGCGAAGACGGCCGCCGACCTCGGCGTCCCGGACGCCGTGGTGACGTCGGCGGGCATCACCCGGGACGGCGCGTTCGTGACGATGACCGAGGACCGCTGGACGGACGTGCTGCGCACCAACCTCGACGGCGTCTACAACGTCTGCCAGCCGGCGGTGTTCCTGATGCTGAAGCAACGCCGCGGCAGCGTCGTCACGCTGTCCTCGGTGTCCGGGGTGTACGGCAACCCGACCCAGGTCAACTACTCGGCGTCCAAGAGCGGCGTGATCGGCTTCGCCAAGGCGCTGGCCAAGGAGGTCGGCCGGTTCGGCATCCGGGTCAACGCGGTCGCGCCGGGCCTGATCGAGACCGACATGACCGCCCAGATGACCGGCAAGGCCCGCGAGAAGCTGCGCGCGGCCATCCCGCTGGGCCGGTTCGGCACCGCCGAGGAGGTCGCCGACCTGGTGGCCTACCTGGCGTCCGACCGCGCCGCCTACATCACCGGAAGCGTATTCGAGATCGACGGCGGCCTGGTCGTCTGAGGGGAAGGTCCGCCAATGGACTCCGATAGCCCGAACTTCATCGCGCGGCTGAAGACCGCCGCGCTCGGCTCGGCCGAGCACCCGCTGGTCTTCCTCGGCAACTTCGAGGTCGAGGAACTGTGGGCCGCCGACGAGCTCGGCCTGCCGCGGGTGTCCGCGGCGGGCAGCACGGCGGTGGTCAACAGCATGGACGAGTTCGCGCTGCTGCTGGGCGGCAAGGGCGACCACGTCGTGCTGAAGCACGCGCCCGACCCGGACTACCACCACTACCTGCTCGACCTCGGTTTCGAGCTGCCGGAAGTCCACGTCGTGGCGGCACCGGACCCGGCGCGCAACGTCAGCCAGGACGCGCTCGCCGATCCCGCGCTCGTCGCCGCGCTCGCCGAACTGGCGACCGACGGCGCGCACCTGCTCCCGCACGGCGCCTCGGCCGTCGAGGAGGAACTGGCGGCCCGCACGGGCGTGCCGCTGGCCACCCCGTCCGCCGCGCTCTGCAAGTCCGTCAACAGCAAGGTCTACAGCAGGCAGCTGGCCGACGAGCTCGGGCTGCGGCAGCCGCCCGGCTGGGTCTGCGACACGCCCGCCCAGCTGGCCGAGGCCGTCCCGGAGGCCGCCAAGGTGCTCGCCGACGGCGGCACGGTGGTGGTGAAGGAGGCGTACGGCGTGTCGGGGAAGGGCATCGCCGTCGTCACGAGCGAGCAGCGGCTGCTGCGCCTGCAGCGGATGATCGAACGCACCGCTCAGAAGGCGGGCCGCGACCGCATCGCGCTCGTGACCGAGACCTGGGTCGACAAGCTCGCCGACCTGAACTACCAGTTCACGGTGGGCCGGGACGGCTCGGTGCGGTTCGACTTCGTCAAGGAAGCGATCACCGAGAACGGCGTCCACAAGGGACACCGGATGCCGGCCCGCCTCGACGAGCGCCAGCACCAGGTGATCCGGGACGCGGCGGACGCGCTGGGCGCCCGGCTGGCGAAGGACGGCTACTACGGTGTCGTCGGCGTCGACGCGCTGGTCGAGCCGGACGGCGGGATCTTCCCGGTCCTGGAGATCAACGCCCGCAACAACATGTCGACCTACCAGGTGCCGCTGCAGGAGCGGTTCGTGCCCGCCGGCGCCGTCGCGATGGCGCGGCACTACCCGGTGCGCCTCGCCGCTCCCCTGTCCTTCGCCCGGCTGCGCGAGACGCTCGGCGAGCTGCTGTTCGCCGGCTCGGGCAGCGGGCTGCTCGTCAACAACTTCGCCACGGTCAACGCCGGAGCCGGCGTCGCCGCCGAGGGCGACGCCTTCGCCGGCCGTCTCTACGGCGTGCTCATCGGGCCCTCGGCCGAGACGCTCGACGAGCTGGACCGCCGGATCACCGAGCGCCTCGCCACCCTCGCCGCGGCGTGACCGCGCACCGACCGCCTCAGGAGGCTGCCAGCATGAGCACCAGCACGTCCGTCCCGGAGTTCGCCGTGATCTCCGGGGCGCAGGTCCACGACGTCCTCGGCGGACAGGAAAAGCTCGTCATCGACCTGATCGAGTCGGCCTACCGCCTGCACGGCGACGGCGACACGGTCAACCCGCCGTCCTACTTCCTGCGCTTCCCCGACCGGCCGTCCTCGCGGATCATCGCCCTGCCGGCGTCGGTCGGCGGGGACATCGCGGTCGACGGGCTGAAGTGGATCTCCAGTTTCCCGGAGAACGTGGCGAGCGGGCTGCCGCGGGCTTCGGCGATCCTCGTGCTGAACGACCGGCAGACCGGCTATCCGCTGGCCTGCCTGGAAAGCTCCATCATCAGCGCCACCCGCACCGCCGCCTCGGCCGCGCTCGCCGCCGACTGGCTGACCCGGGACCGGGCCCGGCCGGCCCGCCTCGGCATCGTCGGCACCGGCCTGATCGCGCGGTACGTCCACGCGTACCTGGCCGCCGCGGGCTGGAGCTTCGACGACGTCGGCGTGTTCGACCTGAACCCGGCGCACGCCGACGGGTTCAGCGGCTACCTCCGGGCGGCGGGGCAGCCGTCGGTCACCGTGCACGACAGCGCCGAAGACCTGATCCGCGGGAGCGACCTGGTCGTGTTCGCGACGGTCGCCGGCGAGCCGCACGTCCACGACCCGGCCTGGTTCGAGCACAACCCGCTGGTCCTGCACGTCTCGCTGCGCGACCTCTCGCCGGAGGTGATCCTGGCCTCGACCAACGTCGTCGACGACGTCGAGCACTGCCTCAAGGCGAACACGTCGGTGCACCTCGCCGAGCAGCGGACCGGGGACCGGGACTTCCTGTCCGGGACGCTGCACGACGTGATGACCGGAAAGGCGTCCCTGCCGAAGGACCGGCCGCTGGTGTTCTCGCCGTTCGGGCTCGGGGTGCTCGACCTCGCGGTCGGCAAGCACGTCTACGACCAGCTCCGTGCGTCCGGCGACCTGCGGACCGTGCCCGAGTTCTTCTTCGAACTCGACCGGTACGGCAAGCGGTGAGCGGGAGCTTCGCGTGCCGATAATCAGCGCCCCGCAGGACTTCAACACCGACGACCTGTTCGTCGACCTCCGCCGGTTCGCCGGCCACCCGCTGTTCCTCAAGTGCGAGGGCTTCAACTTCGCCGGGTCGATCAAGATCAAGGCCGCCCGGTCGATGGTCGCCGCGGCCGAGCGCCGCGGCGACCTGCGGCCCGGCTCCACGCTCGTGGAGAGCTCGTCGGGCAACCTCGGCGTGGCGCTGAGCCTCGTCGCCGCCAGCTCCGGCTACCGGTTCGTCTGCGTCACCGACTCGCGGTGCACGCTCGGGGCCCGGCAGCTGATGGAGACGCTCGGGGCGGAGGTCCGCATCGTCACCGAGCCGCACCCGGAGCACGGCCTGCTGGGCGCGCGCATCGAGCTGGTGAAACGGCTGTGCGCCGAACGCGGGTTCGTCTGGCTCAACCAGTACGAAAATGCCGGGAACTGGCGCGCCCACTACGAAACGACCGGGCCGCAGATCGCCCGGAGCTTTCCGGACGCCGGCGTCGTCTTCATCGGCGCGGGGACCACCGGGACACTCATGGGGTGTGCGCGGTACCTGCGGGACCACCGGCCCGGCACCCGGGTGATCGCGATCGACACGGTCGGCTCGGTCACGTTCGGGACCCCGCCGGCCCGCCGGATGATCCCCGGCCTGGGGACCGGGATCCGGCCGCCGATGCTCGACCCCTCCTACGTCGACGAGGTCGTGCACGTCGAAGAAGCGGACACCGTGCGCACCTGCCGGGCGCTCACCCGGGAAGGGTTCTGCTTCGGCGGTTCCACCGGAACCGTGGTGAGCGGTGCCCTGAGCTGGCTGGCCGAGCACGCGCACGAGGAGATCGGCACGGCGGTGGCGATCGCGCCCGATCTCGGCGACCGCTACCTCGACACGGTCTACCACGACCAGTGGGTGGCCGACCTCTACGGCGAGGACCTGCTCGAGCACGACCCGGCGATCCGGCCCGCCGAGATCGGCCGATGACCGGGCCCGGGGCTGTGATCCACCACACACGGCCTAGCACCACCGCGAATCCGGGTCTCACACCCCGTGAACGAACGGTCACGGTCCCCTAGACTCGAACACACGCGCGGACGGAATCGCACCGCGAACGCCGCCTTGCTCATCGGGTCGAACGGGGACGATCGTGAAGCCTTCGCTCGCCGTCCGCACCTCCTGCTGGTGTGCCGAGCACCCCAGCGCGGTCATCGCGCTGTGGCTGATCTTCGTCGCCGTGGCGGAGCTGCCCGGCCTCACCGGCACCGCCCGGCTGGGTGACGGCTCGCTGTCCGACCCCGACGTGGCCGCGAACTGGTGGCCGGTGGTCGCCGCGCCGATCGCGGTCGTCGTGAGCGCCCCCTTCTCCCGGCTGCTGCTGCTCGTGTCCGCGCTGTTCATCAGCATCGTCACGGCTACCTCGGCGGCCGTGCTGGACGCGGTGTCCGAGTCCGCCGCGATGTCGCCGCTCGCCGGCAACGCGGCCCTGCTCGTCGTCATCACGGTGGCGGTCCAGCACATGCTGTTCGCCCTCTGCCGGAGCCGGGAAGCGGTGGCGAGCGGGAATGACGCGTCGCGGGCCGCCCGGATCGTCGCGAGCACGGCCGGCAACGCCGCCCTCGTCTCGGGCGGGGCCCTCGCCGTCTCGCTGACCGCGGTGGCCCTGGTCGCCGCCCCGGAGCTGGCGCCGCTGGCCACGGCCGTGCTGGTGGTGGTGCTGGTCGCGACCGTGGCCTCGCTCAGCCTGCTGCCGGCCCTGAACGACCGGGTGCTCGCCTCGTCGAGACCGTTGCCGCCGCTGCCCTCGGCCCTGAAGGTCGGTGTCCTGCCCCGGTTCGTGCGGCCGACGGCCGTCACGGCCGGCGTGCTCACGCTGGCCATCGCCGCGGTCTACGGGTCGATGCGGGTGTTCTCCTCCCCCGCCTGCGCGGGCTGCCGTCCGCTGGCCGCCGACCTGGACGTCTGCGGGGTGACCACGATGCTGGTCGTCCTCGGCCTGGCCACGCTCGTCGCCTACCGGCGTCCGGTGGTGGCCGTGGCGACCTTCCTGCTGAACGGCGTCGCCGTGCTCGCCGCGCTGGGAATGCTGGTCCTGCTCGTCGATCCGCTGCCCGGCTGGGCGCCCATGGTGCTGGTCGTCGCGCTGCTCGTGCCGGCGAACCACCTGCAGGTCTACCTGCTGCACCGGCTGCGGAGCGAAACCCTGGCCGGGATGTCCCGGCGCAACACCGTGGCGCACGCACGCCGCCGGGCCTGGTCGGCATCCGGCGGCGCGCTGCTGGTGACGGTGGTGATGTGGCTGGTCTGGGGACTGACCGAGCGCGGGGACGTCCGGGAGTTCGCCCTGGCCACCACGCTGGTCCTCGTCGTCGACACGACGATCGTCCGGTTCCTGCTGCTGCCCCGGCTCGCCGTCCTGGGTGAACGGACGAGCTGGTGGCGGCCGGTCAAGTGACCGAAGGACGTCCCGTGAGGTCGAGGAACACCTCGTCGAGCGTCGGGCGGCGCAGGGCGAAGTCGGTGTACTCGACGCCGGCGTCGCGCAGGGCGGCCGCGGCGGCGGCGATGCCCCCGGCGGTGTCGGGCAGTTCGACCGCGATGCTCCGCTTGCGTTCGTCGACGGTCACCGCCGAGGCCGAAACCCCGGACAGGGCCGAAACCGCGGGCTGGAGCCACTTCTCCTCGGCGACGGCGATCTCGAGCCGCTCCGCGCCGATCTTGCGCTTCAGCTCGTCGGCGGTGCCCTCGGCGATCACGCGGCCGTGGTCGATCACGACGATGTGGTCGGCGAGGTAGTCCGCCTCCTCGAGGTACTGCGTGGTGAGCAGGACCGTGACGCCTTCGTCGACCAGGCCACGCACGATTCCCCACAGCGTGCTGCGGCTCGCCGGGTCGAGGCCGGTGGTCGGCTCGTCGAGGAACAGCACCGACGGGCGGCCGATGAGGCAGGTCGCCAGGTCGAGCCGCCGCCGCATTCCACCGGAGTACGTGCCGACCGCGCGGTCGGCCGCGGCGGTCAGGTCGAAGCGCTCGAGCAGCTCCTTGGCCCGTTCCCGGGCACCGCGCCGGCCGAGGTGCAGCAGCGTGCCGAGCAGCTGGAGGTTCTGGCGCCCGGTGAGCAGTTCGTCGACCGCGGCGTACTGGCCGACGAGACCGATCCGCCGCTGCACTTCCTTCGCCTGCGTGGCCACGTCGAAGCCGGCGACCCGGGCGGTGCCGCCGTCCGGGCGCAGCAGCGTCGCGAGCACCCGGACGGTCGTGGTCTTGCCCGCGCCGTTGGGGCCGAGCAGGCCCAGCACCGAGCCCGCGGGCACCCGCAGGTCGATGCCGGACAGGGCCTGGTGGTCGCCGAAGCCCTTGCGCAGCCCGGTGACTTCGATGGCCGCTTCGCGGTCGAGCACCTCGCTCGCCATCAGCCCGCGTCCCGCAGGCTCTTCGGGCGCAGGTCCGTCCAGGTGGCCTCGACGTGGGCGACCGCGTCCGCACGGGAACTCTCCCCCAGCGAGACGTCCCACCCCGGCGGCACCGCGGCGAACACCGGCCAGATGCTGCGTTCTTCCTCGGCGTTGACCAGGACGAGGAACCGGCCGTTCTCGTCGTCGAAAGGACTCGTCACTTCACATCTCCGTCTGTTTCGGGCCTGGTGGCTTGCTGTCATGGTGTTCGGACCGGCTGACGGCACGCTGACCGCCACCTGACCCGCTAGGCGATCGTGCGGTACTTGCGGAAGCTCAGTCCCCCGGCCAAGACCAGGGTGACGGCCAGGGTGATCGCCACGACCACCCCCGGGTGCTGGGCGGGGAACCCGGTTTCGTCGACCGGCGTGCCCCACAGGCGGCGGACCGCGGTGGTCACCGAGCTGACCGGGTTCCACTCCGCGACCGGCCGCAGCCACGACGGCAGGCGGTCGGTCGACATGAAGGCGTTGGAGAGGAAGGAAAGGCCGAGCGTGGCCACCGCGCCGATGCCGTCGATCGCCTCGGGGTTGCGCAGCGACAGGCCGAGCAGGATGCCGACCCAGATCATCGCGTAGAGGAACACGACGAGCAGGGCGAGCCCGCCGATCAGCGGCAGGAACCCGGTGTGCACCCGGCCGCCGACGAGCAGGCCGGATGCCACGGTGATCGCCAGCGCGATCAGGCCCACCAGGAAGTCACCCAGGGAGTGCCCGATCAGCACGGCGGGCCGGACGATCGGCAGCGAGCGGAACCGGTCGGTCAGGCCGCCGTTGAGGTCGGTGGCGACGGCGATCGCGGTGGGCGCGATGCCGGCCAGGCCGACCTGCATCAGCGCGGCGGGGAACAGGAACTCCGGGTAACTGCCGCTGCCCGGCACGATCACCGCGTCCTTGAACACGTACCCGATCGCCAGCATGGTGATCAGCGGGTTGAGGGTGACCGCCAGCAGGCGGCCCGGAACGTTGCGCAGGTGGGTGAGACGGCGCCCGGCGAGCGCCAGCACCTCCACCACGGCGTCGGAAAACCGCCGCGCCGGCGCCGGGGCAATCACAGTCATTCGTCCTCCTCGGAAGAGCCGTCCAGTGCGGCGGCGACGATCCGGCCGATGGCGGCCTGGGCTTGCGGGTGCATCATGAATTCGTGCCCGCAGCCGATGCGGTGCGTTTCGATCGCCCCGTCGACGTACGGTGCCCAGCGGCCGGGCCGCTCGGCGAGGTCGGCCTCGGTGAGCCCTTCGGCCGCCAGGAACAGCAGCAGGCGGCCGGAGAAGCGGGCGGGTTCGTACCGGAGAGCGAGCTCGCCGTTGTTGCTCATCACGTCGAGCACCCGGGTCATCCGGTCCTCGCCGATCCCGGCCAGCCGCGAGCCACCGCGCCGCAGGACGTCGATGACGGCCGCCGGGGACAGGCCGGCGCCCTCGTCGGCGTCGTAGCCGAGGTGCTCCAGGAAGCTGACGAGCAGTTCCTGCCGGGTCGGCGGGGCCTGGCCCGCCGCTTCGACCGGGAAGCTGTCGAGCACGCACAGGGTCTCGACCCGCTCCCCCGCCTCCTGCAGCTGCACGGCGATCTCGTACGCCAGCAGCCCGCCGAACGACCAGCCGAGCAGGTGGTACGGGCCGGCCGGCTGGATCGCGCGGATCCGGGCGGTGTACTCCTCGGCGACGTCTTCGACGCTGACCGGCAGCTCGCCGTCCCCGCCGACGTTCGGCGACTGCAGGCCGTACATCGGGCGGCCGGGGTCGAGGTGCTGGACGAGCCCGAGGTAGGGCAGGCTCAGCCCGAGGCCCGCGTGCACGCAGAACAGCGGCGCGCGGTCGCCGTCCGGCCGGATCGGCAGCACCGGCGCGAACGGGTCGAGCACGTCACCGCCGTCACCGCCGGTGCCGGCCAGCGCGGCCAGGCGTTGGACGGTCCCGTGCGTCAGGACGTCCGCCACGGTGAACCGCACCCCGGCGTTGCGGGCCAGCGCGACCAGCCGCACCGAGAGCAGGCTGTTGCCGCCCAGTGCGAAGAAGTCCGCGTCGGCGCCGACCTCGGGCAGGCCGAGCGTCTCGGCGAAGGCGAGCCGCAGGACCTCCTCGGCCGGCGTGCTCCCGTCCGTGCGGGCGGCCGTTTCCGGTGCGGGCAGCCGCGCGTGGTCGAGCTCGCCCGCCGCGGTGAGCGGGAGGGCGGCGAGCTCGACGATCGCCGACGGGACCGCGAAGTCCGGAAGTTCCCGCGCCAGGTGCTCGCGCAGGTCTTCGCCGCGGCCGACGACGTAGGCGACGAGCCGGTCGTCCCGGACCACGACTTCGGCGGCGGCGACGCCCGGGTGGCGCAGCAGCGCGGCCTCGACCTCGACCGGACGGACGGCGAAGCCGCGCGCCCGGACCGGTTCGGCCACCAGTTCCAGGCTGCCGTCGAGCCGGCGGCGGACCAGGTCGCCGGTGCGGTACATCCGCTCCCCCGCGGTGAACGGGTCGGCGACGAACCGCGTGGCGGTGCGGCCGGGTCCTCCCGCGTAGCCGCGGGCGAGGGCCGGGCCGGCGAGCCAGAGTTCGCCGTGCGCGCCCGGTGGGACGGGTTGGAGCGTTTCGTCGAGGACGTAGGCACGCGTGGCGCGGGCCGGAGCGGGCAGGGTGCCGGGCTCGGCTTGGCCGGTGAGGGTGCGGTACTGCGTGTGCACCTCGGCGCCGGCGCGGTCGAGCCGGTCGATGAGCGGCGCGGCCAGGGGTTCGCCGGCGACGATCAGCCGGACGCCGGCGAGGGCCGGTTCGTGGCGGGCCGCCAGCGCCCGGACCTGGTGGGGGGTGGCGAACAAGACCGCCGGCAATTCACCTTCGAGGAGCTGGGCGAGTGCGGTGGCGTCGCCGGTTTCGGCCTCGGCGAGGTGGACGGAGCCACCGGTCGCCAGCGCGGCCAGCGTGGCGGGGATGGCATCGGGCAGGTCGGGGACGATCACCCGGCTGTGGGCCGGGATGGACTCCTGCAGGGCGGCGACGGACTCCGCCAGCGCGCGGCGCGAGAGGATGGTGCCGTCCGGGAGGTGGGCGGCCGCGTGTCCAGGGGCAACCGGTGCGGCGGCGGAAGAAGCTGCCTCGCCGGAAGCCGCCGGGCCGCTCTGCGGGCGACCGACCTCGGCCTGCGCCGCCGGGCCGCCATCCAGGCGACCGACCTCGGCCGCCGCCGGGCCGCCGTCCGAGCGAGCAACCTCGGCCACCGCCGGGCCGCCATCCGAGCGAGCAACCTCGATCACCGTGCCGAGCGCGTCGCCCGGCTCGGCCAGCCGGTAGGCCGCCCCTGCTTCGAGCGCAGCCAGCACCTGAACCACGCGTTCCGCCGCCGAGTCCGCGGCGATCGACACCGTCCACTCCGGACCCGCACCGCGGGCCTTCAGCTTCCGGGCCTCCGCCGTCACGCGGCGGCGCAGCTGGGCGTGGCTGAGCCGGCCGCCGTCCCAGATCAGCGCCGGGCCTCGGCTGTTCCGCAGCACCGGCAGCTCCGCCGGTTCCCCGGACCCGGCCACGGAAAGCACGTCCGGCTCGGCCGGCGTGCCCAGCTCGATCCGGCTCAACGGCAGCTCCGGGTCCTCCGCCACCGCCGACAGCAGCCGGTTCAGGCGGGTGGCGAGCAAGCCCGCCGTCTCCGGGGTGAACAGGTCGGCGCAGTACTCGATGCTGCCTTCCATGCCCGCCTCGCCCGGCCGCTCGCCGAGCTGGAACGTCAGGTCGAACTTGAACTTGGCCCCGGTCGCCGGGAGGATCTCCGGCCGCACCGAAAGGCCGCCGATCGTGAACCGCGGGTCCGGGACCTCGTAGTACGACAGCATCACCTGGAACAACGGCTGGCGCGACAGCGAACGCGCGGGCCGGGCCATCTCGAGCAGGAGCTCGAACGGCAGCTCCTGGTGCGCGTACGCCTCGAGGTCGGTGTCCCGCACCCGGGCGATCAGCTCGGCGAACGTCGGGTTGCGGCCGGTGTCGGTGCGCAGGACGAGGGTGTTCACGAAGAACCCGACGAGGTCGTTCGTCACCTCGTCCGAGCGGCCCGCGACGAGGCTGCCCAGCGGGATGTCGGTGCCCGCGCCGTGCTTGGTGAGCAGCGCGGCCACCGCCGCCTGGACCACCATGAAGACGCTCGCGCCGGACCGGCGGGCGAGCGCCGTCAGTGCTTTGTGGACGGTCGGCGGCACCTCGAAGCCGACCGAGCCGCCGCGGAAGGCGGTGGCGGCCCGGCGCGGGAGGTCCGCGGGCAGCCGCAGCTCGTCGGGCAGGCCGTCGAGCGCGGTGCGCCAGTACTCCCACTGCCGGTCCGCCGCCTGCCGGTCGTCGAGCAGCTCGCGCTGCCAGACCGCGTAATCGGCGTACTGCGCGGCCAGCTCCGCCCAGCCCGGCTCGGCCCCGCGCACCCGGGCGTCGTACGCGATCGCCAGGTCGCGCGCCAGGACGTCGACCGACCAGCCGTCACCGGCGATGTGGTGCAGGACGAGCAGCAGCACGTGCTCGCCGGAGTCCTCGACGCGGTACAGGCCGGCCCGCAGCGGGCGGTCGGTGGCGAGGTCGAACGCGCGGCCCGCCTCGGCCGCCAGCGTCGCGGCGAGCTCGTCCTCGGAGACCGTCGCCGTGGCGAGCGGTGAGTCCGGGGCGGGCGGCAGCACCCGCTGGTACGGGACGCCGTCGACGTCGGGGAAGACCGTGCGCAGGACCTCGTGCCGCTCGACGACGTCGCCGAGCGCGGCCGCCAGGGCCGCCGGGTCGAGGTCGCCGCCGAGCCGGACGGCCAGCGGGATGTTGTACCCGGCGCTTTCGAGCCGGTTGAGGAACCACATCCGCGTCTGCGCGTGGGACAGCGGGATCTTCTCCGGCCGCGCGAGCTTCCGGAACCCGGCGCCGGCCTGGCCCGCGGAAACGAGCCGGCCGGCGAGCCGGCTCACGGTCCGCGCCTCGAAGAGGTCCCGGATGGACAGTTCCGCGGCCAGCGCGGACCGGACCCGGCTCACGACCGAGTTGGCCAGCAGGGAATGCCCGCCGATGGCGAAGAAGTCGTCGTCGATCCCGACTTCGGCGACGCCGAGCACGTCGGCCCAGATCTCGCACAGCGTGGCTTCGACCGGGGTGCGCGGGCCGCGGGTGCCCGCACCGGTGTGCTGTTCCGGCGCGGGCAGCGCCTTGCGGTCGATCTTGCCGTGCGCCGTCAGCGGGAAGCGGTCGAGGACGAGGTACGCGCCCGGGACCATGTACGCCGGCAGCTGCGCGGTCACGTGCTCACGCAGTTCGCCTTCGGTGACGGCACCGGAGACGTACGCGACGAGCCGCCGGTCGTTGCCCGTGCCGTGCACCGTGACCACCGCTTCCCCGACGCCCGCGTGCGCGACGAGGCAGGCTTCGATCTCGCCGAGCTCGATGCGGTGGCCGCGGATCTTGACCTGGAAGTCGCGGCGCTCCACGAACTCGAGCTGACCGTCCGGGCGCATCCGGACGCGGTCGCCGGTCCGGTACATCCGCGTGCCCGGCTCGCCGAAGGGGTCGGCCACGAACACCGACGCCGTCCGGACCGGATCGCCCACGTAGCCGCGGCCGACCACCAGGCCGCCGACGAACAGCTCACCGATGGCGCCCGACGGCACCGGACGCAGCTCGTCACCCAGCACGTACAACCGCGAATTCCGCACTGCACGGCCGATCGGCACCACGTCGACGCCGGACCGGATCACCGCGTGCGTCACGTCGTCCGAACACTCCGTCGGGCCATAGGCGTTCACCAGCGGCACGTCCGGGAACCGCGCGAACCACCGCACGCACAGATCCGGCGGCAACGCCTCCCCCGTCACCACCAGCCACCGCAGCCCCGAGACATCGGGCTGCTCGGCCAGGTCCCAGGAATCCAGCGCTGCCCGCAGCAACGAAGGCACGACCTCCAGCACCGAAACGCCCTCGGCCCGGATCAAGCCGAACAACGCGTCGGGGTCCGCCGCGACGACCCGCGAGACGACGCGGACCCGGCCACCGACCAGCAGCGGCGCCAGCATCTGCCACACCGAGACGTCGAACGTCACCGGGGCGTTCTGGACCACCACATCCGACGGCTCGAGCCCGAGGTCTTCCACCTTGGCCAGCAGGTGGTTCACCATCCCCCGGCGATGCACCATCGCCCCCTTCGGACGACCCGTCGACCCCGACGTGAAGATCACATAACCCAAGTCAAGACCAGCGTCACCCTGGGCAGCCGGTGCCCATTCCTCGTCCTCGGCGTCATCCAGAACCACGATCTCGACACCATCACCGAGCTCGGCCGCGAGATCCTCGAAGCCCGCACCCACCACAATGGACGAGGCGCCCGAATCCGCGAGCAGCCCGGCCAGCCGGGCCACCGGCAACGTCGGGTCCAAGGGCAGGTAGGCGGCCCCGGACCACAACACGCCCAGCACGGCCGACACGAAACCCACGCCGGGGTCGGCCAGGATCCCGACCACGCCATCGCTCACCCGGCGGGACAACGCACTCGCCCGGCCGGCCAGCGACCCGTACGAAACCCACGCGCCACCGTCGGACACCGCCGCCGCTTCCGGGGAAGACAGCGCGAATTCACGCACCCGCGACACGACATCGGCACCCACCGGCCCGGTGGCACCGGCGCCCCGCTCCAGTTCCGCCACCGGCACCACGTCGATCGACCCGAGAGCCACCGTCGGATCGGCGATGGCGGTGTCGAGCAGGTGCCGGAACATGGCGGTGATCCGGCCGACGCGCTCAGCGTCGAACGCTTCCGGCGCGTAGTCGAAGCGGAAGGCCAGTTCGCCGCCCGGGTTCACGACCAGGCTCAGCGGGTAGTGGCGGGAGTCCTCGGTGACGGCGTCGAGCACGCGCACGTCGTCGCCCAGGACCACGTCGGTCTGTGCACCGTCGGCGGGCACGTTCTCGAAGACGATGGCGGTGTCGAACAGTTCGCCGGTGCCGGCGAGGCCGGGCACGTCGTTCTGCACCTCGGCCAGCCCGACGTGCTGGTAGGCCGACATCCGGGCCTGCTGGTCGCGGAGGAAGACCAGCAGCTCCTCCAGCGTGCCCGCCGGGTCGAGGTCGGCCCGGACCGGCACCGTGTTGATGAACAT
The DNA here is from genome assembly GCF_040638975.1 of Amycolatopsis sp. NPDC024027. Classification (NCBI taxonomy): domain Bacteria; kingdom Bacillati; phylum Actinomycetota; class Actinomycetes; order Pseudonocardiales; family Pseudonocardiaceae; genus Amycolatopsis; species Amycolatopsis sp. NPDC024027. The sequence goes on from NZ_JBEZYY010000010.1 coordinate 275,885, forward strand.
GCCGACCATGGTCTCCACGCCCGGCAGCTCCGCCGGGCGCCCGGAGGTGACCGACCCGAACACGACGTCCCGCCGTCCGGTGAGCCGGCCGACCAGGATCGCCCAGCAGGCCTGCACGACGGTGTTCAGGGTGAGCTCGTGCCGCCGGGCCCACGCCACCAGCTCGGCGGTCTCGTCCCGGGACAGCACCACTTCGGCCGACTCCGGCACCGCCTTCAGGTGCCCGTCGATCTGCGGCGCCACCTTCGTCGGCTCGGTGAGGCCGTCGAGGACCTCGCGCCACGCCTGCCGGGCTTCCCGCTCGTCCTGGCGGCCGAGCCAGGCGAGGTAGTTCCGGAACGGGGCCACTTCCGGCAGCGCGGCCGCGGGGCCTTCCGTGTACAGCGTGGCCAGTTCGCGGATGAGGATCGGCACCGACCAGCCGTCGGTGGCGATGTGGTGGGCGGTCCAGAGGAACCGGTGGCGGCCGGCCGCGACCTTGATCAGGGTGAACCGGACCAGCGGCGGGTGCGCGAGGTCGAACCGGCGCTCCCGGTCCTCGGCCGCCAGCCGGCCCAGCCGCTCCCCGCGTTCGGGCTCGGGCAGCGTGGAGAGGTCCAGCTCGGTCCAGGGCAGGCCGACCTCGGCGGCGATCAGCTGCACGGCGTCGCCGCCGCGGCGGTGCCGGAAGTAGGCGCGCAGGGTCGCGTACCGGCGCAGCAGCGCGGCACAGGCATCGCGCAGCGCGTCGACGTCGAGCGGGCCGGCGAGGTCCGCGGTGGCCTGCACGGTGTAGACGTCGACGCCGTCCGGGTCGAATTCGGAGTGGAACAGCAGGCCTTGCTGCAGGGCCGACAGCGGCAGGACGTCCTCGATGCGGCCGCCTTCCGGCGCCAGCTCGCGCAGCTCGTCTTCGGTCAGCTCGACCAGCGGCCCCTCGGCCACCGCGATCGCCTCGACGTCGGCGCCCGGCTCGCGGAGGCCGACCTGCTCGGCGATCGCGGCCGGCGTGCGGCGCTCGAGGATGTCGCGCGGGGTGAGCTCGATGCCCGCCGTGCGGGCGCGGCCGGCCACCTGGATCGCGCTGATGCTGTCACCGCCGAGGGCGAAGAAGTTGTCGTCGATGTACACCCGCGGCACGGACAGGACCTCGGCGAGGATGTCGCAGACGACGGTCTCGACGGTGTTGCGCGGGCGGCGCCCGACGACCTCGGCCCGGAAGTCCGGGGCGGGCAGCGCTTCGCGGTCGACCTTGCCGTGTTCGGTGAGCGGCAGCTCGTCGAGCACGACCAGCGCCGAGGGCACCATGTAGTCCGGGAGCAGCTGCTGGGCGGTGCTGCGCACGGCACCGGCGTCGATCGGGCCTTCGCCGTCGATGCCGATGAGGTAGCCCGCGAGGCGCTTGCCGCCGTCGGCGTCGGTGAGCACCCGCACCACGGCGTCCAGGACACCGGGCACGGCCCGCAGGACGCTTTCGATCTCGCCGAGCTCGATGCGGTGGCCGCGGATCTTGACCTGGAAGTCGCGCCGCTCCACGAACTCGAGCTGGCCGTCTTCCCGCAGCCGGACGCGGTCACCGGTGCGGTACATCCGCGCGCCCGGGCCGCTGAACGGATCCGCGACGAAGACCGCCGCCGTCCGCGCCGGGTCACCCACGTAACCGCGGCCCACGACCAGGCCGCCGACGAACAGCTCGCCGACCGCGCCCGCCGGCACCGGACGCAGCTCGTCACCCAGCACGTACAGCCGGGAATTCCGGACCGCGTGGCCGATCGGTACCACCTCGACGCCGGACCGGATCACCGCGTGCGTCACATCGTCCGAGCACTCCGTCGGGCCGTACGCGTTGACCAGCGGCACGTCCGGGAACCGGGCGAACCACCGCACGCACAGGTCCGGCGGCAACGCCTCCCCCGTCACCACGAGCCAGCGCAGCCCGGACACATCGGCGGACCGCCCGGCCAGGTCCCAGGAATCCAGCGCCGCCCGCAGCAGTGACGGCACGACCTCCAGCACCGAAACGCCCTCGGCCCGGATCAACCCGAACAACGCGTCCGGATCCGCCGCGACCGACCGCGGCACGACCCGGACCCGGGCCCCGGCCAGCAGCGGCGCCAGCATCTGCCACACCGAAACGTCGAACGTCACCGGCGCGTTCTGCACGACCACGTCCGCGGGCTCCAGGTCGAGGTCCTCCACCTTCGCCAGCAGGTGGTTCACCATGCCCCGGCGGTGCACCATCGCACCCTTCGGACGCCCCGTCGAACCCGACGTGAAGATCACATAAGCCAGCTCAGCACCGGCGTCTTCCCCCGCGCCGAACACCGGCGCCAGAGCGTCCGGGCCGTCTTCGGCACCGTCCAGGGCCACGATCGCGGCACCACCGCCGGCCGCGGCCACCACCTCCGCCGCCAGCTCCTCGTACCCGGGGCCGACGACCACGCGTGAGGCACCCGAATCCACCAGCAGCCCGGCCAGCCGGGCCACCGGCATCCCCGCGTCGAGCGGCACGAACGCCGAACCCGACCAGAGCACGCCCAGCACGGCCGAGACGAACCCGACGCCGGGGTCGGCCAGCACGCCCACCAGCCCACGGGCAGGAAGCCGGCGGGACAGCGCGCTCGCCCGGCCGGTCAGGGACCCGTACGAAACCCAGTCGCCGCCGTCGGCCACCGCGGCCGCCTCCGGCGAGGCCTGCGCGAGGGCGCGGATCCGCGACACCACGTCGGCCCCCACCGGTCCGGCCGCACCGACCCCGGAGGCCAGCAGCTCACCGAGCTCGTCCGCCGACACGACGTCGACCCCGCCCAGCACCGCCGACGAGCCGGCTTCGGCGAGCCGGCCGACGAACCCGGCCAGCCGCTCCAGGTGCGCGGCGACGCCCTCGGCGTCGTAGAGGTCGGGGTTGCCGTTCAGGTGGATTTCGATGATGTCTTCGGTGACGTCGAGCACGGTCAGCGAAAGGTCGTTGGTGATCCCGGTCGACAGGTTCATCACGCGCGTGTGGCAGTCGCCGAGGCGCAGGCCGGGCTCGGGCGGGAGCACGTTGACGAACGGGCCGCCGAACGGGCGGCGCTCGTCACTGCGCACGCCGATGTCCCGGCGGATCTGGTTGACGTGGTAGCGCTGGTGCTTGAGGGTCGCGGCGAGCTCGCTCGAGGCCTGGCCCAGCAGGGCGGCGATCGTCATCTGCGGCTCGACGACCATCCGCAGCGGCAGGTAGTTGGCGACCATGCCCGGGGTCGCCCGCGAGCGCACGCCCGCGCGCGCCGCGACCGGGACGGTCAGCAGCAGGTCCTTGATGCCCGAAAGCCGTTGCGTGTAGGCCGCCATCGCGGCGATGAAGAACGTCGGCAGCGTCACCTTCGCGCTCGCGGCCGCCTCGCGCACGGCCTTCGCCGTCTCCGGGGGCAGCACCATGGTGCGCCGCAGGAAGCCGCGCGCCGGCGCCGGTTCCTTGCCGGACAGGCTGACCAGGTCGGGCGTCGTGTCGAAGTGCCGTCCCCAGAACGCCTTGTCCCGCAACCGGTGCGGGGAGTCCTGGTAGGCGAGGTCGGCGTCCAGCAGCAGCCGGAACGGCGGCAGCGCAGTGGGCCCGGGGTCCTCCCCGGCCAGCAGCGCGTTGTAGAGCTCGCCCAGCCGGCGGTGGCAGATCATCGCGCTGAAGCCGTCGCCGATGAGGTGGTGGGTGGTGAGGTACCAGAAGTGCCGCTGCGCGCCGAGCTTGATCAGGGCGCCGCGGAAGAGCGGGAAGTCCTCCAGCGAGAAGGGGTGCCGCATGTCTTCGTGCATCCAGTCGAGCGCGGCGCTCTCCGGGTCGGCTTCCCCGGTCACGTCCGGGAAGCGGATCGGGAGCTCGGTCAGCGGCTCGATGAGCTGCCGCGGTTCGCCCTCGACCTCGACGAACCGGGCCCGGAAGCATTCGGCTTCGTCGGCCAGCGCCCGCAAGGCCGCCTGGAACACCTCGACGTCCAGCGGACCGGTGATGTCCAGGTAGTCCGCCATCGCGTAGGCGAGGCCGCCACCGGACAGCTGTTCGTCGTACCAGACATCGGTCTGTGCGGTGGACAGGGGCAGGAATGCGTCGACCGCGGTCATCAGGGCACCTCGAAGAGTGTTTTGGCGTAACGGGAATCGGGTTCGGCACCGTCGAGCAGCGCTTCGGGGCCGTAGTTGTCCTTGACCCACTGGTCCTGGTAGATCGTGTCCAGGTAGCGGTCGCCGAGGTCGGGCGAGATCACCACCGCCGTGGGCTCGGCGCCGCCCGCGTCGTTGTCCGCCAGCCAGCCGAGCGCGCCGGCCAGCACCATGCCGGAGCCGCCCCCGAGCAGGAAGCCGCGCTGCGCGAGCCGGCGGCACTCGCGGATCGCCGCCGCTTCGTCGACCCGCACGAGATCGTCCACGAGGGACATGTCGATGACCGGGAACCGCACGCTCGTGCGCAGGGCCGTGCTGCGCCGCGCGGCCCGCGGCCCGGGACCGACGCACTCGACCGCGACGATCCGCACCTGCGGCCGGACCTGGCGCAGGTAGCGGGCGCACCCGGTGAGGGTGCCGGCCGAGCCGACGCCGACGAAGAGCACGTCCAGATCCGGCACGGTGCGCAGGATGTCCGGGCCGGTCGAGCGGAAGTGGGCCATCCAGTTGCCCGCGTTGACGTACTGGTCCAGCCAGGTGTAGCCGTCGTTCTCCGCGCACAGCCGGCGGACGAGCCGCAAGCCCGCCGCCGGGTCCGGGGCGACCAGCACCTCGGTGCCGAGGTTCTGCATCAGCTGCCGGGTGAGCAGCGTGCTGCGCGGGTCGGTGACGCAGACGAACCGGTACCCGCGGCTGGCCGCGACCAGGCTCAGCGCGACGCCGAGGTTGCCCGACGACGTTTCGACGATGGTCGAGCCGGGGCGCAGCACGCCCGCGCGCTCGGCCAGTGTCACCATTTCGAGGGCGGGCTTGAGCTTGCTCGAGCGCGCGAAGTTGAAGCCCTCGCACTTCATCAGGACCCGCCGGTCCACGATGTGGCGGAGGTCGACGTACAGGTCCGTGACGTCGAACTCCTCCGGCCTCGTGATCACCTGCACGACGAACCTCCGCTGGACGATTTCCCGGCGTGCGCGGGAAAGGGGTCGCCCCGGCCGACCTTGCCGGCGACCAGGCCCTGGAAGACGGTGAGCTTCTGGATGTTGCCGGCGCCCTCCATGAATTCGACGCCGCGCGCGTCCCGGACCAGCTTGTCCAGCGCCGGGTGCTCCCAGCGGGCTCGCGGCCCGAAGAAGCCGCACGCTTCGAGCGTGGCCTCCTCGGCCAGCCGGCACGCTTCGGCCTTGGCCGCCGAGGCGAGGTGGCCGCGGGAGCCGTCGGCGTCGACCTCGATCGCGGACAGCTGCACGAGGTGGCGCACGCCGTCGATGCGGCGGCCCAGCTCCTCGAGCCGGTCGCGGCCGTCGCGGCCGAGCGGGCCGCGTTCGGCCAGCACGTAGTCGCAGGCGGCCGCGGCGATGCCGACCGCGATCGCGGCGACGCCCGGCCGCAGCCGGTTGAAGGTCTGCACGCACGCCCACATGCCCCGCCGCGCGGGCGAGCGGTCCCGGCCGAGCACCCGCTCGGCGGGCACGGCGACGTCTTCCAGGGTCAGCTCGCAGATCCGCGCGGCCCGCAGGCCCAGCGACTCGAGCGGCTCGGCGTGGAACCCCGGGTCCGCCGTGTCCACCAGGACCGCGGTGACGCCCAGCGGGCCGGGCCCGGTGCGGGCGAACACGACCCCGAGCGCGGCCCGGGCGGCGTTGCCGACGTACTTCTTGCGGCCGTCGAGCCGGTGCGGGCCGCCGTCCGGCGACGTCTTCAGCGCCGTCTCCAGCGCGGTGGCGTCGGAGCCGCGGTCCGGCTCGGTGAGCGCGAAGAACGTCCACGTGGGACGTTCGAGGAGCCGGCCGTAGAACCACTCCTTCTGCTCCCGGTCGGCCAGCACGTCGACGAGCACGCCGGACATCGACGCGCCGGGGCTGGCCAGCATCAGGCCGGCGTCGCCGCGGGCGAGTTCTTCGAGCACCACCGTCCGCTCGATCGCCGTCATGCCGTGGAAGCGGTGCGCGCCAAGGGACAGGCCCGCGCCCCCGAACTCCCCCGGGACGAGCATGGTGGCGAGGCAGCGGACGCCGGCCAGGTCCAGGTGCGCGCCGACGCCGTCGGGGTCGGTGTCGAGGCCGGCACCCGCGGCGCGGAACTCCGCGCCCCACTCCCGGGCCGCGTCCCGCAGCGTCACGAGCCGGTCGTCCAGCACGGTCGCGCTCACGCCACCGCCTCCGGGGTGTAGGCCCCCGCGAGCAGCTCGGAGACGTCGGCGACCTCGCCCGCCCCGCCGCGGACGAACCCCGCCGCGCCGAGCAGGCGCAGCAGGACGCGGTCGGTGTCGGTGAGCCGCCGGTGCAGGTAGGCCAGTGCGTCCGGTGCCGGGTCCGCGTCGTGCGCGGTCAGGAACGCGCGCACCTCGAGCTGCCCGGTCAGCGCCTCGGCCACGGCGCCCTGCACCATCTGGCGGCGCAGCAGGGTGGTGTCGCCGCTGCGCCGCCCGCCCAGATACGCGAGCCCGGAGTCGAGCAGGGCGCCGGACAGGCCCAGCCGCAGCCACACCGACCCGGTCGCCAGGACCGGGTCGAGGTGGCCGGTGGGCCGGTGCGTCCGGACGAGGACGACCGGGCCGCCCGGCAGCTGCGCCGTCCGGACCACGAGCACGTCGCCGGCCACCGGCCCGGCCGGCAGGACCGCGGCACCGCCGGCACCGAAGACCGGCGCCCCGGCCGGCAGCGCCGCGTGCAGCTCGGCCAGCGCCGGGGCCATCCCTTCCGCACGGGCGGTGTCGTGGCACCGCAGCCAGGTCGCCGTGATCGGCGGCGAGATCGTGGTCATCGCTCAGGCGGCCATTTCTGCCGAGACGAACCGGGCCAGCGACCCGACCGACTCGAAGTGGCTCATTTCCAGGTTCTCGGCGTCGAATTCGATGCCCAGCGCCTCTTCCAGCTGCATCAGCAGTTCCAGCACGCCGGTGGAGTCGAGACCGGCGTCCGCGAGCCGGGTCTCCGGGCCGAGATCGGCGACCTCCGCCTCCAGCACGGACTCCAGTGCCGCGCAGATGCCCGCGACCACGCGGTCGTCCAGGACCTCCGTCGGTTCAGCCACGGTTTCCGTCACTTCGCTCACCATTCCCTTCATGAAGACAGCAGCAATTACCCCACGGGCCCGGAACCGGGCCTCGAGTTCTTTTTTTCGGTTTCGCGTGTGTCGCGCGCTTATCCCGCCACGACCCGGTCGAGCGGGGCGAGGCCGCGCGCCGCCCGCCGCCGCAGGCCCCGGGAAGTGCGCAGCGGGTCCCAGCCGGGCTCGCGTTCCGGGAGCAGCTCGGGATTCCCCAGCACGCCGGCGGCGCCGTCCGCGAGGACCGGCCGGCCGAGGATCGTCGAAGCGCACAGAGCGCCCCCGGTCGCGACCCCGACGATTCCGCCACCGTGCAAGATGCTCTGACCCGTGAGGTAGAGACCGTCGACCCCCGAATCGATATCCGGCCGTTGCCCGACCCGGCCCCAGGTGTGCAGGCCGTACGCGCTGCCCCCGGTCGAAAGCGTGTAGCGCTCCTGGGTCAGCGGCGTCGACGTCTCGACGTGCACGAGGTGCTCGCGGAACGGCCCGATCGCGGCCTCGGCCAGGTCCAGCATCTGCTCGGTCAGCCGGTCCTTCGCGCCCAGGTAGCCGGGTTCGCGCCGGTAGCGGGCCCCGCGGGCCGGCCCGTCCGTGAGTCCCCAGTGCGCGTAGCCGGGCGGGCAGGCCGTCATGATCTGGAAGTTCATGTGCCCCGGCGGGCACGCCGAGCCGGGCACCGGGTCCTTCAGGGAAGCGAAGGACAGGAACGCGAACGGCAGCTCGTCGAGCCGGCCCGCCTCCACCTGGGCGTAGGCCGCGTCGACGTCTTCGTTGGGCCAGTACCAGATGTTCGCGCTGGGCAACGGCAGCTCGCGGTCGAGCGCGACGTAGCAGACGGCCAGCGGCAGGCGCATCGTCGCCGTCTCCGCGCGGGCGACCACCGGGCCGGGCAGGTTTTCCCGGCCGTCGCACAGTTCCAGCACGGTCCGGCGGTAGTCCGCATTGGACACGACCACCGGCGCGCGGTGGACCGTGCCGTCGGTCAGCCGGACACCGGCCGCCTTGCCGCGCTCGACCAGGATCCGGTCGACCCGCGTGCGGGTGAGCAGCGTGCCGCCGTGCGACTCCAGCAGCTCGACGAAGGACGCGGCGATCACCTGCCCGCCACCCTCCGGGTAGTAGGCACCGCGCAGGTAGTCGTCGAGCATCATCGTGTGCGCGACGACGAGCGTGCCGGCCGGCGCGGAACCGTAGTTCCCGGACTGGGCGGCCAGGATTGTGCGCGCCCGGGCCGAAAGCCCGCAGTGGTCGAACAGTTGCGCCAGCGTCCGGCGGCTCCAGCGCACCATCACGGCCGGCACCTTCGCCGCCGGGCCCGCCGCGAAGGCGGATTGCCGGCAGGCCCGCGCGACGGCCTCGCACACCTCGATGTAGCGGGTGATGCCGTCGGCCTCCGCGGGCAGCGCGGCCCGCAGCCGGTCGGCGTAGCGGTCCCACCCGGTCGGCACGTCCACGGTGACGCTCGGCAGGACGATCCGGTCGAACCCGTCGGGGTCCATGGGGTGGAAGCGCACCCGGTCGCCGAGGCCGAGGCCCGAGAGGACCCTCGGCAGCAGGCCGTCCGGCCCGCAGTCGCCGAGGTAGTGCACCCCCACGTCGAACTGGTAGGCGCGCCGCCGGCGGAACACGTGGCTGTTGCCGCCCGCGACGTCGTGCTGTTCGAGCACGAGCACGCGCATCCCGCTCGCCACCAGGTAGCCGGCGCACACGAGGCCGCCGATCCCGGAGCCGACCACGATGGCGTCCCAGCGCTCGGCGGCCTTCTCTTCTGTGTCCACGCCCGCGACGTTATGCCGGGGCGGTGACCTCGGGCTGACCGCGCGCTGACAATCTGGGGGAGAGTTCGTCAGCGCCGTGCTGGGGGCTCCGGCCCGCCCGAGGTCACCTATTCAGGGGCGAGCGTCGAAGGTGACGGCCTGGTGCGCAACGTGAACCACGTCGGCGCACAGGTGGCCACCACCGTCAGCACGACGGCCAGCCCGAGTATCAGAAGATATATCCACAAAGGACCGGACGGGAAGAGGCTGTCCGAGACGGCCGCGCTGAAGGGCATCAGCATCGACGCCGCGACGAGCGTGCCGAGGAAGACACCGATGGCGGCCACCACCCCCGCTTCCATGGCCATCATGCGCATCACCTGCCCCCGCGTCGACCCGATGAGCCGCTGCAGCCCGAACTCGCGCCGCCGGTCCGCCGTGGCCATCACCAGCGTGTTCACCATGGAAATCGCGGCGTACACCAGCAGCAGCCCGACGATCAGGTAGTTGACCCAGGCATTGGCCTGCAGCTCCGCCAGGAAGGCCTTGGTCAGCGCCTCCCGGCCGGCCACCTGCACGCCGTCCACGTCCCCGACCCGGCTGCGCAGCGACGTGAGCAGATCACCTTCCGCCGTCCCGGGTTGCGCCATCACGAGGATCCGGTCGGCCGCACCCGCGGCCGTGTGCGGCGCCAGCGTGTCGGCCGGCATCAGTGCCGACGCCGAGGCCGCCGTGGTCCGCAGCGTCGCGACAACGTCCAGGGTGACCTGGGAGCCGTCACCCAGCCGCATGGCGACCTTGGCACCCACGCCGACCCCCAGCCGCTGCGCGAGATCGGCGGGCAGGGCGATCGTGTTGCCGCGCAAGGCGTCGAGCTGCCCGCTCGCGACGATGCTGCCCCACGCCTTCGCCACGCCGGCCGCGGTGACGCCGGTGAGGTCCACGCCGTCCTCGTCCTGCGTCGCGTCCGACGGCTTTTCGTTGTACCCCTTGCTCGTCACGAACGCCGTGGCCCCGGCCACCCCGGGCGCCTGCTGCACCTTGGCGACCAGATCCGGCGGCAGGTCACCGGTCGCGGACGTCACGACGGCGTCGGCGAGCAGCGAGTCGGAGTACTGCTTCTCCGCGACCGCGACCTCCGTGGTCTGGAAGTACAGCATGAAGATCGCCAGGCCGGTGGCGAGCATGATGGGCGTGACCGCCCCGGCCATCGGCATCCAGCGGGCCCGCGCGTTCAGCGAGGCGAGGTAGCCGGGCAGGCCACCGAACGCCCGGATCGGCCGGCGCAGCACCCCGACCAGCAGCTTGGTGAGCCCCGGGGCGAACAGCGCGACGGCGGTCGCCACCAGCGTGACGGCCGGGCCGGCCGTGCTCGCCGCGAGCGGGCCGTCGACGACGGTGATCGTCAGGTAGGCCAGCGCCACCGCGCCGATCAGGCTCGAGACCCCGAGCCACAGCCGCGTGGGGGTCAGCCAGCGCGTGGGGATCGCCGTTTCCCGCATGGCTTCGACGGGTCGTGTCCGGCCCGCGTACCGGGCGGCGACGAACGCGGCACCCCACGCCGAGCTCAGGCCCACGATCGCCGCGGCGACGACCGGGTAGAAACCCTGCTCGAACTTGAGGACCGGCTGGATCACGCCGAACCCGGTCAGCCGGCCGAAGAGCCAGTTGCCGAGCAGCACGCCCGGGAAGATCGCCAGCGCGGTGCCCAGCGCCCCGATGATCATCGCTTCGCCGGTGATCATCCGGCTCAGCTGACGCGGGGTCGCGCCGATCGCCCGCAGCATGGCCACCTCACGGCGGCGCTGCTGCACCGAGAGCGTGAGGGTGCTCGCGACGACGAACATGGCGACCTGCGCCGCGAGGCCGCCGAACACGGCCGCGAGGATGATCAGCAGCTCGCCGTCGCCGGCGGCCTTGGCGAACTCCGCGGAACCGCGGGCGTCGCCGGTCAGCGTCACCGCGCGCTGGTCCCGCACCGCGGCGGCGATCTGCGCGCTGACGGCGGTGACGTCGGCACCGGGCGCGAGCTGGACGCCGAACGCGTCCACCCGCCCGGCCGCGGACTGCAGCCCGGCGGCTTCGGCGGGCGAGAAGAACACCGCGTCGGCGGCCATCCGGCGGCCGGCGTCGGCGATGCCGGTGACCTGGTAGGAGTGCACGCCCCCGCGGACGGCGATGTCGGCCTTGCCACCGGCGTGCGCCCCGATCCGGGCGGCGGTGGCGGAATCGAGCACGACTTCGCCCTCGCGGATCGGGGCCGCGCCCTCGGTCAGCCGGTAGGGCGCCAGTTCCGCGGAAACCCAGCTGTGGCCGGCCTGGGTGCCGGGCACCGACGGACCGCCCTGGTCGCCGAGCACCTCGGCGTGGAAGGAGACGTCGGGGACCACGTGCGCGACGCCGGGCACGCCGCTGATCGTGCTCGCGAGGCCTTCGCCGAGCCGGACGCGCTCGGACAGCGTCGCGGTCTCGTGTTCGGCGTCCTCACCGTGGCCGACCGTGGGCAGGTCGTAGGACTGGTTGCCGGCGACGACGATCGGCGCGGCGGCGAGGCGCTGCGGCGGGATCACGGTCCGGATGCCGGTCTCCATGAGCCCGCCGCAGGCGAGCATCACGGCGGTGCCGACGAACACCGAGACGAGGGTGGCGATGAAGCCACCGGTGCGGTAGCGCAGGGTGCGTACGACGAGGGTCAGCATCAGCGCGTCAGCTCGCTCAGCCAGGGGCCTTCCTGCGGCCGCTGCTCGGTGCGGGCGACGAGGTTGGTCATCCGCCGCGCCACCTCTTCGGGGTTCGGCTGCCGCAGCTCGTCGACGACGCGGCCGTCGGCGAGGAACAGCACGCGGTCGGCGTAGGAGGCGGCCACCGGGTCGTGGGTGACCATCACGATGGTCTGCCGGGACACGCTCTTCGCCTCCCGCAGCAGGGAAAGCACCTCCTGGGCCGACCGCGTGTCCAGCGCGCCGGTCGGCTCGTCGGCGAAGATGACCTCGGGGTGGGTGACAAGGGCGCGGGCGATCGCCACCCGCTGCTGCTGCCCGCCGGAAAGTTCCGCGGGCCGGTGGTGCCGCCGCTGGCCGAGCCCGACCTGTTCGATGACGCGGCGCACGAGAGCCGGGTCGGCTCGCCGTCCCGCCAGCCGCAGCGGCAGGGTCACGTTCTGCTCGACGTCGAGCGCGGGCAGCAGGTTGAACGCCTGGAACACGAAGCCGATCCGGTCGCGCCGCAACCGGGTCAGCTCGACCTCGCGCATCACGCTGAGGTCCGTGCCGCCCAGCACGACCGAGCCGGACGTCGGCTTGTCCAGGCCGGCCGCGCAGTGCAGCAGCGTGCTCTTGCCCGAACCCGACGGTCCCATCACCGCGGTGAACGTGCCGGCGGCGAAGCCCGCCGTCACGTTGTCGAGGGCCAGTACCTGCGCCCCGTTCTTGCCGTACGCCTTGCGTACGGACAGCAGCCGCACGACTTCGACCGTGTCGTCTTGGTGGTACATCTGCGGCTCCCCTGCGCGGCTTCGCTTTGGTTCGTTCTTTACCGCGACCACGTTACGAAGGTGCGGCCCGGTTTCCGAGGGTGCTAGGGAGCGGAAGTTTGCGGGGGTTAGCACTACCGCGGAGAACGGCCCGGCCTGCGCATAATGGGCGCCATGACAAGCGGAAGCCCGGTCGCCACGATGACGCGGTCGCTGCTGCGCGACGGCGGGCTCGCCACCCTGCGCGGCGGCGCGCTCGCCGTGGTCGCGGTGACCGAACTCGTGATGTTCGTCGTCGTGGTCACCGCCGGCTCGCTGATCGGCGTGGGCGTGGGACTGTTCATGCTGCCTCCGGCCGTGCTGCTGATGCGCGCCCTGACCGACCGGGTGCGCGCGTCGGCCGACGCGTGGTCCGGCGTGCGGATCGCCTCGCCGTACCTGCCGGAGCCGGCCGGGAGCTCGGCGCTGCGCCGCTGCCACCACCTGCTCGGCGACCGCGCGAACTGGCGCGACGCGCTGTGGTTGGTGGTGGACAGCTCTCTCGGCATCCTGCTGACGATCACGCCGCTTCTCCTGATCGCGCACGGCCTCCGCGGGCTGGCGATGCCGTTCCTGGTCGGCACCGAGGCGGCCGACTGGCTCGGCAGCTGGTACGTGGTGCTCCCGGTGGACGACCCGACGACGGCCTGGTTCGCCGCCATCCTCGGCCTGGCGCACTTCCCGCTCGCGCTGTGGAGCGCACCGCACCTGCTGAAGCTGCATGCGCGGCTCGCGGCCACGCTGCTGGCGCCGACCGAGGTGACCCGGCTGACGAACCGCGTGCAGCACCTGGCGGAAAGCCGCGACGACGCCGTGGGGTCCCAGGCGACCGAGCTGCGCCGCATCGAGCGCGACCTGCACGACGGCGCGCAGACCCACCTCGTCGCGATGGGGATGACGCTCGACGCCGCGATGCGCGTGCTCGACTCCCACCCCGAAGCGGCCCGGTCCTTGATGGACGAGGCGAAGAACAGCTCGGCCAAGGCGCTGCAGCAGCTGCGCGACCTCGTCCGGGGCATCCAGCCGCCGGTGCTGGTCGACCGCGGCATCGCGGACGCGATCCGCACCCTGGCCATCGAAAACCCGCTGCGGATCGAGACGACGATCGACCTGCCCGGCCGGCCGTCGCTGGCGGTCGAGACCGCCGCGTACTTCTCGGTGTCCGAACTGCTGAACAACGCGATGAAGCACTCCGGGGCGCGGAGCGGCGCGATCAACGTCCACTACGAGTTCGGCCGGCTGGTGATCAACGTCAGCGACAACGGCGGCGGCGGCGCGGACACCGAAGGCGGCACGGGACTGCGTGGCATCGAGAAGCGGCTCGCCCCGCTCGACGGCTTCATCACGATCCTCAGCCCGCTCGGCGGCCCGACCATGGTGACGATCGAAATCCCGTGCGCCTTGGAGCTCTGAGGCCCGTCAGTGCTTCAGGTAGGCCAGCACCGCCAGGACCCGCCGGTTGGCGTCCTCGGACTGCGGCAGGTTCAGCTTGGCGAGGATGTTGTTGATGTGCTTGGAAACGGCCTTCTCGGAAACCACCAGCACGCCCGCGATGCTGCTGTTGGACCGCCCTTCGGCCATCAGCTTGAGGACTTCGCGCTCCCGGGTGGTCAGCCGCTCCAGGCGGTCGTCGCGGGTGTTGTGCGTCAGCAGCCGGGTCACGACGTCCGGGTCCATCACCGTGCCTCCGAGAGCGACCTGGCGGACGGCGTCCACGAACTGGTCGCCGTGGAACACGCGGTCCTTGAGCAGGTAGCCGACCGAACCCTCGCCGTCGGCGAGGAGTTCGTCGGCGTACAGCCGTTCCACGTACTGCGAAAGGACGAGCACCGGGAAGCCCGAGATCCGGCGGCGGGCTTCGATCGCGGCGCGCAGGCCCTCGTCGGTGAACGACGGCGGCAGCCGGATGTCGACGATCGCGATGTCCGGCCGTTCGCGCAGCATCGCTTCGAGCAGGTCCGGCCCGTTGTCCACCGCCGCGCTGACCTCGAATTCGTGCGCCTCGAGCAGCCGCACCAGACCGTCCCTGAGCAGGAACTGGTCTTCACCGATGACCACGCGCACTTTTGTCCGTCCCCCGCTTCGAGCCCGACCACGACGACCCTCATCATAGGGCTGCCTCAGTCGGACCCGGCCACCACGCAGATCCCCAGCGCACCGCGGCGCGGGTCGTAGTCGGCCAGCAGCACCGGACCGGCGGCCGGGCCACCGGCGAGCGGCGCCCAGAGCCCGGTGCACGGGAACTCGGGCGGCGCGACGATCGCCCCCGGCCAAGCACCCGCCGCCCGGGCGAGCCCGCTGCCGATGACGACCGTTTCCGCCGGCTCGAACTCCGGCAGGGCGTCCGGCGCCACTTCGGGTTCGTAACCGACGCGGACCGTCCGGCGCCCGCCCGCCTCGAACAGCAGGGCCGTGGCGGCGTCGCCGATCCGGCCGGGCACGTCGTACGGTGTGACGCCCTGGTCCATGATCAGAACGAGGACGCGCCGGTAGTCGTGGCGCCGCGCGTAGGAACCGGCGATGCGCAGCGCGGTGAACGGGGCCAGGCTTCCTTGCCCCGAAACGGAAAACACCAGCGGGTGGCCGGGGAGCACGGCGGTGAGGTTCACCGGCGCCGACAGCCGCGGGTCGAACTCCGGCGCCGCGTGCGCGACGATCGCGAGGTCGATCCGCTCGCCGGACAGCTGCCCGGCGAGCAGTTCGCGGGCCATCGCGAGGAAGGGGTTGCCGCGCGCCCGCGTCACCCGGCCGGGCCGGAAGCCGATGTCGTGCCCGCGGCTGAGGTCGGCGAAGTACCGGTGCAGCTCGGGAACGTCGATTTCGCGCTCGCCGGGCGGGAATTCACGCCGGGCCGCCAGCGCCAGGCGCAGCGGCAACGGCTGCAGGCCCGGCGATGGCGCGGCGGACAGGGTGGTCGTGGACGCGCGGTACATCGCCTAGCGCTCCGCGCCCACGGCGACCGGCGGCGCGAACTCGTGCAGGTGCTGGCGGCGCAGCAGGTCCGCGGGCTGGTCCCGCTCGCTGACGAGGTAGTGGCGTCCACCGTGGACGATGACTTCGGCCGGGTAGCCGTGGCTGAGGAAGAGCACCGGTGACGCCGTCGGGCCGTAGGCACCGGACCGCGTGACGCCGATCAGGTCGCCCGGGCGGACCGGCGGCAGCGCGGCCTTCTTGGCGAGCACGTCGTTGGGCGTGCACAGCGGGCCGGTCACCTGCCAGGTTTCGGTGGCGGGTTCGTCGATGCGGTTGAGCAGCCGGATCGGGAAGTCGCGCTTGACGTAGGACCCGATGCCGACGGCGGCCATGTGGTGGTTCGTGCCACCGTCGGCGACGGCGAAGTTCTGCCCCAGCGAGGTCTTCGTGTAGCGGACGCGGACGACGTAGGTCCCGGAGGTGGCGGTCAGGTACCGGCCGAGCTCCATGACCAGCCGCGTCGCCGGGTGCCGCTGCGCGAACTCGTCGATCACCGGGTTGAGCATCGAGGCGAGCAGATCGCGGTCGAGGTCCTTCTCGCCGTCGAAGTACGCGACCCCGAGGCCGCCGCCGACGTCGACCATGTCCAGCGGGAACCCGAGCTGCCGCGAAACGCGTTCGGCGAGTTCGAAGATGCGCCGCGTGTTTTCGACGATCGGCTCCTCGTCCAGGATCCGCGTTCCCATGTAGACCTGCACGCCCATCAGCCGCAGGTTCGGGTGCCGGTCGGCGAGGTCGGTGGCGGCGAGCAGCTGTTCTTCGTCGATGCCGAACTGGCGCGGCTTGCCGCCCATGGTGAGGCCCGAGCCCTTGACCGCGAAGCTGG
The DNA here is from genome assembly GCF_040638975.1 of Amycolatopsis sp. NPDC024027. Classification (NCBI taxonomy): domain Bacteria; kingdom Bacillati; phylum Actinomycetota; class Actinomycetes; order Pseudonocardiales; family Pseudonocardiaceae; genus Amycolatopsis; species Amycolatopsis sp. NPDC024027. Next base: position 292,119 of record NZ_JBEZYY010000010.1, read on the forward strand.
GGTTCACGCGCAGGGTGACCCGCGCTTCGATCCCGCGTTCGCGCGCGAGCTCGTCGAGGACCGCCAGCTCGCCGAACGATTCGCAGACCACGGTGTAGACGCCTTCGTCCAGGCAGGCGGCCAGTTCCGCGGTGCTCTTGCCGGGGCCGAGGAAGATGATGTCCTCGCCGGCGACCCCGGCCCGGCGCGCGGTGATCAGTTCGGCCATCGACGACACCTCGGCCCGGGCACCGTGGGCGTGCAGCAGTGCGCACACCGAGATGTTCGGATTGGACTTCAGCGAATAGAAGATCTCCAGCCGCGGGTGCAGCTGCTCGCGAAGACCCAGCAGCCGGCCGCCCAGTTCGTCACCGTCGTAGACGAAGAGCGGGGTGCCGTAACGCTCCGCGAGTTCGGCGATGCCGACGCCCGAGATCTCGAATTCGACACTCATTGCAGTGCTCCTCATTTCCGGAAGACCATGGCGGAGAACGTCGACCCCAGGCCGACGGAAATCATCAGGTAGTGGGCGCCGGGCGCGATGAGCCCGAGGCCGTTGGCGGCGTGGTAGTTGAGAAAGGGGTCGGCGCAGAAGCAGTGCCCGGTCGTCCCGACGTTCTGCAGGAAGATCTTCGAGCGCGGGATGCCCAGCGCCGCGCTCGCGCGGACCCAGGAGATCTTGTTGACGTTGTGCGGCAGGACCAGGTCGATGTCGTCGACGGTCAGCCCGGCGGCCGCGATGGCTTCGAGCGCGACGTCGGCGACCGTGCCGGGGTAGATCTGCCGGAACTCGGCGGCCTGGTCGTCGTCGAGGATCACTTCGCCGCCCGGGCCGCCGAGCGTGGTGGTGGCGTAGCCGATCAGGGTGTCCTGGTCCTCGCCCGGTCCGACGAGCACCGCGGCGGTGGCCTCCCCCATGATCGCGGTATCGGGAATGACCTGCGCGGAGTGGGTGAACGCCTTTTCGCCGGTGAGGATCAGGGCGAGCGCGTCGGGATCGCCGTCGGCGGCCAGCAGCGTGCCGCACAGGTCGACGGCGAGCAGCCCGGAGGCGCAGGCGTGGTCGGTGAGGGTGAACAGGGTGGCGTGGGTGAGCCCGAGCGCCTCCCGCACGTCGACCATGGGGTCGACGGGGTACGGGTTCGCGGCCGGCATCGTCTTGGCGCGCACGACGTACCGGACGCGCTCTTCCCGGCCGCGCAGGGAATCGAGCTTGCTGACCGCACCGAGGATCATGTCCGCTTCGGACTCGTCCGAGCGGCAGACCTCGTCGAGGCCGTACATCCGCCGGAACCGGCGCAATTGCCCGGCGGAGAGGGCCAGCTCGTCCTGCAGCGATTCGATCGCCACGGTCGTCGGAACGTAAGTGGACACCGCCACCAGCGAAGTCATCGCACCGTCAACTCCCCTCGGGGTCCGCCACCGGTTCTCGGTCCGGCCCAGAATCGCGGCGTCCGCTGACGAGGCACTGACCAGCCGCTGACCCGGCGCTCAGGTGTGGATTTTCCGGCAGGGCACCGGCAGTTCCGCCAACGCGGCGAGGTTTCGGCCTCCGCGGCCGCATCCAGCGTGACGGTCTGGCCAGCCGCCGCCCGGGGATCAGGCGTGGATCTTCCGCCGAGGCACCGCCAGCTCCCCCAACGCGGCCAGCGCCTCGGCCTCCGCAGCCGCATCACCCAGATCCCGCGCCAGCCTCACCGCCCGCTCATGCAGCAACCCCGCCTCACCATGACGACCGGCCGCCGCGTGCACCCGGCCCAGCGCGGTCGTGGCCATCCGCTCCCACCACCGGTCACCGACCTCCTGAGCCAGCGTGACGGCCTGGCGGAGGCAGTTCGCCGCCTCTGTCGCGTCGCCGGCGTCGTGGTGGAGGCGGCCCAAGCCGGTCAAGGCCATGCTTTCGGCCCAGCGGTCCCCCGCCGCGCGGGCGTACGCCAGGCCGTGCTCGAGGTGCCCGCGGGCGTGGCTGGGTGCGGCCGTGAAGCCGAGCCCGATGGCGGCCAGTGCTTCGCCCCAGCGGTCGCCGACCTCCTGGGCCAGGTCCAGGGCGCGCCGGAAGTCCGCCGCGCTCTCCGCCCGGCGGCCGGCGTGGTAGTGGAGGTCGCCGAGGCCGACCAGTGCGCGGGCTTCGCCGCACCGGTCGCCGGCCGCGCGGTACAGCTCGGCCGCGTGGCGGTGGTGCGTCAGCGCCTCCTCGTGGCTCCCGCCGCGGGCGTGGATGAACCCGAGGTGGTTGTGCGTCTTGGCCTGCCCCCACCCGTCGTCGTTCGCGCGGTCGAGCGCCAGCGCGCGGTGGTGCTGGCCGACCGCCTCCGCGAAGTCGCCGCTGCGCCAGTGGCCGAGCCCGAGGTTCTTGCGCAGCTCCGCTTCCGCGATCGGATCGCCCAGCTCGCAGACCACGCCCAAGGCGAGCCGGTGGGTGCGCAGCCAGTCGTCCACGTGCCCGCGGACGAAGTAGAACCGCCACAGCGTCTGGACGAGCTGCCAGCAGTGCTGCGGCCGGTCCCGGGCCGCCGCCGCGGCGACCGCGGCGAGGTTCACCCGTTCGGCTTCCAGCCAGGCGAGTGCCTCGGCCGCGGTGCCGAACTCCGGTCCGCTCGCCGGCGGGGACCCGGCCGGCCGGAACCGTTTCCTCGTCGGCTCCAGCACGTCGGCCGCTCGCCCCGCGACGTGCAGGTAGTAGTCGGACATCCGGCTCGCCGCCGCTTCCCGGTCCGCGGCGGGGCCGGCGAGGCCGGTGGCGCGGGCGTGGTCGCGGATCAGGTCGTGGAACCGGTAGCGGCCGAGCGCGGGCTGGGCCAGCAGGTGGACGTCGACGAGGTCCTCGAGGAGCCGTTCGGTCTCGCAGGGTTCGCGGCCGGCGATCGCCGCGGCGGCACCGGCGTCGACGTCGGTGCCGGGGAACTCGCCGAGCAGCCGGAACAGCCGTTGCTGCGGCTCGGTGAGCTGGCGGTAGGAGAGCGTGAACGCCGCCCCCACGCCGCGGTCGCCGGTGCTCAGCTCGGCCAGCCGCCGGTGCTCGTCGCGCAGCAGGCCGGCCAGGTGACTCATCGTCCACAACGGACGGTCGCGGAGCCGGGCGGCGGCGATCCGCACGGCGAGCGGCAGGTAGCCGCAGAGCCGGGTGATCTCGTCGACCGCCGGATCCGGCCCGGTGCGGTCCGGACCGGCGACCCGGGTGAGCAGCTGCGCGGCTTCGGCGGGCGCGAGGACGTCGAGCGAAACCGTTGTCACGACGTCGATGCTGGTGAGCCGGGACCGGCTGGTGATCAGCACGAGCGAGCCAGGGCCGCCGGGCAGCAGCGGGCGCACCTGGGCGGCGCCGGCCGCGTCGTCGAGCACCACCAGCGCGTGACGGCCGGCCAGCAGCGACCGCCAGAGCGCGGCGCGCTGGTCCAGCCGTTCGGGGATCCGGGCGCCGTCCACGCCGAGCTGGCGCAGCAGCGAGTCGAGCGCGGCCTCGGGGGCCAGCGCGCCGTCCGGGCCGTGGGCGTGCAGGTCGGCGAACAGCTGCCCGTCCGGGAACCGGTCGGCGAACCGGTGGCCGAGGTGCACGGCCAGCGCGGTCTTGCCGACGCCGGCCATCCCGCAGATGCCGTACACCGCGGGCCGGCCGGCGCCGCCGGTCAGCCGGACCGTCTCGGCCACGCGCCCGACGAAGGGGTCGACGTCGCGCGGGAGGTAGTTGCCGGTGCCGAAGAGCCGGGCCGCGGCGGGGACCTCCTGGCGCAGGACGTGCAGCTGGGCGGCCCGGATCTCCGGCCCGGGCTCGATGCCGAGTTCGGTCGCCAGCCGCGCGTGCAGGGTGTCGAACAGCGCGAGCGCGGCCGCCTGCCGCCCGCTGCCGGCGAGGGCGACCATGAGCCGGGCGTGCAGGCCCTCGTGCATCGGTTCGTCTTCGCGGATGGTCTCCAGGTGCGCGACGACCTCGTCGTGCCGCCCGAGGGCGATCCCCGCATCGGCGTGGGCGAGGGCGGCGGACAGCCGTCGCCGGGAGAGGGCGGCCACCGCGGAGTGCCGGTGCAGGGCCTCGTGGCCGGCGAGCACCGGGCCGCGCCAGCAGGCCATCGCCGCGTCGAGGGCGCGGAAAGCGGCTTCGCGGTCGCCGCCGGCCTGCGCGGCCCTGGCCTCGTCGAGCCGGGCGTCGAACCGCAGGACGTCGAACCGGCCGGGCTCGCCCTCGAGCCGGTAGCCGCCGCGCCCGGTGGCCGCCAGCCGCAGCTGCGGGTGCAGCAGCCCCCGCAACCGGCGCACCGCGCTGCCGATCAGGTCGAGGTGCGACCGGGGCGGCCGGCTGCCCCAGAGGACGTCGACGATGTCGTCCACGGCGACCGCCCGGTTCGGCTGCAGGGCCAGCAGGCCGAGCAGCCGCGCCCACCGGGCGTCGCCGGGGTGCTGCTGTTCACCGCGGGTTTCGACGAGCAGCGGCCCGAGGACGCCGACCCGGGTCGTGGTCCCGGCCGGCGTGCCCGGCCCGGGTTCGAGGGCGGCGAGCAGCTGCCGGATCGACGCCGGCCGCGGATTCCGCGTGCGGCCTTGTTCGAGGTAGCGCACGGCCCGGACGCTGACGCCGGCCCGCCGCGCGAGATCGGCCTGCGTGATGCCCAGCTCACCCCGGCGCCGCCGGAGCAGCGCCGAGAACGGCTCCCCCGCCGCGCCGGCGCGTTCGGTGTGCGGATGGCCTCCCCTGCCCGTGTCCACCCGGCCGATTCTGCCAGCGCCGGGGTGCCCGGGCATCCGGCGACCGGACCAGGCCCGGCACCCGATCGGCTCAGGCCGGCGGCTCCCCGAAGGCCTTGAGCAGCAACCGGTGCAACGTCTCCCGCTCGCCCGGGTTCAGCCGGGCGAGCAGCTCGCCGGTCACCGCGTTCGAAACCTCCTCGACCTTGCCCACCGTGGCGTGGCCGCGCTCGGTGAGGGTGAGGACGTGCCGGCGGCGGTCCTCGGTGTCGCGCTTCCGCGACACCCAGCCCGCCGCCTCCAGCCGGTCGAGCACCTTCACCAGGTCGCTGCGGTCCAGGCCGAGCCGGTCCGCGACGCGCTGCTGGGACAGCGGACCGGACTCGCCGATGCAGACCAGGACGTAGTAGTCGCGCAGGGCGACCCCGTGGCCGGCCAGCGCCGTGTCGATCCGGCCGACACCGCTGCGGTGCAGCTGGCCCATCACGTAGGTGGGCCAGCGCAGCAACGCGCGGGGCCGTTCGGACGAGGAAGCGGACATGCCGGCGAGCATAGGGCGGGCCGCGGGTGGGCGGAATTGTAGGGTACCCCTACAGTATGGGTCATGAACGAACTTCCGATCGCGCTGGTCACCGGCGCGAGCCGCCCGGAGGGGCTCGGCTTCGCCGTCGCCCGCGAGCTCGCCGTCCGCGGCCACCACGTCGTCCTCGCCGGCCGGAACCCCGACCGGACCCGCACGCTGGCCCGGCAGCTCGCCGGCGAAGGACACTCCGCCGACGCGGTGCGCCTCGACGTCACCGCCCCGGCCGACGTCGCCGCGTGCGCGGAATTCCTGCGCGGCCTCGCCGGCCGGCTCGACGTTCTGGTCAACAACGCCGCCGCCATGCCCGACTTCACCACGACGTCCCTGCTGGGCGCCGACCTCACCGAGGCCCGCACCGCCTACGACGTCGACGTCCTCGGCAGCTGGGCGCTCGTGCAGGCCTGCCTGCCGCTGCTGCGGGCCGCCCCCGCCGCCCGGATCGTCAACGTCTCCAGCGGCGCCGCCGCGCAGATCGCCGCCGGGACCGGCCTCCGCGGAGGCGTCCGGTCCCCCGGCTATTCCCTGGCCAAGTACGCCCTCAACGCCTTCACCGCGACCCTCGCCGCCGAACTGCGCGAAACCGGCATCCTGGTCAACGCCGTCGACCCCGGCTCGGTCGCCACCCACCCCGAACGCGGCGACGACGCCGCCGACCGCTCCCCCGCGGAAGCGGCCCTCGACGTCGTCCACGCGGCGACCCTGCCGGCCGGCGGGCCGACCGGCGCCCTGCTCAGTGCCGGCGACCCAGCGCTTCGCGCTTGACGAACCCGATCACGCCGGTCGCGACGAACAGCACCGCGCCCACGATGATCAGCCAGAACAGGCTCTTGACGACGATGCCGAGCACGACCAGGACGGCCCAGACCACGAGCAGGGCGACGAGGATTCCCATGGCGATTCCCTTCTGAACTTCTCAGGAGGGAAATACCCCGCCCGCGGGGCGCCTACTCCCGCCGCACCCGTCCGGGGCAGGCTCCGCGGGCACGCGGTGAGCCGGTGATCAATGGGTTTCCGTGGCGTAGCCGCCGTCGATGGCGAGGGTGGCGCCGGTGATGTTGCCCGCCACCCGGTCGCTGGCCAGGAACGCCACCAGGTTCGCCACTTCCGCGGGCCGGGTGAACCGGCCGGTGACGGCGTGGGCCGCTGCTTCGTCCGCGACCGAGTCCGGGTTCGCGCCCGTGGTGGCGGCCAGGGTTTCGGCCACCCCGCCGGCGCCGAGCCACAGGTCCGTCGCGACCGGGCCCGGGTTGATCGCGTTGGCGCGGATGCCGCGGGGCCCGAACTCCTTCGACACCGACTTCGTGAAGTTGACCAGTGCCGCTTTCGCCGCGCTGTAGTCGATGACGCCGGGGTCCGGCAGGATCGCGTTGACCGAGGCGACCGTGACGATGCTGCCCCGGCCCGCGGTCACCATCGTCGGCAGCACCGCCCGCGTCGCCCGGACCGCGCTCAGCAGGTTCAGCGTCACCGATCGCATCCACTCGTCGTCGGTGACCAGCAGGAAGCCGTTCGGCCGCGGGGAGACGGCGCCGACGTTGTTGACCAGGACGTCGATGCGCCCGAACTCGGCCAGGGCCAGCTCGGCGAGCCGGCCCGGGCCGTCGGCGGTGCCGAGGTCGACGGCGAGTGCGTGCGCTTTCCCCGCCTGGACGAGGGCGTCCAGGTCCGGTCCCGGCACCCGCGCGCCGGCCACGACGTGCGCGCCCTCCGCGACGAGGGCTTCGGTGACGGCCAGGCCGATGCCGCGGCTGGCTCCGGTGACGACGGCGACCGCGCCGGCCAATCCGAGGTCCACGGGCTCAGATCCCCTGCTCGCGCAGCCAGCCGAGCACGGCGTCGGCGACCTCGCGCCAGCCGCTGTCGATGGTGAGCGAGTGTCCCCGGCCCTCGAACTGCTTCAGCTCGGTCACCGCGGTGGAATCCCGGTACTGCTTGAAGGTCGAGCGGGTGACGACGTCCGGGACGGTGTGGTCCGCCGTCCCGGAGATCAGCAGGAGCGGGCCGCGGTCCGCGCGGCCGGTGTCGACCGCGGCCTGGGAGTGCAGCACGAAGTTCGCGGCCGCCGCCTGGAACAGCGGCCGGGCCGGGGACGGGATCGTCCAGCGCCGGTACAGCGCCGACGATTCCTCGTCGGTCAGCGCGTTGCCGAAGCCGAACCGGAACTCCTTCTCGGTCAGTGACACGGACCGGTGGAGGTTCGCCGGGTTGCCCAGGGCCGGCAGGCCGGCCCGCAGCTGGGCCAGCGGCAGCGGCAGGACGCCTTTGATCTGCGCGGGGTCGATGGCGACACCGGCGAGGCCGATCCCCTGCCCCAGCAGCTTTTCGGTGATCAGGCCGCCGAAGGAGTGCCCGATGATCACCGGCGGCCGCTCGAGACCAGCGATGATCGACGCGAAGTGGCCGGTGGCGTCGTCGATGCCGGTGTCCGCGACGGCGTCCGGGTTTTCCCGGGCCAGTTCGACGGTTTCGGGCTCGTGCGGCCAGCCGGGCGCGAAGGGCGCGTACCCGGCCGCCCGGAAGTGGTCGATCCAAGGGGTCCACGAGGTGGCGTGCAGCCACAGCCCGTGGATGAACACGACGGGGGTGCCCGGCTCGGCCATCGGATCCTCCAGTTCGCCCGGGTGGTCCCCGAAGCCAACCCGACGGACGCCCGGGCGTCCAAGACCCGTTGTGCCCGGATCGATAGCCGTGGTGGCATCGTTGGCGCTCCCGACCCTTTGCGCGGAAGGCCCGCATGGACCTCGACCTCAGGCTGGTGCGGTACTTCGTCACCGTCGCCGACGAACTGCACTTCGGCCGGGCGGCGGCGAAGCTGTTCATCAGCCAGCCGACGCTGTCCAAGCAGATCCGCAAGCTCGAAGCCGACGTCGGCGGCGCCCTGCTGGTCCGCGACAGCCGCCACGTGGCCCTGACCCCGCGCGGCGACCGGTTCCTGCACCTCGCCCGGCAGCTGCTGGCCACCGCGGACCAGATGCTGCGCGAACCCGCCCCGCACCACCTGCGGATCGCCCACATCTTCGAGCTGGACACGAGCCGGGTGGTGGCGGACGCGTTCCTCGCCGCCCACCCCGCCGTCCGGCTCGTCCAGAGCCAGATGGACAGCGCGCGCCAGCTCACGGCGCTGCTCGAGGGCCACCTGGACGTGGCGATCATCCGCGTCACCGGGGCGATGAAGGCGGCCCACCCGGCGGGCTGGCGGCACCGGCTGCTGCGGCTGGAGCCGTTCCGCCTGGTCGGCCGGCCCGGCGACCCCCGCCGCGCGGCGGTGTCGGTGCACGAGCGGCCGATCGAGGTCTTCGCGGACGCACCCGGCACGGCGCTGTACAACGTGCACGGCCGGTACTTGAGTTCGCTGGAGCAGCACACGGGACTGGCCCTGCGCTGGCTGGGCAACCCGGGCACGTTCGACACGTGCCACGCCGCACTCACCCGCGCGCCGGACAGCGCTTACCTGCTGGAGTTCGACAGCTACGCCAGGCGGTACGAAGATCTCGGGATCCCGACGTCCCGGCCGCAGGAGCTGCAGCCGGTGTACCCGTGGTCGCTGGCCTGGCGGGAGGGCGAGCGGCCGGAGATCGTCCGGACGTTCCTGGAAGTGGCCGAGGAGCTCGCGGCGCGGCTGCACTGGCTGCATCCCGAGCGGGCGGACGGGGTGCCGCTTTGGGCGCCACCGGAGGACCTCGCCGTCGCCACCGGGTGAGGGACCGGGTCACGGAACTGCGTGAGCCGGTCGAAGCACCGCTCGACCACGTTGCGCTGCCGGTGAGCCTCGGGATCGAAGGCCGGTGGTCGCCCACCGCGGGCGCCTTCGGCCGCGCGGCGGGCGATCCGAGTCCTTCCCCGTCGAGGGCGAGGACTTCGACTCCGTCGCCGCATCCCCCTTTTCCGGGCGCCGGCCGACCACAAGTTCGCGTTGATCACTCACCGGACACGTCCTACTCGGCCAGGCGGTGCAGCACGATCATCCCGCCGTGGGCGGCTTCGTCGGACCGCTGGTCGTCCGTGGACACGTATCGCTCGACGAGAGCGAGGATCCCGCGCTCCAGTTCGGCCGCGTCCTCGGCGGACAGGTGGACGGCGAACCGGAGGAAGATGCGCACCGAGTCGGGACCGGCCGCGCGCAGTTCGTCCTGAACGGCTTCGATGGGCGCCAGTGCCGCGTCGAATTCGGTGTTCGGGGGGTCGTCCAGCCACCACGATCGCGCCTTGGCGCGGTACGGCTTCTCCAGCGCGCCGCTGTCGCCGGTGCGGACGGGCGCCGGTTCGAGCAGACCCGCCTCGATCAGCTGGCGCACGTGGTACAGCACCGTCCCGGGATCGCGGTCCAGCCGGTCGGCGAGCTGCTTGTTGGTCAGCTCGCCCTGCCAGCACAGCCGCAGGATGCGCAGCCGCAGCGGATGGGCCAGGGCCTTGGCCTCGCTCACCGTGGCCTCGCGCCGCGGCACCGACGAGGAAGCAGCTCCGGGTTCAGCCATGGGCGAAGGCTAGTACACGCTGATGGACTTTTCTCCATCGATGTGAAATTCTCCACCAATGGGGACATCGCTCGGTGGCGGGTACTGGCGGCTGTGGACGTCGGCCGCCCTGTCCAACCTCGCGGACGGGATCCTCAAGTTCGCGCTGCCACTGCTGGCGATCGGCTACACGCGCTCACCGGCCCTGATCGCCGGCCTGACGTTCGCGTTCACGCTGCCGTGGCTGGTCTTCGCGTTGCCGGCGGGTGCGATCGCCGACCGCCGGGACCGCCGCTCGCTGATGCTGCTCGCGAACGTCGCCCGCGCCACGCTGCTCGCCGGGCTCCTCGTGACCGTGCTGCTCGACGCCGGCTCGATCTGGATCCTGTACGTCGCCGCGCTCGGCACCGGAATCGCGGAAACGTTCTACGACACGGCGTCCCAGGCGATCGTGCCGCAGCTGGTCGGACGCGACAAGCTGCCGAGAGCGAACAGCCGGCTGTACGCGGCCGAGACGACGGCGCTGGAGCTCGCCGGTCCCCCGGCAGCGGGCCTGCTCGTCGCCACCGCGGCGGCGCTGTCGCTGGAAACGCCGATCGTCCTCTGGGCCGCGGCGATCGTCGTGCTCCTGTTCGTCCGCGGCTCGTTCAAGGTGGGGACCACCGATCGGCGTCCCGAGCTGCGCACCGAGATCGCCGAGGGACTGCGCTTCGTGTGGCGCACCGGCATCCTGCGCACGTTCACCGTGATGACGGGGATTTTCAACTTCGCCAGCAGCGCGATCCAGGCCGTTCTCGTGCTGTACGCCGTAGGCCCGGCTTCGGCGATGGGGCTGTCGGAGCAAGCCTACGGCTGGCTGCTCAGCCTGGTCGCCGCCGGCTGCCTCGCCGGTTCCTTCTTCGCCGAGCCGGCCGAACGCGTGCTGGGCACGGCACGCGCCATCGGCGTCTCCTTCTTTCTCGGCGCCGCGTCGCTGGGCGTGCCGGCGTTGACGGCCGACCCGGTGATCATCGGCGCCGCTTTCTTCGTCGGCGGTGTCGGCCTCATCGTCTCGAACGTCACGACGGTCTCCCTGCGCCAGCGGGTCACGCCGGACCGGCTTCTCGGGCGGACCAACAGTTCCCACCGCCTGGTGGCCTACGGCACGCGGCCCCTCGGCGCGCTCGCGGGCGGGCTGCTCGCCCAGAGCTTCGGCCTGCAGACGGTGTTCGCCGTGATGAGCCTGCTGGCCGTGTCCACCGTCTTCGGCGCGACGAAGGTGACCGCCACGGCGGTGGCCGAAGCCGAACGCCACGCCGTGCGGAGCTCGCCCTAGTCGTCGCCGGTGACGGCGGCCAGCCGCTCCTGCACCCGCGCGTGGCGGAACTGGTACACGCCCCCGGCCTGCCTGAGCACCCCGCGCCGGTGGGCGTCGTCGAGGAAGTGCATCAGGCGCCACGGCAAGCGGCCCGTGGCCGCCAGCCAGAGGTGGTGGACGAAGTAGTTGCCCCACGCCCGGGTGACCAGGACCGTCAGGCCGATGCCCACGCCGAAACACACGCCGGCCACGATCGGGGTCATCGCGTTCGTCGCCGCCGGGAACACCTGGCCGCCCGCCAGCGCGGCCGCCACGCCGTAGCACACCGCCGCCACGCCGCGGCCCATGAAGAACCCGAACGACGCGCCCGCCACCCCGGCCGCGATGGCCAGCGCCAAGTCGTAGCGGCCACCGAGCACCGGGAGGAACCGGGTCTGCGCGGTGAACGCGAACGCCATCCCGTCGAACAGCCCCAAGGACACCAGGAACGACACCGACAGCGCGATCGCGCCGGTCCGTTCGTTGCGCAGGATCGTCCCCGGGCTCGACACGCGGCTCGCGTCGACCGGTTTCGCCAGCCACACGTGCACCGCGAACACCAGGCCGAACACCAGCGCCAGGAAGCCGACCAGGCCGGCCGCCAGCGACCAGCCCAGGCCGAGCAGGACACCCACCACGGCACCGATCGCGAAGCGGCCGGCGAACTTCCGGGCCGCGCCGGCGAACCGCAGCTCCGTGCGCAGCGGCTCCGGCGGCCGGCCGAAGCGGTGGCTCAAGCCGGCGGCGCCACCGAACGACAGCCCGTAGACCGCGGCCAGGACCGGTCCGTCGTCGACCCAGCCGGTGATCACGAAGAACACCGCGACCAGCACGCCGACCAGGACCGACCGGGTTCCGGCGGGCACCGCGCGGTACAGCTGCCACCAGGCCAGGTCGCGGCTGCGCGCGCGTTCGAGGTGCCGGGCCAGGAACCCGAGCCAGCGGGTGGCCTGCTCCGCGGTGTAGCGCCCGGACGGGCTCGTCTTCGGGTTCCGCCCCGGTGACTGCGGCGCCGGCGCGTAGGCGTTGGGGACGAAGGAGTCGAGCAGCTGCCCTTCGAGGGCCGCGGCGTCTTCGGTGGCGAGCAGTTCCGCGGGATCGGCCGGCGGCCGGCCGTAGCCGATCCGCGCGAGGTCGACCATCAACGGCGTCCGCAGCACCCGGGCGAGGGCGGCGTCCGGATCGCGGCGCAGCCGGTCGGCGACGGGAAGCCAGCGGTCTTCGCCCTGCCGCGCGGACAGGTAGGTGATCGCCTCCTGCCGCACGACCGGTTCGAGCCGCACCACCGTGGCGGCGCCCAGCACCGTGCCGGACTCGCGCGTCGCCTGCTCGTACTCGGCGGAACGGCAGGTCAGCACCAGCGAGCGTCCCACGCCCATGGTCTGGTCCAGGGCGTCCAGCGCGGCGACGCGCAGGTCGGCCGGCATCTCGTCGAGGCCGTCGAGGACCGGGACGACGTGGCCGCCGAGGACGAGCCGGGTCGGGGCGTCGGGCCCGTACTCGCGGGCGTTGAGCAGGGCCGGGTGGTTGTCGGCGAGCCGGGCCGCCAGCCACCGGTCGAGGTGCTCCCGCCGCGGGTCCCACGACGCCAGCGACAACAGCACCGGGACGGGAGCCTCCGGGGTGCGGGTGCGCAGCAGCTCCAGGGTCAGCATCAGGGCGAGCACCGACTTGCCCGAGCCGGGATCGCCCAGCACGACCAGCTGCCGCGCGGGCAACGCGGTGAACGTCGCCGCGATGTCGTCGAGGTCGCCGCGCGGCGCGGGTTTCCCGGGGCGCGCGACCGCCGACCAGCGCAGCCTGATCGGCTGTGGCCGGTGCAGCGACCGCAGCTCGGCTTCCGCACGCCACTGCCACGTGACGGCCTCGGCCAGCTCGGTGACCGCCCGGTCGAACTGGTGCTGCGCCGGGGGTTCCGGCTCGGGGTCCCCGGCGCCCGGCGTGGCCTCGGCGAGGATCTGCTCGTGGAGCCGCCGCAGGTCGGGATTCGGGTCGACGCCGAGTTCGTCGGCCAGCCGCCGGCGCAGGCCGTGGAACAGCGTCGAGGCTTCGGCGTAGCGCCCTTCCTTCGCGAGGGCGCGCATCAGGAGGAGGTGGGACAGCTCGCGCGTCGGGTGCTCGCCGCAGAACTCCGTCAGGTCGCGGACGACTTCCCCCGTTTCGCCGAGCCGCAGCCGCCATTCGGCACAGAGTTCGACGGCGTCGGCGCGTTGTTCGTCGAGCAGCGCGGCCCGGCCGGCGAGCGTGGCCGTCCGCAGCCCGTCGAGCGCGGGACCGCGCCACAAGGCGAGCGCGGTGCGGATTTCGTCGACGGCGTCGGCGAGTTCGGCCTGCCCGGCGAGTCCCCGGGCCACGGCGACGTGCCGGCGGAAGCGCAGGGAGTCGAGATCGTCGGCGTCGATCTGCAGGCGGTACCCGGGACCATCGGTGACGATCGCCCCGCCGAGCTCGCCGAGCCGGCCCCGCAACGCGGAAACGCAGTTGCGCACCTGCTTCACGGCCGTCGCCGGCGGCTCGTCGTCCCAGAGCGCGTCGATCATGCGCTCCACCGGCACGACGGCGCCCGCGTTGAGCAGCAGCACGGCGAGCGCGCGCTGCTGCCGCGGGCTCGCCAGCGCGACCCGGCTCCCGTACGCCGTCACTTCCAGCGTTCCGAGAATCCGGAACCTCATCGCAACCCCCTGGTCGTCAAGGCAGGCCCGGCTTCGGAACGCGCAGGTGGAGCGGCGAAATGCCGGCGCGAGGACGAAACGAGGACGGCGTCCGGAACCCTAGGGGCACGGTGAACGAGGGGGAATGCCGGGGCGACCCGGTGGCGGGCGCGTCGTTGGGGGTCGCGCCCTCCGCCGGGACCGCTCGGCGACGACAGCGGCGAGTTCTTAGCCGTTTCTTAAAACCTCGCCTGGCCGCCACCCCGCCCGCCTCGGACAATCGGCAGAGTGCTGATCGTGATCGCCGACGACGAGGACGCCGTGTGCGACTCCCTGTCGCGCACCCTGCGGTTCGAGGGCTATGCCGTCGAGATCGCCAAAGACGGCCGGGCCGCCCTCGAGGTCATCCGGGAGCGCGAACCCGACGGGGTCATCCTCGACGTCACCATGCCGGTGCTCGACGGCCTGGAAACCTGCCGGCGGCTGCGGGCCGCCGGGAACCTGGTGCCCGTGCTGATGCTCACCGCCCGCGGTGACGTCACCGCGCGGGTGGCGGGTCTGGACGCCGGCGCCGACGACTACCTCGCCAAGCCGTTCTCCCTCCAGGAGCTGCTCGCCCGCGTCCGGGCCCTGCTCCGGCGCGCGCGGTACGAAGCCGTCGCCGAGTCGCCGGCCGACCTGCGCTTCGACGACCTCGCGCTCGACCCGGCCACGCGGGAAGTCGTGCGCGCGGGCCGTCCGGTGCGGCTGACGCGGACCGAGTTCGCCATCCTCGAGCTCTTCCTGCGCCACCCGCGGCAGGTGCTCACCCGGTCCGTCCTGTTCGAACACGTGTGGGGCTTCGACTTCGGCAACAGCTCGAACAGCCTCGACGTCTACCTCGGCTACCTGCGCAAAAAGCTGGAAGCCGGCGGCGGCGGCCGGCTGCTGCACACCGTGCGCGGCGTCGGCTACGTCCTGCGCGAGGACCCGCTGTGAGGCTGCGCGGGCTGGGCCGGCGCAAACTCACCCTGCGCGCCCGGGTCGCGGTCCTCTCCGCGCTGGGCGTCGCGCTCGCCGTCGTCGTGGTGTCCCTCGCCGGCTGGTGGCTGATGCACGGCCGGATGTACGAGGACCTGGACCTCCGGCTGAGCGCCGACGCCGCCCAAGCGGTGCAGGCCACGACCCCCGAGGAAGCAGCGCGCAGCCTGCACGTCGCCGACGAGCTGCCGGACACCTGGTCCGACGACGACCCGCCCACGGAAATCCAGCAGCTGATCCGGCTAGCCGGGTTGCCGCCACCCGTGGTCGTCCGGTTCCTCGACAGCCGCGGGCACGCCGTGTCCGCCGGCGCCGGAGCCGAATGGCTGGGGACGGTGACTTCGCCCGCCGCCCGCGTCGCGAGGAGCGGAACCGGCCAGGACCTCGCCGACGCGGAGGCCGGGGACGAGACGGTCTACCGCGTGCTCACCACGGCCCGGCCCGGCGGTGCGGTCCAGGTGGCCGCCCGCGTCACCGGCATCGAAGGGACCCTCGACGACCTCCGGGTCCTGCTCACCTGGATCGGGCTCGCCGGCGCCGCCCTCGCGGGTTTGGTCGGCTGGGGCGTCGCGCGGGCGGGCCTGCGGCCGGTCGACCGGCTCACCGGCGCCGTCGAGACGGTGGCCGAGACGCACGACCTGGACAGTTCGATCCCGGTGGCCGGGCACGACGAGATCGCCCGGCTCGCCACCGCGGTCAACCACCTGCTGACCGCGCTCGCCGCGTCGAAGGCCGCCCAGCAGCAGCTCGTCGAGGACGCGGCTCACGAGCTGCGGACCCCGCTGACCAGCCTGCGCACCAACGTCGAACTGCTCACCTACGCCGAGCAGCAGCTCGGCTCCGGCCGGACCCTCGCCCCGGACGACCGCGCCCGGCTGCTGCGGGATCTCGGGGTCCAGGCCGAAGAGCTGACCACCCTCACCACCGAGCTGGTCGAGCTGGCCGCGGAGAACACCGACCCCGAGCCGTTCGGGCCGCTCGACCTCGCCGACGTGGTCCACAGCGCCGTCATCCGCGCCCGCGCCCGCTGGCCGCAGGTCGTCTTCACCGTCTCGGCCACGCCCGCGAGCCTGACCGGTCAAGCGGGCGGGCTGTCCCGCGTCGTGCTGAACCTGCTCGACAACGCCGCGAAGTGGAGCCCGCCCGGCGGCACCGTCCGGGTCCGGCTGTCCACAACGGACGGACAGGCCGAGCTGACCGTCACCGACGAAGGACCGGGCATCGACGAAGAGGACCGGCCGAAGGTCTTCGAGCGCTTCTACCGGGCCACCGGGGCCCGTTCGATGCCCGGGTCCGGGCTCGGGCTGGCCATCGTGGCGCAGATCGTCGGGACCCACGCGGGCAGCGTCGTGGCGGGGCCGGCCCCGGACGGCGGGGCCGAGCTGCGCGTGCGGCTGCCGCCGGACCGCGTTTCTTAACCGGCTCGGAGGCGGTTCTTAAGGTTCTTTCACCCGCGGACACGAAGTTCGAGTCGTGTCCTCCGTCGAAACGATCCGCCCCGCCCCCGCGGCGCTGCGGCAAGGCCGCACCGCCGGGCCGTGGGCCGCCGCCGCGATCGCGTGCTTCGGCCTGTCCGTGGTCACCGCCCTCGTCCTGCACGTCACCCAGGCCGCCGCGGTCGATCCGGTGCGGCAGGTGATCAGCGACTACGCCCTGTCCGCCGGCGCCGGCGGGTTCGCCGTCTGCGTGCTGACGCTGGCGGCCGGCACCGGCTTCCTGCTGGCCGGGCTGGCCAGGGCCGGGCTGCCGGTGACCCGGCCCGTCGTCGCACTGGCCGGCTGCTGGGGTGCCGGCCTGACCCTGTGCGCGTTCTTCCCGACCACCCCCACCGGCGCGCCGATGACGCTCGCCGCCGGGGTCCACCGCTGCGCGGGCCTGGTGCTGTTCGTCAGCCTGCCGGCCGCGGCCGGGCTCCTCGCCCGCGGCGCCGCGAACCACCCGGTGCACCACGGCCTCGCCGCCCGGCTGCAGCGGTACACCGACTGGGCGTGGGCCGCCCTCACGGTTTTCCTGCTGAGCCAGCTGCCGGTGCTCCTCGCGCCGTCGCACGGCTTCGACGGCCCGCTGTTCCAAGGGCTCGCCGAACGGCTCGTGCTCGTCGTCTACCTCGTCCTGCTCGGCGAGCCGGCCCTCGCCGTCCTGCGTTCCGGGAGGAAATCATGCTGACCATGGCCATCGGCCTCGCCGCCGCCGGCGCGTGCTGCTTCGCCGGCACCGTCCACTTGCAACACCGAGCCGTCCGCGGCGCGGCCACGGGCTCGACGCTGCGGCTGTCCGGGATCCGGGCGATCCTGCGCACGCCCGGCTGGTACGCCGGGATCGGGCTGGCCGGGCTGGGAGCCGCGCTGCACGTCCTCGCGCTCACCATGGCGCCACTCGCCGTGGTGCAGCCGATCGGCGTGCTCACCCTGGTGCTCACGGTCCTGCTCGCGCGGATCCCGCTCACCCGGACCGTCCTCGCCGCGCTGGCGATGAGCGTCACCGGGCTGGCCGGTTTCGTCGCGCTGTCCGCCACCGTCACGAACGCCGCCCTGCCGGCCCCCGCCCTCGGGACCGCGCAGTGGGCGCTGCTCGCCGCCGCCGGACTGGCCGCGGCGGCCCGGTACACCCGTGGCCGGACCCGGGCCCTGCTCGCCGCGCTCGGCACGGCGGTCCTCTTCGGACTCACGTCGGCGCTGATCCGGGCGGCGGCCGTCGCGCCGCTCGCCGGCGGCCTGGCCGTCGCCGTGGTCACCGAGGCGGTGGCGGCGACCCTCGCCGGGGCGTGGCTGCTGCACCAGGCCTACGCGAGCGGACCCGCCCCGATCGTGGCCGGCGCGACCACCATCGCCGACCCGCTCAGCGCGGTCCTCATCGGCGTCTTCGCCTACGGGGAGCTGGCTCCGGGACAGCTCGCCGGACCGGCCGTACCCGGGTTCGTCGCGGTGGCCGGGCTCGTGCTGCTCGCCCGCGCGCTGCCGGCACCCGTCGCACCCGCACGCCGGACGCACCGCGATGGCCCGCTGCGGATCGCGATCGCCGCGGACACCTACCCGCCCGACGTCAACGGCGCTGCGAACTTCGCCCACCGGCTGGCGTCCGGCCTGGCCGGGCGCGGGCACGACGTCCACGTCCTCTGCCCGTCGCCCGGCGGCGCGACGTTCACCGAGTCGGTGGCCGGGGTGACCGTCCACCGGCTCGGTTCGGTGCGCACACCGTTCCACCCGACGTTCCGGATCTGCCCGCCCTGGCGGACGGCCAAGGCCGTGCCGGCGCTGCTCGCCGGCATCGACCCCGACGTCGTGCACACCCAGGCGCACTTCCTCGTCGGCCGCAGCGCGGTCCGCGCCGCCACCGCGACCGGCGTGCCCGTGGTCGCCACCAACCACTTCATGCCGGAGAACCTCCTGGGTTACGGCCCGCTGCCGCGCTGGACCCACCGCCCGCTGGCCCGGCTGGCGTGGCGCGATCTCGTCCGGGTCTTCGACCGGGCGACCGTCTGCACCACCCCGACGCCCCGGGCCGCCGGGCTGCTCGAACGCAACGGCCTGAACCGGCCGGTGCTGGCGATCTCCTGCGGGGTCGACCGCGCGCACTACGCCGGGCCGTCCGCCGAGCCCGCCGGCCGGCCGGCGGTGTTGTTCGTGGGCCGGCTGGACGCGGAGAAGAACGTCCACGAGCTCCTGGAAGCCACCGTCGCGCTGCCCCCGGACGTGCGGGTCGAGCTCGTCGGCGACGGCAGCGAACGCGCCCGGCTGGAGGCGCTGGCCGCCCGGCTGGGCATCGCGGACCGGGTGACCTTCCACGGGTTCGTCCCGGACGAGGAGCTGGTGCGGGCCTACCGGCGGTGCGCCGTGTTCTGCATGCCCGGCACCGCCGAGCTGCAGAGCCTGGCGACGATGGAGGCGATGGCCGCGGGCAAGCCGGTCGTGGCCGCCGACGCGATGGCCTTGCCGCACCTCGTGCGGCCCGGGCACAACGGCTGGCTCCACCGGCCCGGCGACGTCGCGGACCTGGCCGCCCGGCTCACCGCCGTCCTGGCCGACGAGCCCGCCCGGAGGGCGATGGGCCAGGCCAGCCTCGAGCTGATCGCCGCGCACGACCTGGATTCCATAGTGGACACCTTCGAGGGGGTGTACCTCGACGTCGCGGGCCGTCCGGCGGCCGTCGCCCTCCGGGGGTGAACCGTCACCGGCAAAATTGCCGGTCGCCTCCCCGTCACCGCCACCGAAACCGCAGCTCAGGCGCGTGCGGGCGCCCTCGGCCGCAGGCCGCCTCCGGTCGGGTTGCCGCGCTACTGTCGTCGACGCGGGTACCCGCACCGGCGGTGGCCCCGGCTGCCGACCCCGGTCCCGTGGTGGGTGCGGCGGACCCCAGCTCCGCACCCACCACGCCTCACCGCCCCGGGAACGCCGTGGGTGCCGGCCGGTAGCCGAGCCGGTCGATCGCCGCGGTGATGTCCAGCGTGCGTTCCACCGCGAACTGGCTGATCACGTACCGGTTCAGCCGCCCGCCCGGGAACACGCGGGCGAGCGGGGACAGCACGCGGGCCGGCACGTAGACCGGCCGCACCCGCACACCCGCCGAGGCCAGCAGGCCGCGCAGCGCCCAGTCGATCGGCACCGGGGCGCTGTCGGCGATGTTGAACACCCGCGGCCACCCCGGTTCGGCCGTCGCGGCGAGCAGGCAGGCGCGGGCCAGGCCGCCCACCTCGGTCATGCTGACCAGCACCCGGCCGGTGCCGGGCACCAGCAGCCGGGTACCCCGCACGTTCTGCAGCAGCCTCGGCAGGAGGGTGGTGTCCCCGGCGCCGTACACGGCGTGGGGCCGCAGGACGACCGCGTCGCGGGCGATGGCCAGCACGAGCTGCTCGGCCGCGGCCTTGGCGGCCGCGTAGGCGTTGAGGTACCGGTCCACCGGAGCTTCGTGCTCCTTCGCCCGCACCGTCGGCCGGTACGGGTCGTACACGCTGGCGCTGCTGACGTGGACGATGCGGCGGTCCGGGAACGACGCCAGCACGTGGTGGGTGCCGAGCAGGTTGGTCCGCCACACCTCCCGGGCCACGCCGGTGTCGGTAGCCGACGCCGCGCAGTGCACCACCGCGTCGACCTCGGGCGGGTCGGCGAGCTTGGCCGCCCCGATGTCCCACGACCGGTACGCGGCCCCGCCGACGTGCCGGGGGTCCGCCTCGGCGCGCCTGCCGAAGGCGCTCACCTGCCAGCCCTCGGCCGCGGCGGCCCGGCAGACCGCGCCGCCGACGAACCCGGTCGCGCCGGTCACCGCGACCTTCACGGCCGGCTCGCGGTCATCAGCTCCCGCAGGCGGCCCCGGTCGAGCTTGCGGGACCGGCCCGAGCGGGGCAGCTCCGGCAGCACGACGATGCGGTCGGGCACGGCTTCGGCGTCGATCAGCTCCGGCAGCTGCTTGCGGAGCCGCCGGACGAGGCGGGCCGGGTCGGCCTCGTCGCCGTCGGCCACGACCGCCAGCACCACGCTCTCGTCCCCGGTCACCGGGTCGGGCGTCCCGACCATCGCCGCTTCCCGGACCCCCGCCAGCAGCGCGATCGACGGCTCGTACAGCCCGGGGTAGATGTTGTACGAGCCCCGGATCAGCATGTCCTTCTTGCGGCCGGTCATGACGATCCGGCCGGCCGCGTCCAGCCGGGCCAGGTCGCCGGTGGCCAGCTCGGTCAGCGGCGGCGCGCCGAGGTAGCCGAGGCAGGCGTTGGGGGCCGACACCAGCAGTTCGCCGTCCTCGGCGATCCGGGTGGTCACCCCGGGCGACGGCGTGCCGAGCAGATCACCCGGGAGACCCCGCTCGATGTGCGCCAGCTTGTCCTCCGCGCGGGCGACCGCCAGCGGGATCGCTTCGGTCATGGCGTAGATCGAGAGCACCTGCCCGGCCGGGACCGCGGCCATCGCCTGCCGCAGCACCGCGGGTGCCGCGGGCGCGGACCCCATCACGAGGTGGCGGACGTGCCCGGGCCACTCCGGGAGGACGCCGAACACCTCGGCCAGGTGCACCGGCACCCCGTAGGCGTGGGTCACCCGTCGTTCCGCGAGGTCCCGCGCGAAGCGCTCGGGCGGCGCGGACGGCTTCGGCAGGGAGAGCCGGGCGCCGCCCAGCAGGGCGGGCAGGCCGGCCATGATGCCGTCGGCGTGCATCACGTCCCCGGGCGCGAACGGCAGGTGCTCGCCCAGCATCGTCACCGCCGCGGTGAGCGACCGCAGCGAGTGCACGACCCCCTTCGGCTGCTCCGTGGTGCCCGAGGTGAACACGATCAGCGCGGGTGCGTCCGGATCCCGTTCCGGAGCCTCGCCCGGCGCCCGGCCGAGCAGGTCCTTCAGCGACCGGGCCGCGCGCGGCACCCCGGGCAGCCGGCGTCCGATGTGGACGTGCCGGATCCCGGGATCGCCGATCGGCTGCCGCAGGTCCGGCACCGGCCAGCCGCGGCGACGGCAGAACGTGCGGGCCGGCCCGACCACGCTGGTCGTGTAGAACAGCGACTCCGCGATCAGCCAGCGCGGGCGGCAGGCCCGCAGCCGCGCCGACACCAGGGCCGGGCCGACGGCCGTGTCCGCCGAGATGAGCACCGCGCCGGCTCGCAACGCCCCCAGGAACAGGCCGATCGCCCTGGCGGAGTTCCGGACGGCGAACAGCACGCCGTCACCGGGCTCGAGTCCCTCGGCCCGCAGCCCGGCGCTGACTTCGAGCGCCAGGCGGCGCAGCTCGCCGAAGGTCGTCGTGCGGCCGTCCGGATCGATGACGGCGACGGCGCCGGGCCGCTCCCCGGCGGTGCTCAGGAATCGGGTCACGAAATCGTTCATGCGCGGCTGACCTCCAGGCGCCGGTAGGCGGGGAAAAGCACGCCGGGTGCGGCCCGGCGGGCGGTGATCCGCAGCGCCGCGGGGCCGGCCAGGGTGCCGAGGATGGCGTGGATCTCGGCCATGGCCAGCGGGTAGCCGAGGCAGAAGTGCGGCCCCGCCCCGAACCACAGCCGCCGCAGCTCCGGCGGGTGCGCGCGGGTGAGGTCGAACCGGCCGTGCGCCCGGGCGCAGTTGAGCGTCGACAAGACGACCCGGTCCCCGGCGCGCACGGCGACCCCGCCGATCCGCCCGGACCGGACGGCGTTGCGCAGGATGATCGGCGCCGGGGTGATCAGGCGGGCCGTTTCGTGGATCGCGGCCTCCATCGGCCCGGTGTCACCATCGCGGTACGCGGCGGCGACGGCGGCCAGCGCACCGTGGTCGTGGAGCACCGCGACCATCCGGGGCAGCAGGCTGGTGATCGTCTCGGTGCCCGCGATCAGGAACGCCGACGCGAGCCCCCGGGCCTCGTCTTCGGTGAGCCCGAAGCTGCGCATCCGCCCGACCGCGGTGGTTTCGTCGCCCTTTTCCCAGGCCAGCGAGGTGGTGGCGCCGACCTCCGCGACGATCGCGCGAGCCCGGGCGACCTGCCGGTCGCTCAGGCTCAGCTTGCCCAGCTTGACCAGGCCGATGATCGCGGTGGCCTGGCCGGTCATCCGCAGGTACGCCGCCTCCCGTTCCGCCGTCGACCCGGTCACGGTGAACCCGACCAGCGCACTGGTCACCGCCCCGGCGACGACCTTCGTCGTCCGCACGACATCCACCGGACGGCCGGCGCGCAGGGCCTCGGCCGTGCGGGCCAGCGGTTCCGTGCACGCCGCGTCGACCAGCTGGCGGACGTAGGCCGGCGTGAAGAACTCGGCGAGCTTGCGCCGCATCGCCCGGTGCTCCGGGCCGTCCATGTTGACCAGCATCGTCGGGCCGAAGACCGGGGTCCACAGGTCCGCCTCGGTGCCGCCGCCGCTGCGGAAGGTCTCGGTGTCGGTCAGCACCTCCCGGGCCACCGACGCCTCGTTCACGACGACGCCGAGCCCGGGCACCCGCACCGCCGGGCCGAGCCGGCCGAGAACGCGGACGACGGGGTACGCGAGCGGGTGCGCCGCCAGCTGCAGCCGCAGCTCCTGCGCGGCCGCCCTCATCGGACGTCCACCGTTTCGCCGCGGTAGCCGTGGCTGGTGTACCAGGCGAAGGTGTTGCGGATGCCCCACGCCTTGGTCCGCCGCTGCGACCAGTAGACGACCATGTCCCGGCGCCGCCCGTAGGCCCGGGTGACGCACCGGACGCGGTTCACCAGCGTGCGGTCCTCGTGGTCCTCTTCGATGCACGAACGCGGATAGCCGCCGCACCGCTCGTACAGGCTCGCCGTGATGGCCGTGTTCCCGCCCGCGCACAACAGGTACGGGCCGAGGTACTCCGGCCCCCGGTTGGCGCGGCGGAACCGCGCGGCGTACCCGCCGAACCCGACCAGGAACGCCAGCACGGCCCGCTCGGCCCTCGGCACGGCGAAGTCGTCGGTGCGCGCCTTGAACCGGCCCCCGATCAGCTCCAGCCCGGACGCGAAGCCCCGCATGACCGCTTCGGTCCACCGTGGAGCGACGAGGCAGTCCGCGTCGGTCCGGGCGAGGTGGGTGGCCCCGTTTTCGATGGCCTGGCGCATCCCGGTGTCACAAGCGGCCCCCGTGCCCTTCTGCGGTTCGGCGATCACCCGCACGTCCATCTCGGGGTGCGCCGCGGCGAAGGCGCGGACGACGTCGGCCGTCGCGTCCGTGCTCGCGTTGTCCACCACCAGCACGGTGAAGTCGCGGTGACGCTGGGCGGCGAGCGACCGCAGCGGCCCCTCGATCCACTTTTCCTCGTTGTACGCGGGGATGATCACCCACAGGCGCGTCACGACGACAGCTCCGCGAACACGGTGCCGACGCTGACGCCGCCGGCCAGCCCGATGAACGCGACCTTGTCGCCCGGGCCGCACCGGCCGGACTCCAGCGCCAGGCTCAGCTGCAGCGGCAGGCTGCACGAAGCGACGTTGCCGTGCTCGGTGATCGTCACGACGAGCTTGTCTTCGGGCACGCCGCTGCATTCGAGGAACACCCGCAGGTGCGGCAGACCGACCTGGTGCACGCAGAAGAGCGCGAAGTCGTCCCGGCTCAGGCCGGTGCGGGCCAGTGCCGCGTCCAGCTGCGGCCGGATGCCGCGCACGACGGACTCCATCAAGGTGCGGCCGTCGCCCCTCATGTAGCCGTCGGTGACCGGGTCACGGGAGTTCGCGCCGCCGTGCCCCGGAATCGAGGCGACGTCCCAGCAGGACGAATCGGCCGAGAAGTCCCGGTGGAAGATGCCCGGTGCGGCCGAGGCTTCCAGCAGCATCGCGGCACCGGCGTCGGACAGGGTGTAGCCGGCGAGGGAGTCCACGAACTGCTCCCGGCCGGCGACCGACCACCGGACCACCCGGGAGCCGGTCTCGCCGGTGCACACCAGGATGCGGCGGTACTGCCCGGAACGGATGAGCGCCTCCGCGACCTGCATCCCGTTGAGGAAGCTGTTGCAGGCGTTCTTCACGTCGAACACCGGGCAGGACGCGCCGAGCTTCGCGGCCACGACGTGCGCCGTGGCCGGCTCGATGAGGTCCTGGGAAGCGGACGCGAACACGAGCAGGTCCACCTCGTGCGCGCCCAGTCCCGCATCGGACAGCAGTTTCGCGGCCGCCGCCACGGCGAGGTCCGAGGCCAGTTCGCCCGGGGCCGCCCGGTGCCGGGTCTTGATCCCGCTGAGCTTCCGGATCGCCCCGGGCCGGGGCGTGAAACCGGGGCTCTCGCGCTCGATGCGGGCCTCGATCTCGCGGTCGGCGACCAGCGCCGGGGGCAGGTAGGCGGACACACCGCCGATCGCCACGTGCATGACACCGTCCTTTCTAGACACCGGCGAACGCCAGCGTCACGTTGTGCCCGCCGAAACCGAACGAGTTGCTGATCGCCGCGGTGAGCGTGACGCGGCGGGGCTCGCCGGCCACGACGTCGAGGCCGATCCGGTCGTCGAGCGTGTCGAGGTTGGCCGTGGGCGGGACCAGGCCGTCCCGGACGGACAGCACGGTCGCGATGGCTTCGACCGCACCGGAGCCGCCGAGCAGGTGCCCCAGCGCCCCCTTCGGCGCGGTGACCACCGGGCCGTCGCCGAGGACGCGCCGGATCGTGACGCTCTCGGTCAGGTCGCCCAGCTGCGTCGAGGTCGCGTGCGCGTTCACGTGGCCGATGTCGCCGGCCGCGAGTCCCGCGCGGCGCAGCGCGGTGGTGATGGCGGCGCACTGCCCGGCGCCGTCCGGGTCCGGCGCGGTGATGTGGTGGGCGTCGTTGCTCATGCCCACGCCGGCGATCCTGCCGTACGCCTTCGCGCCACGCGCCGCGGCGAAATCCGCGCGCTCCAGCACGAGGATGCCCGCGCCCTCCCCCAGCACGAAGCCGTCCCGGCCCGCGTCGAACGGCCGGGACGCCGTCCCGGGACTTTCGTTGCGGGTGCTCATCGACCGCGCCCGCGTGAACCCCGCCATGATGGCGGGCGTGATGCAGGCGTCCGTGCCGCCCGCGACCACGACGTCGGCCTCCCCCGCCACGATCATCCGCCACGCCCAGGCGATCGCCTCGGCCCCGGACGCGCAGGCCGACATCGGGGCGTGCACCCCGGCCCGCGCCCGCAGCGCGAGGCCGACCAGCGCGGCCGGCCCGTTGGGCATGACCATCGGGATCAGCTGCGGCGACACCGCCCGCAGCCCCCGCTCCCGCAGGGCGTCGTGCTGGGTGACCAGCGTCGTCGCACCGCCGATCCCGGTGCCGATCACCACGCCGCACCGCACGGGATCCACGGTGTCCTCGGCCAGGTCCGCGTCCCGGCACGCCTGCCGGGCCGCGACCACGGCCAGCTGTTCCGCCCGGTCCATGCGCTTGAGCTCGACGTAGTCCAGTACCTCGGCGGGCTCGACGGCGAGCCGCGCGGCGATGCGCACCGGGAACCGGTGTTCCCGCGTCCACTCGGTGTCCAAGGTGGACACCCCGGGCCGGCCGTCGAGCAGTCCCTGCCAGGTGGCGGGCACGTCGCCGCCCAGCGGTGTGGTCGCGCCGACGCCGGTGACCACGACCTCGATGTCGTTGTGCGGCAGGCTGTTCACGCCGCGGCGCGCAGGTAGTCGGCGACGTCGCCGAAGGTCTGCAGCAGGTGCAGGCCGTCCTCGGGGATCGTCAGGCCGTAGCTGAGCTCGATCTCGTCGGTCAGCTCGACCATGGCCAGCGAGTCGATGTCCAGTTCGTCGCGCAGCGACAGGCCGGTCAGCGGGCGTTCGGCGGCCATCGCCACCGGGTCGGTGCCGGACACCTTCGTGATCAGCTGGGCCAGGGTGCGCTCGACGTCGTCCGAAGGGCTCACGAGTTACCTCACGGGTGGGTTCGGGGCGGGATACCGGGCCGGGTGGCCACGTCGAGCAGGCTGGCAACGGACGCTGACCGACGGCTGACGGGTGGCCCGGATTCCGGCCCGGCTGTGCGCCGTGCACAACCGGTTCGCGGCACCGGCCCACCCCGCCGGGCTATGGTCGGCGGATGCCGGGGCATCCGCACGCGTCCAGGAGGGTCATCCGCGAGGTGGCCGCCGTCGTCCTCACCGAGCTGCCGTCGTTCGCGGACCGGCTGACCGAGCGGGGTGCGGTCGAGGAGAAGACGTTCTACGCGCGCGGGGACTGGGTGGCGCCCGCGGACATGCGGCAGTCGTTCATGGACAACGCCCGCAGCGCGCTGGTCCTGATGACCGACGGGTTCGAAACCCGGGCCGACTGGATCGCGGCCCCGCTGGCCACCGGCCGGCGCCGCGCCGAACAGGGCGTGCCCCTGGAGGCGGTGCTGCACCTGTTCCGGCTGGGCACCGAGCTGCTGTGGGAGATGCTGCTGACCGCGGCCCGCCGCCGGTCACCGGACGAGCTGGCCGAGTTCGTCGACAGCGTGATGGTGCTGTGGCAGGCGACCGACCGCGTCTCGACGGCGATGGTCGAGGGGTACCGGTCGCGCGAGATCCAGCTGCAGACCCGGGCGAACCGGCGCCGGGAACGGCTGGTCCGGGTGCTCGTCGAGGGCCGGGGCGTCGACCCGGCCGTGGCCGCGGACGCCGAGGCCGACCTCGGCCTGCCCGGGCACGGCCGGTACGTCGTGGTCCTGGTGGTCTGCGATCTGGCGGCCGAGGAAATGGTGCCGGTGCCGGAGCTGGCGGCGGCGGGGGTGCGCGTGGTCGTGGCACCGTACCGGGACCGGGTGGTGTGGCTGGTGGAGCTGGGCGGGAACACCGCCGACCGGCTGGCCGGCCTGCTGGCCCCCCACCTGCACCACCGCGCGGGCCTGTCCGGCGAGGTCGACGGCCTGGCCGAGATCGGCATCGCCTACCAGCTGGCGGAAATCGCGCTGCACACGCAGTCCCCGGACGTGCCGGGGCTGGCCGTGCTCGACGACCGGCTGCCCGAGGCGCTGGTCGTCGCCAGTCCGCGGCTGGCCCAGCGGCTGGCGGGCCGGGCCCTGGGCCGCGTCCTGGACCTCGAGGACGAGGAGCGCCAGGTCCTCCTGGACACCCTGCGGGCCTGGTTCCGCGCGGACCGCTCCCCCACCCGCGCGGGCGAACTGCTGTACTGCCACCGCAACACGGTGCTCAACCGGCTGCGCAAGCTCGAGCAGCTCACCGGGGCGTCCCTGGAAGACGACCGCCACCAGTTGTGCTGCCGCCTGGCCTTGCTGGCCCACGACCACCTGCGCCGCGAATGACCCGGCCGCGGAGCTCGGACTCCGCGGCCGGGTCACCCCCACGCCGGTTCAGGAAGCGCTGCAGCTGACGCTGGGCCAGGTCCGGTTTCCGTTGGTCATGATGGTGACACCCCAGTTGTTGCCGCTGCCGTTGGGTGTCGCGACGAGCACCTGGCTGCTGGGCCAGGTGGCGTTGATGTTCCAGGTGGTGCTGATCCGCTCGGGGCTCGGCACGTTCATCGTGACCGTCCACGACGAGGAGCCGCTGACCGAGACGTTGAGGTTGTACCGGTCACCCCAGGACTGCCCCGCCGAAAGCGTTGCGGTGCAACTGCCCCCGCCCGGTGTCGTGGGCGTGGTCGTCGGGGTCGTGGTGTCCGTCGGGGTGGTCGTGGGTGTCGTCGGTGTCGTGGTCGGGCCGGGGCCGGCGGAGTTGAGGACGTTCAGCACCGAGTTGTAGGCGGCCTTCTTGTTGCCGTTGCCGTCGAACAGCAGCGGGCTTTCGTTGGACCGCCAGGAATCGCTGTCCCGCACGCCCCACACGGTGATGCCGACGCAGCGCGCGACGTTCACGCACGCCTGGGTCAGTGCCGAGTACTGCGAGGTGTTCGAGTTCGTGACGTCGACCTCGGTGAGCGCCACGTCGACGCCGAGCGCCGCGAAGCTGGAGATCGTCTGCTGGAAGTTGCCCGGCACCGAGCTGCCGCCGGTGAAGTGGGCCTGCAGGCCCACGCAGTCGATCGGCACACCGCGGGACTTGAAGTCCTGGACCATGCGGTAGACGCCCTGGGTCTTGCCGTAGCTCCAGTTGTCGATGTTGTAGTCGTTGTAGCAGAGCTTGACCGACGGGTCCGCCGCGCGCGCGGTCTTGAACGCGACCTCGATCCAGTCGTTGCCGGTGCCCTGCAGGTTCGACTGACGGCGGCTGCCGTCTTCGTTGAAGGCCTCGTTGACGACGTCCCAGTACGCGAGCTTGCCCTGGTAGTGGCCCATCACCTTCTGGATGTGGTTGATCATCGCGCTGCGCAGCGCGCTGCCGCCCATGTTCTGCATCCAGCCGGGTTGCTGCCCGTGCCAGGCGAGGGTGTGCCCGCGGACCCGCGAGCCGTGGCTGACCGCCCAGTTGTAGACCTGGTCGCCCGCCGAGAAGTTGAACTGGTTCTGGTTGGGTTCGGTCGCGTCCGGCTTCATTTCGTTTTCGGGCGTCACCATGTTGAACTCGCGCGCCGCGATGGTGGTGTAGGCCGAGTTGCTGAGCCGGCCGGCGGCGATCGCGGTGCCGAAGTACCGGCCCGACTGCGCGGCCGCGGCGCCCAGGGTACTGGCCGCGGCGTCCGCGCCGGGCGCCGTCACCAGCACGGTTGCGGTCGCGGCCACGGTCGCCACGCCCGCCAGCACTCGAGTGGTCGTCGACCGCCACCAGCGCCTGCGGCGCAGGTCCGACGAGCTTTCCGCCATTCGTGGTCTCCTTCGGTGAAGTTCCCCTTGACCAGCAGCAGAGCACGCCGCCGGAGCGCCGCGCAAAAAGTTTCGGCCGACTTTCGAAATCGGTGAACGCGGCCTGGCGGTATCCGTGAAAGTTACCTGGAGCCCGGAACCGGATCTTGCCGCTGGGTACCGCGCGGGACCCGGCGCGGGCAACGCGTGGGGAACCGCGCTCAACCGTCTCCGCCGCCGGACGTCCCAAAGAGGTGATCACGGAAGCGACCCGGGAGGACGGGCCGCCCGCCGCGCGCGGGCGTTCTCCCGGCCGGTGGCGGCGGTGGCTGCTCGCGTTCGCCGTGGCCGGGCTGCTCGCCGGGATGGCGGCCGCGATGATCACGACGGCCGTGGCGCAGACACCGACGATCGACGAGCCGGTGTACGCCGGCACGGCGATCTTCTCCCTGGAACACCACAGCCTGCGGTTCAACCCCGAACACCCGCCGCTGGGCAAGCTGATCATCGCCACCGGGCTGGCCTTCGCGGACGTGCACGTCGACGCCGGTTTCGCCGGCGACCAGAGCGAGCTCGGCCGGTCCGTGCTCTACGAGTCGGGCCACGACCCGGGCCGGCTGATGCTGCTGGCGCGGCTGCCGGTGATCGTGCTGACGCTGCTGTTCGGGCTGGTCGTCTTCGCCTTCGCCCGCGATCTGGCCGGCCCGGCCGGCGGCGTGGTGGCGCTGGCGCTGTATGCGCTTTCCCCCGACCTCGTCGCGCACGGGTCACTGGCGACCCTCGACGTGCCGGTGGCCGGTTTCCTGGTGACGTCGGCCTGGCTGCTGTGGCGCGCCCGGCGGCGTCCCGGCCGTTACCTTCCGCTCGCGGGACTGGCCCTGGGCGCGGCCGTGGCCACGAAGATGAGCGCCCTGGCCGCGGTTCCGGTGGTGCTGCTCCTGGTCGTGCTCTCGGTCTGGCAGGACCGCCGGGCGTCCGGTCCACAACGGACACTCCGGCGCCTCGGGGCCGGTGCCGCGGCGGCCCTCGGCGTCGCGTCGATCGCGATCGCCGTGGTGTGGGTTTCGTACCTGGTGGTCGATCCGCGGCTGCGCTGGGTGCCACCACCGGGCCTGCCGCCGCTCGAGGGGCTGCGCTCCCTCGCGGGTCTGCTGCCGCTGCCCGGGCCGTACCTCGACGGGCTGCGCGTCCAGTTCGGCTTCGAAGACCAGGTGTGGACCACGTTCCTGTTCGGCAGCCGCCACGTCGGTGCGCTGTGGTACTACCTCCCGGCCGCGTTGCTGGTGAAGACCCCGCTGGGCACGCTGGCGCTCTGGGCGGCCGGCGTCGGCACGATGGTGGCGGTCCCGAAGCTGCGCCCGGCGGCGCCGTACGTCCTCGTCCCCGCGGCGGTGCTGCTGGCCGCGGCCATGACGGGCAGCCGCGACCTCGGCGTCCGGTACGCGCTCTTCGTGCCGATGTTCCTGGCCGTCGCGGCGGCGGGGGTGGTCGCCCTCCGCCGGCGGTGGGCGCCCGTCGCCGTGGCAGGTCTGGTCGCGTTCACGGCGGTCAGCTCGCTGCGCACGTTCCCCTACTACCTGCCGTACGCCAACGAGGCGTTCGGCGGCCCGGCGGAAACCCGCCGGCAGCTGCACGACTCGAACGTCGACTGGGGTCAGGACCTGGGCCGGCTGGCCGATCGCCTGAAGCAGCGCTATCCGGGTCAGCGGGTGTGGCTGGTCTACAAGGGCAGCGGGGTGCCGTCGTACTACGGCATCGAGGCCGGGGACCCGCTCGCCGTGCCCCCGGACGCCGTGCACGGGCTGCTCGCCGTGTCGGATTCCGCCGTGGCCAAGGCGGACGACCGCCTGGGGTTCCTGCTGCGCACGAGCACGCCGATCGACGAGGTCGGCCACTCCATCACGATCCACCGCCGGCCGTGATCCGGGCACCGAACCGCCCGCTGACGTCTCCCCCGGGCTCCGGCATGATGGCCGGGTGCCCCGTCGTGAGCTCCGCCCGCACCAGGTCTGGCTGATCGGCGTTCCGCTCAACCTCCTGCTGGCCATCCCGGCCGCCTACCCGGTCGCCTTCGCGATGCTGGCGGCGCAGGTCCTGGCGGGCGAGCTCGGCTGGGTTCCGATCGACCCCACGGTCGTCGACGACGGCGCGGGCTTCGTGATCGGGCTCGGCGTGGTGTCGGCGTTGTTCGCCGGGCTGGTCGTGGCCGGCCTCAACGCCTTGTTCGCCTTCCGCGCACCGCAGCTGAAGGCGGGCTGGTACTGGCTCGCGGTGGCCCTGCTGGTCGTGGTTCCCGACGTCCTCTACTGGACCAACCGCTGAGCCCGTCCCCGGAACCCGGCTCGGCTCACAGGTTCACGATCGGCAGCTGGGCGTCCGGACGGGTCAGCCGGGCGAGCAGCTGTTCGGGCTGCCCACTCACCGGGCGCAGTGCGTCCACCGCCTCGTCCTGACGCCCCTGGCCCGACAGCACGACGGCCAGGGCGAGCCCCAGGCCGTTCGCAGCATGCGGGCAGCGCCGCTTCGCCAGCTTCAAGGCGGCGAGACACTCCTGCAGTGCTTCATCGTGCCGCTCGGCCCGGCTCAGCGCCATGGCGCGGTTCGCCAGCAACATCACCCGGACGATCGACGTGTCCTCGGTCGCGAGCTGACGAGCCGCCGACTCGGCGGCCCGGGCGAACTCCCCGGTGCGGAAGGCGGCCGCCCAGCCGGTCCGGTCGCTCAGCTGGATCAGGTCGATGACGCGCCCCTCCTCCGGCCACGCCCGCCGGTAGCCGAGGCGGAAGCTCTGCCAGCCGTCCGGTGTCAGGCCCGGCAGCAGCGGGCGGATGTCCGTCGCGCACTGCTCCGCGCTCGGCCGGGCGTGCAGGAAGACCGGCCGCGGATCGTGCACCAGCGCGTGGCCCTCGCGGTCGAACAGCCAGTTCCCGCGATGTGCGTCGCCGTGCAGCACGTTGCGGGCGTGCAAATCGGCGAGCGTGATGCCGATCGCGAAGCCGTCCGGGTCGACCGCCTGGGTGCCGCCCAGCCACAGGTGCCGGAACTCGCGGTAGTCCGTCACCACCGGCCGGGCCTCGCAGGGAACCGGCACGCTTTCGGCGTACGAACACAGGAACCGGATGCTCTCGCGCCGGCCCACCACGAGCGGGTACCGCGGGCCGCCCGCTCCGGTCAGGCTCGACAGCGGCACCACCGCGCACTCGCCGATCGACTCCGCGACGTCCCTCGGCCACTGGTCGAGCGAACCCGGCGCGGGGATTTCCTCGCGCAGCAACACGATTTCGCCCCGCTCAACCAGCTCGCGCACCGCCGGCAGGTCGGTGCCGGCGAACTCGGTCACCTCGACGCTCGCCGCGCCGAGTTCGAGGAGGAACGTCACCACCCCAGCATAAGATGAACGGCGTGGCCGAAACCGGGGAAAACGTGGCGCTGGTGACCCAGACCCTGGTCGCCAACGCCAGCACCGTCCTGAGCCGTCCGGACGCGCTCACCCTGCCGCTCTTCCTCGACCTCTGCGCGCTGTGCGAAGCGGTGGTGCTCCTCGACCGCCTGGAAGCGCTGGGCGCGGCGGACGAACACGTCACCCTCCTGGGCCGGCATCTCGGCGAGGAAGGGCTCTACCGCACGTTCCAGCCGGCACTGTCCCCCGACGAACTCCGGCGTGTCATGCTGCGGCTGCCGGACGAGCTCGCGAAGCGCATCACCCTCGACGCCGGCGACCCCGGGCACGCCGTCGACGCGACCGGCGCGGTGACCGGCCTGGACTACACGACCGGGCTGAACAACCTCCTCGCCCAGGTCGACGCCCTCGGCGGGTACGCCAGCTGCGGGGACTGCTCGGTCAAGGAACGGATGTACCGCGGGAACGGCTACCTCCTCGTGGCCGCCGCGCACGGCCTGGACTACTTCCCCGACTTCGACCGGGTGCCGTTCGTCGCGGGCACGCTGCAGAAGACGTACCGCTCGCTGCCGCGCCGGCTCTACGACGAGGTCCGCGAATCGCTCGACGAGCCGCTCAACGGCGGCGAGCTCGTGGCGGAGTGGGCGGCGATGTCGACCATCCCGATCCCGCCGATCAGCGCGCTGGTGCTCGCGCGCGCCTCGTCGCTCGACGACGTCCCGGAGCAGCTGCTGCGCGTGCGGGACGAATTCCGCCGCTACCGCCGCTACTTCGGCGATTTCAAGGCCGAGCTGAGCAACGCCGACACCGTCCGGGAGCGCCGGAAGCTGCTGGCCCGGTACCAGGCGCTGCTGGCCGAAGCCAGCGGCCCCGACCGCGAAACCGTGTCACTGACCGAAATGCTCAACCTCACCGAAAGGGCGGTGAAAGCCGCCGCCGGCCCCGCGCTGCCGACGAGCTACGGCGCCCTGCTGGTGACGCAACCGGTGGACTGGATCCGCCGCTGGTGGCAGCGGCGGCCCCTGGCTATCCTCTTCCGGCTCGACAGCAAGCTGCCGCGGCTGTCGGAGTACCGCCACCTGGTCGGCAAGCTGTGGGGCGACGAGGCCGGGCACCTCCTGCTCGGCCAGGTCTCCGGTCACGGCACCCGCCTGCGCACCCTCCTGGCCGAGGCCGAACCGGCCTGACCCCACCGCCCGGCCGGGTGCGGCAGCGCGTCGGAACGTCGCGAATGACTCATTCGGGACCTCGGAGGTCCCGAATGAGTCATTCGCGGCACCGGCGGCAGTCGAGAGCCGGTGAAAATTTCAGCCGCCGCCGGGCTCCGGCCAGGGGCAACACCGGAACGGCCGTGAATGGCTTGCCAGAACCGGATCCGCTGCGAACGATGGTCACGGACCAGCCTGCGGACCGGCGGTTCCCCGCGGCCGGCAACGCGCCGGAGCCCTCAGCCCATCGACCTTCTGCGACGGAGATCCGATGTCCTTGCGCTTCCCCGGCCGGCGACGGGTACGGCTGACCGCCGTGCCCCTGCTCGCCGCCACCCTCACCGCAGCCACGCTCGTCCCGGCCGCGTCGGCAGCCCCGGCGCAGCCGGCCGCGCTGCCGGTCTACCGCGACACGCACTACAGCTTCGCCGAGCGGGCCGCCGACCTCGTCGCCCGCATGACCCTGCCCGAAAAGGTGCTGCAGCTGCGCACCAACAGCGCGCCGGCCATCCCGCGGCTCGGCGTGCAGCAGTACACGTACTGGAGCGAAGGCCAGCACGGCCTCAACACGCTCGGCGCGAACACCGACGACGGCACGGCGACCGGCGGGGTGCACGCCACCAGCTTCCCGACGAACCTGGCCAGCACGATGTCCTGGGACCCGGAGCTGATCCAGCAGGAGACCACGGCGATCTCCGACGAGGCCCGCGGCATGCTGGACAAGTCGCTGTGGGGCGTCGCGCAGAACAACATCGGCCCGGACAAGAACAACTACGGCTCGCTGACCTACTGGGCGCCGACGGTGAACCTCGACCGCGACCCGCGGTGGGGCCGCACCGACGAGGGGTTCGGCGAAGACCCGTACCTGGTCGCGAAGATGGCCGGCGCGTTCGTCAACGGCTACCAGGGCCAGACCGCGTCCGGCCGGCCGACGACGCCGTACCTCAAGGTCGCGGCCACCGCCAAGCACTACGCGCTCAACAACGTCGAGAACGACCGGCACGCGGACTCCTCGGACACGACCGAGGCCAACCTCCGCGACTACTACACCGCGCAGTTCCGGCACCTCATCCAGGACGCGCACGTGTCCGGCCTGATGACGTCGTACAACGCGATCAACGGCACGCCGTCGCCGGCCGACACGTACACGGCGAACGCCATCGCCCAGCGCACCTACGGCTTCGACGGCTACACCACCTCCGACTGCGGCGCGGTCGGCGACGTCTACGCGCCGGGCAGCCACAACTGGGCGCCCCCGGGCTGGACCACGGCCACCTCCAACGGCGGAACGCAGTGGACGAACACCGCGTCCGGGCAGCAGGTCTCCGGCGCCGCCGGCGGCCAGGCGTACTCGTTGCGCGCGGGCACGCAGCTCAACTGCACCGGCACGGAAGCCACCGTGGCCAACATCCAGGAGGCCATCAAGGCCGGGGTGCTGTCCGAAGGCGTGCTCGACAACGCCCTGGTGCACGTGTTCACCACGCGCATGCAGACCGGCGAGTTCGACCCGCCGGACCGGGTGGCGTACACGAAGATCACCAAGGACGTCATCCAGAGCGCCGAGCACCAGGCGCTGGCCGCGAAGGTCGCCGCCAACTCGCTGGTCCTGCTGAAGAACGACCCGGTCCCGGGCACCGCCGCGCCGCTGCTGCCCGCCGATCCGGCCAAGCTCGGCACCGTGGTCGTCGTCGGCGATCTCGCGGGCAAGGTCACCCTCGGCGGCTACTCCGGTGAACCCGCGCTGCAGGTGAACGCGGTGCAGGGCATCACGTCCGCGGTCAAGGCGGCGAACCCGGGTGCCACGGTCACGTTCGACGCGTGCGGCACGTCCACCGGCACGACCACGGCGGCGAGCTGCTCGGCGGAGACGCTGGCCGCGATGAAGACGGCCGACCTGGTCGTGGTGTTCGCCGGGACCGACGGGAACGTGGCCACCGAGGGCCGGGACCGCACCACCATCGCCATGCCCGGCAACTACGACTCGCTGATCGACCAGGTCAAGGCGGCCGGCAACCCCCGGACCGCGCTGGCCGTCCAGGCGGGCGGCGCCGTCTCGCTCGGCCACGCCGCGGGCATTCCGGGCATCGTGTTCAGCGGGTACAACGGCGAAAGCCAGGGCACCGCGCTGGCCGACGTGCTGTTCGGCAAGCAGAACCCCAGCGGGCACCTCAACTTCACCTGGTACACCGACGACTCGCAGCTGCCCGCCATCAAGAACTACGGGCTGACGCCGTCCCAGACCGGCGGCCTCGGCCGGACCTACCAGTACTTCACCGGCACGCCGGCGTACCCGTTCGGCTACGGCCTCTCCTACGCGAAGTTCGCCTACTCCCGCGTGCACGCGGACACCCGGGCCGTCGACGCGAACGGGCGGGTGACCGTGCACGTGGACGTGACCAACACCGGCAGCACGCCGGGTGCCACCGTCGCCCAGCTGTACGCGGCCACGGCGTTCGGCGTGCCCGGCGTGGAACTGCCGCGGCAGCGCCTCGCCGGCTTCGCGAAGACCGACGTGCTCGCCCCCGGCCGGACCCAGCACCTGGCCATCCCGGTCCGGATCAGTGACCTGTCGTTCTGGAACGAGGGCCAGCGCCGCGAAGTGGTGTACCCCGGTCCCTACCGGTTCGGCGTCGGCGCCGATTCCGCCCACCTCGCCGGTACCGCCACGGTGGCCGTCACCGGCGCGATCAAGCCGAAGACCCAGTACGTGACCGTGCAGCCGGGTCAGGTCGTGTTCGCGCCGGGCCAGCGCCTCGACCTGACCGCGAAGAACCCGTGGATCGCCGATGACACCGCCCAGGCCGGCCAGCACGTGCCGGCCGACCACATCGTCGAAGCGGTGCACGACGACCAGTCGTTCGTCGACCTTTCGCGGGCCCGGATCGGTTACCGCAGCAGCGATCCGCGCGTGGCCGAGGTGAGCCGGACCGGCCAGGTGACCATGGTGGCGCCCGGCGTCGCGACGATCAGCGTCACGGTCGACGGCGTCACCGGCACCACGCCGGTGGTGGTCGAGCAGCCGTTCACGCTCACGGCACCGGAGCGGGTGAAGGCGGGCACGACGTACACCGCCACCACCACGCTGCCGAACCCGGCCGGCGCCCGGCCGTTGCGCGACGTCGTCTTGACGCTGAGCGGGCCGGCCGGCTGGACCGTCAAGGCCACCTCGCCGTCGACGTTCGCCACCGTGCCGGCCGGGCAGACCGTCAGCACCACCTGGGAGATCGGCGTCCCGGCGTCCGCGGAACCCGGCAAGTTCGACCTGTCGGCGCAGGCCGCGTTCACCTCGGTCAACGGGCGGGGCACCT
Organism: Amycolatopsis sp. NPDC024027; assembly: GCF_040638975.1. NCBI lineage: Bacteria > Bacillati > Actinomycetota > Actinomycetes > Pseudonocardiales > Pseudonocardiaceae > Amycolatopsis > Amycolatopsis sp. NPDC024027. The sequence goes on from NZ_JBEZYY010000010.1 coordinate 328,788, forward strand.
CGACGGACGCGACGACCGTGCTGTTGCCGCACCCGCCGTACCCGTCGTTCGCGGCGGCGTACAACAACGTGGGCATCAGCGACGACGCCACGCCGGGCGCGGGCAACTTCGACGGCGGCAACGCGAGCTTCTCCGCACAGGCGCTGGCCGCGGCGACGCCCAGCTTGACGCCGGGAGCGACGTTCACCCACGACGGGCTGACGTTCACCTGGCCGGACGTCCCGACCGGCAGTCCGGACAACGTGGTCGCGGGCGGCGTGGCCGGCGGCCAGACGATCGCGATCTCCGGCACCGGCCACACGCTGGGCCTGATCGGCGCGGGCGACTACGGCAGCCCGAGCGGAACGGCAACGGTGACGTACACCGACGGTACGACCGAGTCCCACTCGGTGAGTTTCGCGGACTGGTGGTCCAACGCGGCCACCGGCGGCGACATCCTCACCACGTTGCCGTACCTGAACAACAGCAGCGGGCAGCTGAACCAGAAGGTGAGCTTGTACTACGCCCCGATCCCCCTGCAGCCGGGCAAGACGGTGCAGTACGTGACGCTCCCGGACGTCAGCGACGGAGCGAACATGGGCACGGCGGCGATGCACATCTTCACGATCGCCATCGGCTGACCGAGGGGTCCCGTCCCGCCGGCGTTCGTGCCGGCGGGACGGGCTTGTTCATCTTCAACGAGCGCGGGCGATCGTGAAGCGCGCCACCGGTCGACGGGCGCAGGCGAAGCTCGCCGCGCCAGCCGGATCGCCCGCGCGAGCCCGGACAGGCGCACCACTCGCCCGCCCGCCGGCTGGTGCCGCCGACCTCGGATCCTGCACCGGCACGCCGGATCCGGGCGGATGAGCGCACCTCCGGCATCGGCCCATCGGGCTGACCGCGAATTGCGGAAGCAGGCCCGCCCCGCCGGCGTTCTTGCCGGCGGGACGGGCTTGTTGGCCGCCGCCACCGTGCCGATCCGGCGGCCGGCGGTCCGCCCCCCGCGACTTGACCGTGCGCTACCGGTCAACGAGCGCAGGCGAAACTCGCGGCACTGTCCGGATCGCCCGAGCGGTACCGGGGCCAGCCCGGGTAGGCGCACAGCGGCCGCGTGCGCTGGTGGGCCAGGTCGGCGACGACCTGGTTCACCGGCGGCCGGCCCGTTTCGACCCACCGCTCGAGGGCCGTGAGCGAGTCCCAGCCGGCCGCGAACGCCGGTGTGCCGAAGTTGGCGTGGTTGGCCCCCGGCACGACGTAGTACCGCAGGAACGCCTCGGTCGTCCGAGGCCCCGCCACCGAACGGACCCGTTCGTAGTAATCGCTCGTCGAGTACGGGGAGACCAGCTCGTCCGCCGCGCCGTGCAGGAGGATCAGCTTGCCGCCCGCGCGGGCGAACGGGCGCAGGTCCGCGTTGTTGCGGTCCTCGATCGACGACAGCGCGCTGATCCGGCCGAGCCACTTGCCGGGGTGCCGGGGATCGATGTCCAGTGCCCGGTGGGCCGGATCCCGGGTCAGGAAGTACTTGACCCACTGGTCCCAGTACTGCATCCCGTACCCGCTGGTCACCGGCATCGGGTCGGCCGGCGCCGTGGTGCCGAAGCCGAGGAACGGCGTCCGCATGTCCGCCCCCGACAGGAACGGGAAGCCCGGGTACTCCGTCTCGCCGCTGGCGATCCGGTACGGCCACCGGAACGGCGACGACAGGGCGGTCACCGCCCCGATCTGCGGATCCGACAGGCACGCCGGGCCGGCGTCGGTTCCGCCCGGGCAGCGCAGCACACGCGGATCGAAGCGACAGCCTCCCGGGTTCGAAACGACTCCGTCGGTAATCCCGTCCAAGCCGTCGCACGCCTTGATGACGCTGTCGTAGAGCAGCGTCTGCTTGGCAGGGTCAGGGAAGGCGCCCGGGCGCGAGAGCACCTGCGCCAGGTAGCCCAGGTCGAGGATCTCGGCCATGTTGTTCCAGGCCGGGTAGGCGGAAATCACGCCGTCGAACGCGGACGGCCACCGCTGGGCGACGACGAGTGCCTCGCGGCCGCCGGTCGAGCCGCCGGCGAAGAAGACTTCGGTGGGTGCCGCCGCATACGCGCGCCGGATGAGGAACAGGCTCGCGTCCCGCGTCTTCTTCAACGCGTCGCCCGCGGCGAAGTTGATCAACGCCTCGTCGTTCGCGCCGAACGACCCGTCCAGCGACGGCGGGGACGCCGGGTTCTGCTGGTGGCCGGAGTCGCTCGCGAAGGTCGCGTAGCCCCGGGCCAGCGGCGCCGGCCGGTCGGCGGGGCCGAACGGCACGTTCGCCGCCACGTCGGGGATCGTGCCGTTGTACCCGCCGCCGCCGAACATCAGCGCCTTGTGGTTCCAGGCCAGGGGCAGGGCGACGCGCAGCTTGATGGCCGGCGCGGCCGGGTCGACGGGGTGGAGCTCGGCGTCGACCCGGCAGTATTCCCCGGGGACGACGGAAGCCGCGGTGACGAGCCCGCCGGTCGTCGGCAGGCTCATCACCGACGCCGGGATCCGCAGTCCGGTCAGCCCGGCGCAGTCCGGGGCCGCCGGAGCCGCGGCGGCGGCGCCCGGTGCGCCCGCCGCCAGCACCAAGGCCGCCGACACGGCGAGCCGGAGCGTCTTCCTCATCGGAGCCCCTTCGCCTCGGACGGCTGGTGGAGGTGCGCACCCGGGACGGCGTCCGGGTCGGCCCGGACCTCGGCCGGGTTGGTCTCGGGCAGGAACCACGCGCTGGCGAAGGTGATCAACCCCATCACCGTGATGTAGACGGCGACCGGCCACGTGCTCCCGGTCCCGGCGATCAGCGCGGTCATCAGGAACGGCGTGCCACCGCTGACGATGATCGCGGACAGCTGGTAGGCCAGCGACGCACCCGAGTAGCGGACGTTGGGGGCGAAGAGCTCGCCGAGGAAGCTCGCGATCGGGCCGTAGGTGAGGCACTGGAACACGAACCCCACCGCCACCGCGACGAAGATCAGCGGCAGGGACGCGGTGCCGACGAGCCCGAAGTAGGGGAACGCCCAGAGGGCGACACCCAGGCCGCCGATCAGGATCAGCGGGCGGCGGCCCACCTTGTCCGAGAGGTACCCGGACCAGGGAATGGCCGCGAGCATCGCCGCGGAACTGAGCAGCACCACCGCGAGCAGCGAGTCACGCTGGAGCTTGAGCGTGCCGGTGCCGTAGCTGAGCAACCCGGAAATGCTGACGTAGAACAGGCTGTTGGTGGCCGACAGCAGCCCGCAGCCGAGCAGGATGGTCCCCCACTTGCTGCGCAGGACCTGGGCGATCGGCGCCCGGACCACCGGGCCGTCCTTGTCCGCCACGGCTTCCTGCAGTCGCCGGAACTCCGGCGTGTCCTCCACTTTGGCCTGGATGTAGAGCACCACGCCGAACATCACGACGCTCAGCAGGAACGGGATGCGCCAGCCCCAGCCGAGGAAGGCGGCGTCCGGCATCAGCCCGCTGGTGGCGACGAAGATCAGGTTGGACACGATCACGGCCACCGGCACGCTCGTCTGCCCGAAGGTCCCGGCGAAGCCGCGCCGCTTCGGACTGGCGGATTCGGTCAGCAGCAGCACGATGCCGCCCCACTGCCCGCCGGTCGCCAGGCCCTGGACGAACCGCAGGAGCACCAGCAGCGTCGGGGCCAGCGCGCCGACGCTCGCCGCGGTGGGCAGGCAGCCGATCAGGAAGGTCGCGGCCCCCATGACCGCCAGGCAGGCGACGACCACCGGCTTGCGCCCGTACTTGTCCCCCAGGTGCCCGGCCAGCACCCCGCCGATCGGCCGGGCCACGAAGCCGGCCCAGAACGTGCTGAAGGCCAGCAGGGTCCCGGTCAGCGCCGAGGCGTGCGGGAAGAACACCTTGGGGAACACCAGCGCGGCCGCGGTGCCGTAGAGGAAGAAGTCGTACCACTCGATCGAGCTGCCGACGAGCCCGGCCGCCAGCAGTTTGCGGAAGGCCCGGCGCGGGGTCGCGGGCACGCCGGTGCCGGACTGCCCTTCGGGCTGGGTGAGCGGAATGGCCATGGGTGCCGCCTTCGTCGAGGAGGTCAGGCAAGTGCTGGCCGTGATGGTAGGGCGCCGTTACGCTGCGACCTGAGGTGTGGACCACCCACTCCTCCCGCCGCAGCGGTGGGTCTTTCGCCCACCCGATGCCGAGGAGGAAGACGCCGAGGAGGAAGACACTGTGACCAGTGCGGCGGAACCGCGGCGGCAGCGCGAACTGGCGTCGTTGTACGCCACCGTCAAGTCGCTCACCGCCCTGGGCGAGCTCGACGAGGTGCTGCAGTCGATCGTCCACCACGCCCACGACCTGATCGGCACGGACTTCACCTACCTCTCGCTGGTCGGTGCGGACGGCCGGCTGTCGGCCCGCGCGTCGGAGGGCACGATCTCGGCGGAGTTCCTCGCGGCGGCCATCCCCGCCACGGTGGGGCTCGGCGGCAAGGTGCTGGCCTCGAAGAGCCCGCACTGGGTGCGCGACTACGCCACCTCGACGCTGATCCAGCACGATCCGAACTTCGACCGGCTGGTCGGCACCGAGGAGCTGGTCGCGCTGCTCGGTGTGCCGCTGGTCATCCGCGGTGAGGCCGTGGGCGCGCTGTTCGCCGCGGACCGCTCCGAACGCTCGTTCCAGGCCGAGGAGATCGCGCTGCTGAACGCGTTCGCCGACCACGCCGCGGTCGCCCTCGACAACGCCCGGCTCTACGAAGCGAGCCGGACCGCCCTGCGGGAGCTGCGGGTCGCGTACGGGAAGATCGAGCGGGCCCAGGCGATCCACGAAGCCCTGACCGGGGTCGTGCTGGACGGCGGCACCCCGCGCGATGTGGCGCAGCACCTCGCCGATCAGCTCGGCGGCAGCATCACGCTCCTCGACCGGTCCGACAGTCCACTCCGGACGGACCTGGCCGGCGCCGTCGACGCCGCCCGCCGCACCGGCCGCTGCACGACGTCGTCCGGCACCGACGGGACCGACCGCAGCGTGGCGGCCGTCCAGGCCGGCGACAGCTACCTCGGCGCGCTCGTGTGGAGCCGGCCGTCGGGCACCGGCGACGACACGGACCTGCGGACCCTCGAGCGCGCCACGCACATCCTCGGCTTGCTCATCCTCAAGGAGCGGGCCGTGGCCGAGGCCGGGGAGCGGCTGAGCGGGGAGCTGCTGACCGAGCTCATGCTCGGCAGTCCCGGGATCGGCCCGGCCCAGCGCGCCCGCGCCCGGGCCCGCACCATCGACGTCGACCGCCTGGACCTGGTCCTGGTCGCGGACTCCCCCGCGGTGCCGCCGGGCGACCTCGCGCGCCACCTGCACGACGTCGCCCGGGAACGCGCCGGGCTGGCCGGCGAACACCTCGGCCGGGCCACGATGATCCTGCCCGGCGCCGACGACGAGGCGACCGTCGCGGACGTCCACACCAGACTGCGGCGGACGCTGGGCGGTCCCGTCCTCGTCGTCGGGGAACGGGCGGCCGGCCACGACTGGGCCCGGGCGTTCTCCCTGGCCGGTCGCTGCGGCGCCGTGATGCGCGCGCTCGGGCACACCGACGGCGGTGCCACCACGCGTCAGTACGCCTTGTACGCCATGGTGTTCGACCCCGAGCGGGCCGGCGAGCTCGACCGGTTCCTGACCGGCTCGATCGGCGCGCTCCTGGAGTACGACCGGCGGCGGGGCACCGATCTGGTCGGCACCCTCAGCGCCTACTACGTCCACCGCGCGAACGTCGCGGCCACCGCCCGCGCGCTACACCTGCACGTCAACACGCTGCTCAAGCGCCTCGACCGGGCCGGCACGGTCCTCGGCTCCGACTGGCGCCACGAGAACGACCTGGAGCTGCAGCTCGGGCTCCGGCTGCACCAGCTGCGGGCGGTCACGTCCTGAGGCGGTTCAGCCGACCCTGACCGAGTCGCGCAGGGCGGTCTTCGAAATCTTGCCGGTACCCGTCTTCGGCAAAGCGGGCACGAAGACGAACTCGTCGGGCAGCCACCACTTCGCCACCAACGGCGTGAGGTGCGCCAGCAGTCCTTCGGCCCCCAGCGCACTCCCCTCCCGCAGCACGACGTACGCCACCGGGCGTTCCATCCACCGCGGGTCCGGCCGGGCGATCACCGCCGCCTCGACGACGTCGGGATGGGCCACGATGGCGCCCTCGAGCTCGACCGAAGAGATCCACTCGCCACCGGACTTGATCAGGTCCTTCATCCGGTCCACCAGCCGCAGGTAGCCCTCGGCGTCGATGGTGGCCAGGTCACCGGTGCGCAACCAGCCGTCGTCGGTGAAGCTGCCGTCGGCGCTCACCCGGTAGTAGCCGCCCGCCACCCAGGGACCCGCGACCTGCAGCTCACCGACGGCGTCCCCGTCGCGGGGCAGCTCGCGGCCGGTCTCGACGTCGACGATCCGCACGTTCACCAGCGGCAACGGCTGGCCCTGAGCGGCCCGCACGGCCACCTGGTCCGCCGCGGGCGCGTCCCGGTGCTGGGTACGCGTGCCGCCGATCGCCCCGACCGGGCTGACCTCCGTCATCCCCCAGGAATGCGTGATGGGCACGCCGATCGCGGCGCGGTAGGTCTCCGACAGCGCCGGCGGGACGGCCGATCCGCCGCCGAGCAGGAACCGCGTGGCGCTCAGGTCGTGGTCCCGCAGCCCGGGGGCCATGCTCGTCCAGACCGTGGGGACGGCTCCGGCGACCGTGACCCGCTCGGCCGCCATCAGCCGCAGCAGGTGGTCCGGGTCCGCGGACGGGCCGGGCAGCACCAGGGAAGCGCCCGTCAGCATCGCGCCGTAGGGCAGGCCCCAGGCGTTGGCGTGGAACATCGGCACGATCGGCAGCACGACGTCGCTTTCGCACAGGCCGACGAGACCCGCGGCGAGCGTCCCGAGGCCGTGCAGGACCGTCGAGCGGTGGCTGTAGAGCACGCCCTTGGGCGGCCCGGTCGTCCCCGAGGTGTAGCACAGCCCGGACGCGAGGTTCTCGTCCGCGAGCGTGAAGGTGTCCTCGAACGAGCCGGTGAACGGCGGCGCCGCGGAGACCAGGTCGTCGTAGTGCCGGACGCGGGGGTCCACCGGGATCGGCTCGTCGCTGTCGTCCGGCAGCACCACCCAGTACCGCACCCGCGGCAGGCGGCCGGCGCTCGGCCAGATCCGCGGCAGCAGCGCCCGATCGACGAACACCACGTCGTCCTCGGCGTGCTCGACGATGTACTCGAGGTGCTCCGCGGGCAGCCGGATGTTGATCGGGTGCAGCACCCGCTTGGTCACCGGCACGGCCAGGTAGAGCTCGAGGTGCCGGCGGTGGTTGCTCGCGAAGGTCGCGACCCGGGCGCCGGCCGGGACGCCGAGGGCGTCGAGCGCGGTGGCGAGGCGCCGGGTCCCGCCGGCCACCTCGGCGTACGTCAGCCGCTCGCCGCCGGCCGTGACGACTTCCTTGTGCGCGTAGAGCCGCTCGGCACGCTCCAGGATGTGGGCGAGGGTGAGCGGCCGTGGCTGCATCAGCCCGTCCATGGCGCCTCTTCCGGTCGGGGGATCTTCTGGGTCGCGAGTGACTTTAAGAGCGGTCTCCGCGGGGAAGAGAGGTCAGAACCGCCCACTCGTCCGCCCGCCCCGGTGGTGATCACCTCCACGTCGGGGGCCGTTGCCCGCCCCGGACAGCGATCGTGGATTTTCGGGCAGCGGGGTGCGGGTACCACCGGGGCCGGGTCCGGCGCTGCTAATTTTGGGCCAACACTCGGTGAAAAGAGGGTGGTCCGTGGCGAACCCGCTGGTGGCGGAGACGAAGGATTCCACGAAGGCGTATTCGGGCATTTCGCTGCTGGAATCGGCGAACGACCTGAAGTCGGCCATCGAGAGCGGGGACTGGGCGTCGGTGGCGCTCGGGGCCGTCGGGACGGCGCTGGACGCGTTGTCGATGGCGATGGACCCGTTCGGCGCGATCCTCGCCGCCGGGGTCGGCTGGTTGATCGAGCACGTCGGGCCGTTGAAAGAGGCCCTGAACGGGCTGACCGGCAACGCCGACGAGATCGCGGCGCAGTCGGAGACGTGGAAGAACGTCGCCGCCGAGCTGGGCAGCATCGGCGAGGACCTGACCGGGATGGTCAAGACCGACGTCTCGTCGTGGACCGGTGCCGCCGCGGACACCTACCGGCAGCGCGCGCAGGACACCGTGACGTTGCTGGAGACGGCGCAGAAGGGCTGTGAAGGCGCGTCCAGCGGGGTGAAGACCGCGGGTGAGGTCGTCGCGGCGGTGCGGGCGCTGGTGCGGGACATCATCGCGGAGCTGGTCGGGCACCTGATCAGCTGGGCGCTGCAGGTCGTGTTCACCCTCGGCATCGGGATGACGTGGGTCGTGCCGCAGGTGATCAACGCGGTGGCGAAGACGGCGTCGAAGATCGCGGACCTGGTGAAGCGGCTGGTGACGGCGCTGAAGGCGCTGATTCCGCTCCTCAAGCGAGCCGGTGATCTGTTCGCGGATGCGGCGAAGGCGTTGCGGAAGATCAAGCCGGGCAAGGCCGCGCCGCCGCCGAAGCACGCCGACATCAAGGGCGGTCCGAAGGACATCGGTGGCCCCAAGGGCAAGGGTGACCCGGACGGACCGCCCCCGAAGACCGACCCGCCACCCAAGACCGACCCACCACCGAAGGGCGACGACAGCACCAGCGCGGCGGGCGCGAAAGCGGACCCGCCGCCCAAGACCGATCCGCCGCCCAAGACGGATCCGCCCCCGAAGAGCGACCCGCCGGCCGACACCCCGCCGCCGCCGAAGGACGGTCCGCCCGGGGGCACGCCCAAGGGCGGCCCCGACGGCGGCGGCAAGCCGAAGGGTGACCCCAAGGGCGACGGCCCGCGCGACCGCGCGGTGCCGGACGACAAGAAGGTCTGCGTCTCCGACCCGGTGGACGTCGCCACCGGCGAGGTGGTGCTGAAGCAGGTCGACCTGACGCTGCCGGGTGCCGGGGGCGACCTCGAGCTGTCGCGCACGCACCTGTCGGCCTACCGCGCCGGCCGGTGGTTCGGCCACTCCTGGGCGTCCACACTGGACCAGCGACTGGAAGCCGACCGCGAGCACCTGCGGTTCTTCGCCGAGGACGGCATGGTCCTCGTGTACCCGCGGCCGGACGGTGACCGGCCCGTGCTGCCGATCGAAGGCCCGCGCCACCCGCTGCGCCGGACCGCCGAGGGCTACCGGCTGTCGGCGGGCGCCCGCGACCTGGTGTTCGCGACCGGCCCCGGCCGCGTGCTGCCGCTGACGGTCATCGAGCAGGGCGGCTCCCGCACCACGATCGAGCACGCCGAGAGCGGCGCGCCGCGGCTGCTGCGCCGGGACGACGGCACGGAGATCAGCGTCGAAGCCGGGTCCGGGCGGATCACCGCGCTCGGCGTGCCCGGTGGCGCGCCGGTCGTCCGGTACGGCTACAACCGGCTCGGCCAGCTGACCCAGATCGCCGGCTTCACCGGCCGCCCGGTGAACCTCGACTACGACGTCGACGACCGGATCGTCGGCTGGCAGGACCGCACCGGCACCTGGTACCGCTACGTCTACGACGCCGAGGGCCGCTGCGTCCGCAGCGTCGGCGCCGAGCGCTACCTCAACGGCACCTTCGCCTACGACACCGAGGCCCGGACCACCCGGCACACCGACGCGCTCGGCCACACCTGGACCTACCGGATGAACGAGGCCGGCCAGCTCGTCGAGCGGACCGACCCGCTCGGGCACACGCGCCGGTACTCGTGGACCCGGTACGACGACCTGCTCTCGCAGTCCGACGAACTCGGCCGGATCACCTTCTACGGCTACGAAAACGGCGTGCTGACGACGGTGACGCGGCCGGACGGTTCCGAGGTCCGGCTGACCCCCACCGGGACCGGCGAGGTGGAACTGCGAGCCGGTGCCGCGCGGGCCGTCGCCCCGGCGGCCGATCCCTACGCCGCGCTCCCGGGCGTCTCCACCCGGTTGCGCGCCGACGGCCCGGCGGACGTCCTCGGCGGCGAACCGGTGATCACCGCCGCGGCGCGGCCGGGCGACCGCGACCCGTTCGGCCGGCCCCGGCTGGTGCACACCGCTTCCGGCGGCGCGGCCCGGCTGGGCTGGACGGCGGAGGGCCAGCGCGCCTGGCGGATCGGCCCGCACGGCGAGCGGGAAAGCTGGCGCCACGACGGCGAAGGCCGCGTCGTCGAGCACCGCGACGCCACCGGGCGGACGACCCGGCGCACGTACGGCCCGTTCGGCCTGCCGATCGAGGAATTCGACGCCGCCGGCGCGCGTACGGCGTACGGCTACGACGCCGAACTGCGGCTGATCGCCGTCACCAATCCGGGTGGCCGGACCTGGCGGTACACCTACGATCCCGCCGGACGGCTCGTCGAGGAGACCGACTTCGACGGGCGCCGGCTGACCTACGCCTACGACGAGGCCGGGCAGCTGCGGCGGATGACGAACGGCCTCGGCGAAGTCACCGAATACGCCTACGACGCGCTCGGCAACGTCGTCGAACGGCGGACGGCGACCGGCGTGACCGGGTACGCCTACGACGCACTGGGGCAGCTCGAGTACGCGATCAACAACGAATCGGTCCTGCAGATCGTGCGCGACGAACGCGGGCGGGTGCGCGAAGAAACCCTCAACGGCGTCGGCGTGCGCTGGACCTACGACGCCGCGGGCGTCCACCGCACCACTCTGTCCGGTGTGGACAGTGAGTGGCGGTACGACGGCGATCTCCCGGCGTCGCTGCGCATCGCGGGCCACGAAATCGCGTTCGAGTACGACGAAGCCGGCCGCGAGACCGCTCGGGCGGTCGACGGCGAAGTGGTGCTGCGCCAGGTCTTCGACGCCGCGGACCGGCTCGGCGAGCAGACGATCACCGGCCTGGGCCGGCGCGGCTACACGTACACGCCGGACGGCCGGCTCGCCGCGATCGACGACGCCCGGCCGGTCCGGTTCGGGTTCGACCAGGCGGGCCGGGTCACGGAGGTGCACGCGCCCGAAGTCGTCGAACGCTTCGCCTACGACGCGGCGGGCCGGCTCACGCCGCCGGCCGGCACGCGGTACCGCCACGACCCGCAGGGCCGGGTGACCGGCCGGGTGCGGCCCACCCCCGCCGGGCCGGCGGAATGGCGGTTCGTCTGGGACGAGCTGGACCGGCTGATCGCCGTCATCGCCCCGGACGATTCGTTCTGGACCTACCTCTACGACCCGCTCGGGCGGCGGTTCGCCAAGCGGCGCTGGGTGCTCGGCGAGGACGGCTCACCGCGGCAGACCGCCGAGACGTGGTTCGTCTGGAGCGGCGGCGAGCTCGTCGAGGAGATCGAGCTGACCGGCGACGGGCAGTCGCGGGTGCTGACCTGGGAGCGGCACCCCGGCGACGGGCGGCCGGTGGTCCAGGTCGAGCAGCGGGGTGCCGAAGTGCGGTTCCACACGGTGGTGACGTCCCCGGCCGGCACGCCGACCGAGCTGCTCGGGCCGGACGGAAGCGTCGGCTGGCAGGCGCGGACGGGCTTCTGGGGCGAACTGCTGCCGTCGACCTCCGGCACCGCGCCGATGCCGCTGGCCTTCCCGGGCCAGTACCGCGACGCCGAGACCGGGTTGCACTACAACGTCTACCGCTACTACGACCCGCACACGGGCCGGTACCTGAGCCAGGACCCGCTCGGCCTGGCCGCCGCGCCCGACCCGGTGGGGTACGTGGCGCAGCCGCACCTGCAGAGCGACCCGCTCGGCCTGGTGCAGAGCCCGTGCGGCAAGACGGGCGGCCCGAAGGCCCCGGAAAACCCGGCCGGCGGCGGCGACGCGGCGAAGCTCCCGCCGGGGGCCAAGAAGCCGGACGGCCTGGCCGAGTTCCGCGACCCGGACGGCAAGGTCCGCCCGCACAACATGACCGACGAGCAGTACGCCAAGTTCTCGAAGAAGTGGGACGAGATGATGGCGCCGGGCAAGGACAAGTCCTGGTTCTGGTCGGGCGGCCACATCAAGGACTCGGCCGTCGACCCCGCAACCGGCAAGATCACGGAGTCGAAGTACCACGGCTCGATCGAGGACCCGGCGATCAACATGGCCAAGAAGAACGGCGGCAACACCCTGGAAGGCATCCTGAAGGACAACGGCGTCGAGATGCCCAAGTTCTCCGACAACCACCCGAACGGCGAGAAGGTGTGGAAGGACGCGTCGAAGGCGCTCGGCCGCAACGCGGAAGGCGACGTCCACATCGCCCTGCCGAACACGCCGGGCAAGTCCAGCGGCTGGGCCGGCCAGGGCGACGAGCTCGCCTCCCGCCGTCCGAACAACGTGTTCGACATGGACGAGTTCCCGATCCTGCGCCACAACCCGAAGGTGGACAAGGTCATCGCCCACGACACGGACTACCCGGACGCGCCGCCGGTGGTGATCTGGGACCGCACGACCCGCTGACGTTCCGCCACGTCCGCCGGACGGCCCCAGCGCCCGGCGGGCGGCGCACGCCCGACGCGTTCGGCGAGGCCGGGATCCGCCCACCAGGTGTCGACCGGGCCGGGGTTGATCGTGTTGACCGTGATCCCGCGATCGACCAGCGCGCCGGACAGGGCCAGCAGCACGCTCGCCCGGGCGTTCACCGCCCAGCACAGATCCAGCCCGGCGGCTTGTGGATCGGCGAAATCTGCCGCAACGAGGCGCCGCCGGGGTTCCGCCGCCACCGCGAACCCGATCCCGGCGCACCGGCTGACCCCGATCACCACCGCGACCCGGCCCGCCGGCGGGCGGCCACACGCCCGGGGTCCGGCATTCCCCGGTACTTCGTCAGCCAGTCCACTATGGTCTCGACGTCCCGTACCGTGTCCGCGGCGGCGACCGCCGTGCGGAGGCACTCGAGCCCATGCTCCGCTTCGATCCGGCGGCCGTAGGCGTGCGTGGCGACCGCGACCGGCCCGGCGGCGGCGCAGAGCCACCCGATGGCGGCCAGGCAGTCGGCGACCCGCGCGAAGTTCGCTGCTTGCTGAACGGGCACGCCCTTCGCGGCGAGCCTTGTGAGGCATAGCCACCCCGGTTTTACCACAGGACCGGGCGGTCCGAGATCCGATCAGCCGATCCCGCGCCTGTCGCCGGAAGTTCACCGGATCGGTACGTTCGTGGTCGCCTTCCGGCGAAGCGCGGCAGCCATCAATTCCCGGTGCCCGTACGAGACGAGGAGGTTCC